>NZ_JBEYZH010000002.1:0-776823 GCF_040645975.1 Streptomyces sp. NPDC046557
TTTACCCGTAATCGGGTGAAACACACACTTAGAGCGGGTCGACCAAGGTCGGAATAAGACCGGTCGACCACAACGTCCTCGCTGTGTTCATTGCCCGACCCCGAAGGGACAGGACTTTTTCAAAGGAACCTCATCCACCGAAATGGACGGGGTATCAACTTCTGGCGTTGATTTTTGGCACGCTGTTGAGTTCTCAAGGAACGGACGCTTCCTTCGTACTCACCCTCGCGGGTTTTCCTCCGGGCGCTTCCTTTGTTCTTCGTTTTGTTCTTGCGTTTCCGACTCTATCAGACTCTTTCGTGTCCGATTCCCGGTCGAAGCGGGGTTCGCTTTCCAGTTCTCCGCTTTCGCGCTTCCCTTTCCGGCGATTCCAACCTTACCAGACCATT
Source organism: Streptomyces sp. NPDC046557 (assembly GCF_040645975.1). NCBI lineage: Bacteria > Bacillati > Actinomycetota > Actinomycetes > Kitasatosporales > Streptomycetaceae > Streptomyces > Streptomyces sp. NPDC046557. Next base: position 390 of record NZ_JBEYZH010000002.1, read on the forward strand.
TCCGCACCGTTTCCGGAACCGGATTTGAATTCTGCGGCCGTTGGAGGGCCATTCCCTTTCGGGTGGATCCAGACTTTATCAGGTCTCCCCGGGTCTGTTTCCCCACCCTCCTCGCGGGCACCGTCGGGGCACACGTGTGTGTCGGGGGGCCGTGCGAGGTGGAGACGTAAACGTACTGGAGCGGGCCCCCTCGGTGCAAATCGAGGGAAGCCCGCTCCGGTTCGGGTCGCTACGGCGAGGGTCAGACCTCGATGACGACCGGGAGGATCATCGGGCGGCGGCGGTAGCCGTCCGAGACCCACTTGCCCATCGTGCGGCGGATGAGCTGCTGGATCTGGTGCGGTTCGGCGACGCCGTCGGCCGCGGCGCGGGCGATGGCTTCCTCGATCTTGAGCGCGACCGAGCCGAACGCGCCGTCGTCGATGCCCGAGCCGCGGGCCTGGATGTTCGGACCGCTGACGACCTTGCCCGTGGTGCTGTCCACCACGACGTAGACCGAGACGATGCCCTCTTCGCCCAGGATGCGGCGGTCCTTGAGATGGACCTCCGTGACATCGCCGACCGACAGGCCGTCGACGTACACGTAGCCGGCCTGGACCTTGCCGGAGATCCGGGCCTTGCCGTCGATCAGGTCGACGACCACGCCGTCCTCGGCGATCACGATCCGGTCCTTCGGGACACCCGTCAGGGCGCCCAGCTCGGCGTTGGCGCGCAGGTGGCGCCATTCGCCGTGGACCGGCATCAGGTTCCGCGGCTTGCAGATGTTGTAGAAGTACAGCAGCTCGCCCGCGGAGGCGTGACCGGAGACGTGCACCTTGGCGTTGCCCTTGTGCACGACGTTGGCGCCCCACCGGGTCAGACCGTTGATCACGCGGTAGACCGCGTTCTCGTTGCCCGGGATCAGGGACGACGCCAGGATGACCGTGTCGCCGGGGACGATCCGGATCTGGTGGTCGCGGTTGGCCATCCGGGACAGGGCGGCCATCGGCTCGCCCTGGGAGCCGGTGCAGACCAGGACGACCTCGTGGGCCGGCAGATCGTCGAGGGTCTTCACGTCCACGACGAGGCCGGCCGGGACGCGCAGGTAGCCCAGGTCACGGGCGATGCCCATGTTGCGGACCATCGAGCGGCCGACGAAGGCGACCCGGCGCCCGTACTCGTGGGCGGCGTCGAGGATCTGCTGGATGCGGTGCACGTGGCTGGCGAAGCTCGCCACGATGATCCGGCTGTGGGCGTTGGCGAAGACCGTCCGCAGGACGTTGGAGATCTCACGCTCCGGCGGCACGAAGCCCGGGACCTCGGCGTTCGTCGAGTCGGAGAGGAGGAGGTCGATGCCTTCCTCGCTCAGCCGCGCGAAGGCGTGGAGGTCGGTGAGCCGGCTGTCCAGCGGCAGCTGGTCCATCTTGAAGTCGCCGGTGGCCACGACCAGGCCGGCGGGGGTCCGGATGGCCACGGCCAGGGCATCAGGGATGGAGTGGTTGACGGCGATGAACTCGCAGTCGAAGGGGCCGAGGGCCTCCCGTTCGCCTTCCTTCACCTCAAGGGTGTAGGGGCGGATCCGGTGCTCCTGGAGCTTCGCCTCGATGAGGGCCAGCGTCAGCTTGGAGCCGATCAGCGGGATGTCCGGCTTCTCCCGGAGGAGGTAGGGGACGGCGCCGATGTGGTCCTCGTGGCCGTGGGTGAGGACGATGCCCTCGATGTCGTCGAGCCGATCCCGGATGGACGAGAAGTCAGGGAGGATCAGGTCGATGCCCGGCTGCTCCTCCTCCGGGAAGAGGACGCCGCAGTCGACGATCAGGAGGCGACCGTCGAACTCGAAGACGGTCATGTTGCGGCCGATCTCACCGAGACCGCCCAGGGGGGTGACCCGGAGGCCGCCCTTGGGGAGCTTCGGCGGCGGGCCGAGTTCAGGATGCGGATGGCTCAAAAGTCTCTCCTCACCACGCGCGCCACATACCTCGGAAGGCACGTGGCGCGCATGTCATTCGTGCACTTGCTTGTGTCTGTTGTGATCTTGCGTGTTCAGTTGTGCCGGTCGTGCTTGTTCAGTTGTGAAGTCCGTTGTCAGAGCTGTACCCCGCCGGCGGCAAGATCGATCTTGAGCTGGGCCGTCTCTTCGGCGGTCAGCTCGACCAGCGGGAGCCGCAGCGGGCCTGCGGGCAGGCCCTGGAGGTTCAGCGCGCCCTTGGTGGTGATCACACCCTGGGTGCGGAACATGCCGGTGAACACGGGGAGCAGCTTCTGGTGGATCTCGGCGGCCTTCTGCACGTCGCCGCCCAGGTGGGCTTCGAGCAGCGCGCGCAGCTCGGGGGTGACCACGTGGCTGACCACGGAGACGAAGCCGACCGCGCCGACCGACAGGAGCGGCAGGTTCAGCATGTCGTCGCCGGAGTACCAGGCCAGGCCGCTCTGTGCGATGGCCCAGCTGGCGCGGCCGAGGTCGCCCTTGGCGTCCTTGTTGGCCACGATACGGGGGTGCTCGGCCAGCCGTACGAGGGTTTCGGTGTTGATCGGGACACCGCTGCGGCCCGGGATGTCGTAAAGCATGACCGGCAACTCGGTGGCGTCGGCGATCGCCGTGAAGTGGCGGTAGAGGCCCTCCTGCGGCGGCTTGCTGTAGTACGGGGTGACCGCGAGCAGGCCGTGGGCGCCGGTGCGCTCGGCCTGGCGGGCGAGCTCCAGGGTGTGGCGGGTGTCGTTGGTGCCGATGCCGGCGACGACGTGGGCGCGGTCTCCGACCGCTTCGAGTACGGCTCGTACGAGGTCGTTTTTCTCCGCGTCGGTGGTGGTCGGCGACTCACCGGTGGTGCCGTTGATGATCAGGCCGTCGTTGCCTGCGTCCACCAGGTGGACGGCGAGCCGCTGCGCGCCGTCGAGGTCGAGTGCGCCATCCGCCGTGAACGGCGTGATCATGGCGGTGAGGACCCGCCCGAAGGGGGTCTGCGGAGTCGAGATCGGAGCCATGGGTAACACGCTACTCGCTGCCACGCTCGCGGTGTCCCCTCGGGGGACGTCAACGAGGTGTGGCTCCCCCATATGACTGCGCAGTGTGACCGCGGGTTGTTGGAGCCCGGCACTGCCTGCTCGGGGGTTCAAGCAGTGCCGGGTCCGTTTGATCAGCCTAGATGAACTTCACGAAACGCCGCAATACGGACACTTGGGACTTGCCTTCGGGCATCCGTGCGCGACCGGCTGTTTCCGGCCTTACGGCGCGACGCGACCGTTGGCGTTGAAGGCGGCGTAGGTGAGCGGCATGAGGGCCGCCCAGTGCTGCTCCATCTTCTCGCCGACCATCTCGATCTCCCGCTGCGGGAAGGACGGGGTGGCCGCCAGCTCGTGCTGGGTGCGCAGGCCGAGGAAGTGCATGAGCGAGCGCGCGTTGCAGGTGGCGTACATCGAGGAGAAAAGACCGACCGGCAGGACCGAACGGGCAACCTCGCGGGCCACGCCCGCCGCGAGCATCTCCTGGTACGCCTCGTACGCCTGACGGTAGGAGTCCTCCATGACGCGGCCGGTCAGCTCCTGCTGCGCTTCGGTGCCCTCCACGAACACGTACTTGCCGGGGCGCCCCTGCTGGACGAGCTTGCGCTCGGCGTCGGGGACGTAGAAGACCGGCTGCAGCTCCCGGTAGCGGCCGGATTCCTCGTTGTAGGACCAGCCGACGCGGTGGCGCATGAACTCGCGGAACACGAAGATCGGGGCGCTGATGAAGAAGGTCATCGAGTTGTGCTCGAACGGGCTGCCGTGGCGGTCGCGCATCAGGAAGTTGATCAGGCCCTTGGAGCGCTCCGGGTCCTTCCGCAGCTCCTCCAGCGACTGCTCGCCGGCCGTGGAGACCCGGGCGGCCCACAGGACGTCGGAGTCGGCGGCGGAGTGCTTCACCAGCTCCACCGTCACATCACTGCGGAAGCTGGGTTTCAGGTCTGAAGCGGCGGTATCGCTCACTGGGGTCCTTCCAAACGTGTCGCACCTGGGGCGCGCCCACTCTACGGCGCCCGGCGGGGCTCCCCGTCCGGGCCCGGGCGGCGACGGGGTCCACCGGGACTGCCGACGGCCCGCCGAACGAACGCGAACGATGTCCGAGATCCGGCACCTATCGGGGCGTTCGCGCGTCCTACTGGGGGAAGGACCACCAACGGCCCCCCGGGGCCCCGACCACAAGGAGAGCCGCCTTCATGTTCCTCCGGCGCGAACCCGTCCCGTTCACCTTCGTCGCCGAGGCCGAGCGTTTTCGCAGTAACGTCACTCCGCCGCCGCGCGAGAGTCTGGGCAAGACTCAGCTCGCCGCCCGTACGCTGGTCGGACTGACCGTGGTGGCCGGACTCGTCGGCTCGCTGCTCTTCGGTATGCCGGCTCTGCAGCCGCACCAGGCGCCCGGGACGTCACAGCAGTCGCGGGCCTCCGAGGGGCGGTAGCCTCACGGGCACAGCCCAACCGAACGTGCATGTGAGTGAGGTCCAGCCGTGCCCCTGCCCTTCTTGACGGCCGACGGCGTAGCCGACGAGCACGAAGACGAAGCCCTCCCCCACGACGACCACGACCGCTGGCGCCGGCCCTACCGGCCCGGCCCCTGCCGGGTGGCGATCGCGGCGCTGCTCCTCCTGCTGACCGCCTTCATGCTGCTGGCCACGATGATCATCGCCTTCGCGGGGGCGTGGGGCGGGGCCGTCGTGTGCCTGGCCGCCGCGCTCGCGGTGCTGGGGGCGACGCTGCGCCTGCTCCTGGCGGGCGTGTGGGTGAGCCGTACGGGTCTGCGCCACGTGGCGTTCTTCCGGACGCGCTCGATCCCGTGGAGCGCGGTCGACGGGATCAGGACGGTGCAGCAGCCGGTGCGCTGGCTGGGCCTGCCGAGGACCGTGCAGGGCCAGGCGCTGACGCTCTCGACCCACGACGGCGCGGCGGCGCCGGTGCTGCTGACCGACCACAACGCCGACTTCCTGGCGCGCGGCGAGGCGTTCGAGCGCGCCGCCGACGTGGTCGGTGCCTGGGCCGAGGAGTACCGGGCCGACGAATACGCGGCCGTGCCCGCCTGAGGCGGACCGGAGCGCGGCCGAAGCCCGTACAGGAGCGGATCAGACCTGTACGGCCCGACCTACGGGCGCGGTCCGTCGTGCAGGGCGATCGCCCGCTGCATGGCCTTGCGGGCCCGCGGGGTGTCGCGGGCGTCGTGGTAGGCGACGGCGAGGCGGAACCAGTTGCGCCAGTCGCCCGGCGCGTCCTCCGTCTCCGCCTTGCGGCGCGCGAAGACCTCGTCGGCGGAGTCCCGCAGGATCCGGCCGTACTGGTCTCGCTCCAGCTCGTCCACGGGCAGGGCCCCCTCGGCCTCCAGCTCGGCGGCGAGCCGGTTGGCCTTGGTGACGAAGCGGGTGTTCATCCAGAGGAACCAGACCCCGATGACGGGCAGGACCAGGACCGCGACGCCGAAGGTGACGGTCAGCCAGGTGCGCTGCCCGAGCAGCATCAGGCCCCGGCTGCCGACCAGGACGAAGTAGACGACCAGGACGGCCGCCGTCAGGAAGTACGTGATCTTCGCGCGCATGGGTACTACTGCCTGCTCATCAGCCGAGGTCGAGGAAGTGTTCCAGGCCGAAGGTGAGGCCCGGGGTCTGCGTCACGCGGCGCGCGCCGAGCAGGATGCCCGGCATGAAGCTGCGGTGGTGCAGGGAGTCGTGACGGATGGTCAGGGTCTCGCCCTCACCGCCGAGCAGCACCTCCTGGTGGGCCAGCAGGCCGCGCAGGCGGATGGCGTGCACCGGGACGCCGTCGACGTCGGCGCCGCGGGCCCCGTCGAGGGCGGTGGCGGTGGCGTCGGGCTGGGCGCCGAGGCCGGCCTCGGCACGGGCGGCCGCGATGAGCTGCGCCGTACGGGTCGCGGTCCCGGAGGGGGCGTCGACCTTGTTGGGGTGGTGCAGCTCGACGACCTCGACGGATTCGAAGTAGCGGGCGGCCTGGGCGGCGAACTTCATGGTGAGGACGGCGCCGATGGAGAAGTTCGGCGCGATGAGCACCCCGGTTCCCGGGGAGCCGGCCAGCCAGGTGTCCAGCCGGGCGAGGCGGTCCTCGGTCCAGCCGGTGGTGCCGACCACCGCGTGGATTCCGTGGCCGACGAGGAATTCGAGGTTCCCCATCACCGAGTCCGGGGTGGTCAGCTCGACGGCGACCTGGGCGCCGGCGTCGACCAGCGTCTCCAGCTTGTCGCCGCGGCCGAGGGCGGCGACCAGCTCCATGTCGTCGGCGGCCTCGACGGCCTTGGCCGCCTCGGAGCCGATGCGGCCGTGGGCGCCGAGGACTGCCACGCGCAGCTTGCTCATGTTCGCTTCCTTAGGTGCGTACGTCGGCACGTGCGTACGTGCCCACGGGGGTTAGGCGACCGCTTCGTCGAGGCGGGCGGCCTGCTTCTCCTTGAGCGGGCCGATCGCCGCGAGGGAGGGGCGCTGGGCCAAGACGTCCCGGGCGACGTCGCGGACCTCGTCCGGGGTCACGGCGGCGATGCGGGCCAGCATCTCGTCGACCGACATCTGGTCGCCCCAGCACAGTTCGCTCTTGCCGATGCGGTTCATGATCGCGCCGGTGTCTTCCAGGCCGAGGACGGTGGAACCCGAGAGTTGGCCGACGGCCCGGCCGATCTCCTCGTCCGTGAGCCCGTCCGAGGCGACCTTGTCGAGTTCGTCACGGCAGATGCGCAGGACGTCGTGGACCTGGTTGGGCCGGCAGCCGGCGTAGACGCCGAAGAGGCCGGTGTCGGCGAAGCCCGAGGTGTACGAGTACACGCTGTAGGCCAGGCCGCGCTTCTCGCGGACCTCCTGGAAGAGCCGCGAGGACATGCCGCCGCCGAGGGCGGTGTTCAGCACGCCGAGCGCCCAGCGGCGGTCGTCGGTGCGGGCCAGGCCGGGCATGCCGAGGACGATGTGGGCCTGCTCGGTCTTGCGGCTGATCAGGTCGACGCGGCCGGCGGTGCGCACGCGCTTGGTACCGCCGCGCGGGCCGACAGGCTCGGCGTCGGTGCGGGTGAGCGCCCCGGCCTTCTCGAAGGCCGCGCGGACCTGGCGTACGACCTTGTTGTGGTCGACGTTGCCGGCGGCGGCCACGACCAGGCGGGTCGGGTCGTAGTGCTTCTTGTAGAAGCGGCGGATCCGCTCGGCGCCGAGGGCGTTGATCGTGTCGACGGTGCCGAGGACGGGGCGGCCGAGGGGGGTGTCCCCGTACATGGTCCGGGCGAACAGGTCGTGGACGCAGTCACCGGGGTCGTCCTCGGTCATCGCGATCTCTTCGAGGATCACGCCGCGTTCGGCGTCGACGTCCTCCTCGCGGATCAGCGAGCCGGTGAGCATGTCGCAGACCACGTCGATGGCCAGCGGCAGGTCGGTGTCGAGCACCCGTGCGTAGTAGCAGGTGTACTCCTTCGCCGTGAAGGCGTTCATCTCGCCGCCGACCGCGTCGATCGCGGAGGAGATGTCGAGGGCACTGCGCTTGTCGGTGCCCTTGAAGAGGAGGTGCTCCAGGTAGTGCGTGGCGCCGTTCAGCGTGGGCGTCTCGTCGCGGGAGCCGACGTTCGCCCAGATGCCGAAGGTGGCCGAGCGGACGGACGGCAGGGTCTCGGTGACGATGCGCAGGCCGCCGGGCAGGACGGTGCGGCGGACGGTGCCGATGCCGTTCTGCCCCGTGAGCAGGGTTTGGGTACGGGCGACGGCCCGCCCCTCGGAAGAGGGGCGGGCCGTCACACGGGGACTACGGGACGTCACTTGTCGGAATCGTCCTTCTCGGCGTCGGCAGCGTCTTCGCCCTCGGTCACGGGGACGAGGGAGAGCTTGCCGCGGGAGTCGATCTCGGCGATCTCGACCTGGACCTTGGCGCCGACCGCGAGCACGTCCTCGACGTTCTCCACGCGCTTGCCACCGGCGAGCTTGCGGATCTGCGAGATGTGCAGCAGGCCGTCCTTGCCGGGCATGAGGGAGACGAAGGCACCGAAGGTGGTGGTCTTGACGACCGTACCCAGGTAGCGCTCGCCGACCTCCGGCATGGTCGGGTTGGCGATCTGGTTGATCGTGGCGCGGGCGGCCTCGGCGGCCGGGCCGTCGGCGGCACCGATGTAGATGGTGCCGTCGTCCTCGATCGTGATCTCGGCGCCGGTGTCCTCCTGGATCTGGTTGATCATCTTGCCCTTGGGGCCGATGACCTCGCCGATCTTGTCCACGGGGATCTTGACGGTGATGATCCGCGGGGCGTTGGGGGACATCTCGTCCGGCGTGTCGATCGCTTCCATCATCACGTCGAGGATGTGGAGGCGGGCGTCGCGGGCCTGCTTGAGGGCGGCGGCCAGGACGGAGGCCGGGATGCCGTCGAGCTTGGTGTCCAGCTGGAGCGCGGTGACGAACTCCTTGGTGCCGGCGACCTTGAAGTCCATGTCGCCGAAGGCGTCCTCCGCACCGAGGATGTCGGTGAGGGCGACGTAGTGGGTCTTGCCGTCGATCTCCTGGGAGATCAGACCCATGGCGATGCCGGCGACGGGGGCCTTGAGCGGCACACCGGCGTTCAGCAGCGACATGGTGGAGGCGCAGACCGAGCCCATGGAGGTGGAACCGTTGGAGCCGAGGGCCTCGGACACCTGACGGATCGCGTAGGGGAACTCCTCGCGCGTCGGCAGGACCGGCACGATCGCGCGCTCGGCGAGCGCGCCGTGGCCGATCTCGCGGCGCTTGGGGGAACCGACGCGGCCGGTCTCGCCGACCGAGTACGGCGGGAAGTTGTAGTTGTGCATGTAGCGCTTGCGGGTCACCGGGGAGAGGGTGTCCAGCTGCTGCTCCATGCGGAGCATGTTGAGGGTGGTGACGCCCAGGATCTGGGTCTCGCCACGCTCGAACAGCGCCGAGCCGTGCACGCGCGGGATGGCCTCGACCTCGGCGGCGAGGGTACGGATGTCCGTGATCCCACGGCCGTCGATGCGGACCTTGTCCTTGATGACGCGCTCGCGCACCAGGGCCTTGGTCAGGCTGCGGTAGGCGGCGGAGATCTCCTTCTCGCGGCCCTCGAAGGCCGGGAGGAGCTTCTCGGCGGCGATGTCCTTGACGCGGTCCAGCTCGGCCTCGCGGTCCTGCTTGCCCGCGATGGTCAGCGCCTGGGCGAGGTCGCCCTTGACCGCGGCGGTGAGGGCCTCGTACACGTCGTCCTGGTAGTCCAGGAAGACCGGGAACTCGCCCTCGGGCTTGGCGGCCTTGGCGGCGAGGTCGGCCTGGGCCTTGCACAGGACCTTGATGAACGGCTTCGCGGCATCGAGACCGGCGGCGACGACCTCTTCGGTCGGCGCCTCGGCGCCGCCCTTGACGAGGGCGATGGTCTTCTCGGTGGCCTCGGCCTCGACCATCATGATCGCGACGTCGCCGTCCTCCAGGGTGCGACCGGCGACGACCATGTCGAAGACGGCGTCCTCGAGCTCGGTGTGCGTCGGGAACGCCACCCACTGGCCGCGGATCAGCGCGACGCGGACGCCGCCGATCGGGCCGGAGAAGGGCAGACCGGCCAGCTGGGTGGACGCGGAGGCGGCGTTGATCGCCACGACGTCGTACAGGTGGTCGGGGTTGAGCGCCATGATCGTGGCGACGACCTGGATCTCGTTGCGCAGGCCCTTCTTGAAGGACGGGCGCAGCGGGCGGTCGATCAAGCGACAGGTGAGGATCGCGTCCTCGGAGGGGCGGCCCTCGCGGCGGAAGAAGGAGCCGGGGATCTTGCCGGCGGCGTACTGCCGCTCCTCGACGTCCACCGTGAGGGGGAAGAAGTCGAGCTGGTCCTTGGGCTTCTTCGACGCGGTGGTCGCGGAGAGCACCATCGTGTCGTCGTCCAGGTAGGCAACGGCGGAGCCGGCGGCCTGGCGGGCCAGACGGCCCGTCTCGAAGCGGATGGTGCGGGTGCCGAAGGAACCGTTGTCAATGACGGCCTCGGCGTAGTGGGTCTCGTTCTCCACTAGCGTTTTCTCCATTTTCGTCGTCTCCGTCCGCCACCCGTGTGGTGGTGGACGGTTGCGGAGAAGCGCTCCTGGCGTGCGGGCCGGTCTTCGATCGAAGCACCCGGTTCGTAGCCTTCCGGGGCTTTCCGGATGCCACTACCGAGGACCGGCGGCGTAGGGAGGGCGCTCCTCCTCTTCAGTTGTGCACCTGCGACCAGACTACAAAGCGTCCGGTACGTCTCGCACGTACAGCAAAGGGAGCGGCCCCATCGGTGTGGGAACCGCTCCCTTCACAGCGTCTTTACTTGGCGCCGGCCGCACCGCGGCGGATGCCGAGGCGCTCGACCAGCGTACGGAAGCGCTGGATGTCCTTCTTGGCCAGGTACTGCAGCAGGCGGCGACGCTGGCCGACCAGGATCAGCAGACCACGACGGGAGTGGTGGTCGTGCTTGTGGGTCTTGAGGTGCTCGGTCAGGTCCGAGATGCGCTTCGAGAGCATGGCGACCTGGACCTCGGGGGAGCCGGTGTCGCCCTCCTTGGCACCAAACTCTGCGATGATCTGCTTCTTCGTAGCGGCGTCAAGCGGCACGCGTACTCCTCGTTTAGGTCTTCGTAGCCACCGAGTGCCCCAGGTCGAATTCTCTGGGGATCTTCCGTAACTCGGGAGGCGGGGTCCGCTGAGCGCAGCCTCCAGAGATGCTCCGGGGGCGCGTACACAAACGGCCGTCACCCAGCGTACCAGGCTGTCGGGCCGGGCCCGTCCCGGTCGGCCCGTCTCAGCTGGTGAGGGAGCGGGCCCGGGTGTAGACGTCGAGCACGGCCAGGGTCAGCGGGACCAGGCTGAGCAGTACCGCCGCCTCGGTGAGGTCGAGCAGCCGTCCCCAGAAGGGTGACAGGCCCTTGCGGGGGATGACAAGCGCGATTCCGGCGAGGAGGGCCGCGCCGCCGGCGACCGCGGCGGAGAGCCAGATGGTGCGCAGGTCGAGGCCGCCGCGGTCGTGGTACTTGACGAGCTCCGCGAGCAGGTCGGCCGGCGGGTGCAGGGCCAGGCCCAGGACCAGCAGGGCGACCGCGGCGAACCCGGCGACCAGGGCGCACACCACCTGGGAGGTGTAGCGGAAGAGGCGGGCGCGCAACAGCATCGCGAGGCCGGTGGCCAGGGCCAGCAACCGGCCCCAGGTGTTGTCGGAGAAGCCGAGGACGGCGGCGGAGCCGACGACGACCGCGGCGCAGCCGCCCGTCAGGCCCAGGAGCATCTCGTGGCCGCGCCGGGCCTGGGCCGCTATGGCTTCCGCGTCGAGGGACGCGCCGGAGTCGTGCCGGTCGGCGCCGGTCGGGTCGGCGGGGTCGCCGTACGGGGCGGTGTCGTGGCTGTCGGGCAACTCGTAGTCGCGGGTCGAGCTCTGCGGCGCGGCGTAGCCGATGGGCAGGCGGGCGAAGCGGGCGGAGAGGCCGGGCAGGAAGGCGACGAGCCCTATCGCGACGGGCGCGCAGACGGCGGCGGTGGCGGTCGCGGAGGCGTCGGTGGCGATGGCCGCGAAGGTGGCGAGGGTGCCGGTGGCGGCGAGGAAGGTGGCCGCGACGAAGGGCGCGTCACCGTGCGGGGTGAGGGCGACCAGGGCGACGGAGGCGACGAGGGCGCACGCGCAGCCGAGCAGGAACTGCAGGCGGCCGGGTCCGTGGCCGGCGGCGGGCGCGACGATGCCGGAGCCGGCGATGAGCAGGTGCGGGAGGGCGGCGAGGCCGAGGGCGACGGCGGAGCCGCCGTCGCGGTAGACGCGGGCGCGCACACCGGCGGCGGCGGTGAGCAGGACGCCGACGGCGGCGGCGATGACGCCGGGCAGGCTGTGGGTGTCGTGGCGGACGGGGTCGGCGTACCACAGGACGAAACCGAGCAGCACGAGCAGGATCGCGGCGCCGGCGAGGCCCGCGCCGCGCAGCATGTCGTCGCTCCAGCGGTGCCGGTCGCGTACGACGGCGGACGCCACGGCGTCGGAGACGTCGTCGAAGACGGCGGGCGGCAGGGACTCGGCGAAGGGGCGCAGGCTGAGCACCTCGCCGTCGAGGACCTGCTGGGCGGCGAGGGTGCGGGCGCCGTCGAGGACGGCGCCGGAGCGGCGTACGAGGTGGAACCCGGTGGGGGCGCCGACGGGCTGCGTCTGGCCGGTGAGCCGCAGGAGTTCCGGGTAGACGTCGGCGACGGCGATGTCCTCGGGGAGGGCGACGTCGATCCGACTGTCCGGTGCCACGACGGTGACCCTGCAGAAGCCGGTCGCCTCGGCCGTACTCACCTGTCTGACCCCCTGGTTGCCGTTCCGGCGCCACGTGTTGCGGCGACGGATTCGCTCAAGCGCATGTCGCGCGGCCACCCTACCGGGCTTATGACGGACTGTAGGCAAGTAGGATCACCACCCCCGGCCAGGCCCGGGACTTGAGGGCGCCGGTCGTGGACGTCCGTCCGTTTTCGAGGGATTGATGCTCCGGTGAGCCAGATCGTCGTGAAACGCCCGCCCAGGTCGCTGCCGCCGGAGGTGCCGGCGGACGAGGTGCGCCTGGAGGCTCCGCCGGAACTTCCGCGGGGCCAGCAGGAGGGCATGCTGATGCAGCTCCTGCCGATGTTGGGCATGGGCTCGTCGGTCGTCTTCTTCTTCATGCCGGGCGCGGCGCCCTTCATGCGCATCATGGGTGTGCTGATGCTGGTGTCCACGGTGGGCATGGTGATCGCCCAGTTGGTGCGCCACCGGCGCGGTACCCAGGGGCAGATGGCGGATGTGCGGCGGGACTACCTGAAGTACCTGGCACAGACACGGCGTCAGGTGCGCAGGACCGCGCGGGCGCAGCGCGACGCGCAGTTGTACCTGCACCCGGCGCCGGACCAGTTGTGGTCGGTGGTGGCGGAGGGTTCGCGACTGTGGGAGCGGCGGGTCGGCGACGAGGACTTCGGGCAGGCCCGGTTGGGCTTGGGTTCCCAGCGGCTGGCGACGCCGCTGGTGGCCCCGGACACGGCTCCCGTCGACGAGCTGGAGCCGTTGACGGCCGGGGCGATGCAGCGCTTCCTGAAGGTGCACTCCTCGCTGGACGGGCTGCCGGTGGCGGTGTCGATCCGGGCGTTCTACCACGTGACGGTGTCCGGGGAGGCGGAGTCGGCGCGCGGTACGGCGCGGGCGCTGGTGGCGCAGTTGGTGACGCTGCACTCCCCCGAGGACCTGATGGTGGCGGTGGTGGCGGCGCCGGGTGCGGTGCCGTCGTGGGACTGGACCAAGTGGCTGCCGCACACGCAGCTTCCGGGGCAGGTCGACGGGGCGGGCACGAAGCGGCTGTTCGGGGACGACCTGGGCGAGCTGGAGGGGCTGCTGGGGTCCCGATTGGAGGGGCGGCCACGGTTCAGCCGGGACGTCTCGCCGGTGCTGGACCAGCCGCACCTGGTGGTGGTGCTCGACGCCAACTCGCCGCGCGGTGGTCTGGTGCCGCCGGACTCGGTGTTCGCGGCGGTCGAGGGCCTACAGGGCGTGACCATCGTCGAGGTGGTGGCGGGCGAGCTGGACGAGCCGCGGGGCGGCCTCTCGGTCGTGGTGCGGCCGGGCCGGCTGCGACTGGAGTCGGGTTCGGGGGTGGCGTACGAGGGGGTCCCGGACACGCTGTCGCTGCCGGCGGCGGAGGCCTTGGCGCGGCAGTTGGCGCCGCTGCGCACCGGGGGCGGTGACGACGACGAGCCGCTGCTGGCGAACCTGGACTTCACGGACCTGTTGAACCTGGGCGACGCGGCGCAGGTCGACGTCTCCCGCACCTGGCGGCCGCGGTCGGCCGGCGAGCGGCTGCGCGTGCCGATCGGCGTGGGCGAGGACGGCACGCCGGTGATGCTGGACCTGAAGGAGGCGGCTCAGGAGGGCATGGGGCCGCACGGCCTGTGCGTCGGCGCCACGGGTTCGGGCAAATCGGAGCTGCTGCGCACGCTGGTGCTGGGACTGGCGGTCACGCACACCTCGGAGACCCTGAACTTCGTCCTCGCGGACTTCAAGGGCGGTGCGACGTTCACGGGCATGGGCCAGCTCCCGCACGTGGCGGCCGTGATCACCAACCTGGCGGACGACCTGACCCTCGTGGACCGGATGGGCGACTCGATCCGCGGCGAGTTGCAACGCCGCCAGGAGCTGCTGCGGTCGGCGGGCAACTACGCCAACATCCACGACTACGAGAAGGCGCGGGCGGCGGGCGCCCCGCTGGAGCCGCTGGCCTCGCTGGTGCTGGTCATCGACGAGTTCTCCGAACTGCTCACCGCCAAGCCGGACTTCATCGACATGTTCATCCAGATCGGCCGGATCGGCCGCTCCCTGGGTGTGCACCTGTTGCTGGCCTCGCAGCGCCTGGAGGAGGGCAAGCTGCGCGGCCTGGACACCTACCTGTCGTACCGGATCGGTCTGCGGACCTTCTCGGCGGCCGAGTCGCGGACCGCGATCGGCGTGCCGGACGCGTACCACCTGCCGTCGGTCCCCGGTTCGGGGTACCTGAAGTTCGGCACCGACGAGATGACCCGCTTCAAGGCGGCGTACGTCTCGGGCACCTATCGCTCGGGCGGGCCGGACCTGTCGGTGGGGCCGTTCCCGCTGGAGCGGCGGCCCGCGCTGTTCACGGCGGCTCCGGTGCCGGTGGTGTACGCGGCGCCGGATCCGGCGTACCTCGCGGCGCAGGCGACGCGGGGGGACGACGCGCTCGCGGACACGGTGCTGGACGTGATCGTGGGCCGGCTGGAGGGGCAGGGGGTGCCGGCGCACCAGGTGTGGCTGCCGCCCCTCGACCAGGCCCCGCCGCTGGACCAGTTGCTGCCGGCGCTCGCGCCGAGCGAGGCGCGGGGTCTGCACGCGGAGGGGTACACGCGCCCGGGTGGGCTCGTCGTACCGCTCGGCCTGATCGACAAGCCGTTCGAGCAGCGGCGTGAGGTGCTGTACCGGGACTTCTCGGGGGCGGCGGGCCACATGATGGTGGTCGGCGGCCCGCAGTCCGGCAAGTCGACGCTCATGCGGACGCTGATCTCCTCGTTCGCGCTGACGCACACCCCGCGCGAGGTGCAGTTCTACGGACTCGACTTCGGCGGCGGCTCCCTTTCGTCGATCGCGGACCTGCCGCACGTGGGCGGGATCGCCTCCCGACTGGACCCGGAGCGGGTGCGGCGTACGGTCGCGGAGGTGGCGGGCGTACTGAACCGCCGGGAGGAGTTCTTCCGGGCCAACGGCATCGACTCGATCGGTACCTACCGGCGCCGGCGCGCGGCCGGTGAGCTGCCCGGCGAGGCGTGGGGCGACGTGTTCCTCGTCGTCGACGGCTGGGGCGGTTTCCGGGGCGAGTACGAGGGCCTGGAGCCGGTCGTCACGGACATCGCGTCCCGGGGTCTGGGATACGGCATCCACGTGGTGGTCACGGCGGCGCGGTACATGGAGGTCCGGGCCGCGCTCAAGGACCAGATCCTGAGCCGGCTGGAGCTGCGGCTCGGTGACGTCATGGACTCCGAGTTCGACCGCCGGGTCGCCGCGAACGTGCCGACGGGCATGCCGGGCCGAGGTCAGGTCCCGGAGAAGCTGCACTTCCTGGGCGCGCTGCCGCGCATCGACGGTTCGCACAGCGCGGAGGACCTCTCGGAGGGCACGGCCGCCTTCGTGGCCGCGGTCAAGGCGAGCTGGGCGGGGCCGTCGGCTCCGGGGGTGCGGCTGCTGCCGCGGCTTCTGCACGCGGACCAGTTGCCCAAGGGCGGCGAGTTCCCCGGGCACGGCATCTCGATCGGTGTCGGGGAGACGGACCTGGAGCCGGTGTTCGTCGACTTCGAGACGGACCCGTTCTTCCTGGTGTTCGGCGAGAGCGAGTCGGGCAAGACGAACCTGTTGCGGCTCATCGCGCAGCGGATCGCCGAGCGGTACAGCCCCGACCAGGCCAAGCTCGTCGTCGGCGACTACCGGCGCGGCCTGCTCGGCGCGCTGCCGGAGGAGCACCTGCTGGAGTACGCGCCGATGGCGAATTCCCTGCAGATGCACATGGAGGCGCTGGGCGGGGTGTTCTCCCGCAGGCAGCCGCCGGACGACGTCACCCCGCAGCAGCTGCGGGACCGCAGTTGGTGGACGGGCCCGGACGTCTTCATCATCATCGACGACTACGACCTCGTGGCCGGCAGCCAGGGCAATCCGCTGACGCAGTTGGTGGAGTTCCTGCCCTTCGCCCGGGACACGGGCGTGCGCTTCATCATCGCGCGGAACTCCGCCGGTGCCTCGCGCGCGCTGTACGAGCCGTTCATGCAGCGGATCAAGGAGCTGGGCGCGCAGGGCGTGGTGCTGTCCGGTGACCCGTCCGAGGGAGACCTGCTGGGCAACGTCAGGCCGCGTCCGCTGCCGCCGGGCCGGGCCCATTTCGTCTCGCGCCGGCGCGGTACGTCGCTGATCCAGATCGGGCGGTTGCCGGCATCGGGGACGTGATAAGCGCGAACGCTCCCCGCGCCGCCGTCCGGACACCGATAATCGGGCCTGAACGCTGCACCGAAGTCGCACGAAGGGAAGGCCGCGCCATGGGGTCCCAGCAGGAGAAGGACGAGCTGTACGCGCTCGACATCAGCGGCGTCGAGTGGGAGGGCCCGCCCGGGACCAGTCCCGACGAGGAGCGCGTGGAGATCGCGAAGCTGCCCGACGGGGCGGTGGCCATGCGGTCCTCGCTGGACCGGGACACCGTGCTGCGGTACACGGCGGCCGAGTGGGAGGCGTTCGTGCTAGGTGCCCGCGACGGCGAGTTCGACCTGCGCTGATCGAGAACGCGCGAAGGGGCGCGCCCGGTGCGGGCGCGCCCCTTCGACGTGGGTCGGCGGGCTCAGTACGCCTCGGTGAACAGGCGCGATGCCTTGATGTCCGTGGCGTGGTAGTCGCCCTTGCCGCGCTCGATGAGCTGGGCGACGGTCTCCAGCTGCTTGTGCATGTGGTCGGCGGCGGCCTTGTACTTCTTCTGGAGGGTGACGTACTCGCGGTGCGCCTCACCGTCCCAGGTGTCGGTGACCACCTTGACGGCGGCGTCCATCTCGTCCAGGTCCTTGAGGATGTTCTGCGAGACCACACGGATGCGGTCGGCCATCTGCTGGACGCTTTCGTACCGGACCTTGGTGTGGCCGTCGTTACCGGACATGGTCTTCTCCTTCGCGCGGGGGCGTTGTGGGCAACGGGGCCTCGATCAGATGTTGTTGAGACCGGACTTGTTGGCGGCGGCGAACGCCTGGCGCACGTCCTCGTCCTGGGCGTTGCTCAGGTTCTTGGTCTCCGACACCGCGTGGTGCAGGACGCCGAGCAGCCGACGGATCTTGTCGTGGTCCAGGTTGATGTCCTCCTGGGCCTTGACGAAGCCTCCGGCGCCCACTCCGGTCCAGCCCGCGCTCACCGTGGCGATGATGTCGGCCAGTTCACGGGACTGCCGCGACACGGCCTCTGCCGTCTCGGAGATCCTGTTGGCCGCCTTGACGACCGGATCGTCCGCAAGTCCGAAATTGCTCGTCATCCGAAGCTCCTCACTTCTCAATTCGCCGGCAGAACCGGCGGATCGCGTGGCGGAGCAGGCTTTCCGGGCGCGGAATCAAGCCACGCGCTCCCGGAACTTCCCCCTCCGCTCCACGCCATCCCCCGATCACAGTCGTGAAGCCTGCCGTCACTCTAGCCAGTCCACCGGTCCGCCCCAACACCGGTTCGCCGCAACGGTCGTGAACCGCGACCGTCGTCAGGGACGACTGCGGCGCCCGCGGGCGTCGCGCACGACGGTCGCGGTACCCGCGATGACGGCGATGAGGACGACGGCGGTTCCCAGGGCGTACGTACCGACCCGCTCGTCCCGCTCCCGCGCCGTCTCGGTGAGGTGCAGGGCCGCCGCCTGCGGGGCGGCCGCCGGGGGCGGCCCCGGGTCCGGGACGGGCGCCTTGGGGGGCTCGCGGTCCTGGGTGAGTGCCCGTACCGGGTCGACGACGCCCCAGCCGACGTAGTCGTCGTGGCCGTTCACGGAGCGTTCGGCGGTGTTCTCGATCTGCCAGACGATCTGCTGCACGCTCCAGTCCGGGTGCGCGGCGCGCAGCAGGGCGGCGACCCCGGCGACGTAGGGCGCGGAGAAACTCGTCCCGTTGTCGACGCACTGGCCGAAACCGGGGACGGTGGAGACCATGTCGACGCCGGGGGCCGCGACGCCGATGAAGTCGCCGGGCTGGGAGAAGGCGGCCCGCTCGTTGTTGCGGTCGGAGGCGGCGACGGCGAGGACGCCGGGGAAGGCGGCCGGGTAGGTCTTGCGCTTCTGACCGCTGAGGCCGTCGTTGCCGGCCGAGGCGACGACCACCACCTTCGCGTCGACGGCCCGCTGGACGGCCTTGGCGAGTTCGGAGTCAGCGGTCAGCGGGACGTCGGTGTCCTGGGAGATGTTGATGACCTGGGCGCCCTTGGACACCGCGTGGTCGATGGCCTGGGCGAGGGTCGCGGCGTTGCCGTTGCCCTGCCCGTCGTTCTGCCGGATCGGGATGACGGTGGCCTCGGGGGCGAGTCCGACGAAGCCGGTGCCGTCCTGGGGCCGGGCGGCGATCAGGCCGGCGACCTTGGTGCCGTGGCCCACCGTGTCGTTGGTGCCGTCACCGCCCTTGGGGTCGACGAAGTCCTTGCCGGCGCCGATGTCGAGGGCGCTGCCGAGCTGCGGGTTGGCGCGGTCCACGCCGGTGTCGATGACGGCGACGCGGACGCCCTTGCCGCGGGTGCGGGCCCACAGGGCGTCCAGGAGCAGCCGTTGCAGGGCCCAGGGCCGGTCGGCGATCTGCTTCTTCATCGGGAAGGTGCACTCCCCCGTGCCGGCGAGGGCCAGGCCGTACGGGGCCGGCGGCGCGGCGGGGGTGCCGGTGACCGCCGTACCGCAGGCCGCCACGAGGGCGAGGGCGGCGCCGGCGAGCAGGCTCCGGGTGGCCGCGGCGCGGCGCCCGGAAGGGTGTCGGGGCATCGGCGGCTTCCTCACGAACCCTGGGGCTGACGGGCGGAGTTGGTGTCCAGCCGCGGGCCCTTGGAGAGGAACTCCGACCACGCGATGGGCACCATGGCGGGGGTGACCGCGCCGTAGCCGAGCCGGATCTGGGCCTGGCTCGCCTCGGGCCGGCCGTCGCCCGTGCCCGGCTCCTTCGGACCGCCCGCACCGATCTTGGACTGTTCGGCGTCGCTGTCGCCGTTGGCCTGGACGGCGTAGCGCAGGCCGGTGTCGGTGACCAGGAACATGGAACCGCCGGCGGTGGTCTGCCGGCCCTGGACCTGGGTGTAGAGCAGCCCCGAGCCGGGGGTGACGTACGCGCCGGTGCCGCTCGCGGCGATGTCGACGGGGAAGCCGGTGCCGGCCCAGGTGCTGAGCGTCGGGTTGCCCTGCGCGTCGACGGAGCGCAGCACCGCGCAGACCGTGTCGCGCAGGGCGGTGCCCGGCGGGGAGCCGGGGGCCGCGGCGACCCGGTTGACCTGCGAGCCCTTGCGCTGGGGCCACTTGGCGTCGCTCTTGAACGGGGTGGCGTCCGGGTTGAGGGACTGGAGGTCCACCTCGCGGGCCTTGCCGTGCATGTTGAGGCTGTCGGTCGCGGGCGCCGAGATCAGCAGCCAGGCCACGAACTCCGAGACGGGCGCGACCCGGTCGGGCAGCACGACGTAGTGCTGCGTACCGGAGCCGGTCTGCGCGGTCAGCACCATGCCGACCTTGCTGTCGGCGGTGCCCAGGCCCTGGACGTTCGCCTTCTCGCCCGCCTTGCCGGGCAGTTGCGGGAAGGCCAGGTCGTCGCCGGGGGTGAGGGTGGACAGCCACTGTTCGGTGACCGGCTGGGGGGTGGCGCCGGTGCCGACCAGGGCCGTGGTGAGCGTTCCCGCGTCGGCGGTGCCCTCGGGGAACCGGTACTTCGTCCCGGCCGCGTCGACCAGGTAACGCTCCTTGGCGCCCCCGGTGTTCTGCACGTACAGCACCTGCGCATCGGTGGTCTTGCGGCCGTCGTCCATCAGCTTCGCCTCCCGGTCGGCGAAAACGAAGGCGGCGGTCTGCACGCCCTTGCCGTTGCCGCCGGGCTGCTGGCAGACGGCCCAGCGCTTGGCCTTGCCGGCGTCGGCCGGGGCGGGCAGCCGGTCGGGCGCGTAGGGGATGCCGATGATCGGGCCCCGCGGCGGCTTGCCCGCGTCCAGGATCTTGTCGTCGATCTGGAGGACCTTAAACTTCGCCGGATCCAGCAGCAGTCGGGCGGAGGCCAGGTTCAGCACGGGGTGCAGCCGGGTCTGTTCCTTGCCGTTGACCTTGGTGGTCAGGACCACGTACCGGGTCGTCGACTGCTTGCCGACGATGACCTGCGTGCCGGGCTCGTCCCAGCCCTTGGGCGCCTGTGGTTTGAACATCCCCCAGGCGCCGAAGCCCGCGACCACGAGCGCGCCGACCACCAGACCGGGGACCACGGCGCGCAGTGGACGGGGCGCGCCTTCCTCGGTGCCGGTGGCGGAGGGCTGGAGGAACGCTGCCACCGTGCGCCGCTTCGCGAAGGTGTACGCGTTGAGCTCATCACGTCGTGATGCCATGACCGCCTGATTCTCGCCGCACGGCCCGGTAGCGGACACCGGTCCCCGGGCCTCGATGATCGGACCGGGGACCTACTATGCCTCTTGACGGACGGTACACAGGGGGCGGGTAGGCTCAGTCGGCCGCCAAGCGGCCCGTGGACCGGGGCGGTCGGGGCCCGTCGGGGCGGATTCGGAAGACTTCGGGGATGCGTTCGGCGACCGCCGCGCAGGAGCGTACGGGGCCCGCCCCGGGATGGGGAGGTGCGCGAGTGACGGCCACCGCGACGGAGCCACGGACGACCTCGGCCACACTCCCGGCCGGCGCCGGGGTGACACCGCATCCGCGGTCGGGGCCGGGCCGGTTCGGCCCGTTTCGACTCCAACAGCTGGTGCTCCTCCAGATCGCGGCCGCCGCCCTGCTGGTGGCGTGGGTCGTGGAACCGCTGCTGCTGGTGCCCGCCGGGGTGTTGGCCCTGGTCCTGGTGCCGCTCGCGCTCGTACGCCGCCACCAGCGCTCCCTGCCCGAGTGGATCGGGGGCGCGCTCGCGCTGCGCGCCCGGTGGCGCCGGGCCGCCTCCCGCCCGCTACCGGCCGGCGTGGAGCCGGGGCTGGCGCCGCTGGTCGAGGCCGAACCCGCCCTGCGCACACTGACGTTCGGCGACCGCGACCGGCGGCCGGTGGGGATGGTCGGCGACGGCACGTTCCTGACGGCCGTCGTCCAGGTCGACATGGACGCCACCGCGCTGCGGCCGGACCGGGGGGCGCGCCCGCTGCCGCTGGGCCTCGTACGGGACGTGCTGGAAGTGGACGGGATCCGGTTGGAGTCCGCCCAGTTGGTGCAGCACACCCAGCCGGCGCCGGCGCCGCATCTGCCGCCCCAGGCGATGGCCACCCGCAACTACGCGCCGCTGCAGGCCAGTACGGGCGCTCCGGCGGTACGGCTGACCTGGATCGCGCTCAAGCTGGACCCGGAACTGTGCCCGGAGGCGGTCACCGCGCGCGGTGGCGGGCTGGGCGGCGCCCAGCGGTGTCTGGTGCGGATCGCGGACCAACTGGCGAGCCGGCTGACCGGCGCCGGTTTCCGGGCCGTGGTGCTCACCGAGCAGGAGCTGACGGGCGCGCTGGCGACGTCCTCCTGTGCGAACCCGAGGGCGATCACCCAGGCCGGCCGGGCCGCGGGCAGCGGCCGACGCACGGAGGAGACGGCGCGGACCTGGCGCTGCGACGACCGGCGGCACACCACGTACTGGATCGGCCGCTGGCCGCAGTTGGGCGGCGCGGGGGCGGCGTTGCCCCAGTTCGTGGCGCTGCTGACGTCGCTGCCCGCGCTCGCGACGAACTTCAGCCTGACGATGGCGCCGGCCGAGCGCCAGGGCGTGACGCTGACCGGGCACGTACGGGTGACCGGACGCAGCGACGAGGAACTGGTCACCGCCCGTCGTGAACTGGAGCGGACGGCTCGGGGCGTGAAGACCGGACTCGTCCGGCTCGACCGTGAACAGGTGCCGGGCCTGCTGGCCTCGCTGCCGCTGGGAGGAGCGCGATGAGGGGCGGTTTCGGGCTGATCGGGCCGCGCCGCGAACGACATGTCGTCCCGGCTGCCGACCTGGACGCGCTGGCCCTGCCCGTCGCCGACGACGGGGTCGTCATCGGGGTGGACGCCGAGGGCCGTCCGGCGGTGCTGGGCGTCAACCGGCCCACGCCGTACGAGGTTACGCTGATCGGCGGCCTGTGGACGGCGCAGGTACTGGCGCTGCGGGCGGCGGCCACGGGGGCCCGGGTCGCGGTGGAGACGGGGCGCGGGCAGGTGTGGTCCGGGCTGGCCCAGGCGGCGGGCGGCGGCCAGCAGTGCGTCACCCTGCACGATGTCGGGCGGGTGCCGCCGCAGGGCGCGTCGGCGGGCAGCCCGGTGCTGGTGGTGCGGGACTGCGGGATGCGGCCGCCGCGCGGGCGGGTGGTGGCGGGGCCGTGGCAGTCGGTGCTGACCCTGCTGCCGTACCTGAGCCCGGCGGCGCCCCGGTTGATGGGCAACGCGTCGCTGGTGGGGGTGCAGCGGGTGTCCCCCGACGAGGCCGCGCAGATCGGCCGGCTGATGCACCTGCCGCGGGCGGCGGTGGAGTCGCTGCCGACGCTGGGGGACGGGGTGACGCTGTGGTGCACGCCGCGGGACCGGAAGTTCGTCATGACGCAGGGCACGGACACGGAGACGGGACTGCTGGGTCCGGCGCGACGGATCGACTGACGGGTCGGCGGACGGACCGGCTGACGGGGCGGCTGACGGGGCGGCTGACGGGGCGAGTCGGTGTCGTGGGGGTGTGAGCCGGGGCACGGGGGCGAGCGGGGCGGCGGCACGCGATTAGGCTGAGCGTGGGCGCGGCGTCGAGGTGGGCGCCTGACCGTTGTTCGACAGACCAGGAGGACTCAGTGAGCGGCGATCGGAACGAGAGGCGCGGCGGGACGTGGGACGTCCCGACGGACGATCAGTCCGATGCGGAGCCCGAGGTGACGGGCGAGTTCACCATCGACTACACCCCTCCGGCCTGGTACACGCAGGGTGCGGCGCAGGCACCTGCCGCGTCCGTGCCGGGGCTGCCGGAGGGCAGCGGCTTCGAACCGCACCGCCCGTCGGACGTGACGTCGCCTCCCACGATGCGGATCGTTCCCCCGGCGCCGCGCACGCCGTCGGCGGACGCGGTGGTCCCGCCGCCGGTGTTCCCCGCCGTTCCCCCGGCGGCCCCGACCCCTGTCGCCGCAGCGGAACCGGTGCCGGAGACGGCTCCGGAACCGGTGGGCGCCCCGCTCCCCGCCCCCGTGGCGACCCCGGAACCGGCGCCGGCGCCCGTGGCGGCCGAGGCCCCGGTCGACGCGGCTCCGGTCGTCCCCGCCCCCGCGGAGCCGGCCCCGGTGCACCCGGCTCCCGTGGAGACCCCGCCGCAGGCGACGGCCCCGGTCCCGGCCGACGCGCCGACGCCCGCTCCGGCTCCGGCCGACGCGGTCCCCGCCCCGGCTCCGGCTCCGGCTCCGGCTCCGGCCGACGCGGTGCCGCCCGCGCAGCCGTACCGCACCGCCACGCCGCCCGAGGGCACTCCCGTACCCCCTTCCCTGTACGCGGCGCCCCCGCCCGGGCCCTACGCACCGCCCGCCGCCCCGGCGGAGCCCGTCGAGCCCGCCCCGCAGCCCCCGTTCGGGGGACCGGGCGGTGAACTGCCCCCGCTGCCGCCCGCGTACCAGGGCGCGCAGGGCTACGGCTTCCCGCCTCCGGCGCCGACGCCGGCCCAGGCCCCGACCCAGGCCCCGGCTCCGGCCCCCGCGCAGCCCCAGCAGCAGCCGCATCCCCAGCCGCCGCACGACCCGCGCGCCGGCGGCCAGTGGCCGCAGCCCCCGTACCAGGCCGGCCCGGCCACCGCCGGGGCGCCGCTCGGCTACACCGCTGCCGTCGAGCTGTCCTCCGACCGCCTGCTGCGCGCCAAGCAGAAGCCCAAGCCCACCCGTTCCGGCTTCCGCTTCGGCGGCAAGGCCGCCGAGGCCGAGCGCCTGCGCAAGCTCGAACTCATCCGCACCCCGGTCATGTCCTGCTACCGCATCGCCGTGATCAGCCTCAAGGGCGGCGTCGGCAAGACGACCACGACCACCGCGCTCGGCGCGACGCTCGCCACCGAGCGCCAGGACAAGATCCTGGCCATCGACGCCAACCCCGACGCGGGCACCCTCGGCCGGCGCGTGCGCCGCGAGACCGGGGCGACCATCCGCGACCTCGTCCAGGCGATCCCGTACCTCAACTCGTACATGGACATCCGGCGGTTCACCTCGCAGGCGCCGTCGGGCCTGGAGATCATCGCCAACGACGTGGACCCGGCCGTCTCGACCACGTTCAACGACGAGGACTACCGCCGGGCCATCGAGACGTTGGGCCGCCAGTACCCGATCATCCTCACGGACTCGGGCACCGGTCTGCTCTACTCCGCCATGCGCGGTGTCCTCGACCTGGCCGATCAGCTGATCATCATCTCGACCCCGTCCGTGGACGGCGCGAGCAGCGCCAGCACCACCCTCGACTGGCTGTCCGCGCACGGGTACGGCGATCTCGTCTCACGCTCGCTCACCGTCATCTCGGGGGTCCGCGAGACCAGCAAGATGATCAAGATCGAGGACATCGTGCAGCACTTCGAGACCCGCTGCCGCGGCGTCGTCGTGGTGCCGTTCGACGAGCACCTCGCGGCGGGCGCCGAAGTGGACCTCGACCTGATGCGGCCCAAGACGCGCGAGGCGTACTTCAACCTCTCCGCCCTGGTCGCCGAGGACTTCATCCGCGCCCAGCAGCAGGCCCCGCAGGGCCACTGGGGAGCGGCGCAGCAGGGCGGGCAGCCCGGTGTCCCCCAACCGCAGCCCTCATACCAGCAGCCCATGCCCCAGGCACCCCAGCCCTACGGCGGAGGGCCCTACCCGCAGCCCGGTGGACCCTGGCAGCAGCCCCAGCCACCGCACCCGGGTCAGCAACCGCAGCCTCAGCAGCCCCAGCCCGGTCAGCCGCCGCGCGACCCCCGGCTCGGCTGACCCGGCGCCGCCGACAACGCACGCGGGCCCGTACCACCCCGAGGGGAGGTACGGGCCCTTCCGCGTCGTCCGGGGACGACGTCGCTCAGCGCTGCCCGTCGTACGTCTCGACGAGGACGCGGGAGCGCTTCACGTCGTCCGCGATGGCTTCCAGCAGCCCGTCCAGGGACTCGAACTTCGCCATGCCCCGCACGTAGGCGAGGAAGTCGACGGCCACGTGCATGCCGTAGAGGTCCAGCCCTACGCGGTCGATCGCGTACGCCTCCACGGTCCGCTCGGTGGCGTCGAACTGCATGTTCGTGCCCACCGAGATCGCCGCCGGCATCCGCTCGCCGTCCGCCGTCAGCCAGCCCGCGTACACCCCGTCGGCCGGGATCGCGGTGTGCGGCTGCGTCTCGACGTTGGCCGTCGGGTAGCCCAGCTCGCGCCCGCGCTGCGCCCCGCGCACCACGACGCCCTCCACCCGGTGCGGGCGGCCGAGGATCTCCGCGACGCCCTCCATGTCGCCCTCGGCGACGAGCTTGCGCGCGAGCGTCGACGAGAACGGCACACCGCCGCCCGCCTCCCCGCGCACGACCAGGTCCACGACCTCGACCTCGTAGTCGTACGTGGTGCCGAGTTCGCGCAGGAAGTCGACGTTCCCGGCGGCCTTGTGACCGAAGCGGAAGTTCGGTCCCTCGATGACGGCACGCGCGTGCAGCTTGTCGACGAGCACCTTCACGATGAAGTCGGCCGGCGACAGCTGCGAGAACTCCGCCGTGAACGGCAGGATCAGCAGCGCGTCGACGCCCAGGCCCGCCATCAGCTCGGCCCGACGCTCGTAGGTCGCCAGGATCGGCGGGTGGCTGCCGGGGCGCACGACCTCGCTCGGGTGCGGGCTGAACGTCACGACCACCGAGGGCACGCCGAGTTCGCGTGCCTTGGCCACGGCCCGTCCGATGATCAGCTGATGGCCGCGGTGCACTCCGTCGTAGGAGCCGATGGTGACGACGCTGCGTCCCCAGTCATCGGGGATGTCCTCCAAGCCACGCCAGCGCTGCACTGAGACCGCTCCTCGCCCGAACCCGTGGGTAGACCCGTACCGATTGCCGATTGCAGGTCTAAGACTGCCATGCCGTCCGCCCCGGCCCCGCATCGGCGTCGGGCTGAGCCCGTCCCGCCTCAGGTGATGTCAGGGGCTCCCCGGCCCAGCGTCTCGACCGTGCGCCGGGCGCCCGGCCCGAGCAGTGCGGCGGCCTCCTCCGTGGCCTCCCCGAGCCAGCGCGCGGTCACCGCGCCGAATTCCGCGTCGGTCCGCGACAGCTCCACCGTCCTCCGCTCGAACACCGCGGGGCCGCCGGGGAGCCGCAGCAGTTGCCGCCCGGTGCGCCTCAGCAGGTCGCGGGTGCGTTGGTGGGGGCGGCCGGCGGCGCCGGTGGCGACGGCGCCGAGGAAGGCGTCCAGGACAGCCGGGTCGGTCTCCTCGCGCAGCAGTACGTCGGCCAGTTCGCCCCGCAGGGGGTACGAGGGTTCCCCGCCGGGCGCGGCCAGCACCGCGGCCAGCGCGGCCCGGACCGGTACCGGCGCCGACCTCAGCAGGTCCAGGGCCAAGGGGCGCAGGACGGGTTCGGCCGCCGGGCCCTGCTCCAGGCGCCGGTCCACGAACGCGGCGGCGTGCGGGGCGTCCTCGGGGCAACGCGCCAGGTGCTCGCGTACGAGGTCGCCCGCGCGGCGGGCCAGCCCCGGGGTGGTGAGCGTAGCCAGGGCGCGCACCACCTCCCCGTCGGCCCGGGCGCGCAGGGCGTCGAACACCGCGTCCGGCTCCGGCAGCAACGGCAGGGCCGCCACCAGCGCCTCGGCGGGAAGCCGGGCGCCGCATTGGGGGTCGCGGAAGCAGGCCAGGGCGTCGGGGAGGTAGCGGGCGCGCGCCTGGGGGTCGCGGAGCAGCGTCGCGAGGGCGCCGCCGTGCAGGGTGGCGTCGGCCGGGCGGGCGAGCAGCGCCTGGGCGGCGTGGCGCAGCAGTTCCCGGTCGGCGGGGGTGCGCACGTGGGGGGCGGTGGCCTGCCCGTAGGCGGCGGCCGCGACCCGGCGCCCGGGCCGCTCGTCGTGGGCCCAGCGGTGGACGGCCCGGCACAGGGCCGAGGGCTCGTCTTCGGCGAGTACGGCGAGCAGTTCGTCGGCGCGGGGGTGGGCGGCGGTGACGAGCGCCTCGGTGAGATCGTCCACGGCGAGGCGGCGGTGGGTGTGCAGCAGGGCCTGGGCGGCGGTGGCGACGGTCGCGCCGGGCCGGCCGCGCAGTCGGCGCTCGTCGCCGAACCAGGCGCAGAGCAAGG
Source organism: Streptomyces sp. NPDC046557 (assembly GCF_040645975.1). Lineage (NCBI taxonomy): Bacteria > Bacillati > Actinomycetota > Actinomycetes > Kitasatosporales > Streptomycetaceae > Streptomyces > Streptomyces sp. NPDC046557. The sequence goes on from NZ_JBEYZH010000002.1 coordinate 27,749, forward strand.
GCTGGACGTACCGGGGGTCGCGGGCGAGGCGGCGGCCGGCGGCTTCGAGGTGGCGGTGGTCGCAGGGCAGCAGTCGACGCAGCAGGTCCAGTCGGTCGGGCTCGGGGAGGCGGAGCCGGTTCCAGAACCGGCCGCCGAAGTCACCGGTGTCCGGCGCGCCGCTCCCCCGGCCCGCCAGGTGTTCGACGAGGGCGTGCAGGACCGACAGGTGCGGGGTGGCGTCGGGGGCCCGCAGCAGGGTCTCGCGCAGCAGCCGGCCGGCCCACCACGCGCGGTCCGCCTCCGGGGCGCCCGCGTCGGTCGGCGCCTGCGCGAAGGCGTCCAGGGCCGCCACCAGCCCGCGCAGCGCCCTGTGTGCCTCGTCGGGCGGGAGGCGTCGCAGGGCCTCCAGGACGGGGCCGATGCGGTGGCGGGGCACGGGCGGGCCGGAGGTGGCCGGTCCCCGGTGCACCAGGGCCTCCAACGCGGTCGGTACGTCGAGGTGACCGGCCTGGAGCCAGTCGGACAGCTCCTCGTGGGCGAAGCGGTAGCCGGGCCCGGCGGGCACCAGCAGCCCCTCGGTGAGGACGGCGGACGCCCAGCCGGTGCGCCAGGGGAACAGCTGCTCGAAGGCGGCCCGGTCCAGCCGACCCTGGCCCGGTCCCAGGCAGCGCCGGGCGGCCTCGTGGACCCGGCCGGCCACGCGCGCGGCCAGCCGTCGCACTCCGGGCGCGTGCACCCCCGGACTCTGCACCCCCGGGCCCTGCACCCCCAGGCCCTGCACCCCCAGGCCCTGCACCCCCAGGCCGTGCGGCCCGGTGCCTGGGGTGGCGGGGTGCCGGGTATCCGGGTGCCGGGCATCGGCGGCGGAGGCGGCGATGCGCACGGCCACCCGCAGCGCGAGGAGGTCCAGGTGGGCGGCGAACACCTCGTCCCTGCCCGGACGACCCTCGGTGACGCCCGCGCCCCGTACGCCCGCCAGCAGGCGCAGCGTCAGGGGGTGCCGGGCGTCGCTCTCCCGGACGGCGTCGTCGGGGATGCCGAGACGGGTCCGCAGGGCGGCGGCCTCGGCCGGGGTCAGGTCGCCGACGGGCAGCGCGGGCGGCAGCCGCCGGGCTGCCCGCGCGGGGCTGTGCAGCGCCTCGGGCGGGTAGAGGGCGCCGGCCCCTTCCCAGTGTTCGGGTCGGGCGGCGATCACCAGCCGGGCCCCGGTCCCGCCGAGCCAGCGGGCGGTGGCCGCGGTCCACGGCGCGAGGTGCCGGGCGAGTCCCGGCGGCATCTCCTCCGGGGTGTCGAGCACCACCAGCAGTGGCCGCCCGGCGCCGGCGGCGAGCCGCGCGACCTCGGCCCCGATGCCGTCGCGCCCCGGCGGTTCGGTAGACCCGCCGGTGCCGGACGGGCCGGATGGTTCGGGCGGCCCGGGCGGTTCGGGCCGCCCGCCGGGTACGAAGGGGCCGGGCGAAGTCGCCGGTGAGCGTTCGCCCGCCGCCGCGATCCGCCCGGCGGCGGCCAGCGCCCGGTCCACGGCGTCGGCCAGCGACCCGTCCCCGTCGCGCAGCTCCGCCCCCCGCAGCCACAGCGTCGGCGCGGGGCGCTCCCCGCGCCCCCGGGCGGCGGCCAAGGCGGCGAGCGCGGTGGTGCGGCCGGTGCCCGGATCGCCGACCACCCCGAGGACGGGCCGGCCGCCGGCGGTGAAGGCGTCGAGTTCGGCGGCGATGCGGGGGCGGGCGACGGGCTCCGGCTCGTCCTGTTCCGGCCCCGGTCCGGGCCCCGGGTGCAGCACCGGCCCGAGCGTGATCGCGGTGAGTTCCAAGGCGCCCGCGAGGTTCAGTTCCGGCCCGTATCCCGGCACGCCGGCGGCGTTGCGTTCCAGCAGCGCCCGCAGCGGGCCGTCGGGGTCCGCCTCTGCCGCCGCGCGCAACGGCACGGCGAAGGCGCCCGAGCGGTGCTCCGACCGCAGAACGGTGCCCAGGACCGCGAGCACCGCTCCGGTCACGGCGTCGAGGACGGGAGCCCCACAGGCTTCCCCGCCGGCTTCCAGGGCGACCCGGCCGTCCGTGCCGATGGCCAGCTCGACCGTGGCGGGCAGCGCGTGGCACCGCTCCCCCGTCCGGTACGCGACCTCCGCCCCGGCCGCGAGCACCCGCGCCTGGCGCCAGCCCCGCGCGAGCAGCCGTACGTAGGTACCGGGCTCGATCACCGTGCGCCGGGCCACGGGCAGCGGCGCCGCCCCGAGGCCGTCGGTCCGTACGAGGGCCAGAGCCAACCCCGGCAGGGCCGTCACATCGGCCGCGCCGACGACCCATGTCCGGGTCCCGGGCCCGTGCACCACCAGCCGGTCCATGCCCTCGACGGCCTCGTGTCCGGTGATCACCGTCCCCCGGTCGTCGGCCACGAAGCCGCTGCCCCGCACCCGCCCGGCGAGATCGCAGATCCTGACGAGCTCCGCCACTGCCGCACCACTCCCCGCCGTTCCGTGTTCGTGACGGTAGGCAGATGAAGATCAGCGCGAAAAGCACACGAGGCGAAAGCGCCCCCTTGTGCTCCCTCCATTCACTCCGAGCGCCTGCTCGGACGGGTGAATAGCGGGCCTCGGATGGATAAACACCTACCCGAGGGGGGTCGTGGAGCGGTGAGCAGCAGTCGGTGTGCGCTCACCGCTCCACGTCAACGAGAGACACCGTCAACGAGAGACGAACGGAAGCGATCGGCGGCGGTCAGACGAAGACCGCGAGCGACTTCGCCTTCCCGCCCTTGTTCTCGACCAGTCCGAGCAGCTGCCCCTGCGGACCGAAGACCGCGACCGTCCGCCCCTCGGCGTACTCGTCCGGCATGTCGATGCGCACGCCGTTGGCGAGCAGCGCGGCCCGCCGGGCGTCCAGGTCCCAGCGCGCGAACGCCGCGGCGGCCGCCTCGCCGATCGGCATGACCGTCAGCTCCTCCTGGAGCTGGTCGAGCGTCCGGGCCCGGTCGAGCTTGTACGGGCCCACCCGCGTGCGCCGCAGCGCGGTGAGGTGGCCGCCGACGCCGAGGTCGGCGCCCAGGTCACGGGCGAGGGCGCGGATGTACGTACCGCTGGAGCAGACGACGGAGACGACGAGGTCGATGACCTTGGTGCCGTCCTCGGCTTCCGCGTCGCGCATGTCGTAGACCCGGAACGACGAGATGGTCACCGGCCGGGCCGGGATCTCGAAGTCCTCGCCGTCCCGCGCGCGCTTGTAGGAGCGCACGCCCTTGATCTTGATGGCGCTGACCTTGGACGGCACCTGCATGATCTCGCCGGACATTTTGGCGATGCCCGCGTCGACGGCCTCGCGGGTCACCCGGGAGGCGTCCGTGGAGGAGGTGATCTCGCCCTCGGCGTCGTCCGTGAGGGTGTTCTGCCCGAGGCGGATGGTGCCGAGGTACTCCTTCTCGGTCAGCGCGAGGTGACCGAGCAGCTTGGTCGCCTTCTCGACGCCCAGGACGAGTACGCCCGTCGCCATCGGGTCCAGCGTGCCGGCGTGGCCGACGCGGCGGGTCTTGGCGATCCCGCGCATCTTGGCGACCACGTCGTGCGAAGTGAAGCCGGACGGCTTGTCGACAACGATCAAACCGTCCGGAGTCTTCCCTGCTTCGGTGCTCATTCCGCCGCTGCGTCCTCGTCGTCCTCGCCCGGCTTCTTGTACGGGTCGGCGTCACCGGCGTAGGTGGCGCCGGAGGATGCCTCGCGCACCTCGGCGTCGGAGGCGCGCACCTTGTCGAGGAGGTCCTCGATGGTCTTGGCGTTCTCCGGGAGGGCGTCCGCGACGAAGGTCAGGGTGGGCGTGAACTTGGTTCCCGCCGCCCGGCCGACCGCGGAGCGCAGTACGCCCTTGGCGCTTTCCAGGCCCGCTGCCGCGCTGGCCCGGTCCTCGTCGTCGCCGTAGACCGTGTAGAAGACCGTGGCCTCCCGCAGGTCGCCGGTGACGCGGGTGTCCGTGATGGTCACGTGCGTACCCAGGCGCGGGTCCTTGACACCACGCTGCAGCTTCTCGGCCACCACCTCCCGGATGAGGTCCGCCAGCTTCTTCGCCCGCGCATTGTCGGCCACTGGTCCGTCTCCTTCTTTCTTGCAGACAAGCAATCAGTCTTCATCACCGTGCAGCCGCCGTCTCGCCGACAGCAGCTCCACTTCCGGACGCGCCGCGACCAGCCGCTCGCAGCGGTCCAGTACGTCCGACACGAACCCCGCGTCCCCGCTCACCAGCGCGACCCCGATACGGGCCCTGCGGTGCAGGTCCTGGTCGCCCACCTCGGCCGCGCTCACGGAGAACTTGCGTTGGAGCTCGGCGACGATGGGCCGGACGACGGAGCGTTTCTCCTTGAGCGAGTGGACATCGCCGAGGAGCAGATCGAAGGACAGAGTCCCCACGTACATGCAGTTCCGGATATCCCGCCGGTGCGGGTTCGGTGGCCTGCCGGGCCGTCGCCCGGCAGGGTCACCTGAACCGTACACGCAACGGCCGGGGCCGATCGACGGATATTCCGCCGACCGGCCCCGGTGGTGCTCGTACGACCAACGGCCGTACGAGCCTTACGACACGGTGCGAACCGCCTCGCGCTTACGCGCGGGGCTTCTCGCGCATCTCGTACGTCGCGATGACGTCGTCGATCTTGATGTCGTTGAAGGAGCCGAGGTTGATACCGCCCTCGAAGCCTTCGCGGATCTCGGTGACGTCGTCCTTGAAGCGGCGCAGACCGGAGATGGTGAGGTTCTCGGCGATGACCTTGCCATCGCGCAGGAGCCGCGCCTTGGTGTTGCGCTTGACCTCGCCGGAGCGGATGAGGACACCGGCGATGTTGCCCAGCTTGGACGAGCGGAAGATCTCGCGGACCTCCGCCGTACCGAGCTCGACCTCTTCGTACTCGGGCTTGAGGAGACCCTTGAGGGCCGCCTCGATCTCCTCGATGGCCTGGTAGATCACCGAGTAGTAGCGGACGTCGACACCCTCGCGGTCCGCCATCTGCGCGGCGCGACCGGCCGCACGGACGTTGTAACCGATGACGATGGCGTCGGAGCCCATCGCCAGGGCGATGTCGGACTCGGTGACCGCACCCACACCGCGGTGCAGGACGCGGATGTCGACCTCTTCGCCGACGTCCAGCTGGAGCAGCGAGGACTCGAGGGCCTCGACCGCACCGGACGCGTCGCCCTTGATGATGAGGTTGAGTTCCTGGACCAGACCGGCCTTGAGGACCGAGTCGAGGTCTTCCAGGGACACCCGGCGGACGCGCTTGGCGAAGTTGGCGTTGCGCTCACGCGCAGCACGCTTCTCGGCGATCTGACGGGCGGTGCGGTCCTCGTCGACGACGAGGAAGTTGTCGCCGGCGCCGGGGACATTGGTGAGACCCAGGACCAGGACGGGGGTCGAGGGACCCGCTTCCTCGACGTTGTTGCCCTTGTCGTCGAGCATGGCGCGCACGCGGCCGTAGGCGTCGCCCACGACCATCGTGTCGCCGACGCGGAGGGTACCGCGCTGGACGAGGACGGTGGCGACGGCACCGCGGCCACGGTCGAGGTGGGACTCGATCGCAATACCCTGAGCGTCCTGCTCCGGGTTGGCGCGCAGGTCGAGCGAGGCGTCGGCGGTGAGGACGACGGCCTCCAGCAGGGAGTCGATGTGCAGACCCTGCTTCGCGGAGATGTCGACGAACATCGTGTCGCCGCCGTACTCCTCGGCGACCAGACCGAACTCGGTGAGCTGACCGCGCACCTTGACCGGGTCGGCACCCTCGACGTCGATCTTGTTGACCGCGACGACGATCGGGACGCCGGCGGCCTTGGCGTGGTTGAGCGCCTCGATCGTCTGCGGCATGACGCCGTCGTTGGCCGCGACCACGAGGATCGCGATGTCGGTCGACTTGGCACCACGGGCACGCATGGCGGTGAACGCCTCGTGACCGGGGGTGTCGATGAAGGTGATCTTGCGCTCTTCGCCGTTGACCTCGGTACCGACCTGGTAGGCACCGATGTGCTGGGTGATGCCGCCGGCCTCGCCCGCCACGACGTTCGTCTTGCGGATGGCGTCGAGCAGTCGGGTCTTACCGTGGTCGACGTGACCCATGACGGTGACGACCGGGGGACGCGGCATGAGGAATTCCTCGCCGCCCTCGTCCTCGCCGAACTCGATGTCGAAGCCTTCGAGGAGCTCGCGGTCCTCTTCCTCCGGGCTGACGATCTGAACCTGGTAGTTCATCTCGCCGGCCAGCATCTCGAGCGTCTCGTCGGAGACGGACTGCGTGGCAGTGACCATCTCGCCGAGGTTCATCATGACGGCGACGAGCGACGCCGGGTTGGCGTTGATCTTCTCCGCGAAGTCGGTGAGGGACGCACCGCGCGACAGGCGAACGGTCTCGCCGTTGCCGCGGGGCAGCATCACGCCGCCGACGGACGGGGCCTGCATGGCCTCGTACTCCTGGCGCCTCTGACGCTTGGACTTGCGACCACGACGGGCCGGACCACCGGGACGGCCGAAGGCACCCTGCGTGCCACCACGGGCACCGGGACCACCGGGACGCCCGCCGAAGCCGGGACGACCGCCACCACCGGCACCGGCCGGACCGCCACCGAAGCCGCCGCCACCGGGACGGGGACCGCCGAAGCCGCCACCGCCGCCGGGACGCGAGCCGGGACCGGCCGGACGGCCGGCGAAGCCGCCGCCCGCGGGACGACCGGCGCCACCGGGACGCGGACCACCCGCACCGGGACCACGGCCACCGGGGCCGCCGCCGGGACGCGGACCGGGACCACCGGCAGCGGGACGCTGCGGCATCATGCCCGGGTTCGGACGGTTACCACCGGGAGCACCACCCGGACGCGGGGCGCCGCCCTGCGGACGGGGCATGCCACCGGGGGTGGGACGGGAGCCGCCGGGACCCTGCGGGCGCGGGGCGCCGGCCGGGCCGCCCTGCGGTCGCGGGGCACCCTGGCCGCCACCGGCGCCGGGGGCACCGGGACGGGGAGCGCCGGCCGGACGGGGCGCCTGCGGGCGCGCCATGCCGGTGGAGCCACCAGAGGTGAAGGGGTTGTTGCCCGGACGGGGACCGGCCGGACGGGCGCCCTGCGGACGCGGGGCACCGGTGCCACCGGAGGGGCGCTGGCCCTGACCACCGGGAGCGGTGCCGGCCGGACGCGGGGCGCCGGGACGGGCGCCGCCCTGGGGGGCCTGACCACCCTGGGCCGCCGGACGCTGCTGCGCCGGACGGGGGCCGGGGGCGCCGGGACCGGCGGGACGGTCGGTACGCGCCGGGGCAGCGGCCGTAGCCGGTGCGGGCGCGGAGAACTCGGTCGCCACGGGCGCCGCCGGAGCGGGCTTCGGGGCGGCCGGAGCCTTGGGACCGGGACGCGGGCCGGGGGCGGCCGGAGTCACGGGCGCACCCGCTGCCGGGGCCTCGGCGGCGGCGGGCTTGGGGGCCGCCGGTACGCCGGGCTTGGGGGCGGCGGGACGTGCCGCGGCGGCCGGGGACGGCGCCGCGGGAGTGGGGGAACCCGCGCGGCCTGCGGCCGCGGCGGGGGAAGGCGCGGCCTTGCGGGGCGCGCCGGGCTTCGCAGCGGACTTGCCGGCGTTGCCGCCGGGCCCCTGCAGTGCATCGGTCAACTTGCGTACGACCGGCGCCTCGATCGTCGAGGACGCCGAACGGACGAACTCACCGAGTTCCTGGAGCTTGGCCATGACGACCTTGCTCTCAACTCCGAACTCCTTGGCGAGTTCGTATACCCGGACCTTAGCCACATCGCTCCTTTTAGGTCCGGGTTACGCCGGACCGTCGCTACTTCATGGGCGTACTCATCGCGTACTCATCGAGTGCTCATCGCAATCTCGACCTACTTCCAACTCGCGAGGTACCTGACCGCACGGGGTATCCGTGCCGTACTACTTCTTACGGTGTCGCCCCGGCCTCACCGGCCAGGGCTGTGCGCAGTGCCGCCGTGTCGAGTGTTCCTGTGGACCTGAAGGCCCGGGGGAACGCCCGGCGGCGGACCGCCTGGTCGAGACAGACCACGGCGGGGTGCAGGTAGGCACCCCGGCCGGGCAGCGTACCGCGTGGATCGGGGACGCATTCGTCCTCGATCGCCACGATGCGCAGCAGATCGCTCTTGGCCGCTCGCTCCCGGCACCCCACACAGGTGCGTTCGGGGCATGCGCGGGCTTGCGTCCGGCCAGACACGCCTAAGTCTACCTCCCCGTACCGACCTCACCCCTTCAGGCGAAAAATCGAACGGACGTTGTCGTGATCCATTCGGAACACTCCGGGTGGGCCCGGAGTGCTCCCGTGTGCCGGGGACCCCGGTCCACCGGGGTCCCTGTCTACCGGCCGGTGAGCACCGGCCGGTAATGGTTTTATTCCCCGCGCCGGTCGGCGTGCTCACCATCACCGACGTCGCGGGCGCCGCGGCCCTCGCGGTCCGCGTCCCGCTCCGAGGGCTGCTCGGTGTCGGAGCGGATGTCGATGCGCCAGCCCGTGAGCCGCGCGGCGAGGCGGGCGTTCTGGCCCTCCTTGCCGATGGCCAGCGACAGCTGGTAGTCGGGCACGATCACCCGTGCGGAACGGGAGTCCCAGTCGACGACGTCGACAGCGCTCACCCGAGCGGGCGACAGGGCGTTCGCGACCATCTCGGCCGGGTCGTCCGACCAGTCCACGATGTCGATCTTCTCGCCGTGCAGCTCCGCCATCACGTTGCGCACACGGCTGCCCATCGGACCAATGCAGGCGCCCTTCGGGTTCAGCCCCGAGCGGGTGGAACGAACGGCGATCTTGGTGCGGTGACCGGCCTCACGGGCGATCGCCGAGATCTCGACGCTGCCGTCGGCGATCTCCGGGACCTCCAGCGCGAACAGCTTCTTCACCAGATTGGGGTGCGTGCGCGACAGCGTCACCGACGGACCGCGCACGCCCTTCGCCACCCGGACGACGTACGCCTTCAGGCGCAGCCCGTGCGTGTACTCCTCGCCCGGCACCTGCTCCTGCACCGGCAGGATGGCCTCCAGCTTGCCGATGTCGACGAGGACGTTCTTCGGGTCCTTGCCCTGCTGCACCACACCGGTGATGACGTCGCCCTCACGGCCGGCGAACTCGCCGAACGTCAGGTCGTCCTCCGCGTCGCGCAGACGCTGGAGGATCACCTGCTTGGCGGTCGTCGCCGCGATCCGGCCGAAGTCCGACGGGGTGTCGTCGAACTCCTTGGGCTCCTGCCCCTCTTCGAGGTCCCTCGGGTCTTCCGTCGCCCACACGACCACGTGACCGTTGCTGCGGTCGAGCACGACGCGGGCACGGCGGTAGCTGCCCTCGGTGCGGTGGTACGCGATGAGGAGGGCCGACTCGATCGCCTCGACGAGCAGGTCGAAGGAGATCTCCTTCTCCCTGACCAGACCCCGCAGGGCACTCATGTCGATGTCCACGGCTACGCCTCCTCTTCCTTCTTGTCCTTGCGGTTGAACTCGATCTCGACACGCGCCTTGGCGATGTCGGTGAATGCGATGCGGCGGGCGGTCGCCTTGCGGCCCTTCACGCCCGGTACTTCGAGGTCCATGCCCTCGTCGTCGACGTCGAGGATGCGGGCGATCAGTTCACCGGCGCCCTTGTCGTCTTCGGCCACCAGGCCGAACTTCACGAGACGTCCGATCGCCCGGACGTAGTGACGGTGCTCGGTCAACGGACGATCGGCGCCCGGGGAACTCACTTCGAGGACGTACTCGTCCTCACCCATCGCATCGGACTCGTCGAGCAGATCGGAGACCTCACGGCTCAGCTCGGCGCAGGCGTCCAGTTCCACGCCCTCATCGGAATCCACGATGACCCGCAGCATCCGTCGCTTGCCCGCCTTCGACAGCTCGATGTCCTCGAGGTCCAGGCCCTTGGCGGCGACGAGCGGCTCCAGCAGTCCGCGCAGCCTGTCGCTCTGGGTGGTGCTCATCCGGGTGACTCCTCGGCCGCGTGTGCTGTTGTGGTTTTCCGTCGCGTGTCAGGTCAAAGGGTATCCGGTCGCGGAGGGTGTTGCCGTCCGCGCGCCCGGCGGGGGCCCCGGGTACGGTGATCACACCCTGCCCCGCGAGCGCCTCCGGAGGACGTCGCCGTGCCCTGGACCATGCCTTCGATGCCCTCGGCGCCCCACGCGCCCTCACGACGGAGCGTGCTGGCCGGAGCCGCCGGTGCGGCCGGGGCCGCGCTGCTCACCGGCTGCACGGACGAGAGCGGCGCTCCCGCCGAGGAGCGCGGGATTCCACTCGAACGGCGGATGCGGGAGACGGCCGCGCGTGACTCCGAGCGGTTGCTGGAACGTTACGACGCGACCACCGCCGCCCATCCGGACCTGGCCGGGCGCCTCGCGCCGCTGCGCGCGGCCGTCGCGGCACACCGCGCGGCACTGGCCGTCCCCGACCCCGGTCACCCGGCCGGCGCCTCCGCCCCCTCCGCCTCGTCGTCCGGTTCCGCCCCCTCGGCCGGGACCCCGGCGCCGCGCTCCGCGCCCGTACCGCCGACCCCCGCCGAGGCGCTGACCGAGTTGGCGGACACCGAGCGGAGCCTGTCGGAGGCCCGGACCGTCGCGCTGGCCGGCGCGCCCGGGGAACTGGCCCGGCTGCTGGCCTCCCTGGCGGCCTGTGGAGCCGTCCACGCGTACCTGCTGACCTCGACCCCGGGAGCCGCCTCGTGAAGCCCTCGCCCCCGCCCTCCCCCGCGAGCCGTCCGCTGGAAGCCGCGCAGTCGGCGTTGGCCGCCGAGCACGCCGCCGCCTACGGCTACGGGGTGATCGGCGCGCGCACCTCCCCGGAGCGCGCCAACGAGGCCCGCGAGGCGTACGGGAGCCACCTCGCGCGCCGCGACTCACTCGCCCGGACGGTGCGCGCGCTGGGCGGTGCGCCGCGGGCCGCGGAGGCGGCGTACACCCTGCCGTACGAGGTGCGTGGACCGGCGGACGCCGAGCGGCTGGCCGCGGAGATCGAGGAGCGCGTCGCGGGCGCGTACTCCGATCTGGTGCGGGCCGCGGAGGGCCCGCTGCGCCGCGAGGCGGCCGACGCGCTGAGCGCCGCCGCCGTGCGGGCGGCGCGGTGGCGCGGCGGCGGCGTAGCCTTCCCTGGGCTCGCCGAACGCGCGGATCGCGCCCAGACCAGCTGAAAGGGACCACGCACGCATGGCTTTCGAACCGCCGCAGCGGCTTGTACGGGCGCTCGGCGAGATGCCGCAATCGGCGCAGGACGCGGACTGGCTGGGGCGGCTGCCCCGGCTCGCCGAGGAGGCGATGGCCCGGCGCGAGGTGGTGGCCCAGCGGGTGCAGGCGCCCGGCGGGGGCAGCAGTCTGGTCGTGCTCGTGCGGTACTCCGACGGGACTCCGGCCGCTTTGAAACTCGCCCCGCCGGCGGCCCGACCGGATCTCGAACTGGCCGCGCTCGCGCACTGGGGCGGCTTCGGCGCGGTACGGGTCCTCGACTCGCGCCACCACGAGGAGGACGGCGGGCTGCTCTTGGAGCGGCTGCACCCTGAGGTGTCGCTGCGCTCGCTGCCGGAGGCGAAGGCCCTGCTGGAGGCGTGCGGCACGCTGCGCCGGCTGTGGGTGGCGCCGGGTGACGGGCACGGCTGGGAGACGGTGGCGCAGCGCACCGCCCGCCAGGCGGAGGTGCTGCGCGAGGCCCCGCCGGAGGCGGAGGCGCTGGCGGCGGTGGCGCTGGCGCTCCGGGAGGAGCTGACGGCCGCCCCGGACGAGGAGTTGCTGCTGCACGGCAACTTCCGGCAGGGCAAGGTACTGGCGGGGGAGCGCGCGCCGTGGCTGACGGTGGGCCCCGATCCACTGGTCGGCGAGCGGGCGTACGACCTGGCCCGGTTGGTCCGGGACCGGCTGGAGGACCAGGTCGCGTCCTCGGCCGGGGCCTCGGGCGCCCGGCGCCGGGTGAACAAGCTGGCGGACGCGCTCGACGTGGACCGGGAGCGGCTGCGGGGCTGGACGGTGTTCCGCGCGGTGGAGTCCGGGAACCGGGCGCTGGCGGCCGGACGGCGTCGCGACGCCGAGTCGTTGCTGGAATTCGCTGCCTGGTTGTAGGGCATACCGTAGGTAAAAAGGTATGTCTGGCAGGAGGCCGTCATGGTCCAAGAACTGCTGACAGCGGGAATCGCCGCGGCCGTCGGTATCGCGGTCTGCGCGGGCGCCGCCGCACGGGTGGTGAAGCAGTACGAACGGGGCCTGGTCTTCCGCTTCGGGCGGCTGCGCGAGAGCGTCCGTACCCCCGGCTTCACGATGATCATGCCCGGCGTGGACCGGCTGCGGAAGGTCAACATGCAGATCGTGACGATGCCGATCCCCGCGCAGGAGGGCATCACACGGGACAACGTCACGGTGCGGGTGGACGCGGTCGTCTACTTCAAGGTCGTCGACCCGGCGAACGCGATCGTTGCGGTGGAGGACTACCGCTTCGCCGTCTCGCAGATGGCGCAGACCTCGCTCCGGTCGATCATCGGCAAGTCGGACCTGGACGATCTGCTGTCGAACCGGGAGAAGCTCAACCAGGGTCTGGAGCTGATGATCGACAGTCCGGCGGTGGGGTGGGGCGTCCAGATCGACCGGGTGGAGATCAAGGACGTCTCGCTCCCGGAGACGATGAAGCGGTCGATGGCACGGCAGGCGGAGGCGGACCGGGAGCGGCGGGCACGGGTGATCAACGCGGATGCGGAGCTGCAAGCCTCGCACAAGCTGGCCCAAGCGGCCGCGGTCATGGCGGATCAGCCGGCAGCGCTCCAGTTGCGCCTGCTCCAGACGGTGGTGGCGGTGGCGGCGGAGAAGAACTCCACCCTGGTGCTGCCCTTCCCGGTGGAGCTGCTGCGCTTCCTCGAACGCGCCGCGCCGACCCCCTCGGACGCCGCGGCGCCGCCCCCGCGCCCGCCGGAGCCGGTCGTGGAAGGCACTGAGCCGCCGGGTGTGGAGCCGGATGGCGCTGAACTCGAAGGTGTGGAGCCGCCGGACGCCTTGGCGGCCGGGCCCGGCTTCGACCGCGTGGACGGCTCGCCGGACCCGGACCCGCTCCTGCCCCCGAGCAGCCCCGTGTCCCCGCCGTCGGCGCCGGACGAACCGGACGCCTGACGGGTTGGGGGCGCTGTCCGGCTAGGCGAGGCGGGCCAGCGCCTCCGCGAGGGGGAGTTCCTCGCGGGTGCCGGCGGCGCGGTCCTGGAGTTCGACCACCCCGTCGGCGGAGCGGCGACCCGCGACCAGGATCCACGGCACGCCGATCAGCTCGGCGTCCGTGAGCTTGACGCCGGGCGACAGGCCGGGCCGGTCGTCCAGCAGGACCCGTCGGCCGGCCTCCGCCAGGGCCGTGGCCGCCGATTCGGCCAGGGCCAGCGGGACGGCCTTGCCCGCCGCCACCACGTGGACGTCGGCAGGGGCGACCGAAGCCGGCCAGCACAGGCCCCGCTCGTCGGCCGTCTGCTCGGCCAGGGCGGCCACGACGCGCGAGACGCCGATGCCGTAGGAACCCATGGTGACCCGGACCGGCTTGCCCTCGCGGCCGAGCACGTCCAGCCCGAAGGCGTCGGCGTACTTGCGGCCCAACTGGAAGATGTGCCCGATCTCGATCGCCCGGTCCAGTGCGAGTCCGCTGCCGCACGCGGGGCAGGGGTCGCCCGGCTCGACCACGACGACGTCCAGGTACCGGTCGACCTCGAAGTCCCGTCCGCAGACCACGTTCCGGGCATGCGTATCGGGCTTGTTGGCTCCCGTCACCCACGAAGTGCCGGGCGCGACACGGGGATCGGCCAGGTAGCGGACCTTCTCCAGGCCCTGCGGGCCGACGTAGCCGCGTACCAGGTCGAGGCGGCCGGCGAAGTCCTCCGCCGTCACCAACTCCACGACGGCGGGGGCCAGGTGCTCGCCCAGCTTGCCGAGGTCCACCTCGCGGTCACCGGGCACGCCGACGGCGACGATCTCGCCGTCCACCTTGACGAGCAGGTTCTTGAGCGTGGCGGAGGCGGGGACGCCCAGGTGCGCCGCCAGCGTCTCGATGGTGGGGGTGTCGGGGGTGGGGATCTCCTCCAGCGGGCCGTGCTCCGCCGTCACCGGGGTCAGCGGGAAGGTGACCGCCTCCGTGTTCGCCGCGTAGTCGCAGGACGGGCAGTCCGCGAAGGTGTCCTCGCCCGCGCGCGCCGGCGCCAGGAACTCCTCGGAGGCCGAGCCGCCCATCGCGCCGGAGACCGCCGAGACGATCCGGTGGTCCAGCCCGAGCCGCTCGAAGATCCGCTGGTAGGCGGCGCGGTGGAGGGCGTAGGACTGCGCGAGGCCCTCGTCGCTGATGTCGAAGGAGTACGAGTCCTTCATCTGGAACTCGCGGCCCCGCAGCACGCCGGAGCGCGGCCGGGCCTCGTCGCGGTACTTGGTCTGGATCTGGTAGAGCATGACCGGCAGGTCCTTGTAGGACGTGCACTGGTCCTTCACGAGCAGGGTGAAGATCTCCTCGTGCGTGGGGCCGAGCAGGTAGTCCGCGCCCTTGCGGTCCTTGAGCCGGAAGAGCAGGTCACCGTATTCCGACCAGCGGCCGCTGACCTCGTACGGCTCCCTGGGCAGCAGCGCCGGCAGCAGCACCTCCTGCGCCCCGATCGCGTCCATCTCCTCGCGCACGATGCGGGAGACGTTCTCCAGGACCCGCTTGCCGAGCGGCAGCCAGGTCCACACCCCGGCGGAGCTGCGCCGGACGTAGCCCGCGCGGACGAGGAGGCGGTGGCTGAGGGTCTCGGCGTCGGCCGGGTCCTCGCGGAGGGTCTTGGCCAGGAGGCGGGACATGCGCTGCACGTGTTGCGTTGACATGAAGGGAGCCTACCGAGGCCTTCCCCGGCCCCTCGTCGAATTACGGCCTGCGCAGCGGCAGCGGGGCGCCCATCACGGCGTAGGGCAGGCTCGCGCTCGGGAAGTACACGCGGCGGGCGAGGTCGGTGTAGCCGAGCGCGCGGTACAGGGCGCGGGCCGGGCTGTCGGTGTCGATGGCGGACAGGATCGAGCGCGGTTCGGCGGCGGAGTCGGTGATCCGGGTGATCAGCTCCCGGCCGACGCCGTGGCCCTGGAAGCCGGGGTGGACATGGAGTTCGGTGATGACGAAGGAGCCGTCGAGCCAGCCCTCGTGGCCTCCGGTGCGCAGGTACGGCTCGACGACGGTGGACCACCAGTGGTCGCGGTCGTTCGGCATGCCGTAGACGAACCCGGCGAGCGCGTCGTCCTCGGTGTACGCGCCGAGCGCGCGGGCGCCCCGGCAGGTCATGTGGCGCTGGACGATGTAGCGCCGGATGGCCACTTCCTCGTCGCTGAGCCCGAAGGCGACCGCCTGCACGCGCAGGGCCTCGTCCACGCGTGCGGCGAGATCGAGGGGGCCGACGCGGAGTCCGGCGGGCCGGTGGGGGCCGTCGCCCCCGGGGGTTGTCAGCATGCGGTGACCTTACTCGGCGGTAGCAGCGAGGGGTACGGGTCCGGCACCGGATTCGTGGCCCGGGACGGTCAGAAGAGCACGCTCATGAAGGCGCCGACCTCGCGGAATCCCACGCGCCGGTAGGCCGCCCGCGCGGCGGTGTTGAAGTCGTTGACGTAGAGGCTGACCACGGGGGCCACGTCGCGCAGGGCGTACTCCACGACGGCGGCCATCCCCGCCTCGGAGTGCCCGCGGCCGCGGAATTCGGGGTCGACCCACACGCCCTGGATCTGGCAGGCGCGCGGGGTGGCGGCGCCGATCTCGGCCTTGAAGACGATCCTGCCGTCGTCGACGCGGGCGAAGGAACGGCCGGTGCCGACGAGTTCGGCGACCCGCGCCTGGTAGAGCAGCCCGCCGTCCCCGGCGAGCGGGGAGATGCCGACCTCCTCGGTGAACATGGCCACGCAGGCGGGCGTGATCAGGTCCATCTCGTCCTTGCGGATGCGGCGGACCATGGGGTCGGGCCGGACCTCGGTGGACGGTTGCTCGGTGATCATCAGGGGCTGGTGGGAGCGGACGTCGCGGGCGGGCCCCCAGCTCGGTTCCAGGAGGCTCCACAGCAGCCGGGTGGCCTCGGCCGGGCCGACGATTGAGGAGCAGCGGCGGCCGGTGCGGCGGGCGCGGTCGGCGAAGGCGCGTACGGCGTCGGGGCCTGCGCAGACGGGGACGAGGTTGGCGCCCGCATAGCAGAGGGAGCGCAGCTCGCCGTCGCGGTACCAGCCCCACATCTCGCCACCCAGGCGCCAGGGGTCCAGACCGGCGACTTGGACCCGGGAGGTGACGAAGGCGTTCTCGACCGGCTGGCGCCCGAGGACTTCGAGCGCGGATTCGAGATCACTGGGTTCAAGGACCCGGGTGGTGGTCTGCGTCAACACTGGGGCCTCACCATACAAGTCTGCTGATCTCCGCACTGTACCCGGCGCCGTACGGGGATGCCCGGTCCCACAGGTCACGAAAAAGCCCCGTCCCCCGCCCCCGGACTGCGGGGACGGGGGACGCGGGACCGCCACGGGCGAGGGAGCCGAAGGGGCGCGCCTGAGTCAGGCTGCCGGCGCCCCGACGGGGGTACCTCCCGGCCGGAGGCTGGGGGACGAACCGAGCCCCAAAAAAGAAGGACTTCAGACGCCGATGGCAACCGTCGGCTCCCCCGAGGGGATGCCGTCCTTCTCCATCTGCTCGGCGATCTTCATGGCTTCTTCGATGAGCGTCTCCACGATCTTCGACTCCGGGACGGTCTTGATGACCTCGCCCTTGACGAAGATCTGACCCTTGCCGTTGCCGGAGGCGACACCGAGGTCGGCCTCGCGGGCCTCGCCGGGGCCGTTCACGACGCAGCCCATGACCGCGACGCGCAGCGGCACCTCCATGCCCTCCAGGCCCGCGGTGACCTCTTCGGCCAGCTTGTACACGTCGACCTGGGCACGGCCGCAGGACGGGCAGGAGACGATCTCCAGGCGGCGCGGCTTGAGGTTCAGCGACTCCAGGATCTGGATGCCGACCTTGACCTCCTCGACCGGCGGCGCGGACAGCGAGACGCGGATGGTGTCGCCGATGCCTTCGGAGAGCAGCGCCCCGAAGGCGACGGCGGACTTGATGGTGCCCTGGAAGGCGGGGCCGGCCTCGGTGACGCCGAGGTGCAGCGGGTAGTCACAGGCGGCGGCCAGCCGGCGGTAGGCGTTGACCATGACGACCGGGTCGTTGTGCTTGACCGAGATCTTGATGTCGCTGAAGCCGTGCTCCTCGAAGAGGGACGCCTCCCACAGCGCGGACTCGACCAGCGCCTCGGGCGTGGCCTTGCCGTACTTCTTCAGCAGTCGGGCGTCGAGCGAGCCCGCGTTGACGCCGATCCGGATCGGGGTGCCCGCGTCGTTGGCGGCCTTCGCGATCTCCTTGACCTTGTCGTCGAACTGCTTGATGTTGCCGGGGTTGACGCGGACGGCGGCGCAGCCGGCGTCGATGGCGGCGAAGACGTACTTCGGCTGGAAGTGGATGTCGGCGATGACCGGGATCTGGGACTTCTTCGCGATCACGGCGAGCGCGTCGGCGTCGTCCTGCGTGGGGCAGGCCACGCGGACGATGTTGCAGCCGGAGGCGGTCAGCTCGGCGATCTGCTGGAGCGTGGCGCCGATGTCGGAGGTGCGGGTCGTGGTCATGGACTGCACCGAGATGGGCGCGTCGCCGCCGACGGCCACGGAGCCGACCTGGATCTTGCGGCTGACCCGGCGGTCGGCAAGCTTCGTCGGCACGGACGGCATTCCGAGAGAGATGGCAGTCATCTGCTGTGCAACCCCAAGGTGTGGTTCAAGGTCCCGAGATCGGCGGGCTCCAGGCTTCGAGATTACGCCAAGGCGCGGGTGACCCACGCATCGCAGGGGTTCGCGCCACCCGAACGTAGGGAGCCGGGCACGATCCGTGCCCGGCTCCCAAACGTGTGCGCGTGGGACGGTCGCGCGCTAGCTGATCTTGATCGGGTTGACCACGTCCGCCACGAGCACCAGCAGCGTGAAGCAGACGAAGACGCCTGCGACGACGTACGCGGCGGGCATCAGCTTCGCCACGTCGAACGGGCCGGGGTCGGCGCGCCGGAAGACGCGGGCGACGGTGCGCCGCACGGACTCCCACAGGGCGCCGGCGATGTGGCCGCCGTCCAGGGGCAGCAGCGGCAGCATGTTGAACAGGAACAGCGAGAGGTTGAACATCCCGAGGACGCCCAGCAGCGTGGCGAGGCGCTGCTCGCCGGGGATGTCCATGGTGGCGATCTCACCGCTGATGCGGGCGGCGCCGACGATCCCCATCGGGGAGTCGGGCTGGCGCTCGGCGCCGTTGAAGGCCGCGTTCCACAGGGCGGGGATCTTCTCAGGGAGCCGCAGCAGCCCCTGCACGCTGCTCTGCGCGACATCACCCATGTGGTCGACGGACTCCCCGAAGGTGAGCGGCGCGATCACTTCCTTGGGGCCGAAGCCGAGCCAGCCGGCCGTGACGTACTGGCCCTTGACGTACCCGCCGTGACCGTCGGTCTTGGCGACCTTGTTCTCGATCAGCGTCGCCCGGAGGGTCAGTTCGTTGCCGCCCCGGACGACGGTGACGGTGGCGGGGCCGACGGTGTCGCGGATCTTCTGCTGGAGCACGGCCCAGTCGGTCACCCGCTTGCCGTCGAAGGCGACGATCTTGTCGCCCGCCAGCAGGCCCGCCTTCTTGGCGGGGGCCACGGGGTCGCCGTCCTTGCAGACCTCGCGCTTCTCGCTCTGCTGGATGACACAGGGCGACACGGACGCCACCTGGGTGGTGGTCTGGTTGACGCCGAAGGTCATCCACAGCCCGAAGAAGATCGCCAGTGCCAGGACCAGGTTCATGAACGGGCCCGCGAACATCACGATCACGCGCTTCCAGGGCTTGCGCGTGTAGAACAGCCGGCTCTCGTCCCCGGGCTGGAGTTCCTCGTACGCCGCGGAGCGCGCGTCCTCGATCATCGAGCGGAACGGGGAGGTGGAGCGCGCGCTGACCTTGCCGTCCTCGCCCGGCGGGAACATCCCGATCATGCGGATGTAGCCGCCCATGGGGATGGCCTTGATGCCGTACTCCGTCTCGCCCTTCTTCCGCGACCAGACCGTCCGGCCGAAGCCGACCATGTACTGGGGCACGCGGATGCCGAAGAGCTTGGCCGTCGAGAGGTGGCCGAGTTCGTGCCAGGCGATGGAGAACAGCAGGCCGAACACGAAGACGACCACACCGATCAAGGTCAGCAAGATCGTCATGCGTTCGCCTCCACGGCGGCCCGTGCCGCCATCTCCCGTGCCCGGGCCCTGGCCCAGGTCTCAGCTTCAAGGACGTCCCGGACGGTGAGGGAAGTTCCCGTGTCCGGTGTTCCGTGCTCATCGACCACGGCAGAGACCGTATCCATGATTGCCGTGAACGGCAGCCGACCGGCCAGAAAGGCCGCCACGCACTCCTCGTTCGCCGCATTGAACACGGCGGGCGCGGTGGACCCGAGGGTACCGACGCGCCGGGCCAGGTCCACCGCCGGGAACGCCTCGGTGTCCAGTGGGAAGAACTCCCAGCTCGACGCCTTGGTCCAGTCGAAGGCCGGGGAGGCGTCGGGGACGCGCTCCGGCCAGCCGAGGCCGATGGCGATCGGGCCGCGCATGTCGGGCGGGGTGGCCTGGGCCAGCGTCGAACCGTCGGAGAACTCGACCATCGAGTGGACGTAGGACTGGGGGTGGACCACGACCTCGATGCGGTCGAAGGGGATGTCGTAGAGCAGGTGCGCCTCGATGACCTCCAGCCCCTTGTTGACCAGCGTCGCCGAGTTGATGGTGATCACCGGGCCCATCGCCCAGGTCGGGTGCGCGAGGGCGTCCCGGACGGTGACCTTCGCCAGCTCGGCGCGGGTACGGCCGCGGAATGGGCCGCCGGAGGCGGTGACCACGAGCTTGCGGACGTCGGCCCGGGTGCCGGCGGCCAGCGCCTGGAACAGCGCGGCGTGCTCGGAGTCCACCGGGATGATCTGGCCCGGCTTCGCGAGGGCCTTGACCAGCGGGCCGCCGACGATCAGCGACTCCTTGTTGGCCAGGGCCAGGGTCCGGCCCGCCCGCAGCGCGGCGAGGGTGGGCGCGAGGCCGATGGAACCGGTGATGCCGTTGAGGACGGTGTGGCAGGGGGACGAGGCGAGTTCGGCCGCCGCGTCCGGTCCGGCCAGGACCTCGGGCAGCGGCTCAGAGCCGCCGTACTCGGCGCTCAGCGCCTCTTTCAACGCGGGCACGGCGTCCTCATCGGCGACCGCGACCCTCCGTACGCGCAGCTGCCGGGCCTGCTCGGCCAGCAGCGCGACGCGCCCGCCGGCGGCGGACAGCGCGGTCACCCGGAAGCGGTCCGGGTTGCGCAGGGCGAGGTCGATGGCCTGGGTGCCGATGGAGCCGGTGGAGCCGAGGATGACGATGTCCCGGCGGCCGACCGCGGGGTCGAAGAGAAGGTGCGGGTCGGCCAAGGGGGCTGGGCTGTCGGTCATGCCCCCATTGTTGCCGCAACTCACGGACGGTCGGACACGGAGTCCCCCTGAATGACCGCGGCCAGCAGCTCGGGGAGGGTCCCGACGAAGTCGGGGAGCGTCAGGGCCGCCCACCACCACGCTTCGACGTCCGCGCCGAGGGCCGCCGTGAGCAGCCGGTCGGCCTCGGCGCGGGAGGCGAGCACGGCCACCGGCCGGTCGTGCCGGTCGGGGTGGTCGATGTCGCCGAGCCAGTGGTCCTCGTCCAGCGCCCAGACCGCGGGGGCCTTGTGCCGCAGGACGTCGGCGCCGGTGAGCAGGCCCTCGTCCAGGCAGGCGCGGACCCACCGGACGTCCTCGCGGAGGTCGCCCATGGCATTGGGCACCCCGAGGCTCGCGAGGGCCAGCTCGCGGTCCACGCTCGGCTCCGGTTCCGGTGCGGCGCCGGGCGCGAGGGCGTCGACGGCTTCGGCGAGGCCCGGAACGGCGGGCGCGGGGCGGGTCGGCGCGGTCCCGGCGGCGACGGCGGCGGCCAGTTCGGGGAGGGTACCGGTGAACGCGGGGGCGGCGCGCTTCAGTTCGGCCCACGGGTGCGGGTCGTCACCGAGCGCCGGGCGCAGGACGCGGACCAGGGCGGCCCGCATGCCGGCCCATTCGTCGAGGTTCCAGGCGAAGCGCCCGACGGCGTGGGCCTGTCCGAGCAGCAGGGTGCGGTGGGCGGGCGCGACGGCCGCCGCGAGGTCGTCGAAGGTAAGGGTGCCGGTGCGGACCGCCCGGACGGCGGGGCGGTGCCAGGAGGGGCCGTACGTGTCCTGCCCCCGCGTGTCGAGCAGGCCTAGGACGGTCCCCCGGTCGAGCCCGGCCACCAGGAGCAGGGCCTCGACCGAGCCGGGCGGCAGCGGGGCGCGGGAGTGCTCGCGCAGCAGGGCCGCCGGGTCGAGCTCGTGGGGCAGGGTCAACACGTCGAGCGGTATCCGCGGCCTTCGGGCCCCGTGGCGGCGCAGCAGGGCGATGAGTTCCGTACCGCTCAGCGGAGGGCCCGGCTCGCCCGGTACGGCGGGGTGGCGGCCCAGCTCGGCGGTCAAGGTGGCGAGCAGCCGCGGCGAGGGACCGGGGCGGCGCCGGTACCGTGCGGGCCCGGGCAGCCCGGGCAGCGGCCGGCCGAGCACGTGCGGGTTGCGGGCGACGTTGCGGCGGTCCTCGTCGGCGCCGTCGCGCAGCAGCAGGGTGACGGCCGCGGCGGGCAGGTGCTCGTCGCGGCAGAGGTAGCGCCGGGCGGCGGGGTCGAGCCGGCCGAGGAGACCGGCGACGACCGCGTCCGGTGCGTGGCGCAGCAGCAGCGCCACGCACCAGGCCAGCCGTCGGCTGTAGCGGTCTTCCTCGGCCGTCGCCATCGCTGTGCCGCCTCGTGCTCGTGCCGGTTCCCGTACTTCGGGTCCCGTGGGGCCCGTACACCAGTCTGACCGCGCGCCGATCGTGGCAGGTCGGCGGGTGGGTGGTCAGCGCAGGGGACGGTGCACGTTCTCCTTCTGCGAGGGGCCGGGGGTGGCGTCCGCGATCCAGGGGCCGTCGCCCGAGGGGTCGAGGACGCCCTCCTCCAACCAGGTGTAGGTGCCGGAGAGGACGCCCGCGACCACCTTGCGGTCCAGGTCGTCCGTGTTGGACCAGAGCCGGCCGAACAGTTCCTCGACCCGGATCCGGGACTGGCGGCAGAACGCGTCGGCGAGTTGGTACGCCTCGCGGCCGTGTTCGCCGCCGGCTCGCAGGTGCTCGGCGCGGACACAGGCCGCGCTCATCGCGAAGAGTTCCGCCCCGATGTCGACGATCCGACCGAGGAAGCCCTGCTTGGTCTCCATCCGGCCTTGCCAGCGCGCCATCGCCATGAACGTCATCCGGGCGAGTTTGCGGGCGCTGCGCTCGACGTAGCGCAGGTGGGTGGCGAGGTCCGGGTGGCCGGCCGGGTGGAACTCGCGGTAGGTGCCGGGGACCTGCCCGGCTCCGGTGGCCAGCTTGGGCAGCCAGCGGGCGTAGAACCCGGCGGCGCGGGCGCCCGCCTTGGCCTTGTCCCCGAGGTCCTTGTCCGGGTCGATCAGGTCGCCGGCGACCGAGAGGTGGGCGTCGACGGCCTCCCGGGCGATCAGCAGGTGCATGATCTCGGTCGAGCCCTCGAAGATGCGGTTGATGCGCAGGTCCCGCAGCAACTGTTCGGCGGGAACGGCCCGTTCGCCGCGCGCGGCCAGGGACTCGGCGGTCTCGAAGCCGCGTCCGCCGCGGATCTGGACCAGTTCGTCGGCCATCAGCCAGGCCATCTCGGAGCCGTAGAGCTTGGCGAGGGCGGCCTCGATGCGGATGTCGTTGCGGTCCTCGTCGGCCATCTGGGAGGCGAGGTCGACCACCGCCTCCAGGGCGAAGGTGGTCGCGGCGATGAAGGAGATCTTCGCGCCGACCGCCTCGTGCCGGGCCACGGGCCGGCCCCACTGCTCCCGCACCCCGGACCACTCGCGGGCGATCTTCAGGCACCACTTCCCGGCGCCGACGCACATGGCGGGCAGGGACAGGCGTCCGGTGTTCAGCGTGGTCAGCGCGATCTTCAGGCCGGCGCCCTCGGCGCCGATCCGCTGGGCGGCGGGGACCCGCACCCGGTGGAAGCGGGTGACGCCGTTCTCCAGGCCGCGCAGGCCCATGAAGGCGTTGCGGTGCTCGACGGTGATGCCGGGCGAGTCCGCCTCCACGACGAATGCGGTGATCCCGCCGCGGTGGTTCTCGCTCTTGGGCACCCTGGCCATGACCACGAGCAGGTCGGCGACGACCCCGTTGGTGGTCCAGAGCTTCACCCCGTCGAGGACGTACGCCTCCTCCCCGTCCTCGGTGACCGGGACGGCGGTGGTGGCCAGGCGGGCCGGGTCGGAGCCCACGTCGGGCTCGGTGAGGAGGAAGGCGCTGATGGCACTGGTGGCGCAGCGGGGCAGATAGGCGTCCTTCTGCTCCTGGGTGCCGAACATCTTGAGCGGCTGGGGTACGCCGATCGACTGGTGGGCGGAGAGCAGCGCGCCGATGGCGGGGCTGACGGAACCGACCAGCGCGAGCGCCTTGTTGTAGTACACCTGGGTGAGGCCGAGCCCCCCGTACTTGGGGTCGATCTTCATCCCGAGGGCGCCGAGCTCCTTGAGTCCGCGCACGGTCTCGTCGGGGATCCGCGCCTCGCGCTCGATGCGCGGGCCGTCGATCTCGCGCTCGCAGAAGTCGCGCAGCCGGGCCAGGAACGCCTCGCCGCGCCGGACGTCCTCGTCGGCGGGGAGCGGGTGGGGGTGGATCAGGTCGAGCCGGAACCGTCCCAGGAACAGTTCCTTGGCGAAGCTGGGCTTGCGCCAGTCCTGCTGTCGGGCCGCTTCCGCGACCTGCCTGGCCTCGCGTTCGGTCACCTTGGGCTGTGTTGCGGACATGCGGGGACTCACCTCGCCGCCGAGTCGGATGACTTACCGGAATACCGGTCGGTGCTACCTGTCAGTCGTACCCCCTCCGCGGCGCCCGGAAAAGCGGGGCGGGGCAGGGTGGGGGAACGGGCGGGTGAAAAGGGGGACGGCCGGAGCCCCCGCACAGTAGGCTCCGGCCGTCGGCTTCGGGCCGTACGAGTCGGCTCAGATGTCCAGGCCGGTGAGGACCAGGACCCGCTCGTAGGTGTAGTCGTCCATCGCGTAGCGGACGCCTTCGCGGCCGACACCGGACTGCTTGACGCCGCCGTACGGCATCTGGTCGGCGCGGTAGGACGGCGCGTCGCCGACGATCACGCCGCCGACCTCCAGCTCCCGGTGGGCGCGGAACGCGGTCTGGATGTCGCGGGTGAAGACGCCGGTCTGCAGACCGAACTTCGAGTCGTTGACGGCGGCGAACGCCTCGTCGGTGTTCTCGACCTTCTGGAGGGTGAGGACCGGCCCGAAGATCTCCTCGACGGCGAGCTTCACGCCGTCCGGCAGCTCGGCGACGACGGTGGGCTCGTAGGAGGCACCCTCGCGCTTGCCGCCGGTCAGCAGCTTGGCGCCGGCGGAGACGGCCTCGTCGACCCAGGACTCGACCCGCTTGGCGGCGTCCTCGGAGACGAGGGGGCCGACATCCGTGGCGGAGTCGGACGGGTCACCGGTGACCTGCGCCTGGACCTTGGCGACGACCTTCTCGACGAGGCGGTCGTACACGGACGCGTCGGCGATCACGCGCTGCACGGAGATGCAGGACTGGCCGGCCTGGTAGTTCGAGAAGGTCGCGATACGGGTCGCGGCCCAGTCGAGGTCGGCCTCGGAGGACCAGTCGGCGAGGACGACGGCCGCGGCGTTGCCGCCGAGCTCCAGGGTGCAGTGCTTGTGGGGCACCGACTGCTGGATGGCGTAGCCGACCGTGTCGGAGCCGGTGAAGGAGATGACGGGCAGGCGCTCGTCCTTGACCAGGGCGGGCATCTTGTCGTTCGCGACCGGCAGGACGGACCAGGAGCCGGCCGGCAGGTCGGTCTCGGCGAGCAGCTCGCCGAGGATGAGGCCGGAGAGCGGGGTGGCCGGGGCCGGCTTCAGGATGATCGGCGCGCCGACGGCGATGGCGGGGGCCACCTTGTGGGCGCACAGGTTCAGCGGGAAGTTGAACGGCGCGATGCCGAGGACCGGGCCCTTGACGAAGCGGCGGGTCAGGGCGAGACGGCCGACCCCACCGGCATCGGTGTCGAGGCGCTGGGCCTCTCCGCCGTTGAAGCGGCGGGCCTCTTCGGCGGCGAAACGGAATACGGACACCGCACGGCCGACCTCACCGCGGGCCCACTTGATGGGCTTGCCGTTCTCGGCGGAGATCAGCTGGGCGATCTCCTCGGTGCGCTCGACGAGCCGCTTCGAGACGTGGTCGAGGGCCGCGGCGCGGACGTGCGCGGGGGTCGCGGAGAACTCCGCCGTCACGGCGTGCGCCGCGGCCACGGCCTCTTCGACCTGGGCGTCGGTGGGCACGCTGACCGTGCCGACCAGGCGTCCGTCCCACGGGGAGTGGACGTCGAAGCTGTCCTCGCCGGTGGCCTGGCGGCCGGCGAGCCAGAAGGCGTGGGTGGAAGTCATGCGAATCCCGGCCCTTCGGAGTTGTGCGGGTCCTTGTCCCCTCCACCGTAGGACTCCGCCGGCGATTCGGCGTTTGTCCGGCATGGAGTACGCGCGGCGGACGCTGCGCCGCTTTGTCACTGTCCCCACCACCCCGGCCCGTGCGGCGCCGCCCTGTGCGATCTGGCCGGCCCTGCGGATCGCGGGCGCGCCGCCGGCCATGGCGCCTCGCCCCCCGGTGCTGCCGGGGTGCGTCCCGCGCGAGGGCTGCGCCCTGAGACGGGCCGGGCCCCGGCTCATGTGGCCGCCCGATCGTCCGGCCCGCAGCCCACCCTGCTTGTAAGGCGCCGCCTGACCGGGCGCCATGACCGGCCCGGCCGGCCCCTGCGGAACCCGGCCGCGCCGCCCGCCACGCCGCCTCCGCCTGTGCCACCCCGTGGGCTTCGAGGCGCACGGGCCCCGACCCGTCGGTCTGCCGGCCCTGCGGATCACGCCGCGCCGCCACCGGGCGGCCCCCGTGAGCCGCCTCGCGACGGGTGGCTGGGGGGACGGGGCGCGGTGCCGCACGGCGCGGATCGCGGTGCGCGGCACCGCGCCGCGGGTCCCGGCGGAACGCACTCCGCCGCCGGCCTCGGCCGCCCTGCGCCGAAGAGGACCAGCCCGGACGCGGCCTGGGCGGAGGACCGCTCCTCGGGCGAAGCCCACCGCCCACTCCGACCAGGAGCCGCACCGAGGGGCGCCCGCCCGGGGCCCCCGGCCATGTCCGGCTTTCGCCCAAAGCCCACGGGCCCGGGCGGGGCGGAACGCATTCGGCCCACTCCGACCACCGATCGCGCGGCCCTGAAGGGCGCCGGGTCGGGGCCGGGCCCGCACGACCCGGTGGAGAACCGCCCCCGGCGGAACACACGGCCGACTGCGACCACGGGCCGGCCGGGCCCGCCGAAGAGCGCCGGGTCTGGGCCGGGGCTTCGGCCGGGCACCGCGAGTGGTCGGCGGGCCCGGGCGGGGCCTATGCGTCGGTGGGGCTGGCCTTGAGGGCGAGCCAGAGTTCCATGCGGACGTCCGGGTCGTCCAAGGAGCGGCCGAGGATCTCCTCCACGCGCTTCATCCGATAGCGCAGGGTGTGCCGGTGCACGCCAAGGTCGACCGCCGCCGCGTCCCATTGGCCGTGCCGCGACAGCCACGCGTACAGGGAGGCCACCAGGTCGCCGCGGCCCTTCTCGTCGTGCTCGCGCAACGCCCGCAGCGTGCCGTCCGCGAAGGCCCGTACCGCGTCGTCGGCCAGCAGCGGGAGTACGGAGCCGGCCGCGAGGTCCTCGTGCTCCACCATCGGGCGCCCCCGGCGGCGGGCCACCGCGAGGGCCTGGTCGGCCTGCTTGACGGCCGCGGCCACGCCCGAGGGGCCGGCCGGGGCGGACAGGCCGACCACCAGTTCGTCGGGTTCGGGCCCGGCCGAGTCCCGCCCGCGCCGCGCCTCCAGCGTCTCCGCGTACTCCGCGCACGCCTGCACGGCGGAGCCCGCCTCCGCGGCCAGGACCACGAGCCGTCCGTCCTCCGGGACCACCAGCAGCGCCTCCCCCGTGCGGGCCGCCGCCGACTCGACCGCGTCGGTCAGTTGGGCGAGCCCCTCCGGCTGGGCGGTTCCCGGCAGCGCCGGCTCGGCGACGACGATGCGGAACGGGGCGTCCAGCAGGGCCCCGTACAGGTCCCCGGCCACGGCCCGGGCGTGCTCCGCCTCCCCCGTCATCAGCATCCGCAGCACCGCCGCGCCGAGCCGGGACTCCGCGTCGTGCAGCGACCGCGACCGTTCGGTGGTGAGGGTGAGCAAGGCCACCGCGGAGTGCACCGCGTACCGCTCGGCGGTACCCAGCGGCGCCCCCGTGCCCACGGCCAGCGCACCCCGGGCCCGCCGCCCGGTCCCGAGCGACTGGAGTTCGACGCGGTCCTCGGTCCCGCCGACCACGGCGCTCGCGGGCGCGGGCCGCTCCCGCAGCCGCTCCACGTCCGGGGTGAGCCGGGCGGCCCGGCGTGCGGCCCAGTCCGGGGCGGCGGCGACGACCGCGCCGGAGGTGTCGTAGAGCGCGGCCCAGCCGTGCACGTGGGCGGCCAGCTTCGCCAACAGCTCGGCCGGCCCGTCGACGGAGAGCGCGGCGCGGGTCAGCTCCCGCTGCGCCTCGAACCCGGCCGTCACCGCCCGGTACTGGTCGGCCGCGAGCGCAGCCGAGACGGCCTTGCTGATGGCGAGGAACGGGGTCCGGCGCGGTACCTCCAGCAGCGGCAGGTCCTCCGTCCGGGCGGCGTCGACCAGCGCCTCGGGGATCGCCTCGTAGTTGACGCCGATCGCGAAGCCGATGCCGACGACGCCGGCCGCCGCGAGCCGCCGTACGTAGCGGCGCATTTCCTCCGGGTCCTCCGCGTCCAGCTTCATGGCGGTGATCAGCAGCAGCTCGCCGCCCTCCATGTACGGGACGGGGTCGGCGAGCTCGCTGACGTGGGCCCAGCGCACGGGGGTGTCGAGGCGGCTCTCCCCCGCCCGGACGCTGAGCTTGAGGGCCGAGTGCTGGACGAGCGAGGCGAGGGTGAGCGGCATCGGGTACCAGTGGCCTTTGAGGGGAGGCGGAAGCGGTCGGTGCGGGGAGGGGCGGAGGCGAGGAGGCTAGGGCACGAGGGGGGAAGGGATTTCGCCGCGGCGTATGAACGGCCCTCCTCGATTCTGCCACCCCGTACGGGTGCCGTCGGCTCGGCCCGCCCGGCTCCGGCCCCGTCGGCTCGGCCAGGTCAGCTCCCGTCGACCAGCCTGACCAGAAGCGGGGCCGCCCGTTCCCCTCGGACGGAGGTCAGCGACAGCACCGCGTGCCCCGGCGGCACGGCGTGCGCGAGCTCCGAGGCCGACCACCGCTCCCGCTCCACCTGCCGCACGGTCACCGCATCCGTGGTGACGGACTTGCCGGTGATCAGCTTGCGGAAGGCGTGCATGGCCCGGGTCAAGGGCTGGTCCGCGAAGACGGTCCGATGGGTGACGTCCCGCGTCTCGACCCACTCGGTGCCCCACGCCTCCGCGAACCGCTTGCCGTCCCAGGTGGTCACCCCGGAGAAGGCCATCCTGCAGCCGACCGCGCCGAGCAGCGGGGTGCGCAGCGCCTCCGGTACGTCGTCCAGCGTGCGCAGCGCCAGCAGCACCCCGGCGTTGGCCGAGCGGAGCCGCTGGATGCCGCGCACGGTTTCGGGGGTCAGGGTGTGGGAGGCGTCGTCGAAGGCGAGGAAGGCGAAGAGCGAGCGGTCGGCGCGCGCCGCGGCGGAGGCGTTGAACTGGGCGAGCAGCAGCCGGGCCAGCATCCGGGAGGCGTCGGCGTGCGCACGTTCGGGCAGGTCGACGCGGACGCGCAGCGGATGTTCCAGCGAGCGCAGCGAGAACGGCCGCCCCTGGCCGGTGGTGTCGAAGAACCCGGCGAAGGCGGGCCGGTCCAGCAGCGCCACCCGGTCGGCGAGCACCGGGCCGGGGTCGCCGTGGGCGCCGTACTGGCGGGCTCGGGCGTCGAGTTCGCGGAGCATGACGTGCAGGCCGGCGTCCTCCAGCGCGCTGCGCAGCGCGTCGAGCGCGGCGGGCACCTGGTCGAGGAGCTCGCGCAGCTCGGGTACGCCGGGGAAGCGGCCGTACGCGGCGCGGAAGGGGCCCAGCAACTGGGCGAGGGCGGTCGCGGCCCGGCGGACCTCCGTCCCGGGGACGTCTCCGGCGAACGCCTCGGCGAGCAGGGAGGCGGCCTCGTCGGGGTCGGTGGTGCCGCCGTACAGGTCGAGGTCGTAGACGGAGTCGGGGTCGCCGACGCGGACCACGACGTCGTAGGCGGCGTCGGGCCCCAGCGGGGTTCCGGCCGAGGCCACGACGATCACGGCGGCCTGCCCGGCCAGCGCCTGTAGGGCGAGCGTCTCCACGACGGGCCGGACCAGCCGCCGGGTCTTGCCGGAGCCGGACGGGCCGACGGCGAGCAGCGAGGTGCCGAGCACGTCGGGGTCGAGGGCGAAGCCGGTCCCGCGGCGGGCCCAGGGGTTGCGCTCGCCGTCCTCGACGGTGCCGAGCAGCACCTGCCGGGCCACTAGGTCGTGCCGCGCGGCCCGCGCGGGCAGGTCCCGCGCCCCGGACGGGTGCACACACGCCGCCGCCCCCTTGTCCCGCACGGCCTGCGCGAAGGCCCCGGCCCGCCCCGGATCGGCCCGCACGCTCTCCCACGCCCGCCGGATCCGCGCGTAGTCCACGTCATTCATCCGCCCGGCCCCCACCTCCCCGGCAAGCCGCTCGGCCGCTTCCGTGAGGCCCGCGGCGCGCAGCTCGCTCCAGGCGAGGGGGTCTTCCGCAAGGGGTGCGGCAGCGGGGTCGGGCACCTTCGGCCCGCTTTTCGGCCCGCCCGTGCGCCGGGCCAGCCGGACGAAGAACACCACGACGGGCAACGTGGTGACCCCGTAGACGAGGTAGGTGACGAGGGTCTGCGTGCCCGTGCTCATGTCCTCGTACGGCAGGTGGTCGCCGACGAGCCCGAGCAGCGTCAGCGTCCTCGTCCAGACGAGCATCAGGACGAACAGCGCCCCGAGCGTCGCGCCCGCCGCCCGCGCCACGGGACCACGTGCCGCGACGAGCCGGTCGAAGGCGAGGCTCCATGAGCCGAGGCGGCTGAACCACACCACCAGCGCGCCGGTGATCAACAGCGCGTACGCCTGGAGGGCGGCGACGCCCCTGCCGTCGACCGGGTCGTCACCCAGCCGCCACCAACTCTGGGGCGTGAGCGCCTTCACGGGCACGTCGACCTTCGGGATGTAGCCGTTCGTCAGCAGGGACCAGAGCAGCACGCAGGCGAGGAACGAGATCACGGCGCCGCTCAGCAACGCCCGGTCCTGGGCGGGTTCCGCCTCCGCCGTGGGGCGCGGCCGGTGCCCGAACCGCCAGGTGCCCGGTTCGGCCTTCGGCCGAGGGACGCGCAGCCACTGCGCGAACGCGGAGGCGGGACCCGGTGCGTAGCCCGGCTTGGGTGGTGCGGCCGGAGGGGCGTCGGGCATGGGCGGCGGGCCGGCGGGCTTCGGCACGCGGCCGCCTCCCACCCGCTGCTCCTGGTACGCGCCGTCGGTATCCATGAAACCCCTGCCCCCTGCCCGTGCCTGCGCTGCGTCGCTCAATGTAGTTGGCCGGCGGCGGCCGTGGGGGGCTACCGGCGCAGCGGAATCGTGTCCTTCCTATGGCCGTCGCGGACAAGGACACGCGGGGACCACTCCCGAACGGAGCATGCGGTCGCCCGGTCCTCGGGCCTAGCCTGCGGACAAAGACACAAGTGCGTCCGAAAACACCCCCCAGGAGCCCCCTATGACCGCTGTCCCGCAGGAGCGCCGCATCGTCACCGCGATCCCCGGCCCCAAGTCGCAGGAGCTGCAGGCCCGCCGCCTTGAGACGGTGGCCGGCGGCGTGGGCTCCGTGCTTCCGGTCTTCACCGCCCGCGCGGGCGGCGGCATCATCGAGGACGTCGACGGCAACCGTCTGATCGACTTCGGTTCCGGCATCGCCGTGACCTCCGTCGGCGCCTCCGCCGAGGCCGTCGTGCGCCGCGCCTCCGCGCAGCTCGCCGACTTCACCCACACCTGCTTCATGGTCACCCCCTACGAGGGCTACGTGGAGGTCTGCGAGGCGCTCGCCGAGCTGACTCCGGGCGACCACGCCAAGAAGTCGGCGCTGTTCAACTCCGGCGCCGAGGCCGTCGAGAACGCCGTCAAGATCGCCCGTGCGTACACCAAGCGCCAGGCCGTCGTCGTCTTCGACCACGGCTACCACGGCCGTACCAACCTGACGATGGCGCTCACCTCGAAGAACATGCCGTACAAGAACGGCTTCGGCCCGTTCGCCCCCGAGGTCTACCGCGTCCCGGTCGCCTACGGCTACCGCTGGCCCACCGGCGCCGAGAACTGCGGCCCCGAGGCCGCCGCCCAGGCGATCGACCAGATCACCAAGCAGATCGGCGCCGACAACGTCGCCGCCATCATCATCGAGCCGGTCCTCGGCGAGGGCGGCTTCATCGAGCCGGCCAAGGGCTTCCTGCCGGCCATCGTGAAGTTCGCCAACGACAACGGCATCGTGTTCGTCGCGGACGAGATCCAGTCCGGCTTCTGCCGCACCGGCCAGTGGTTCGCCTGTGAGGACGAGGGCATCGTCCCCGACCTCATCACCACCGCCAAGGGCATCGCGGGTGGTCTGCCGCTCGCCGCCGTGACCGGCCGCGCCGAGATCATGGACGCCGCGCACGCGGGCGGCCTGGGCGGCACCTACGGCGGCAACCCGGTGGCCTGCGCCGGTGCGCTCGGCTCCATCGAGACCATGAAGGAGCTCGACCTCAACGCCGCGGCGAAGAAGATCGAGACCGTCATGAAGGCCCGTCTGACGGCCATGCAGGAGAAGTACGAGATCATCGGCGACATCCGCGGCCGCGGCGCCATGATCGCGATCGAGCTCGTCAAGGACCCGGCGTCCAAGACCCCCTTCCCGGAGGCGGCCGGCGCCCTCGCCAAGGCGTGCCACGCCGAGGGCCTTCTCGTCCTCACCTGCGGCACCTACGGCAACGTGCTCCGCTTCCTGCCGCCGATCGTCATCGGCGAGGACCTCCTCAACGAGGGTCTGGACATCATCGAGGCGGCTTTCGCGGGCATCTGAGCGAACGTCCGAACACAGGGACCCACCGGTACCGCCGGTAACGGTCGGGCGCTGTGAAGAAGATGTGGGGGGCCGATGGCAGGAGCGCGTTCCTGCTGTCGGTCCCCTTTCCGCTGCCGTACGGTTTCTGCAGATGAGTGAGAGACCCCGCTCCCGGCCTCACGGGGGCGACACCAGTACCGGGCTTCCCCAGC
This sequence comes from Streptomyces sp. NPDC046557, assembly GCF_040645975.1. Taxonomy (NCBI): domain Bacteria; kingdom Bacillati; phylum Actinomycetota; class Actinomycetes; order Kitasatosporales; family Streptomycetaceae; genus Streptomyces; species Streptomyces sp. NPDC046557. Next base: position 60,112 of record NZ_JBEYZH010000002.1, read on the forward strand.
GCCGCACTGGGCATGCGTTCGCGCACACTCCTCACCGATCGGACGGCCGTACGCCCCAAACCCCCCGGGGCGCACGGCAACCCGATCCGGGCGGCCGTCCCGGAACCACCCCCCCTGTTCCGGGACGGCCGGCCATTCTTCGAGCCGCCCTCTGCGCCTTGCTCTTCGCCCTCCTCACCTGGCAGGTCCTCGTGTCGGGGCCGCTGCTGACCCCGGACGTCGGCCTGAGCCGCGCACTGGTGGGCACCGTCCCCGACGCGGTCACCGAACGCCTCGCCGACCTCGGCAACGTCCCCGTGGCCCTGCCCGTCCTGCTCCTCGCCCTCGGCTGCGCCCTGTGGCGCGGCGACCGGCTCGGCCCCGCCGCCGCGGCGGTGGCCATGGCCGTGGTGCCGGCGCTGATCGTCCCGCTCAAGGAGTGGACGGGCCGGCCGGGCCCGCTGGAGCCGTGGGCCGCCGGCTACTACCCCTCGGGGCACACGGCGACGGCCTTCGTGGCGTACACGTGCGCCGCCCTGCTGGTACGCCCGTACACGCGCGGCCCCTGGCCCACGGCGCTCGCCGTCCTCCTCACCGCGCTGACGGCGGCGGGCCTGGTCCTGCGCGGCTTCCACTGGCCGCTGGACGTGCTGGCGAGCCTGCTGCTGTGCGCGCCGCTGCTGATCGGCGTTCGGTGGGCGGTGGGCCGGGCCCCGATCCGCCGGACACCCGACACCCCCTAGCACTCGCGCGCCGCCGCCCGGGCCGCCGCCTCGTGCAGGGCGAGTTCCAGTACCACCGGGTCGGTGAGGGTGCCCCGACCGTCCGGCGTCACCAGCCGGCGCACGCCGCCCGTCGCCCGGCCCGGGTACGGGACCACGATCCACGTTCCGCGCCCTGCTCCGCGTACCCCGTGCCGACCCAGCGGGAGGCCGTCCCCGGGGGCACGAAGAAGCCGAGCCGCGCCGTCGCCGTGCGCCCCCGCCGGGCGGCGGGGAAGTCGGCGAGCACCGGACCGGGCCGCTCCACGAGCAGTATCAGGACGTCGAGGGTGGCCCGGCCACGCGCGCCGGGCACGATCAGCACGTCCCAGCGCCGGCCGGCGGGCAGCAGCGCGACCCCGAGGGGTTGCGCTCCCACTCCCACCGGCAGGCGCCGGGATCCGGCGCCGCCGATACCAGCCAGTCCACTGCGGTCTTGTCCCCGGGAACAGTCATCGCACGGCCTCCGTTCGCTCCGGCTCGGTGAAGGGTTCTCCACTGGAGAGAGCGGGGCCGTGCCCGGCTATGACGCGGGTTCCGGTACATCGTGGTGGTGAATCGGCTTTTCCGGCCGGGGGCGGCGCACGTCGCGCGCCCCCGGGGGTCGCTCAGCTGTCGAAGCCCAGTCCGAAGCGGTCGAGCGCCTTGAGCCAGAGGTTGCGGCGCCCGCCCCGGGCGTCGGCGCGGGCCAGCGACCACTTGGTGAGGGCGATGCCGGTCCAGGCGAAGGGCTCGGGCGGGAACGGCATCGGCTTGGACTTCACCATCTCCAGTTCGGTCCGCTCGGTGCGCGCGCCGTCCAGCAGGTCGAGCATCACGTCCGCGCCGAAGCGGGTGGCGCCGACGCCGAGGCCGGTGAACCCGGCCGCGTACGCCACCTTGCCGGCGTGCGCGGTGCCGAAGAAGGCGGAGAACCGGGAGCAGGTGTCGATGGCGCCGCCCCAGGCGTGGCTGAACCGGATGCCCTCCAACTGCGGGAACGCGGTGAAGAAGTGCCGGGCGAGCTTGAGGTACGTCTCGGGGCGGTGGTCGTACTCGGAGTCCAGCCTGCCGCGGTAGGGGTAGATGGCGTCGTACCCGCCCCACAGGATGCGGTGGTCCGGGGTGATGCGGAAGTAGTGGAACTGGTTGGCGCTGTCGCCCAGACCCTGCCGGTTGCCCCAGCCGATGGCCTTGAGCTGCTCGGCGGTGAGCGGCTCGGTCATCAGCGCGTAGTCGTAGACCGGGACGGTGAAGGGGCGGATCCGCTTGACCAGGGAGGGAAAGATGTTGGTCCCCAGGGCGACCCGGCGGGCGAAGATCCGCCCGTACGGGGTGCGGACGGCCATGCCGGCGCCGGAGGCGGCCAGGGAGAGCCCGCGGGTGTTCTCGTAGATCCGCACCCCGAGTCCGAGGCAGGCCCGCTTGAGGCCCCAGGCGAGTTTGGCGGGGTTGAGCATGGCGACGCCGTCGGTGTCCCACAGCCCGGCGAGGAAGGTCGGGGAGTCGACCTCGGCCCGGACCTCGTCGCGGTCCAGCCAGCGCATGCCGTCGGCGAGGCCGAGCCCCCGGGCCTCTTCGTACAGTTCGCGCAGCTCGTCGACCTGGTGGGGTTCGGTCGCCACGTCGATCTCGCCGGTGCGTTCGAAGTCGCAGTCGATGTCGTAGCGGGCGATGGCGGCCTCGATCTCGTCGAGGTTGCGGGCGCCCAGCTCCTCCAGCTTGGCCAGTTCGCCGGGCCAGCGGGCCAGGCCGTTGGAGAAGCCGTGGGTGAGGGAGGCGGCGCAGAATCCGCCGTTGCGGCCGGAGGCGGCCCAGCCCGCCTCCTTGCCCTCGATCAGGACGACGTCCCGGGCCGGGTCGCGCTCCTTGGCGATGAGCGCGGTCCACAGGCCGCTGTACCCGCCGCCGATGACCAGCAGGTCGCACGCCTCGTCGGAGGTCAGCGCCGGCTCGGCGGCGGGCTTGCCGGGGTCGTCCAGCCAGTACGAGACCGGCAGTGCTTCGGAAAGGGATTGCGCAACGCTTCGCATGGCGACTGGGGCCATGTCTTCCAACTCCCTACAGAGCTACTTGGACGCTACTTGGGCTGTGCCTTCTTGCGGCGGTTGCCGATCGTCTGACCGGCGAGGACCACCAGCACCGCGATGACGAACATCGCCGTGCCGATGACGTTGATCTGGACGGGCGTACCGCGCTGGGCCGATCCCCACACGAACATGGGGAAGGTGACGGTGTTGCCCGAGTTGAAGTTGGTGATGATGAAGTCGTCGAAGGAGAGCGCGAAGGAGAGCAGCGCACCCGCCGCGATACCGGGGGCAGCGATGGGCAGGGTGACGCGCAGGAAGGTCTGCGCCGGTCCCGCGTAGAGGTCCCGGGCGGCCTCCTCCAGCCGCGGGTCCATGGACAGGACGCGCGCCTTGACCGCGGCGACGACGAAGCTGAGGCAGAACATGACGTGGGCGATCAGGATCGTCCAGAAGCCCAGCCGGATGCCCATGTTGAGGAAGAGGGCCAGCAGCGAGGCGGCCATCACGATCTCGGGCATCGCCATCGGCAGGAAGATCAGCGAGTTGACCGCGCCGCGCCCCCGGAACCGGTAGCGCACCATCGCGAAGGCGATCGCGGTGCCGAGGACGGTGGCGCCGATGGTGGCCCACAGGGCGATCTGGAGCGAGAGCGAGAGGGAGCCGCACAGGTCGGCGACCCCGCAGGGGTCCTTCCAGGCGTCGAGCGAGAACTCGTGCCAGGCGTAGTTGAAGCGCCCGGTGGGGTTGTTGAAGGAGAACACCGTCACGACGACGTTCGGCAGGATCAGGTAGGCGAGGGTGCCCAGACCCGCGATCACGACGAGGTTGCGGCGAAGCCAGGTGATCGGCGTGCTCATCAGACCAGGTCCTCCGTCCCCGCTCGGCGGATGTAGATGGTGACCATGATCAGCACGATGGCCATGAGGATGAAGGACAGCGCGGCCGCTGTCGGGTAGTCGAGGATGCGCAGGTACTGCGACTGGATGACGTTGCCGATCATCCGGGTGTCCGTGGAGCCGAGCAGCTCGGCGTTGACGTAGTCGCCGCTCGCCGGGATGAAGGTCAGCAGGGTTCCCGAGACCACGCCGGGCATCGAGAGCGGGAAGGTCACCTTGCGGAAGACCGTGGCGGGACGGGCGTACAGGTCCCCGGCCGCCTCGTGGAGGCGGGTGTCGATGCGCTCCAGCGAGGTGTAGAGCGGCAGGATCATGAAGGGGAGGAAGTTGTACGTCAGACCGCAGACGACCGCGAGGGGCGTGGCCAGGACCCGGCTGCCCTCGGTGATGCCGAGCCAGCTCGTGACGTCGAGGAAGCCGACCTTGTCGAGGACGCCGACGACGGGCCCGCCGTCGGCCAGGATCGTTTTCCAGGCCAGCGTGCGGATCAGGAAGCTGGTGAAGAAGGGGGCGATGACCAGCACCAGCAAAACGTTCCGCCGGCGGCCCGCCTTGAAGGCGATCACATACGCGAGCGGGTAGCCGAGCAGCAGGCACAGCGCGGTGGCGGTGCCGGCGTAGAGCAGCGAGCGCAGGAACTGCGGGACGTAGCCGGTGAAGGCGTCCCAGTACGTCTGGAAGTGCCAGGTGACCTTGAAGCCCTCTTCGAGGGAGCCGGTCTGCACCGAGGTGGACGCCTGGTAGACCATCGGCAGGACGAAGAACACCAGCAGCCACAGGATGCCGGGCAGCAGCAGCCAGTACGGGACCAATCGCTTGCGCATCGACGGCTTGTGGACCGGGGGTTCGGCCGGGGGGGCCGCCTGGGGCGGCGCTGCGGTGGCGGTCACGCGGACTCCTCGACCGTCTCGATGCCCGCGTCGCCCATCGTCCCCGCGAGCATGGATTGCGCCGCGTCGAGCCCGAAGGTGTGGTCCGGGTTCCAGTGCAGGACCACCCGGGCGCCGCGGGTCAGGCGGGCGTCGCGCTCGATGTTCTGGACGTACACCTCCAGCTCCGGGCAGACCGGGCTGTCGATGACGAACTGGGTGGAGACGCCGATGAAGGAGGAGTCGGCGATCGTACCGGTGATCTTGTTCCGGCCGGCGGCGACGGTGTCCTCCTCGTCCGCGTGGACCAGGGAGATCTTCTCCGGACGCACCCCGACCAGCAGCTTCCCGCCGGCCCGGGGTGTGGTCGAACATCGCGCGACGGGCAGCCGGAGCTTCGTGCCGGCGCTGGAGACGACGACCTCGGCGGAACCGGCTTCCAGGACCTCGGCCTCGATCAGGTTGGAGGTGCCGAGGAAGTTGGCCACGAAGGTGGTCTTCGGGTTCTCGTACAGCTCGGCGGGGGCGCCCAACTGCTCCACCCGGCCGCCGTTCATCACCGCGACGGTGTCGGCCATGGTCATGGCCTCCTCCTGGTCGTGGGTGACGTGGACGAAGGTGATGCCGACCTCGGTCTGGATCCGCTTGAGCTCCAGCTGCATCTGGCGGCGCAGCTTGAGGTCGAGGGCGCCGAGCGGCTCGTCGAGGAGCAGCACCTGCGGGTGGTTGATCAGGGCGCGGGCGACCGCGACACGCTGCTGCTGGCCACCGGAGAGCTGGTGCGGTTTGCGCTCGGCGAACTGGCCGAGCTGGACCAGCTCCAGCATGTCGTCGACCTGCTTCTTGACGGACTTTATGCCGCGGCGGCGCAGCCCGAAGGCGACGTTCTCGTAGATGTTCAGGTGCGGGAAGAGCGCGTAGCTCTGGAAGACGGTGTTCACGGGGCGCTTGTACGGCGGCAGCTGGGTGACCTCGCGGTCGCCGAGGCTGACCGTGCCGGTGGAGGGCTCCTCCAGGCCGGCGATCATGCGCAGGGTGGTGGTCTTCCCGCAGCCCGAGGCGCCGAGCAGGGCGAAGAAGGAGCCCTGGGGAATGGTGAGATCGAGCGGGTGCACGGCGGTGAAGGAGCCGTAGTGCTTGCTGATCCCGGCGAGGCGGACATCGCCGCCCGCGGTCTTGTCAGTCATGGACCTGGGCCTTCGGTGGGTGTCGTCGAAAGGGGGCGGGGCGCGGGTGCCGGTCGGGCCCGATCAGGCGCCGATGAGCTTGGTGAACTTCTCCTCGTACGCGGTCTCTTCCTCGCTCGTGAGCGACCGGAAGGCGTGCGCTTTGGCGGCCATTTCCTTGTCCGGGACGATCAGGACGTTGTCCGCGAGGGCGGGGGCGATCTTCGCGAGGTCGTCCTTGACGCCGTCGACGGGGCAGACGTAGCTGATGAAGGCGGCGAGTTGCGCGGCTACCGCGGGCTCGTAGTAGTAGTCGATGAGCTTCTCGGCGTTGGCCCTGTGCCGGGCGTGTGCCGGGACCAGCAGATTGTCGCTTGAGGAGAGGTAACCGGCGGCCGGGATGGCGTACTTGATGTCCGGGTTGCCGGCCTGGAGCTGGATGACGTCGCCGGCCCAGGCGAGACAGGCCGCGAGGTCGCCCTTGTCGAGGTCCGCCGTGTAGTCGTTGCCGGTGAAGCGGCGGATCTGCTTGGTGTCGACGCCCTTCTGGAGGCGGCCGATGGCACCGTCGAAGTCCGCGGTGGTGAAGTTCGCCGGGTCCTTGCCCTGGTCGAGCAGGGTCATGCCGACGGTGTCGCGCATCTCGGTGAGGAAACCGACCCGGCCCTTGAGGGTGGGGTCGTCGAGCAGTTGCGTGACGGAGTCGACCTTCCTGCCCTCGGTGGCCTTGGCGTTGTAGGCGATGACCGTGTCGATGCCGGTCCAGGGGTAGCTGTGGGCGCGGCCGGGGTCCCAGTCGGGATTGCGGAACTGGGGGATCAGGTTCGCGTAGGCGTGCGGGAGGTTGGCGGAATCCAGCTTCTGCGCCCAGCCGAGGCGGATGATGCGGGCCGCGAGCCAGTCGGTGACCACGATCAGGTCCCGACCGGTGTCCTGGCCGGCGGCCAGTTGCGGGCGGATCTTGCCGAAGAACTCGACGTTGTCGTTGATGTCCTCGGTGTACTTGACCTGGATCCCGGTGCGCTTGGTGAACGCCTCCAGCGTGGGCCGGGACTTCTCGTCGTCGCTGGTGTCCATGTACTCGGTCCAGTTGGAGAAGTTGATTTCCTTCTCGGAGGCCGAGTGGTCGTCGGAGGCCGTCGTCGCGTCGCCTTCCCGCTTGGCGGGCGGGATGCCGCAGCCGGTCAGCCCGTACAGGCCGCCGACGGTGAGCGCCCCGATGCCGGAGGCGCGCAGCAGCGACCGCCGGGTGAGGGCGCCGCGGCCGCCGGTGAGGCTGCGGCGTATCGCGGCGAGTTGCGGCGGCGAGAGGCTGCCGGGCTCGAACTGCTCCATGCGCTGTTGCCCTTTCGGGTGGGTGTGCCGCTTGGTCGGGCGGTCTCGGCTATCTGTCCCCGAAGATCGTGCGGTGCCAGTCCTTGGCGGCGACCGCGGTGTTGTCGTACATCACGTGCTTGACCTGCGTGTACTCCTCGAAGGAGTAGGCGCTCATGTCCTTTCCGAAGCCGCTCGCCTTGTAGCCGCCGTGGGGCATCTCGCTGATGATCGGGATGTGGTCGTTGACCCAGACGCAACCGGCCTTGAGCTCGCGGGTGGCGCGGCCCGCCCGGTAGACGTCCCGGCTCCAGGCGGAGGCCGCGAGGCCGTACGGGGTGTCGTTGGCCAGTGCGATGCCCTCGTCGTCGGAGTCGAAGGGCAGGACGACGAGGACCGGGCCGAAGATCTCGGACTGGACGACCTCGCTGTCCTGCGCGGCCCCGGAGATCAGGGTGGGCCGGTAGTACGCCCCCTCCTCCAGGTCGCCTCCGGGGATCTCGCCGCCGGTGACCACGGTGGCGTACGCGCGGGCCCGCTCGACGAAGCCGGCGACACGGTCGCGCTGGGCGTGGGAGACGAGCGGCCCGAGGTCGGTGTCCGGCTCGAAGGGGTCGCCGAGGCGGACGGTCTCCATCAGCTCGGCGACGCGGGCGACGAAGGCGTCGTGCAGGGGCCGCTGGACGTAGGCGCGGGTGGCGGCGGTGCAGTCCTGCCCGGTGTTGATGAGCGAGGCGGCGACGGCGCCGTGCGCGGCGGCCTCCAGGTCCGCGTCGTCGAAGACCAGGAAGGGGGCCTTGCCGCCGAGCTCCAGGTGGAGGCGCTTGACGGTGGCGGTCGCGATCTCGGCGACTCGCTTGCCGACGGCGGTGGAGCCGGTGAAGGAGGTCATCACCACGTCCGGGTGGCCGACGAGGTGTTCGCCCGCGTCCCGGCCCGCGCCGGTCACGATGTTGATCACGCCGTCGGGCAGGCCCGCGTCCTTGGCCGCCTGGGCGAACATCAGGGAGGTGAGCGGCGTGAGCTCGGCGGGCTTGAGGACGATGGTGTTGCCCGCGGCGATCGCCGGGAGGATCTTCCAGGCCGCCATCTGGAGCGGGTAGTTCCAGGGGGCGATCGATCCGACCACGCCGATGGCCTCGCGGCGTACGTAGGAGGTGTGGTCCCCGGAGTACTCGGCGGCCGCCTGTCCCTGGAGGTGGCGTGCGGCGCCCGCGAAGAAGGCGGTGTTGTCGATGGTGCCCGGTACGTCGAACTCCGTCGACAGCTTGATCGGCTTGCCGCACTGGAGGGATTCCGCGTACGCGAAGTCCTCGGCCCGCTCCGCCAGTACGGCGGCCAGTCGGTGCAGCGCGTCCGAACGCTCGCCGGGGGTGGCCGCGGACCAGGCGGAGAAGGCTCGCTTGGCGGCGGCGACGGCCTCGTCCACGTCCGCCGTGCCGGCGAGCTCGTAGGTGAGCACCTCGCCGCCGGTGGCGGGATCCACGACGGTGTGTGACCGTCCCGAGGTGCCGGGCCGGAGCCGGCCGTCGATGTACTGCGCGCCCTCTGCGAAGCGGTCCTTGAACTGGAAGCGGTTGCCCATCACGCTCTCACGCTCTCCGTAGCTACAGTTCGGGGTAGACCCGAATTGAGTGCCGATCCTGACAGAGGTGCACCTCTCGGCCAAGTGATTCCGTTGTTGCCTTTTGATTACGCGACGGAATCGGTCGACCATGTGTCGAGGCACACCCGAAATCCCGTACGAAGTGTCAGTGGCGACTGCCAGACTCGCGTGCATGGAGAAGATCGACAACTTGATCGGCCTGGTCAGCCGTGGTGAGCGGCTGAAGTACCTGCCTTTCTGGGGGCACCGCCCGAGGCCGGACGGCAGCCTCGGACCGAGCTGTCTCAGCCAATGGTGGCCCGCGCCCTTCACTGTGGGTGAGGTCCGCTACCCCACCGCGGAGCACTGGATGATGGCCGGGAAGGCGCGGCTGTTCGCGGACGCCGAAGCGGAGCGCGCGGCGGTGGAGGCGGGGAGTCCGGCGGCGGCGAAGAAGGCCGGGCGGTTGGTGCGCGGCTTCGACGAGGCGGTGTGGGAGCGGGAGCGGTACGCGCTGGTCGTGGCGGGCAGCGTGCACAAGTTCGGCTCCGATCCCGCCCTGCGGGCGTACCTGCTGGGCACCGGCGATCGGGTCCTGGTGGAGGCGAGCCCGCTCGACCGGATCTGGGGCGTCGGGCTGGTCGCGGATGACGAGCGGGTGGGCGACCCGGCGCGCTGGCGCGGCCTGAACCTGCTGGGCTTCGCCCTGATGGACGCCCGCGAGCGGCTGCGGGCGGCGGACGCGGCGTGAGCGCAGGGATGCCGGACCGCCGCCGGGTCGCGGCGGTCATCGTCCGGGACGGCAGTCTGCTCATGGTCCGTGACCGCGGCCGTGGGCCCGCGGGGCGGCACGACGGCCCGGAGTACTGGACCCTGCCGGGCGGCGGCCTGGAACCCGGAGAGGACCCGCCGGACGCGGTCCGGCGGGAGGTGGCCGAGGAGACCGGTCTGGAGGCCCTTTCCGTGCGCTACGCGTACGAGGCGCCGTACCCGTCGGGGTGGACGTCCTGCTACCGGGTCGAGGTGGGGCCCGGGGAGCCCCGGCCGGGGGTGGACGCGGACCTGGAGTGCGACTGTCCCCGGATGGTGGGGCTGGTCTGGGTCCCGCTCGCGCGCGCCTTGGTCGGGGAGGACGAGGTCATGGTGCCGACGCTGCTCATGCCGGCGTCGGTCTGAACCCCTAGCCCCGCACCGGCTGCGGAAGGGGCGCGTCCGGATGCGGGAATGGCGCGTCGGGATGCGGGAGGGGCGCGTCGGGATGCGGGAATGGCGTGTCGGGGGCTGCGGCGGCCAGGCGGGCGAGGCGGCGGCCCGTCTCGGAGCCGGCCTGCGGCGTGTAGACGACCACGAGCTGATCGGGTTCGCCGGGCAGGGCGAGCGTCTCGTAGGGAAGCACCAGCCTCCCCACGGTGGGGTGGTCGATCAGTTTGACGCCGTGGGTCTTCTCCTTGACGGTGTGGTCGGCCCACAGCCGCCGGAACTCCTCGCTCCGGTCCGCCAGTTCCTGCGTGAGCGCGGCCAGCAGGGGGTCCCCCGGGTGCTGCCCCGCGTCGAGGCGCAGATAACCGACGGTCTCCTCGGCGATCCGCGCCCATTGCGGGTACAGCTCGCGCGCCACCGGGTCGAGGAAGACATGACGGGCGATGTTGCGGGAGCCGGCGGGCATGCGGGAGTGGCCGGCGACGGCGTCCGCGAGGGCGTTCCAGGCCAGGATGTCCATGCGCCGGCCGAGGACGAAGGCGGGCGCGGCCCCGCCGACGGCGTCCAGCAGGAGCCGGACCCCGGGGCGGATCTCCTGGACCCCTTCGGGCGTCGGGGCGGGACGGGCCAGGGCGCGCAGATGGGAGTGCTCGGTGCGGTCGAGCCGCAGCACCCGGGCGATCGCGTCGAGCACGGCGTCCGAGACGCTGGGGCCGCGGCCCTGTTCCAGGCGGATGTAGTAGTCGACGCTGACACCGGCGAGCAGCGCCACCTCCTCGCGCCGCAGTCCCGGTACCCGGCGCCGGCCGTGCGAGGGCAGGCCCGTCTCCTCGGGCCGGATGCGGGCGCGGCGCGAGCGCAGGAAGTCTCCGATGTCCCCGGTCATGCGTTCGATCTTAGTCAGGGGGTCGTGGGCGCCGGGAGCCGAGCGGTCAGCCTGGTACTGCCAGTCCCAGGAAAAGCACGACCCTGGGCCGGTCCGGGCCGCGCCGCCAGGCTGGGTCACATCGCCGGAACACCTCCTGCGACGTGACGCGAAGGAGCCACAGCCATGGCGTACGCAACCCTGGAAGGCCGCACCGCCCTGATCACCGGGGCCGCGAGCGGGATCGGCGCCGCGACCGCGCTCCTGCTCGCCCGCCACGGCGTGCGGGTGGCCCTGCTCGCCCGCCGGGCCGACCGCTTGGAAGAGGTGGCCGGCAAGATCCGGGCGGAGGGCGGCCGGGCACTCGCCGCCGCCGCCGACATCACCGATCAGCGCGCGGTCGACGCCGCCGTCGAGCGCGTCCACAGCGGGTTCGGGGCGGTGGACCTGGTGGTCAACGCGGCCGGGGTCATGATGCCCAACCCGATCCGGGACGGCCGCACCGATCAGTGGCAGCGGATGCTCGACACGAACGTCGGCGGGGCGCTGCGGGTCATCGGTGCGTTCACACCGGACCTGGTGGCCCGCGCCGCCGAGGGCGGCACCGCCGACCTGGTCAACGTCTCCTCCATCGCCGCGCACCTCCACTTCCCCGACTACGCGGTCTACGGTGCGACGAAGGCGGCACTGACCCACCTCTCCCAGTCCCTGCGCACCGAACTGGGCCCGCAACGGGTGCGGGTCACGAACATCGAGCCGGGTCTGACCGACACCGAGCTGCCGCAGGGCATCGACAACCCCGCCCTCGCGTCCCAACTGTCGGGCATGTTCGACGCGATCGGCCCCCTCGCGGCGGAGGAGGTCGCGGACCTGGTCGCCTACGCCGCCAGCCGCGCCCGCCACGTCAACCTGCGCCAGTTGGTCATCCAGCCGACCACGCAGGCATGACGGCCGGCGGAGGGCCGGCAGGCCGGTGCGGTCATATCCGCTCCTGCACCCGGGAGTCCGACGACGGGCCGGGGTAGTCCGTGTCACCGGAGTCGGAGGAGTAGCCCGGGCCGAGTATGAGGAACAGGGTGAGGGCGGCGCCCAGCACGATGCCCACCGCTCCGCAGATGAGGCCGGCCAGCGCGAGGCCCCCGTTGGTGGCCTCCCCGCGGCCGGCCTTGCCCCGGGCCAGCGCGCCGAGCACGACCGCGACGATCCCGAACACGAGCGGGCCGACGAGGGTGAAACACGCCACCAGGGACAGCAGTCCGAGGACGAACGCGGCGATGCCGAGGCCGTTGCTCGGCTGGGGGTAGCCGGGATACCCGGGGCCGTATCCGGGGTAACCGGCCGCGGTGGGATAGCCCGGATACCCGGGCGGTCCCCCGTAAGGCGGCTGCCCCCCGTACCCGGGCGGTCCCCCGTAAGGCGGCTGCCCCCCGTACGCGGGCGGGCCGGCCGGCGTCGGCGCCCCGGGGTAGCCGTAACCGCCGGGGTCCGGCTGCGCCGGGTACCCGTAGACCGGCGGCGCGGCGGCCGCCGGCGGGCCCCCCGCCCCCGGCATCTCCGCCACCGTCGGGTGTTCGTGGATCCCCGACCCGCCCGCGGCGTCCCCCGGTCGGACCGGATCGGGCCCCGCCGAAGGACGCTCGGGCGGCGCCCACGGGTCTCTCGGCTCAGGGCTCTGCTGGTCGGTCATACGGCGCCCCCCTCTCGTACGTCCATGCTATGCGCCTGCACCGACACGGCCCGGCCTGCCTACGATGAAGCCGACCTGCCCGCACCCGCGCCCTCCCGGAGGCGTCCATGCCCGACCTGCACCCGTTCATCGCGGGGCTACCCAAGGCCGAACTGCACGTTCACCACGTGGGCTCCGCATCGCCGCGCATCGTGGCCGAACTCGCCTCCCGTCACCCCGACTCGAAGGTCCCCACCGACCCCGAGGCCCTCGTCGACTACTTCACCTTCACCGACTTCGCGCACTTCATCGAGGTCTACCTGTCGGTCGTCGACCTGGTCCGCACGCCCGACGACGTGCGCACCCTCACCTACGAGGTTGCCCGCGACATGGCCCGGCAGAACATCCGCTACGCCGAGCTGACCATCACCCCCTACTCCTCCACCCGCCGCGGCATCCCCGAGGACGCCTTCATGGCCGCCATCGAAGACGCCCGCAAGGCGGCCGAGGCCGAGCTCGGCGTCGTCCTGCGCTGGTGCTTCGACATCCCCGGCGAGGCCGGCCTGGAAGCCGCCGCGGAGACGGCCCGACTCGCAGTCGACCTGCGCCCCGAGGGGTTGGTCTCCTTCGGTCTCGGCGGTCCCGAGATCGGCGTGCCCCGCCCGCAGTTCAAGCCGTACTTCGACCGCGCCCGGGCGGCCGGCCTGCACAGCGTCCCGCACGCCGGCGAGACCACCGGGCCGGAGACGATCTGGGACGCCATCAACGAGCTGGGCGCCCAGCGCATCGGCCACGGCACCAGTGCCACCCGCGACCCGGAGTTGCTCGCCTACCTCGCCGAGCACCGCATCGCGCTGGAGGTGTGCCCCACCTCCAACATCGCCACGCGCGCCGTCACCGACCTCGACCTGCACCCGATCAAGGAGATGGTGCGGGCCGGCGTGCTCGTCACCATCAACAGCGACGACCCGCCGATGTTCGGCACCGACCTCAACAACGAATACGCGGTCGCCGCCCGCCTCCTCGACCTCGACGAGCGCGGCCTCGCCTCGCTCGCGAAGAACGCCGTCGAGGCGTCCTTCCTGGACCCGGCGGGCAAGGCGAAGCTCAACGCGGAGATCGACACGTACGCCGAGGCGTGGTTGGCCTCCTGACGGGCCCGCAGAATGGCGGCATGCGCACCCTTACCGCCGTCGGCCACCGCGGCGATCCCTACCGAGTCCGTGAGAACACCCTCCCCTCGATCGGCTCCGCCTTCGCCCGAGGTGCGGACGCGGTGGAGGTCGACGTACGGCTCACCCGCGACGGGACCCCGGTCCTGCTCCACGACGAGACGCTCCAGCGGTTGTGGGGCCACGACGTACGGCTCGACGCCGTCACGGCCGCGCAGCTCGGGGAGATGACGGCGGGCGGGGTGCCGGCCCTGCGCGAAGCGCTGGTGGCGGCGGGCCCCGGCCGGCTGATGCTGGACCTGCCGGGCGCCACGCCGGAGGCCGTCCGGACGGTCGTCGACGAGGTCCGCGCCTGCGGTGCGCGCGAGCGCACGTACTACTGCGCGGGCCCGAACTCGATGCTGGCCGTCCGCGCCGCCGATCCGCAGGCGGAGATCGCCCTGACCTGGACCACCCTCTCCCCGCCGCGCCGGGTGCTGATCGACGCGGTGAAACCGGCCTGGCTCAACTACCGGTTCGGGCTCGTCAGCCGGGAACTGACCGACGCCGTGCACCGGGACGGGCTGAAGGTGTCGGCCTGGACCGCGGACACGAAGCGGACGATGCGCGCGCTGATCACGGCCGGGGTGGACTCCGTCACCACCAACCGGGTGGACGCGCTGGCGGCGGTACGGGCCGAGCTCGGGCGGTGATACGCACCTGGGGGGCGCGGATCCGGCGGGCCGATCCGCGGTGGCAGGACCTCGGCCTGACGCTGCTCGTGCAATCGGCGGTCTCGATGCCGTTCGTGGTGCCCCGGGCGGCGGACCTGCCGCCGGCCGACTGGGCCTCGTACGGGATGACCACGCTCGGGGTGTTGCCGCTGGTCTGGCGGCGGCGGGCGCCGGTGACGGTGCTGGTGGCCGTCCTGTCGGTGGGCGGGCTCTACAAGCTGGCGCTGGACGGGCCGGGGCAGCCGCTGCCGTACGCGGGCCTGATCGCCTTCTACACCGTGGCCCTGCGGTGCACGGCCCGGGTGCGGCTGGGTGTGGGGTTGTTCACGGTGGTGGCGGTCGCCGTGTCGGTGGGGTGGAACACGGGGACGGCCCGCGAACTGCTCTTCACCCTGTTCGTGTCGGTCGCCGCCTACGCGCTCGGCCGTCTCCAGTACACCCGACAGGCGTACACCCGGGCCGTCGAGGCGCGGGCGGCGGAGTTGGAGCGGGCGAACCGGATCGAGGCGGAGCAGGCGGCGGCGCGCGAACGGGCCCGGATCGCCCGGGAGATGCACGACATCCTCTCGCACGCCGTCAGCATCATGATCGTGCAGGCGGAGGCCGGTCCGGTGGCAGTGCGCCGCGCACCGGAGCGGGCGGAGGCGGCGTTCGAGGCGATAGCGGGGACGGGGCGGGAAGCGATGGCGCAGCTGCGTTCGATGCTGGGGGTGCTGCGCACCGAGGAGTCGGCGCCCCGGAGCCCGCAGCCGGGCGTGGCGGAGCTGGCGGGGCTGCTGGAACGGGTGCGGGGCAGCGGCCTGGAGGTGGCGTACGAGCGCCTCGGCGAAGTGCGTGCGCTGCCGGCCGCGCTGGAGGCGACGGTGCACCGCGTCGTGCAGGAGGCGCTGACGAATGTGGTCAAGCACGCCGGGGCGTCGCGGGCCGCGGTGCGGCTGGACTACGGGGCGCGGGTCCTGACGGTGTCGGTGACGGACGACGGACGGGGGCCGGGCGTCCCGTCGGGCGGCCACGGGCTGATCGGCATCCGGGAGCGGGCGGCCGCGCACGACGGGACGGCCGAGTGCGGTCCGGGGCCGGGCGGGCGCGGGTTCCGGGTCCGGGTGGCCCTTGTAATCTCGGCGCCGGAGGTGGTGAGTTGACGATCCGTGTTGTGGTGGCCGACGACCAGGAGCTGGTGCGCAGCGGCTTCGCGATGATCCTGGACGCGCAGGACGACATCGAGGTCGTCGCGGAGGTCGGGGACGGTGCGGCGGCGGTGGCGGCGGTGCGGGAGCTGCGGCCGGACGTGGCGCTGTTGGACATCCGGATGCCGGTGACGGACGGGATCGAGACGTGCCGGACGATCTCGGCCGAGAGCACCTGCCGGACGGTGATGCTGACGACCTTCGACTCGGACGAGTACGTCTACGAGGCGCTGCACGCGGGGGCGAGCGGGTTCCTGTTGAAGGATGTGCGACGCGACGACCTGGTGCACGCGGTACGGGTGGTGGCGGCGGGCGAGTCGCTGCTGGCGCCCTCGGTGGCGCGGCGGTTGATCGAGGAGTACACGGCGGTGACGGCGCGTCCGGCGGGCGGGGCCGCGAGGGTCACCGGGCGGCTGGAGGCACTGACGGCGCGTGAGCGGGAGACGTTGCTGCACCTGGGGCGGGGGTTGTCGAACGCGGAGATCGCGCTGGCGCTGACGGTGAGCGAGCACACGGTCAAGTCGCATGTGGGCAACGTGCTGGCGAAGCTGGGTCTGCGGGACCGGATCCAGGCGGTGATCTGCGCGTACGAGACGGGGTTGATCGCGGCGGGGGTGGGGTCCCCCGTGCGGGGTACTCCCTCTGGGGAGTGAGATGCGGGGTGTCGACTCCCCCGCGCCGGTGAGTTGTCGTACCGCTGAAGACCCCTCTTGTTGGTGATCCGCGACTACCCCCGTGACCTGCAGCATTGAGGTCATCGGGGCGGAAGTCGCCCGGATGAGGACGAGGGGGATCCCATGATGAACGCGCGTGCCCGCACTCTGATCGCCGCCACTTTGCTCCTGGGCATCGTGTCCGGCCCGGCGGTGGCCCATGCCGCACCGCTGCCGGCTGCTGCGTCGGGGAAGGCTTCGGCACCGGTCTTCTCCACCGCGCCGGACGGGAAGGCACTGAGGAAGGCACTGGACGGGGTCGGTGCCGGGAGCCAGGATGCGACGGCCGCCCTGGTGCGGGTCGGCGGATCGGGCGGCGGCTGGCAGGGGGTCGCCGGGGTGGCGGATCTCCGCACCGGGCGACCGGCCCTGGAGCAGGGCCGGTTCCGGGCGGGGTCGGTGACCAAGACCTTCACGGCGGCGGTGGTCCTGCAGCTTGCCGCGGAGGGCAGGCTTGACCTCGACAAGCCGGTCCAGCAGTACCTGCCCGGGACCTTCCCCGACCGCTTCCCATCGGTGTCGGTGCGCGAGCTGCTGAACCACACGAGCGGGATCAAGCCGGCCGACGGCCCGGGGGACGCCTTCGAGGCGCAGTGGGACCACCGCTTCGATGTCACCGATCCGCACGACCAGATCGCCGACGCGCTGGCACAAGGCCCGGAGTTCGACCCGGGTTCGGCGCAGCACTACCTGAACATCAACTACACCATCCTGGGTGTGCTCATAGAGAAGCTGACGGGCACGGCGTACGAGGAGCAGGTCGACCGGCGGATCCTGCGTCCGCTGGGGCTGCGCCAGACCTCCTTCCCGGGGCGGACGCAGACCCGGATACAGGGCCCGTACAACCACGGCTACCAGGCGGTGCCGCGTCCGGACGGCTCGACCGAGCTGCGGGACGTGTCGGTGTGGAACAGTTCCGACCGCTGGGCGGCGGGCGACATCATCTCGACCACCGCGGACCTGGAGCGGTTCACGGTGGCCCTGTTCAGCGGCCGGGTCGTGCCGCGGGCGCAGTTGGAGGAGATGTTCACCGTCCCGGCGGTGAAGGACGTCGAGAGCGGTGCGGACGCCGCCCTGACGGCCGGCCTGTCCCGGATCGTGATGCCGGACGGCACGGAGGTGTGGGGCAAGTCGGGCAGCCGCTACGGCTACAGCACCGGGATAGGCGGCACCCGGGACCTCTCCCGGACCCTGGTCTACTCGGTGAACTCCACCGACGCGAAGGGCAAGGAAATGAACCCGGTGGTCCAGAACCTCTTGATGGCGGCCCTCACCCGGCCCCGCTCCTCGTGACCGCCGCCGACGGCGCGACGCGCGGCGGCCGGACCGTGACGCGGCTCAGAGCCCGACGATCGCGTTCCAGCGCTTGGCGAAGGACTGGCGCTCGGTCGAGGAGATGTCCCGCGCCACCACCAGGCGCCGCCGCATCTCGTCGTCCGGGAAGATCAGCGGGTTCGCCGCGAGTTCGGCGGTCTCCTTGTCCTTGGAGGCGGCCAGGACCTCCCGGGCGGCCGGGACCGGGCAGACGTAGTTGACGGCGGCGGCGAGTTTCGCGGCCACCGCCGGGTCGTAGTAATAGTCCACCAGGGCCTCGGCGTTGGCCTTGTGCAGGGCCAGGTTCGGGACCAGCAGGCTCTCCGCCCAGAGTTCGGCGCCTTCCTCCGGGACCACGAACTCGATGTCCGGGTTGTCGGCCCGCAGTTGGACGACGTCACCGGAGTACGCCTGGCAGGCCAGCACGTCGCCCTTGCTCAGGTCGGAAGTGTAGTCGTTGCCGGTGAAGCGGCGGATGTGCTTCTTCTTCACCATGCTCTCGACCCGGTCGCACATCCGGTGGAAGTCGCTTTCCGTCCATCGGGTGACGTCCACGCCGTCACCCTGCATCAACAGGGCGAAGGACTCGTCGAGTCCGGAGAAGAGCGTCACCTTGCCCGCGAGGTCAGGCTGCCACAGGTCCTTGACGGACTTGATCTCCCGCCCCAGCGCCTTGCGGTTGTACGCGATGCCGGTGAGCCCGGACTGCCACGGCACGGTGTGCAGTCGGCCCTCGTCGAAGGCGGGGGAACGCAACTGCGGGTCCAGGTGCCTTGCCACGTTGGACTGCTTCGATCGGTCCATCTTCTGGGCCCAGCCCAGACGGACGAAGCGGGCCGCCATCCAGTCACTGACCACCACCAGGTCGTGACCGGTCTGCTGGTGGTTCATCAGGGCCGGGCTGACCTTGCCGAAGAACTCGTCGTTGTCGTTGATCTCCTCGGTGTACCGGACCTCGATGCCGGTCTTCTCGGAGAAGGCGTCCAGCGTAGGACGGCGCTGTTCGTCCTCGTCGTCGGTGTCGATGTACAGCGGCCAGTTGGAGAAGGCGAGGCTGCGTTCTCCGGCGGAGCGGTCCGGGCCCTCTCGGCGGTCCTCGGGGACGTAGGCGGCGGGCACCCCGCAACCGCTGAGGGCGGCCAGCAGGCCCGCGGCACCGAGTCCGCGCAGCGCGGCGCGGCGGGAGAAGGGGAGTTCAGGCATGCCCAAAGCCTGGGACAAGGCGAAGGGGCGGGCAATAGACAACGTGTCTACTGCCCGCCCCCTCAGCGCTCTGCGCTGATCAGTGCGGGACGGCCGCCGAGGCCGCCGGCGCGGTTCAGCCGTCGAGCGAGGTCATCACGTGCTTGATGCGGGTGTAGTCCTCGAAGCCGTAGGCGGAGAGGTCCTTGCCGTAGCCGGACTTCTTGAAGCCGCCGTGCGGCATCTCGGCGACGAGCGGGATGTGGGTGTTGATCCACACGCAGCCGAAGTCGAGGTTCTTGGACATCCGCATCGCGCGGCCGTGGTTCTTGGTCCACACGGAGGAGGCGAGGGCGAACTCGACGCCGTTCGCGTACTCCAGCGCCTGGGCCTCGTCCGTGAAGGACTGGACGGTGATGACGGGGCCGAAGACCTCGTTCTGGATGATCTCGTCGTCCTGCTTGAGGCCGGAGACCACGGTCGGGGCGTAGAAGTAGCCCTTCTCGCCGACCCGGTGGCCGCCCGCCTCGACCTTGGCGTGGGCGGGGAGGCGCTCGATGAAGCCCGCGACCTGCTTGAGCTGGTTAGGGTTGTTCAGCGGACCGTAGAGCACGTCCTCGTCGTCCGGCTGACCCGTCTTGGTGTCGGCGGCGGCCTTGGCGAGCGCGGCGACGAACTCGTCGTGGATCGACTCGTGCACGAGGACGCGGGTGGCGGCGGTACAGTCCTGGCCCGCGTTGAAGTAGCCGGCGACGGCGATGTCCTCGACGGCCTTGGCGAGGTCTGCGTCCTCGAAGACCACGGCCGGGGCCTTGCCACCGAGCTCCAGGTGGACGCGCTTGACGTCCTTCGAGGCGCTCTCGGCGACCTGCATGCCCGCGCGCACCGAGCCGGTGATGGAGGCCATCGCGGGGGTGGAGTGCTCGACCATGGCCTTGCCGGTCTCGCGGTCGCCACAGACGACGTTGAAGACACCCTTGGGAAGGATCGAGTCGATGATCTCGGCCATCAGGACGGTGGAGGCGGGGGTGGTGTCCGAGGGCTTGAGCACCACGGTGTTGCCGGCGGCGATGGCCGGGGCGAACTTCCACACGGCCATCATCATCGGGTAGTTCCACGGCGCGACCTGGGCGCAGACACCGACCGGCTCACGGCGGATGATCGAGGTCATCCCATCCATGTACTCGCCGGCCGAGCGGCCCTCCAGCAGGCGCGCGGCGCCCGCGAAGAAGCGGATCTGGTCCACCATCGGCGGCAGTTCCTCACTGGCCGTCAGGCCCAGCGGCTTGCCGGTGTTCTCCGACTCGGCGGCCACCAGCTCCTCCGCGCGCGCCTCGAAGGCGTCCGCGATCTTGAGCAGGGCCTTCTGCCGCTCGGAGGGAGTGGTGTCGCGCCAGCCCGGGAAGGCGGCGGCGGCCGCCGCCATGGCCGCGTCCACATCGGCCTGGCCGGAGAGCGGGGCGGTGGCGTACACCTCGCCCGTGGCGGGGTTGACCACATCGGTGGTCCGGCCGTCGGCGGCGTCCTTGAACTCTCCGCCGATGTAGTTGCGCAGACGACGCAGTTCGGTGGTCACTACAGCCACTCTCCTG
This sequence comes from Streptomyces sp. NPDC046557, assembly GCF_040645975.1. Lineage (NCBI taxonomy): Bacteria > Bacillati > Actinomycetota > Actinomycetes > Kitasatosporales > Streptomycetaceae > Streptomyces > Streptomyces sp. NPDC046557. The sequence goes on from NZ_JBEYZH010000002.1 coordinate 80,295, forward strand.
ATCAATGTCCAACGATTGAGACGAATCCCCAGCCTAGCGCGTCTGCTGACGCTTTCGACAGAGCCGGATGCCATGAACTGCGAAATCCGTGCAATCGGAGAGTCAAGACAACGAATTACATCGGTTACGGGTTGCGGAACCGACGACTCCTCGTGCACAGTGAGGTCGTGGTCAGTCGAAGCGCAGATTCCAGGAACAGACAACCGTCCCCTTCGGTCGATGCTGTGTCCCTGGCGATCATCGAGCAACTGCAGGAGGACGGTCGCCGTCCGTACGCGGCGATCGGCAAGGCCGTCGGCCTGTCGGAGGCAGCCGTACGCCAACGCGTACAGAAGCTGCTCGACCAGGGCGTCATGCAGATCGTCGCCGTCACCGACCCGCTCACCGTGGGCCTGCGACGCCAGGCCATGGTCGGCATCAACGTCGAGGGAGACCTCGACCCGGTGGCCGACGCACTGACCTCGATGGCCGAATGCGAGTACGTGGTGATGACCGCGGGCTCCTTCGACCTGATGGTGGAGATCGTCTGCGAGGACGACGATCACCTTCTGGAGACGATCAACAAGAAGATCCGCGCGCTCCCCGGCGTGCGCACAACCGAAAGCTTCGTCTACCTGAAGCTGAAGAAGCAGACCTACATGTGGGGAACCCGATAGCCCGTGAGCCAAGACCTCTCCAAGACCGCGTACGACCACCTGTGGATGCACTTCACCCGCATGTCGTCGTACGAGAACTCCCCCGTCCCCACCATCGTGCGGGGTGAGGGCACCTACATCTTCGACGACAAGGGCAAGCGCTACCTGGACGGTCTCGCCGGACTGTTCGTGGTCAACGCCGGGCACGGCCGCAAGGAACTGGCCGAGGTCGCCTACAAGCAGGCGCAGAAGCTCGCGTTCTTCCCCATCTGGTCGTACGCGCACCCGCAGGCCGTCGAGCTCGCCGAGCGTCTCGCCGGCTACGCCCCCGGCGACCTGAACAAGGTCTTCTTCACCACCGGCGGCGGCGAGGCCGTGGAGACCGCGTGGAAGCTGGCCAAGCAGTACTTCAAGCTGCGGGGCAAGCACACCAAGTACAAGGTCATCTCACGTGCGGTCGCCTACCACGGCACCCCGCAGGGCGCCCTGTCCATCACCGGCCTGCCGGCCCTCAAGGCCCCCTTCGAGCCGCTGGTCCCCGGCGCGCACAAGGTGCCGAACACCAACATCTACCGCGCCCCGATCTACGGTGACGACCCGGAGGCCTTCGGCCGCTGGTGCGCCGACCAGATCGAGCAGGAGATCCTGTTCGAGGGCGCCGACACCGTCGCCGCCGTCTTCCTGGAGCCGGTGCAGAACGCCGGTGGCTGCTTCCCGCCGCCGCCCGGGTACTTCCAGCGGGTTCGCGAGATCTGCGACGAGTACGACGTGCTGCTCGTCTCCGACGAGACGATCTGCGCCTTCGGTCGCCTCGGCACGATGTTCGCCTGTGACAAGTTCGACTACGTGCCGGACATGATCACCTGTGCGAAGGGCATGACCTCGGGCTACTCCCCGATCGGTGCCTGCATCGTCTCGGACCGCATCGCCGAGCCGTTCTACAAGGGTGACAACACCTTCCTGCACGGCTACACCTTCGGCGGCCACCCGGTCTCCTCGGCGGTCGCGCTGGCCAACCTCGACATCTTCGACAAGGAGGGCCTCAACCAGCACGTGCTGGACAACGAGGGCGCCTTCCTGTCGACGCTGCAGAAGCTGCACGACCTGCCGATCGTCGGTGACGTCCGCGGCAACGGCTACTTCTACGGCATCGAGCTCGTCAAGGACAAGGTCACCAAGGAGTCCTTCACGGACGAGGAGACCGAGCGCGTGCTCTACGGCTTCCTCTCCAAGGCTCTCTTCGACAACGGCCTGTACTGCCGTGCCGACGACCGTGGCGACCCGGTCATCCAGCTCGCCCCGCCGCTGATCGCGGACCAGGGCACCTTCGACGAGATCGAAGGCATCCTGCGCTCGGTGCTCACCGAGGCATGGACGAAGCTGTAGGCAGCGCTGCCACCGGCCCCGGCCGGGCAGTAAATAGTCCGAACCACACGGCCCGGATCACCCGTTCGAGTGAGAACGCGGGGGTCCGGGCCGTGTGCTGTCACCATCCGGGACGTTCGTCTCTTTACATCTCCTTGCGGCGCCAGTGACCGATGGGGCTCCGCTTCGTTCCCTCGGACGGAGGTGTACCCATATGGTGGCTCCCACAGACGATGCCCCGCCTGACAATGACGTCCTCTGGGCACGGTCCCTGCACTACTCCCACGACGGCTCGCCCGGCCTCATCGGCGTCTCCGTCGGAGTCCGTCAGGGCGAGATCCTGGCCGTGACCGGCCCGCGCGGCAGCGGCAAGACCACGCTGCTGCGCTGTCTGGCCGGCTCGCTCACGCCGGAGCAGGGCGAGGTCTGGTTCAACAGCGTGCCCGTCCACACCATGGGGACCCTGGCCCGGGAACGGCTGCGCCGCGACCGGTTCGGCTGGATCGGCCCGGAGCCGCACCTGGTGCCCGAACTCAAGGTGTGGGAGAACGTCGCGCTGCCCCTGCTGATCGCGGGCGCCTCGCACCGCGCCGCCAAGCACACCGCCCGCGCATGGCTGGACCGGCTCGACATCGGCGCCTTCGCCCGTAAGCGGCCGAGGGCGCTGACCCGCGCCGAGTCGCAGCGCGTCTCCCTCGCCCGGGCCCTGGTCCACGAGCCCGCGGTGATCTTCGCCGACGAGCCGACGGCCCCACTGCACCGCGCCGAGCGGGCGCTGCTCCTGCGGACGCTGACCACCGCGGCCCGCTCGCACGACGTCACCGTCCTGCTCGCCACCCACGACGAGGAGAGCGCGGCCGTCGCCGACCGCCGTTTCGCCCTGCTCGACGGCCGCCCGGCCGGCGCCGCCGCCGCCGCGTCCGGTTCCGCCGAGACCACAGAGGACCAGGCCGCGTGCTCGCTCTCCGCCTAGTCCGGGGCTCCCGGCCGCTGGTCCAGCTCCGTCGCCTCCTCGTCGCCGCCGCCTCGGCCGGCGCCGGATTCCTGCTCCTCTACGTCCTCGCGGAGGCGACCGCCCGGCCCGCCGGATCGTTCCCTCGGCTGCTGTGGGCGCTGGTCCCGCTCGCCGCCACCGTCCAGTTCGCGGTGGCCGTCGCCCGGACCGACCCCGCGACCCGCCCGCGGGAAGGGATGGACGCCGCAGGGCTCGGCCCCGTACGGCTCACCCTGGCCGCGGCCCTGTCCACCGCCGTCGCCTGCACCCTGGGCAGCGCCCTGGCCCTGGCCGTCTTCCTCCACCTGCGGGGCGAGCTCGCCGGGCTGCCGTTCGACGGGGCCGGCTCCGGGCTCCTGCACGCGCAACAGCCGCTCCCCGTGGCGGCCGCGCTGACCCTGCTGGCGCTCGTCCCGCTGGCCGCCTCCGCCGCGACGGCCCTCGCCCTGCGCCCGCGCCCGCCGCTGGCCGGGCTGCCACCGCAGACGGGGGTGCCGTGGGGGGTCGCGGTGAGCGCGTGCGGGCTCGCCCTCCAGGCGTACGCCGGCCCGGGCAGCCCCGCGCTGCCGGCCGGGTGGGCGCTGATCGCGCTCGGGCTCGCCCTCGCCGGCCCGGGTCTGGCCTACGGCTGCGGGACCCTGGTGCTGGCCTTCCGCCCGGGCGCGCTGCGCCTGCTCGCGGGGCGCGCGCTCCAGGAGGAAGCCCCCCGGCTCGGCCGCCCCCTGGGTGTGCTCTGCGCGGTCGGCGCGGCGGCCCTCACCGCGCCGGCCCTGCGCGAGCGGGGCAGCGTCTTCGCCCCGCTCGGCCCGCTGACCGGGCCCGCCGCGGCGCTCGTGGCGCTGTGCGCGGTCGCGACACTTCTCACATCGGCGGTGGAGTCCCGGCAGGCCCGGGCCGCGACCCGGGCCACCCTGACCGGCCTCGGCGCTCCGGGCGCGGTCCTGCGTACGGCCGCCACGGTGCGGGCTTCCGCGCTGGTGGTGGTGTGCGTACCACTGAGCTGGGGTGTGGCACAGCTGACGTCGCTCGCGCTGACCCGCTGACCCGTGCAGCCCTTAGGGTGGGCCGAATGGTCAACGCAGACATCGAGATCGAGACGCTCGCCGAATTCGACCAGGTCGTCGCCCGGGGGTCACTGAGCGGCTACCGCGTCCAGTCGGTCAACCTGCTGGAGCGGACCTTCGCCCTGCTGTCCGCCGACACCTCGGCCGCCGTCTTCCTGGGCTGCGCGATGGAACCCGACGCCGCGGCGAAGGTGCGCGCCGACGGCGCGCTGGTCTTCCCGCCGGTTCCCGACCTGCCGTTCAACCCGTACCGGAGCCTGCTGTACTCGGCCGACGAGCTGTTCGCCGGGCTGTCGGCGGGCTACGAGGCCACCCCGGACGCGCAGGCGTACGCCTGGTTCCAGGAGACGAAGTCGGACGGCGACGTCTTCTCCTCGATGCTCCGCTCCATCCACGACGACGCCGTCTCCGACGCGCTCGACGAGCACCTGCGTGGTGCCCGGGTGGTCGGCGTGATGGGCGGCCACGCCATGATCCGCGGCGCCGCCGACTACCGGGGCGCGGCCGAACTCGGCCGCACGCTGGCCCGGTCCGGGCTGACCGTGGCCACCGGCGGCGGACCGGGCGCGATGGAAGCGGCCAACCTCGGCGCCTACCTGGCCCCCGCCCCCGACGAGGCCCTCGACGAGGCGCTGGAACTTCTGGCCAAGGCCCCGTCCTTCGTCCCGTCGGTGTCCGACTGGGCGCGGGCCGCCTTCGCCGTGCGGGAGCGCCGGCCCGCGGGCGGCGACTCGGTGGGCATCCCGACCTGGTTCTACGGGCACGAGCCGCCGAACGCGTTCGCGGGCCACATCGCCAAGTACTTCGCGAACGCCACCCGCGAGGACGGGCTGCTCGCGCGGTGTAACGCGGGCGTGGTGTTCCTGCCGGGAGCGGCCGGCACGGTGCAGGAGATCTTCGACGACGCGACGCCGAACTACTACGCCTCGCGGGGCGAGCCGACGCCGATGGTCCTGGTCGACCGGACGCACTGGACGGAGCGGCTGCCCGCCTGGCCCCTGCTCCGGGCGCTGGCGCGCGACCGCGGCATGGAGTCGCGGATCGCGCTGGTCGAGTCGGTGACCGAGGTCCCGGCGGCGCTCACCGCGATGAGCTGAACGGCGCGAGGCAACTTCGCGGGCGCTTCGCACGTCTGCCTTAGGTCACCACACCGCAAAATCTGCCAGACGTGAACGGAGCCCTCGGTGCTCATAGGACTGTTGACCGCCATCGCGGCGTCCCTCTGCTACGGCGCGGGCTCCGTCCTGCAAGCCGTCGGTTCCCGGCGGGCGGCCCGGCTCTCCCCGGCCGACGCGGGGGTGACCGCGCACGGCGGTCCGAACCTGTCCTCGACCGCGAAAGCGGCGATGACCTGGGAGTTCATCGTCGGCACGATCCTCGACTTCGTGGGCTTCGGGCTGGGCGCGCTGGCGGCGCGGCTGCTCCCGCTGTTCCTGTCCCAGACGGTGATCAGCGCCAACCTGGTGATCACGGCCGTGTTGAGCGTGAAGCTGTTGGGCATCCGGCTCTCGCGCAAGGAGTGGACCTCCATCGGGGTCGTCTGCGCGGCGCTGGTCCTGCTGGCGACGGCCGCCGGCCACGAGGGCGGCCACCACGCGGCGATGTCCACGCACTGGTGGCTGTTGGTCGTCACCCTGCTGATCATCGTGGTCGGCACGGTGGCCGTACGGCTGCTCGGCGCGCGGGCCGCGATCCTGGCGGGCCTGCTGTCGGGTCTGGCCTTCGGCGCGCTGGGCATCGGCGTACGGATCCTCGACGGGATCGAGCCGTTCTCGCTCGGCGGGCTCCTCTCCGACCCGGCCCTCTACGCGATCGTCCTCGCGGGCGTCGGCGGCATGTACCTGCACACCGTCGCGCTGCAGATCGGGTCGGTGAACGGGGCCACGGCGGCGCTGGTGGTCGGCGAGACGGTGCTGCCCGGGGCGATCGGCGTGCTCTGGCTGGGCGACGCGTCCCGCCCGGGTCTCGCCTGGTTGGCGGTCCTGGGCTTCGTCCTGGCCGTGACGGGCGCGGTGGCGGTGGCCTGGTACGGCAACCACGACGCCCCCGAACCCGAGTCGGCCGCCGCCCCCGACCCAGTCCCGGCGTCCCGCTGACCGTCGCCGCCACGGTCTACTGCGGCGGCAGGACCACCACTTCCGACGGGGTGAAGGACACCGTCACGCGGTCCCCCACCGCCGGAGCGCCTTCCAGCCCGCACTCGGACTCCAGCACCGGCCCCGCCTCGGGCCGCAGCAGCAGCGCGACGTGCGTCCCCCGGAAGGTGCGGGACAGCACTTCGCAGCGCAGGCCGTCCGCGCCCGGCGTCACCCCGGCCGGGCGGATCAGCAGGTGCTGCGGCCCCTCCGGAGCCCCGGCCGGGACCGGGACCTTGCCCCATTCGGTGGCCGCGACGCCACCCGACACCACCGCCGGGGTCACGTTCTCGAAGCCCAGGAACCGCGCGACGAACTCCGACGCGGGACGCTGCCACACCTCCAGCGGGGTCCCGGCCTGCGCGATCCGCCCGTCCCGCATCACCACCACCCGGTCGGCCAGAGCGAACGCCTCCCCCTGGTCGTGGGTCACGGCCAGCACGGTCGTCCCCAGCCGGGCGAACAGCGCCCGCAGCTCGACCACCAGCCGCTCCCGCAGCCCGCGGTCCAACTGCCCGAGCGGCTCGTCGAGCATCAGCAGCCGCGGGGACGGCGCCAGCGCCCGGGCCAACGCCACCCGCTGCTGCTCGCCCCCGGACAGCGAGGCCACCGCCCGGCCCTGCGCCCCGGGCAGCCCGACCAGCTCCAGCAGCTCCGCGACCCGGGCCCCGTAGGAGCCCCGCCCGCCGCCGCGCATCCGCAGCCCGAACGCGACGTTCCCGCCCACGTCCCGGTGCGGGAACAGTTGGTGGTCCTGGAACATCAGGCCCACCCCGCGCCGGTGCACCGGCACCCCGGCCTGGTCCGCGCCGCCCAGCAGCACCCGCCCCGCGGACACCGGCTGGAGCCCGGCCACCACCCGCAGCAGCGTGGACTTCCCGCTGCCGCTGGGCCCCAGCACGCACACGGTCTCGTGCTCGGCGACCGTGAGGTCCACGGAGTCCAAGGCGTTCACGGCGGCCCGTCCGCCGAAGCGGACCGACACCCCCTCCAGCCGAAGCAACGTCATCAGAACTCTCCCGAGGTCTTGTCGGGCCGCAGTCGCTCCAGCACCAGCAGGGACACCGCGCACACCAGCATCAAGATCGTGCTCAGGGCCATCGCCTGCCCGTAGTTCATCTCGCCCGCCCGCCCCAACAGCCGCGCCACGGCCACCGGCAGCGTCGGACGGTCCGGCCGCGCGATGAAGACCGTCGCCCCGAACTCGCCCAGGGACACCGCGAAGGCGAAGCCGGCCGCGATCAGCAGTGCCCGCCGCACCAGCGGCAGGTCCACCTCCCGCCACGCCCGCCACGGCGACGCCCCGAGCACCGCGGCCGCCTCCCGCAGCCGCCCGTCCACCGCGCGCAGCACCGGCAGCATGGTCCGTACCACGAATGGCACTCCCACCAGCGCCTGCGCGAGCGGCACCAGGATCCACGAGGTCCGCAGGTCCAGCGGCGGCTCGTCCAACGTGATCAGGAATCCGAAGCCGACGGTCACCGCCGACACCCCGAGCGGCAGCATCAGCAGCGCGTCGAAGCCGCGCACGAACCGCCCGCCGCGACGGGAGAGCGCGGCCGCCGCGAGCCCTCCGACGAGCAGCGCGATGGCCGTCGCGGCCAGCGCGTACTCCAGGGAGTTCCCGATCGACTCCAGGGGCGGGACCAGGAACGTCCCCGATCCGACCTCCGCCAGCGCCCGGTAGAAGCCGAGCCCGTAGCCGCCGGGGGCGTCGAGCGAGCGCTCCACCAGCACACCGAGCGGCAGCACGATCAGCAGCGCCACGGTCAGCAGCACCCCGGCCAGCAGCGCGCGCTGCCCGGGCCCGTGCGGCCGGTGCGCGGTCCCCGCGGCGTCCACCAGTCGCAGGGCGGTCTCCCGTCGGCGCACGGTCCGGGCGTGCACGGCCAGGACGAGGCCCATCGCGACGAACTGGACCATGGTGAGCACGGCGGCCGTCGGCAGGTCCAGCAGTTGCGCGGTCTGCCGGTAGACCTCCACCTCCAGGGTGGAGTAGGAGGGGCCGCCCAGGATCTGCACGACGCCGAAGGAGGAGAAGGTGAACAGGAACACCATCAGCGCGGCCGCGGCCACCGCCGGGGCCAGCGCGGGCAGCGTCACCCGCCGCCACGCCGCGATCCGCCCGGCGCCCAGCACCCGCGCGGCCTCCTCCTGGCGTGGGTCGAGCTGCGCCCAGAGCCCGCCGACCGTCCGTACGACGACGGCGTAGTTGAAGAAGACGTGGGCGAGGAGGATGGCCCAGACGGTGGTGTCGAGCCGGATTCCCCACAGTTCGTCCAGCAGCCCGCCCCGGCCGACCAGGGCCAGGAAGGCCGTACCGACCACCACGGTCGGCAGCACGAACGGAACCGTGACCACCGCCCGCACCAGCCCCTTGCCCGGGAAGTCGAAGCGGGCGAAGACGTACGCGCCGGGAAGCGCGATCAGCAGCGTGAGCCCGGTCGAAGCGAGTGCCTGCCAGGTGGTGAACCACAGCACGTCGGCGATGTCGGGCCGGGCGAGCACCTCGCTGATCCGGCCGAACTGCCAACCCTCGTCGGTCTTGAGCCCGCGCCCGACGATCGCGGCGACGGGATAGGCGAAGAACAGCCCGAAGAAGACGAGCGGGACGGCCATCAGGGCGAGCCTGACGGCCATGGCCCGCCCGCGCTCCCGCCCCGCGGCGACGGGAGCGGGGGCCGCGGGAGCGCTCCGGCGTGCTACTTCACGACGAGCGAGGACCATGCCTTGACCCACTGCTCACGGTTCTTGGCGATGACGTCCGGCGCGACGTTCTGCGGCTTGTCGATCACCACTCCGTGCTTCGTGAACACCTCCGGCAGCTTGGCGTCCTTGACCACCGGGTCCACGAACATCTGGAGCGGCATGTCCTCCTGGAACTTCTTGCTCACCAGGAAGTCGAGGAGCGCCTTGCCGCCCGCCTCGTTCTTCGCGCCCTTGAGCAGGCCGGCGAACTCGATCTGGCGGAAGCAGGTGCCGGTGGCGACGCCCGTCGGCGCCTCTGCCGGCTGCGGGTCGGCGTACAGGACCTCGGCCGGCGGGCTGGAGGCGTAGGAGACGACCAGCGGCCGGTCGCCCTTGGCCTTCTTGCCGCCGGCGGAGCCGGAGAACCGCTCGTTGTACGCCTGCTCCCAGCCGTCGACGACCTCGACGCCGTTGGCCTTGAGCTTGCTCCAGTAGTCCTTCCAGCCTTCGTCGCCGTACTTGCCGACGGAGGCGAGGAGGAAGCCGAGGCCGGGCGAGGAGGTCGCGGCGTTCTCGGTGACCAGCAGGTTCTTGTACTCGGGCTTGATCAGGTCGTCCAGCGTTTGCGGCGGGGCGAGCTTCTTGTCCGCGAAATACTGCTTGTCGTAGTTGACGCAGATGTCGCCGGAGTCCACCGGGGTGACCCGGTGCTGCCGGTCCAGGACGTACTCGGGCTTGACGTCGCCGAGGCCCTTGGCCTCGTAGGGCGTGAAGATGCCGTTGTCGAGGGCGCGGGAGAGGAGCGTGTTGTCCACGCCGAAGAAGACGTCGCCGCGCGGCGAGCCCTTGGTGAGGATCTCCTGGTTGAGCGCGGCGCCGGCGTCCCCGGACTTCAGCACCTTGACGGTGTAGCCGCTCTGCTGCTCGAACTCCTTGAGGACCGGCTCGCTCACGGCGAAGGAGTCGTGGGAGACGAGGGTGACGGTCTTGGACTTCGGCGCGTCGCTCGCGCCCGCGGGCTTGTCCTTGGCATCGCCGCCGCAGGCGCTGAGCGTCGTGATGCCCAGCGCGGTCGCGAGCAGGGCGCCCGCGAACTTCTTGGTGGTGCTCACTGGTGAATTCCTCCTGGGATGTCCAGGAGAAGACGCGGCCCTGCCCGGCGCTCCATGCGAGCGGTCGCCGGGCAGGGCGCAACAGCTTGAGTGAATGACCGAACTTCCTACCCCGAATGACCGGGGCGAGGTTCAGAGGGTCTGCGGATGACGGTTACCGCACTCTCAGCGCTGTGGCGCTCCCCTGTCGGAATATGCAATTGGTTCGGCCACAGGGTACCCCGTGGCCGATCCGGCCCCCAGGAGAGTCCGCCGGCGCCGGCGGGGCGCGGTCAGCGCTCGGACGCGGCCAGTTGGCCGCAGGCACCGTCGATCTCCTGGCCGCGGGTGTCGCGTACGGTCACCGGGACGCCGTGCCGGGCGATCGCCTCGACGAACGCCTTCTCGTCCTCGGGCCGCGAGGCGGTCCACTTCGAGCCGGGCGTCGGGTTCAGCGGGATCAGGTTGACGTGGACCCGCTTGCCCTTGAGCAGCCTGCCGAGCAGGTCACCGCGCCACGCCTGGTCGTTGATGTCCCGGATCAGGGCGTACTCGATCGAGACGCGACGGCCGGACTTCTCGGCGTACTCCCAGGCCGCGTCCAGCACCTCGCGCACCTTCCAGCGGGTGTTCACCGGCACCAGGGTGTCGCGCAGCTCGTCGTCGGGCGCGTGCAGCGAGACGGCGAGGCGGCACTTGAAGCCCTCGTCGGCGAAGCGCAGCATGGCCGGGACCAGGCCGACGGTGGAGACGGTGATGCCGCGCTGCGACAGGCCGAGGCCGTCGGGCTCGGGGTCGGTCAGCCGGCGGATCGAGCCGACGACGCGGTTGTAGTTGGCGAGCGGCTCGCCCATGCCCATGAAGACGATGTTCGACAGTCGGGCCGGTCCTCCGGGGACCTCGCCGTCGCGCAGGGCGCGCATGCCGTCGACGATCTGGTGCACGATCTCGGCGGTCGACAGGTTGCGGTCCAGCCCGGCCTGGCCGGTGGCGCAGAACGGACAGTTCATGCCGCAGCCGGCCTGGGAGGAGATGCACATGGTGACCCGGTCGGGGTAGCGCATCAGCACGGACTCCACCAGGGTGCCGTCGTGCAGCTTCCACAGGGTCTTGCGGGTGGTGTCGTCGTCGCAGGAGATGTGCCGCACGACGTTCATCAGGTCGGGCAGCAGCTCCTGTCGGAGCTTCTCCCGCGAGGCCGCCGGGATGTCGGTCCACTCGGCGGGGTCGTGCGCGTACCGCGCGAAGTAGTGCTGTGAGAGCTGCTTGGCCCGGAACGGCTTCTCGCCGATCGCGGCGACCGCCTCGCGGCGTTCGGCCGGGGTCATGTCGGCGAGGTGCCGGGGCGGCTTCTTCGCTCCGCGAGGGGCGACGAAAGTGAGCTCTCCCGGAACGGGGCGGGCCATGGCGGGTACTCCTTGTAAGACGAAGGGCGCGCCGCAGAAGCAGCGCGCCTTTCAAGAGTAACCGCCCGGACCCACCCGAAGCTTTCGCATGTACGTCGTCCCGGCTCAGCGGGGCCGCACCGGTGAAAAACCCGCGGGTCGGAGCCCCGGTCGGAGCCCCCCGGGGGCGGGTATCAGCCGGTGCCGACGAACGCGGCGAGCAGCAGCCACACCACCGGGGCGGTCGGCAGCAGCGAGTCGAGCCGGTCCATGATGCCGCCGTGACCGGGGAGCAGGGTCCCCATGTCCTTGATGCCCAGGTCCCGCTTGATCATCGACTCGCCGAGGTCGCCCAGGGTGGCGCTGACCGCGACGGCCAGCCCCAGCAGCAGTCCCTGCCACCACTCGCCGTCGTGGATGAGGAACTCCATGCACAGCGCGCCCGCCGCCATCGCGAACGCCACCGCACCGGCCAGGCCCTCCCGGGTCTTGCCGGGGCTGATGCGCGGGGCGAGCTTGGTCTTGCCGAAGCGCCAGCCCACCGCGTAGGCCCCGGTGTCGCTGACCACGGTCAGCACCAGGAAGGTGACGACCCGCTGGGGCCCGTCGTCGGCGGTGAGCAGCATCGCCACGAAGGTCGCGAGGAAGGGCACGTAGAAGGCGGCGAATACACCCGCCGTGACGTCCTTGAGGTAGTCCTCGGGCGGCTCGGTCATCCGCCAGACCAGCACCGCCAGGGCGGTCAGCGCCATCGCCACCCAGGCGCCCTCGGCGCCGCGGACGTATCCGGCGATGACCATGGCGGCGCCACCGACCGCGAGCGGTACGAGCGGCGCCTTGATGCCCTTCTTCTCCTGGAGCCGGGAGGTGAGCTCCCACAGGCCGACGACGACCGCGACGACGATGACACCGACGAACACGGCCTTGACGATGAAGAGCGAGGCGAAGATCACCGCTCCGAGGCCGACGCCGACCCCTATGGCGGCCCGCAGGTCCCGCCCCGCGCGCTTCTTCGGCGGCGGGGAGGCGTCCTGGGGTGCCGGCGAGGGCGGAGGCGGGGGGCTGGGCATGGGCTCCTGCGGCGGCGTCTCGGCGCGGAAGAGGGGGCCGCTGTCGGCGGCGACCCCCCGATCGCGTGCTTCCCGGTCGTCGAAGTCACGGCCGGCGGCATCGGGCACGATGGGCATGGGCCGAGTCTGCGGGCCCACCTGCGCATCGTATGCGGGACCCGCCGGAACGGGCTCCGGCTGCCAGGAAGAGTCGTTCATCAGACTTCGAGGAGCTCGGCTTCCTTGTGCTTGAGCAGCTCGTCCACCTGCGTGACGTACTTCGCGGTGGTGTCGTCGAGCTCCTTCTCCGCGCGGCGGACCTCGTCCTCGCCGGACTCCTTGTCCTTGACGAGCTTGTCGAGGGCGTCCTTGGCCTTGCGGCGGATGGAGCGGATCGAGACCTTGGAGTCCTCGGCCTTGGTGCGCGCGACCTTGACGTACTCCTTGCGACGCTCCTGCGTCAGCTCGGGGAAGGTCACCCGGATGATGCGGCCGTCGTTGCTCGGGTTGACGCCGAGGTCGGAGTCGCGGATGGCCTGCTCGATGTTGCGCAGCGCGGACGCGTCGAACGGCGTCACGACGGCCATGCGCGGCTCGGGCACCGCGAAGGAGGCGAGCTGGTTGATGGGCGTGATGGCACCGTAGTAGTCAGCCACGATCTTGTTGAACATCGCCGGGTGCGCACGGCCCGTGCGAATCGCGGCGAAGTCTTCCTTGGCGACGACGACGGCCTTCTCCATCTTCTCCTCGGCCTCGAGGAGGATTTCTTCGATCACCACGTGCTCCTGCATGTCAGATATGGATGGTTCAGGCGGGGCGGGCCGGCCGGGCCGGTCCGCTGCGGGCGCGGGCCCGGCGGCCGGGCGGTGTCAGACCCTGGTGCCCTGGTCGCTCACGAGCGTGCCGATCTTCTCACCCTTGACGGCCCGGGCGATATTGCCCTCGGCGAGGAGCTCGAAGACCAGGATCGGGAGCCGGTTGTCGCGGCACAGCGTGATGGCGGTGGCGTCGGCGACCTTGAGGTCCCGCGACAGCACCTCGCTGTACTCCAGCGCGTCGAACTTCACCGCGTCCGGATTGGTCTTCGGGTCGGAGTCGTAGACCCCGTCGACGCCGTTCTTGCCCATGAGCAGGGCTTCCGCGTCGATCTCCAGGGCGCGCTGGGCCGCCGTGGTGTCGGTGGAGAAGTACGGCATGCCCATGCCGGCGCCGAAGATGACGACGCGCCCCTTCTCCAGGTGCCGCACGGCACGCAGCGGGATGTAGGGCTCCGCGACCTGGCCCATGGTGATGGCGGTCTGGACGCGGCTGTCGATGCCCTCCTTCTCCAGGAAGTCCTGGAGGGCGAGGCAGTTCATCACCGTGCCGAGCATGCCCATGTAGTCGGAACGGGCACGGTCCATGCCGCGCTGCTGGAGCTCGGCGCCGCGGAAGAAGTTGCCGCCGCCGATGACGATCGCGATCTCGGCGCCGTCACGGACCACGGCGGCGATCTCACGCGCGATGGCGTGCACGACGTCAGGGTCGACGCCCAGCCCGCCGCCGCCGGAGAAGGCTTCACCCGACAGCTTCAGCATGAAGCGGCGGCCCTTCTTGTCGTGGTCGCTCTTGTCGTCGGAAGCGGTGTGGGGGTCCACGCCCTGATTCATGGGATCTCCTCGTGCACATACGAAGAAGGCCATTGCCGGTGGGTCCTCGCGGTTCCCTCTACGGCAATGGCCTCCTCGTCAGATCTGCGGTCGCCCTGCGCGAGCGCGGACGACTGCTTCAGACCCTACCGGGGTCCGGTGTCCGTCGCGTACGGACGGACTCAGATGCCGACCTTGATACGGCTGAAGCGCACCAGCGTGACACCGGCCTCGTCCAGAACCTTCTGGACGGACTTCTTGTTGTCCAGCGCGTACGGCTGGCCGAGCAGCGTGGCTTCCTTGAAGAAGCCGTTGACGCGACCCTCGACGATCTTGGGGAGGGCGGCCTCGGGCTTGCCCTCAGCGCGGGTGGTCTCCTCGGCGACGCGACGCTCGCTCTCGACGACCTCGGCCGGGACGTCCTCCTTGGAGAGGTACTTCGGCGCGAAGGCGGCGATGTGCTGGGCGATGCCCTTGGCCAGGTCGGCGTCGGCCTTGTCCAGCTCGACCAGGACACCGATCTGCGGGGGCAGGTCGGGCATGGTGCGGTGCATGTACGCGGAGACGAAGGCACCCTCGTACTGCGCGAAGCGGTCGAGGACGATCTTCTCGCCGAGGTTGGCGTTGGCCTCGTCCACGAACGCCTGGACGGTCTGGCCGGGCTTGATCTCGGAGGCGAGCAGCGCCTCGATGTCCGCCGGCTTGGTGGCGGCCACGTGCTGGGCCAGCTCGTCGGCGACGGCGAGGAACTTCGGGCTCTTGGCCACGAAGTCGGTCTCGCACTTGAGCTCGACCAGGACGCCGGAGGCGTTGTCGGCGGCGATCAGGGAGGCGACAGCGCCGTTCTCCGCGGAGCGGCCCTCACGCTTGGCAACGCCCTTGAGGCCCTTGACGCGCAGGATCTCGTTGGCCTTCTCGACGTCGCCGTCGGCCTCGACGAGCGCGTTCTTGCAGTCCAGCATGCCGGCGCCGGTGAGCTCGCGGAGCTTCTTGACGTCAGCGGCGGTGTAGTTCGCCATGAGTCTTGGATTCTCTCTCGAAGTCGTAGATCCAGGGTGAGCGGCGGAGGAGTCGCGCTCGTGGCGCGGCTCCCCCGCCGTCATCGTCCGTGCTGCGAGTGCCCGGCGCGTGAACGCCGGGCGCCCTCAGTGGGTCAGGCCTGCTCGGCGTCGGCGGCCGGAGCCTCGACGACGGTCTCGGTCTCGGCCTCGACCTCGGCGGCCGGGGCCTCGACAGCGGCCTCGGCCGGAGCGGCCTCGGCGGGCTCGTCGGCCTTCTTCTCGCCCTCGAGCAGGTCGCGCTCCCACTCGGCGAGCGGCTCGGCGGCGGCCTTCTCGCCCGGCTTCGAGTCACCGGTCGCGGCACCGGAGCGGGCGATGAGGCCCTCGGCGACGGCGTCGGCGATCACGCGGGTGAGCAGGGTGACGGAGCGGATCGCGTCGTCGTTGCCCGGGATCTTGTAGTCGACCTCGTCGGGGTCGCAGTTGGTGTCGAGGATCGCGACGACCGGGATGTGGAGCTTGCGCGCCTCACCGACGGCGATGTGCTCCTTCTTGGTGTCGACGATCCAGACGGCGCTGGGGACCTTCGACATCTCGCGGATACCACCGAGGGTCTTCTCCAGCTTGATCTTCTCGCGGGAGAGGACCAGGAGCTCCTTCTTGGTGAGACCCGAGGCGGCGACGTCCTCGAAGTCGATCGCCTCAAGCTCCTTCAGACGCTGGAGGCGCTTGTAGACGGTGGAGAAGTTGGTGAGCATGCCACCGAGCCAACGCTGGTTGACGTACGGCATGCCGACGCGCGTCGCCTGCTCGGCGATGGCCTCCTGGGCCTGCTTCTTGGTACCGACGAACATGATGGAGCCACCGTGCGCGACGGTCTCCTTCACGAACTCGTAGGCGCGGTCGATGTACGACAGCGACTGGAGCAGGTCGATGATGTAGATGCCGTTGCGCTCGGTGAAGATGAAGCGCTTCATCTTCGGGTTCCAGCGACGGGTCTGGTGACCGAAGTGGACGCCGCTTTCCAGCAGCTCCCGCATCGTTACGACGGCCATGGCCATCTCCTTGTTTTCTCGGTTTGGTTCCTGACGCCCCGCCGCGTCCTGCCCCCGAGGAGGGGACCGAGAGACGCTCTCACCTGGCCTGACGAGCCGGTGCTGGGGCGTGCGAAGTCGACCCGGTGACCCGGATCGCCACAAGAAGTGTACGGGACCCGGCGGTATGCCGGGTGACGCGCTTGTCCACACCGTCCGGGTTGTCCACAGGCCCGGGCGGCGCGCCGGGCCGCGCGGGACGCTGTCCCGTATGACGACTCTGCTGCTCACCCTGCTCGTGGCGCTGTCCCAGGCGCTCACCTCCCCTGCCACCATGACCCCCGCCGGTAACTCCATGGCCCCCGCCGGGGTGCGCCCGCTGCCGGCGCCCCTCGTGGTGGCGCGGTGGTGGGACCCGCCGCCGACGCCGTACGCGGCCGGTCACCGCGGGGTGGACCTGGCGGCGCCGGTGGGGGCGGAGCTGCGCGCCGTGGGCCCCGGCCGGGTGTTCTACGCCGGGCAGGTCGCGGGCCGCGGGGTGCTCTCCCTCACCCTCCCGGGCGGCCTGCGGACCACGTACGAGCCGGTCCGGCCGCTCGTGGCCGAGGGCGAGGAGGTCACGGCGGGCCAGGTGGTGGCGGTGCTGACGGAGGGCGCCCACTGTACGGAGCCCTGCCTGCACTGGGGTCTATTGGCGGGCGAGACGTATCTCAACCCCTTGACCCTGGTCCCGCGCACCACCCCGAGACTGCTACCCACCGAGCGGCCGGACGACACCTGACGCAGGCGCGGCTCGATCCGGGTCTACGGTCCGAGGCCCACGCCGCTCAGCCCCGGACGCCCCGCAGGGCCATCGCGACGGCCGCCTCCGTCACCACGCCCGGGTCCTCGGCGGCGCCGAGCTCGATCCGCCGGACCGCCGCGTCCACGACCCCCTGCAACAGCATCGCGGCCAGCTTCGGCTCCGCCTGGCCGAGGGACGCCAGCGCCTCGACGATCATCGCGACCAGTCCGCCGTGCGCCGCACGGATCTTCTCCCGCGCGGCGGCGTCCAGCTCGCCGGCGGAGATCGCCACCACCGCCCGGTGGCGCCGGTCCCCGACCAGCCCGAGCTGGCTGCGGACATAGGCTTCGATCTTCGCCTCGGGCGTCGGGGCCGCCTCCATCGCCGCCTCGATCTCGGCTGCCCAGACGGGGAAGTCCACCGCGCACAGCTCCTCGACGACCGCCGCGCGGGAGCGGAAGTACTCGTACACGGAGGACCGGGCGAGCCCGGTGCGCTGCGCCAGGGCGGGGAAGGTCAGGGCCTCCGTACCGCCTTCGGACAGCAGGGAACGGGCGGCGTCCAACAGGGCGCGGCGCTGCATCGACCGGTGCTCGGCCACGGAGGCCGCTCGAATCCTTGGCACCCGACCACTCTACGGAGCAACGGCCTTCCGGACACGGGTCTTCGGCGGGGCGGCGGCGTCGAGCCGCGGCGCCTTCACCGGCCGACGTCCGCGAGCTTGGCGCGCAGTTGGAGCACGGACTTGGTGTGGATCTGGCTGACCCGGCTCTCGGTGACGCCCAGCACGTTGCCGATCTCGGCGAGGGTGAGGCCCTCGTAGTAGTAGAGGGTGACGACCGTCTTCTCCCGATCCGGCAGCGTGTTGATCGCGCGGGCCAGCAGCCTGCGCAACTCGCGGTCCTCGGCCACCTCCACCGGGTCGTCGGCGGCGTGGTCCTCCAGGGTGTCCATCAGCGAGAGCCGGTCGCCGCCCTCGCCGCCGACGTGCAGCAGCTCCTCCAGGGCCACGACGTTCGCCAGCGACAGCTGACTGAAGACGGTGTGGAGCTCCTCCACCCCGATGCCCATCTCCCCGGCCACCTCGTGCTCGGTCGGGGTGCGCCGCAACTGGGCCTCCAGCGTGGCGTACGCGCGCTCCACGGCGCGCGCCTTCTGCCGGACCGAGCGGGGGATCCAGTCCAGCGCCCGCAGCTCGTCGATCATCGCGCCGCGGATCCGGGTGATGGCGTACGTCTCGAACTTGATGGACCGCTCGATGTCGAACTTCTCGATGGCGTCGATGAGGCCGAAGACACCGGAGGAGACGAAGTCGGCCTGCTCGACGTTGGGCGGCAGGCCCACGCTGACCCGGCCGGCCACGTACTTCACCAGCGGCGAGTAGTGCAGGATCAGTTGCTCCCGCAGCCGCTCGTCCCCCGAGTCCTTGTACGAGCGCCACAGCACCTCCAGGGACGAGGGCGCGGTGGACCGCACACTGCCGCCGCGGGCAGCGGGGGGCACCGCAGCGCGGTCAGACCCTGAGGTGTGCTGGGGCATGCTTCGCCTTTGCCGGAGCCGGATTCCTTGGGAGCGTAGCGTGACGGAAGTGTCGCGGTGCGCGAAGAGTACGGGATGGCGCGGGGCCGCATGGGCGCCCCGACCGGCACGGGCGGGCCGGGACCGGCGCCTCGCGCACGGTCCCGACAACCGCCCTCGGGAAGACCGCGTCTCTCATCGGCGTCACTCTTTCACCGGAACGCCCCAGGTCAATGACCGCCTCGCCGGGCGCCACCGGTTCGAGTGCCCCCTCGGGGTCCGCGTGCGGTCAACTGCCAGTCGTCGCCCTGCCGTTCGACGAACCCCAGAGAGTGAAGTTCGTACAGTCTGCCGATGACTTCATCGGTGCCGGTGCCGGCGGCGAGGGACACCTCCTCCACGCCTGCCGGGCGGCCCGCCGGGAGGGCTTCGAGCACCCTGGCGGCGGCCGGGTCCAGCAGGTCCCGGGGCAGCACCGGGCCGCGCCGCTCGGGAGCCAGCTCGCCCATGCCGCCGACCAGCTCGATCACCTCCGCCGCGTCCGTGACGAGCACGGCCTCGCCGCGCAGCAGTTCGTGCACCCCGGCCGAGAGTCCGCTGGTCGCGGGCCCGGGGACGCCCATCGTGAGGCGCCCCAGCTCCCGGGCCCGGCGGGCGGTGACCAGGGAGCCGCTGCGTACGGCCGCCTCCACGACCACCGTGCCCCTGGTGAGGGCGGCGATGACCCGGTTGCGCAGCACGAACCGGCTCGGGGTCGGGTGGCTGCCGGGCGGCAGCTCGCCCAGGACGAGGCCCTGGCCCGCGATCCGGCCGAGCAGTCCGGCGTGCCCGCGCGGGTAGGCCACGTCCGCCCCGCAGGCCAGGACCGCGACCGTGGCTCCGCCGGAGGCGAGGGCTCCCCGATGGGCCGCTCCGTCGATCCCGTACGCCGCCCCGGAGACCACCACCCAGCCGCGCTCGGCGAGACCCGCCGCCAGGGTCTGCGCCATGTGCGCCCCGTACGGGGTGCAGGCCCGGGCCCCGACAACGGCGACCGAGCGAAGCGCCCAGGTCCGCAGGTCCGCCCCGCCGCGCAACCACAGTCCGACGGGCCGGGCGTCGCCCAGGTCGTCGAGCTGCGTCGGCCACCGCGCCGACCCGGGGCAGAGGAACCGCACCCCGGCCTCGGCGGCCTCCGCCAGATCCCGCCGGGGGTCGGCGAGGGCGGCCCGTCTGCGGTATCCGGCGAGCCGCTCCGGCCCCACCCCGACCAGGCGCTCCGCCCCCGGGCCGGTGTCGATGGTCCCGGTCAGCAGCCGTATCAGCCCGACGGCGCCGAACTCCCGCAGCCACCGCCCGCCGTGCTCGTCGCCGGGTTCCAGCACCCGGGTCAGCGCCGCCCGGGCCAACAACTCCGGCCCCGGCTCGGCACCACCCACCTCAGCGGCGTCCGGCTCGCCCGCATCCCTCCCGGCCGCGTTCAGGTGAGCCGCGTCCGGATGAGCCGGGTCCGGCTCGTCGGCGTCCGGTTCCCGCGCGGCGCTCATGACCCGGCCGCCATGGCCGCCGTCGCCCCGCGGGCGATCCCGGTGCGCAACTCCAGCGCGACGGCCACGTCCAGCGCGTCGGGACGGTCGTTGCCGCGCAGGTCGGCCACGGTCCAGGCGACCCGCAGCACCCGGTCCAGCCCCCGCGCCGTGAGCAGCCCCCGCTCCAGGTCCCGCTCGGCCTGGGCCAGCGCGCCCGGGCCGGCCTGCCAGCGGGTGCGCAGCTCGTGCCCCGGGATTTCGGAGTTGAGCCGCCACGGGGTGCCGTCGAGCCGGGCGGCGGCCCGGTCCCGGGCTTCGCGCACCCGGTCGGCCACCACCGCGGTGGCCTCACCCCGGCCGCCCTGCCCCAGCAGGTCGGAGCGGGTCACTGGCTCCACCTCGACGCGGAGGTCGACCCGGTCGAGCAGCGGCCCGGACAGTCTGGCCTGGTAGCGCCGGACCACCGAGGCCGGGCATTCGCAGCCGGCCCCCTGGAGCGTGTGCCGCCCGCACGGACAGGGGTTGGCGGCGAGCACCATCAGGAACCGGGCCGGCAGCCTTACCACCCCGGCGGCCCGGGCGATGACCACGTGCCCCGCTTCGAGCGGCTGGCGCAGGGCGTCCAGCGCCTTCGACCCGAACTCGGCGGCCTCGTCCAGGAACAACACACCGCGGTGGGCCAAGGAGACCGCCCCCGGCCTGGGCACCCCGGCCCCACCGCCGACCAGCGACTGCATGGTCGCGGAGTGGTGCGGGGCGCAGTACGGCGGCCTCGCGAGCAGGGGCTCGCCGGGCGGCAGGATTCCCGCGACCGAGTGGACGGCCGTCACCTCCAGGGAATCCTGACGGGTGAGCGGCGGCAGGATCCAGGGCAGCCGCTCGGCGAGCATCGTCTTGCCCGCGCCCGGCGGACCGCTCAGGAAGAGATGGTGTCCCCCCGAGGCGGCCACCTCCAGGGCCCGGCGAGCCGCGTACTGGCCCGCGACGTCGGCGAGGTCCGGAATGTCCGGCCCGTCGCCCGCCGCCCCGCCGCCGCGGGAGATGCCGGTACCCAGCCCCGCGCCGGGGACGAGCAGCCCGGCCAGTATCGGATCGGGCCGCCCGACGCGCGGATGGTCCTCCTCCTCGGGAACCTCCCCGTCGGTCAGGACGGCGATCAGCTGCCGCAGGCTGCGTACGCCGAGCACGCTGACGTCCGGGACGAGCATCGCCTCGGCGGCACACTGCTGTGGCACCACCACCTGCCGGTAGCCCGCCTCGGCGGCGGCCAGCACGGCGGGCAGGATGCCCCGCACGGGCCGCACCCCGCCGTCGAGACCGAGCTCCCCGATGAGGACGAGATCGGCGATGGCGCCCGGTTCGACCACCTCGGCCGCCCCCAGCACGGCGGCGGCCACGGCGAGATCGAACCCGGAACCGCCCTTGGGCACGGAGGCCGGGCTGAGTCCGACCGTGAGCTTCTTCTGCGGCCAGGCGGCGCCGGAGTTGACCACGGCGGCCCGCACCCGGTCCCGGCTCTCGACCAGCGTCTTGTCGGGCAGCCCCACCAGGGTGAAGGCCGCGACGCCCGGCTCCAGGTCGGCCTGCACCTCGACGACCACGCCCTCGACCCCCACGAGGGCCACCGAGCAGGCCCGCGCGAACCCCATCAGGCCGCCCCCCTGACGTGCTCCACCACGGGCGCGCCGCGCCGCGGCAGCACGATCCCGACGAGGTCGATCCGCACTCCCCCCGGCGGCGGCCCCCCGTGATCGGCGAGCCAGCGCCCGGCGAGCCGGCGCAACCGCTCGGCCTTGCCGGCCCGGACGGCGGCCATCGGATGCTCGAACACCGCCTGCCCGGCCGCCCCCGACCTGCGCGTCTTCACCTCGCACACGACGAGGCAGTCCCCGTCCCGCGCGACGATGTCGATCTCGCCGCTCCGACATCGCCAGTTCCGGGCGATCACCGTCATCCCGGACTCGGTGAGCCGCCGTACCGCGAGTTCCTCGCCGTACCGGCCCAATGCCTGCTGCGCCACGCTCTTCGCGTTCATCCGGCACCACCTCCGGCACCGACGATCCCGCGCCCCCGCCCCCCGTGTGGATCTTGGTGGACAACCGCGGCGTTGTGGAAAACCCGGTCACCCCCTCGGGTGACACAAGGCTCTACGCACGGCCCCCGAACGGATCAGCTCCCGGGAAGTTCGAGGTCGCTCTTGTTGAGCTCCTCGATGTTCACGTCCTTGAAGGTCAGCACGCGCACCTGCTTCACGAACCGGGCCGGACGGTACATGTCCCAGACCCACGCGTCGGCCATGGTGACCTCGAAGAAGACCTCCCCCTGGACCGAGTGCACCTGCATCTCGTAGTCGTTGGTGAGGTAGAAACGACGTTCCGTCTCGATCACGTACTTGAACAGACCGACGACGTCGCGGTACTCCCGATAGAGCTTCAGCTCCATCTCGGTCTCGTACTTCTCGAGGTCCTCGGCACTCATGGCATGTTCCCCTTCAGCCGTGCGTCCCCCTATTGTGCGCCAGACCCCCGTGCCCCTAAACGATTTCCGGGGCCAGGACCACCGGCGCACCCGGAGGACCGTCGTCGAGCAGCGTACGGAGCAGCCCGGCGAGTCTGGTCGGGTACACCGTCTCACGTGCCCACAGAAGTTCCTCGGAGGTCCACCACCTCGCTCCGGTGACGGTGCGCCGCTCCAGCTCGGTGAAGCCGGTCGTCACCGTCGCGGTCCGGGTCGTGCGGGCGAGGAAGTACCACTCGTCCTGTTCCCAGCGGCGCCCGTCGAAGGGGAAGGCGCAGTACCGCTGCCACAGCACCGGCCCCAGCTCCACTTCGGTGATGCCGGTCTCCTCCGCGAGTTCCCGCAGCGCGGCCTGCTCACGCGTCTCGTCGCCCTCGACCCCGCCGCCCGGGGTGAACCACCAGTCGTTCGACGGGTCGCCCGGTTCGAAGCCGTGCAGCAGCAGGATGCGGTCCCGCGGGTCGAGGAGGATCACCCGGGACACCTTGCGGACCGGGCCGGTGGGCATCGTGGCCGGGTCAGCGGGCATCGCCGCGCTCCCGCCGGCGCCCGCGCCCCAACACCCGGGTCAGGGGCCCGTAAGCGGCCCCCAGCAGCACGAGGGCGGCCCCGGCCACGACCGCGGCGAGCTGGAGCCGCAGCGGCCCCGGCCGGGAGGTGCCGCCGGGGAGCGCGGCGTACGCCCGGGGTCGCTCCACCATCGACATCGACGGCCACGCCAGCGCGTCCACCCGGGCGCTGACCGCCGAGCGGGCCACGGTGCCCTGTCCGCTCTCCTGGAGGTGCGCCCGGGAGTCCAGCGAGGCGGCGCGGTGGTCGCCGAGCAGGAAGAGGTTGCCCTGCGGAACCTTCACCTCGAAGTTGGTGTCGGAAGCGCCGCCCGGGACCGGGACGGTCGCCGGGTCCAGCGGCGTGACGTGGGAGTCGTCGAGGTAGGGCTCGTCCAGCTCCTTGCCGTTCACGGTGAGCCTTCCGCCCGCGCCGCAGCACTTCACGGTGTCGCCGCCGACGGCGACCACCCGCTTGACCATGGGGGAGTTGCTCCACACGGAATCGGTGAAGATGACGACGTCACCTCGGCGCACCTGGTCGCCGTCGATGCGCTGGGCGAGGACCCGGTCGCCGGGCCGCACGGTCGGCACCATCGAGTCGGTCGGCACCGTATAGGGCTGGTACGTCAGCGCGCCCCAGACGAAACCGCCGAGGAAGAGCACGAAGCCGACGGCCACGGCGATTCCCGACAAGACGTTGCCGAGACCGCCGCGGTCGGTGCCGCCACCTCGTATGACCTGTGTACCGCTTGTTCGTGTTCCGCCCATTGCAGCGCCCCCACACTCCGGGATCGTCGACCTGGGCGGCACCCTACCCGGCGGTACGGCTGCCGGCCGGCTTCCGCCGGCGCCACAGGACGACCGGAACCGCGCCCGTGAGCCCCAGGGCCGCCGGGGCGAGGCCGACCGGCGCCAGTCCCGAGGCGTCCAGACCCAGTGCCGCGGCCTTGGCCTGGTTGCCGATGCCGGGCTGGTCGAAGGTGTCCGGGACCGGGAGGGTCGCCCAGCGGGTGACGGGCCACGCGACGACCACGGCCCGGCCGACCACGTCCTTGACCGGCACGAAGCCCTGGGTCGAGTCCTGCATGTGGTAGCGGGAGTCCTGCGAGTTCTGGCGGTGGTCGCCCATCACCCAGATCTTGCCCTTGGGCACGGTGATCGGGCCGAACGGGGCGTCGTCACAGGCGGTGTTGCCCGGGAAGATGTACGGCTCGTCCAACGGCTTGCCGTTGACCACGACCGGTCCGCCGCGCTTGCACTCGACCGTGTCCCCGCCGATGGCGATCGTCCGCTTGATCAGGTCCTTCTCCTCCGCGGACGGCATCAGACCGATCCAGCTGAGGGCCTTCTGCGCGAAGTTCGGCTCCGGAGTGGCCTCGCCCGCGAGCCAGTTGGCGGGGTCGTGGAAGACCACCACCTCACCGCGCTCGGGCTCCGAGCCGAACCACGGGGTCAGCTTGTCCACCAGTACCCGGTCGCCGCGCTGGAGGGTGTTCTGCATCGACTCCGACGGGATCGAGAACGCCTGCACCAGGAAGGTCTTGATCAGCAGGGCCAGCAGCAGGGCGATGCCGATCAGGAGCGGCAGCTCCTTCCAGAACGACCGCTGGGGGCGCGCCCCCGCACCGCCGTTCTCGGTCTCGCCCTCGACGCCGTCCTCCGGCCGCTCGTCACCCTCGTCGCGTCCGGACCGCGCGCCTACCGCCACGTCCCCCACATCCACTCCCTCACTCGGATTCGCCGCCCGTGCCGGTACGGACACGGGCCCTCCCCTCCCTTAACGAGCGGGAGTTCCCTAAGGCGCGGGAGACCGAGGACACACTATGCGAACCGCGCGCCCCGACGCCGTCCTCCGCGTCCGCGCCGCCCGCGGCGCGCCTCGTCGGGCACCGTGAGGAAGGTCGCGGGCTGTTCCAGCTCGCGCCAGTGGCCGTAGGGCCAGGCGATCACCACGGCCCGTCCCACCACTCCGTTCTCGTCGATCGTGCCCTGGAACCCCTCGTCGAGGTGGTAACGGGAGTCGGCCGAGTTTGCCCGGTGGTCCCCCATCACGAACAGCCGTCCCCGCGGCACCTTCACATCGAACCGGATCTCCGACGGGGTGTTGCCCGGGTTCACGTACGGCTCATCCAGCGGCGTCCCGTTGACGGTGATCCGCCCCCGGGCGTCGCAGCAGGCGACCTCGTCCCCGCCGACGCCGATGACCCGCTTGATGAGGTCCTGTTCGTCCGCCGAGGGCAGCAACCCGATGAAGGTCATGGTCTGCTTGATCTGTTTGACGACGATCGGGTCCTTGGCCGGCCGGGCCGCCTCGCCCCTGAGCCAACCGCCCGGGTCCTTGAACACGACGACATCGCCCCGCTCCACCTTGGAGCCGAACCAGGGGGTGAGCTTGTCGACCAGGACCCGGTCGCCGATCCGGATCGTCTGCTCCATCGAGCCCGACGGAATGAAGAACGCCTGCACCAGGAAGGTCTTCAGCAGCAGGGCGATGCACAGCGCGACCACCACGAGCAGGGGCAGCTCCCCCGCCCTGCGGGTCCGTCTGCGCCGCCGGACCCGGCGCGCCAGCCGGCGCCGCTCGGCCCGGCCTCCCTCGGGCTGGGTCTCGGGCCGGGGCGGCACCGCCGCGGTCGTCTCGGGCTCCGGCTCCGGCTCGGGGTCCCGCTCGGGACCCCGCCGGCCTCTCGGCCTCCCCCGGCTACCCATGTCCGCCCCCCGCGCTCCCCGTCGCGCCCCAGCGCGAGACGGGCCAACCGATCCAGTCGGCCCGCCCGATCACCTTGTCCACCGGCACCATCCCCCCGCCGGGCTCGCCCAGGTGGTCCCGGGAGTCCCGCGACTGAGACCGGTGATCGCCCATGACCCACAGGGTCCCAAGCGGTACGACGATGCGGAAGGGCACCTTCGAGGACGTGTCGCCGGGGTAGAGGTACGGCTCGTCCACCGGGACCCCGTTGACCTTCAGCCGGCCGTTCTCGTCGCACACCACGTCATCGCCGCCGACGCCGACGACCCGCTTCACGAAGTCGGTGTCGGAGGGCTCCGCGAGCCCGAGTACCGAGGCCGCGCCGTGCAGGGTCTCGGCGATCGGGTTGCCTTGCGGTCCCTCCGGGACGAAGGAGCCCGTGCCGTCGAAGACGACCACGTCGCCGCGCTCGGGCCGGTCGCCGAAACGGTACGCCAGCTTGTTGACCAGCACCCGGTCCCCGACCCGCAACGTCGGTTCCATCGACCGGCTCGGGATCAGGAAGGGCTGCACGACGAAGTTGCCGAGCAGTAGCACGAAGACCGTGCAGATCAGCCCCAGCAGCCCGGCCCGCCGCCAGGTCAGCCCACTCGGGGCCAACGCACGGCGCGGCCGCCCCTCCCCCTCGTCGGGGGAAGAGCGGCCGCGCTGTGTGAGCTCTGCTTCGGTGTCCATCGGGGGGAGCCTATCCGGCCGCCCCCGGGACCCGGAGAGGAGATCAGCGGTCGCGCTTCTCCTTGATCTTCGCGGCCTTGCCGCGGAGCTCACGGAGGAAGTACAGCTTGGCGCGACGCACGTCACCGCGGGTGACGACCTCGATCTTCTCGAAGATCGGGGAGTTCACCGGGAAGGTGCGCTCGACACCGACGCTGAAGGAGACCTTGCGAACGGTGAAGGTCTCGGAGACGCCAGAGCCCTGGCGACGGATGACAACACCCTTGAACTGCTGGATGCGGGAGCGGTTGCCCTCGATGACGCGGACGTGCACGTTGATCGTGTCACCCGGGCGGAAGGCCGGGACGTCGGAGCGGACCGAGGCGGCGTTGACGCCATCGAGCAGGTGAGACATGTTCTTCGTCTGCTTTCTTCGCACGACGCCACAGGCCGCCGGTGCGGATTTCCGTAGAGAATTCGGGAGCTGCGCCCTCTCGCGGACGACGGTCCCCCTGTGGCAGGGGCGTACGCGAGCACACAACAGCCGCCTATTCTTCCACGGTCTGCGGCCTACGCCAAAATCGGCCGTCGGGGGTCGGCGTCCAGCCCAGGAGACCGAGGATCTCCCGGTCCTTCTTGTCGAAGGCGGAGGCGTCGCAGCGCTCGATCAGATCGGGCCGGTTGCGGGCCGTCCTGCGGAACGCCTCGTCCCGCCGCCACCGGGCGATCTTCCCGTGGTGCCCGCTCAGCAGGACGTCGGGGATGCCCCGGCCGCGCCACCTCGGGGGCTTGGTGTAGACGGGCCCCTCCAGCAGGTTGGCCATCTCGCCCGGGGCGAACGAGTCGTCCCGGTGCGATTCGGCGTTGCCGAGCACTCCGGGCAGCAGCCGGGCCACGGCCTCGGTGACGACCAGGACGGCCGCCTCGCCGCCGGCCAGGACGTAGTCGCCGATGGAGACCTCGTACACCGGCATCCGCGTCGCGTACTCGTCCATCACCCGGCGGTCGATGCCCTCGTACCTGGCCGGGGTGAAGATCAGCCACGGCCGCTCGGAGAGTTCGACGGCCAGTTCCTGGGTGAAGGGGCGCCCGCTGGGCGTGGGGACGACCAGGACCGGGCCGTGCGCGCCGGCCTCGTACCCGTCGGCGAGCGCCGCGTCCAGGGCCTCGCCCCACGGCTCGGTCTTCATGACCATGCCGGGACCGCCGCCGTAGGGGGTGTCGTCGACCGTGTTGTGGCGGTCGTACGTCCAGTCGCGCAGGTCGTGGACGTGTACGTCGAGCTGTCCGCGCGCCCGCGCCTTGCCGACGAGGGAGACGTTCAGCGGCTCCAGGTACTCGGGGAAGATCGTGACGACGTCCAGACGCATCAGGCGTCGTCCCCGGCGGCTTCGTCACCCGCGGCTTCGGCCTCGGCGTCACGGCTGGACACACTGCGCTCGACGTCGACTTCGTCGGTGGCCGCGCCGTCGTCGATCAGGCCGGGCGGCGGCGTGATGACGCAGCGCTGCTCCTCCAGGTCGATCTCCGCCACGATCTCCTCGACGAAGGGGATCATCACCTCGCTGCCGTCGGGCCGCTCGACGATGAAGAGGTCCTGCGAGGGCAGGTGGGAGATCTCGGTGATCCGGCCGATCTCCGTCCCGTCCTCCAGCACCACGTCCAGGTCCATCAGCTGGTGGTCGTAGTACTCGTCGGGCTCCTCCGGCAGCTCCGCCGGGTCCACTTCGGCGATCAGCAGGGTGTTGCGCAGCGCCTCGGCACCGGTGCGGTCCTTCACGCCCTCGAAGCGCAGCAGCAGCCGTCCGCTGTGCACGCGGCCCGTCTCGATCGTCAGCGGGCCCGCCGACGCCGGCTCCGTGCGGAGCACCGCGCCGGGCGCGAGCCGCAGTTCGGGCTCGTCGGTCCGCACCTCGACGGTGACCTCACCCTTGATCCCGTGGGCGCGGCCGATCCGCGCGACTACCAACTCCACTGTCCATGTCTCCTGTTCAGACGACGACGGGCCGGGGCGGGCGCATTCGCCCTCCCCGGCCCGTGCCGGTGGTTCAACTCTTCAGCGGACCTGGTCCACGTCGACGAGGTCGACGCGGATCCCCCGACCGCCGATGGCGCCCACGACGGTACGCAGCGCACGTGCGGTGCGGCCGTTGCGGCCGATCACCTTCCCGAGGTCGTCCGGGTGGACCCGGACCTCGAGCACCTGTCCGCGGCGCAGGTTGCGCGAGGCGACCTGCACGTCGTCGGGGTTGTCCACGATGCCCTTCACGAGGTGCTCAAGAGCCTCCTCGAGCATGATCAGGCCTCGGTCGACTCGGCGGCGGCCTCAGCCTCGTCCGCCTTCTTATCGGCCTTCTTCGCCTTCTGGGTGATGGCCTCGCCCTTGCCCTCGCCGATGCCCTCGAGGGCCTTGGCGAACTCGTCGAAGGAGCGACGCTTGCTCTCCTTCGTCTCCGGCTGCAGCAGCGGCGCGGGGGCGGGGAGACCCTTGTGGGCCTGCCAGTCACCGGTCAGCTTCAGGATGGCGAGCACAGCCTCGGTGGGCTGGGCACCGACGGACAGCCAGTACTGCGCACGCTCGGCGTTGACCTCGATGCGCGACGGGTTGTAGGTCGGCTGGTAGATACCGATCTCCTCGATCGCGCGACCGTCCCGGCGGGTGCGGGCGTCGGCGACGATGATGCGGTAGTGCGGCTGGCGAATCTTGCCGAGACGCTTGAGCTTGATCTTGACTGCCACTGGAGTGGTGTCTCCTGAACTTGACGTGGTTGGGCACATGAGATGCCACGTGGGGTTGCGGTACTCGGGTGCCCGATGGACGCGTCAGCCGGAGGAGAGAGGGGTCCTGTGCGACTGTCGAGTACAGCTAGCCATTGTGCCACATGCCTGCGGCGCGCTCAGCCGTAGGGGCGGCGTCAGCGGGCGGCCGGACACCACGGCGCCCGGCACCCGACGGCGGCCGGTCGGCCACCGGCCGGATCCGGGGCCGCGGAGCACCGGGCCGGGCGGCACAACCGCGCGCGCCCGCGCGGCCGATTCAGGAGGCGGCGACCGAGACGGCCACCTCGGGGATGCGGAACGGCTTCATGCAGCCACCGCAGACGATGGGCGCCTGGGCCAGCACCGACGGGACGACCCGCACGTTGCGCCCGCAGTCGCAGACCGCCTTGACCCGCACGCCGCCGCCGGAGGAGCCGTGCCGGGCGGCCGGCCCGCGGAAGCTGCGCTTGGTGTCGGCGGCCGTGGCGACCGTGTGCGCCTTGAGGGCCCGCTGCAGCCGCTCGATGGTGGGGCGGTAGCGCTTCTTCGCCTCGGGACTGAGCGAGACCAGGGAGAAACCGCTGCTGGCGTGCGGCTCTTCGGAATGGTCCAGCCCCATCTCCTCGGCGATCGCGAGGAATCTGCGGTTGTGGTAGCGGCCGGCCCGCGAGGTGTCGCGGACTCCACGGGCGGCTGCGATGCCGTGGACTGCCTCGTGCAGCAGTCGCTCGAAGGAGAGCTCGGCGCCACAGGCGGACGACGACTCTCCGATCAGGGACTCGGGCGCGGCAAGGTCAGGCAGCTCGGGGTGGTACCGCTGAATATCGGCCCACGCCTGCGCCAGCTCTGCGGCAAGAACAGGTGGTGTCGTGCTCACGTCGTGACAACGAGCCGGGGTGCCCCGGTGTTCCGATTCCGGGCCATTCCAAATTTTTTGCACGTACCAGTCAGTTCACTCTGATGCGTCGCGACGAGGACGGGTGTGCATATCCCCGGAGAAGTCGGTACGTAACGACGACTATGCCCCCGGCGTGCGGGGAAGGCCGCACGCCGGGGGCGCGTCTGCGAGCGAGGGGCGATCAGTACGAGCGCGCCACGATGGCGAGCGTACCGGGGGCGTCGTCCGCCTCCGGAACCGACCCGTCCGCGGCGATCAGGCAGCGCACGGAGACCGCCTGCTCCGCCAGCTTGGCCTCGCCCTCGGGGCCGAGGTCCGCCCACGGGATCCGGGCCCAGCCACCGGCGATGGCGGCCTCGGCGGCCTCCTCGATGGTCGCGACGTCCGAGGTACGGGCCTCACGGCGCTCGCGGGACTCGCGCAGCAACTGCGCCTGGTCCTCCTCCAGCACCTTGGGGAGCAGGTCGGCCAGCGCGGAGATCTGCACCGCCTCCTTGCCGCCCGGGATCCGGCGGGCCAGCATCGCGGTGCCGTTCTCCAGGTCGCGCGGGCCGATCTCGACGCGCACGGGTACGCCCTTGAGCTCCCAGTCGACGGCGCGGCGCCCGAAGGGGGTGTCCACGCGGTCGTCGACCTGGACCCGGATGCCGGCGGCCTTCAGCTGCGCCCCGAGCTCGCGGACCTTGGCCACGGCCTCGTCGCCCTTGATCGCCATGACGACGACCTGGACGTGCGCGAGGCGCGGCGGCACCCGCAGGCCGTTGTCGTCGCCGTGGGACATGATCAGGCCGCCGACCATGCGGGTCGAGACGCCCCACGAGGTCTGCCAGACGAGCTCCTGCTTGCCTTCCTTCGACAGGTACTGCGTGTTGAACGCCTTGGCGAAGTTGGTGCCCAGCTCGTGGCTGGTGCCGAGCTGCAGGGCCTTGCCGTCGCCCATCATCCCCTCCAGCGTGAGGGTGTTGATGGCTCCGGCGAAGCGCTCCTTGGCCGTCTTGCGGCCGAGCACGACGTCGATGCCGAGCACGTTCGTCATGAAGTCGCCGTACACGTCGCGGTGGATGCGCGCCGCGTAGTCGCGGGCGTCCTCGTACGTGGCGTGGGCGGTGTGGCCCTCCTGCCAGAGGAACTCGCTCGTACGGAGGAACACGCGCGGGCGCATTTCCCAGCGGACCACGTTGGCCCACTGGTTGATCAGCAGGGGCAGGTCCCGGTAGCTCTGGACCCACTTGGAGAAGTAGTCGTTGATGATCGTCTCGGAGGTGGGCCGGACGACGACCGGCTCGTCCAGCTCCTTGCCGCCGCCGTGCGTGACGACCGCGAGCTCGGGGGCGAAGCCCTCGACGTGCTCGGCTTCCTTCGTCAGGTAGGACTGCGGGATGAACAGCGGGAAGTACGCGTTCTGGGCGCCCGCGTCCTTGATGCGCGCGTCCATCTCCTGCTGCATCCGCTCCCACAGCCCGTAGCCGTACGGCCGGATGACCATGGTGCCGCGTACCGGACCGTTGTCGGCCAGCTCGGCCTTGTTGATCAGATCCTGGTACCAGCGGGGGAAATCCTCCGCCTGGGGGGTGAGAACGGGTGCCTTTGCCATGGCGCGAATGGTACGGCGCCGGGCGCTCGATGCGTGAATCGGGTGGCGCACTCCTCTGGACGCGGGGCCCGATGGGGAGTTCCCTGGCAACGGGGCCCAGGGGAAACCCACCGGGGGGCGACATGGGGGCGACATGGAATCAGGAGCGCTCTTTCGATGACATCGACGCCGACGACGACGCTCGTCGCCCGGGACTGGGCGGAGATCCAGGAACGGATGCTGGTACCGCTGTACGAGGCGGTTTACGACCGGCTGGAGGTCGGGCCCGGCGCCCGGCTGCTCGGCCTGGGGTGCGGGGCGGGGCTGGCCCTCCTGCTGGCGCAGCGGCGCGGGGCCTCCGTGACCGGTGTGGAGGCGGACGCGGCGCGGCGCGCTCTGGCGCGTGAGCGGCTGCTGGAGGTGCGGCCGGACCCGCCGTCGACCGCGCGCCCGTACGACGTCCTGCTGGCGTTCTCGCCCGGCGGCGCGGCCTTGGCGGCGGCCCTGCCAGCGGTCCGGCGGGGCGGGGCGGTGGTCCTGGCGGGATGGGGGCCGGCGGAGCGGTGCACGGTCCCGGCGGTGCTGGGCGGCGGGCCCTCGCCGCGGGACCTGGACGCGCTGGTGACCGGCGCGGGGCTGGTGCCGGACGGGTCGGGGCGGGTGTTCTGCCCGTTCGGCTACGCGGACGTGGACAGCGCCGTACGGGGGCTGCTCTCGACGGGGCTGTACGAGTCCGCCTCCGACCCGGCGCAGGTGGAGAAGGAGCTGACCGAGGCGCTTCACCCGTACGAGCGGCCGGACGGCTCCGTGTGGTTGCCGAACATCTTCCGCTACGTGATCGCCCGCGTCCGGTAGGACCCGGGGCCGGGCCCGGGCCCGGTCACGGGCTGTCCGGGCCCGGCGCGTCCTTGGACAGGCGCGGGATGCCCGCGGCGGCGTAGGCGGCGGCTTCGTCGAGGGTTTCGGCGGCGAGCAGGGCCTCGGCGAGGTCGTCGAGCTGTGAGCGGTGCTCCCGGAGCAGGCGGCACGCCTCGGCGTAGCACTCGTCCACGATCCGTCGCATCTCGGCGTCGACGGCGTCGAGCGTCGCTGGGGCGGCGGAGAGGCCGTAGGCGCCCTGGCCGTCGGAGGGGATCGCGGTCAGCCGGCCGACGCGTTCGCTCATGCCCCACCGGCCGACCATGCCGCGGACGAGGTTGGTGACCTGTTCGAGGTCGTTCTCGGCGCCCGTGGTGATCACGTCGTAGACGACGTGCTCGGCCGCCATGCCGCCGAGCGCGCCGATGATGCGCCCGCGCAGGTACGGCTCCGTGTACGCGTACCGGTCGGCGTCCGGGGTGGAGAGGGTGACGCCCAGGGCCCGGCCGCGCGGGACGATGGTGATCTTGCGGACGGGGTCGGCGCCGGGCTGGAGCATGCCCAGCAGGGCGTGGCCGCTCTCGTGGTAGGCCGTGCGGCGCCGTTCCTCCAGCGGCATGACGAGCGGGCGTTCGGCGCCGAGCTGCACCTTTTCCAGGGCTTCGGAGAGGTCGGCCTGGGTGACCCGCGTCCGCTTGCGTTTGACGGCCAGCAGGGCGGCCTCGTTGGCCAGGTTGGCGAGCTCGGCGCCCGTCATGCCGGGGGTGGTGCCGGCGACCCGGCCGAGGTCCACGCCGTCGGCCAGTGGGATCTCGCGGGTGTGGATGCGCAGGATCGCCTCGCGGCCGTGCTTGTCGGGCGGGGAGACCTGCACCAGCCGGTCGAAGCGGCCGGGCCGGGTCAGCGCCGGGTCCAGGACGTCCGCGCGGTTGGTGGCGGCGAGGACGACCACGCCCTCCGAGCCGGAGAAGCCGTCCATCTCGGTGAGGATCTGGTTCAGCGTCTGTTCGCGTTCGTCGTGGCCGCCGAGTCCGCCGCCGGCGCCGCGCACGCGCCCGATGGTGTCGATCTCGTCGATGAAGATGATGGCGGGGGCGACCTTGCGCGCCTCGGTGAACAGTTCGCGGACGCGGGAGGCGCCGACGCCGACGATCATCTCGATGAACTCGGAGGCGGAGGCGGAGAAGAAGGGGACTCCGGCCTCTCCGGCGACCGCGCGGGCGAGCAGGGTCTTGCCGGTGCCGGGCAGGCCGGCGAGCAGGACGCCGCCGGGCATGCGGGCGCCCATCTTGCGGTACTCCTGCGGGTTCTTGAGGAAGTCGACGACGTCGTTGAGCTCGCCCTCCACCTCGTCGATGCCGGCCACGTCGTCGAAGGTGGTGCGGGTGGCGCCCGATTCCAGCTCGACCGGTTTCGGGGGCGCCTTGCGGCCCAGGCCGCCGAGTCCGCCGCCCATGGCGGAGCCCATCCGGCGGGCGATGACCACCCACAGCACGACCAGCAGCAGCATCGGCGCGAGCGAGATGAGCAGGTTGGCGAGGAAGCTGCGCTGGACGACGACGGGCGAGGCGGTCACCGTGACCTGGTGCTTGGTGAGGTTGGCCCACAGGTCGTCGTCGGCGAAGGCGGGGCGCTGGGTGACGAACTTGGTGTAGTCGCCCTTGCCACCGTCCGGTTTCGGCGCCTTGGTCTTGAGCTGCCCCTGGATGGCGTCGCCCTTGGAGTAGATCTTCGAGACGTTGCCGGCGGCGACCTGCCGGCTGAACTCGGTGTAGGAGACCGTCGGCTCGTTGCCCTCGTTGAAGAACGACAGGACCAGGTTGGCGATCAGGAAGACGATCAGGGCGACGAGGATCAGGCCGCGCCATCCGCCGGCCATCTTCCGCTTCGGCGGCGGGGTGGGCGGCGCGCCCTCGGAACGCCAGGGGGTGTCGGCCCGGTCGCGGGGCGGTGCGGGGGTGGGACTGGGCACGGGGCCTCCTTCTGCCGTCCTCCCGGCCGACCATAAGGGAGATACCGGGCCAATGCCCCCCGAAGGGTTCGTCCTGGGAACGGCGGAGGGCCCCGGCCGGCTGGTCGTTCCCGGGCCGGCCAGGGCCCTTCCCCACGGCGCCGCGCGCGCCGCGCCGCCGCTACTTCATGAACTTCTTGAACTCGTCCGGAAGGTCGAAGTCCTGGCCGGGCTGGGCCCCGCCCGCGGGCAGCCCGAACGGGTTGCCGCCGACGGCCGGCTCGACGGCCTGCGGCCCCTGCTCGCGCCGGGCCGCGGCCGCGGCCTCCTCTTCCTTGCGCTTCATCGGGTTGCCGCTCTTGCGCTTGCCCTTGGCCTGCTTGACCTGCTTCTTCTGCCGGCCGGGGCCGCCGCCCATCCCGGGGATGCCGGGCATGCCCGGCATGCCGCCGCCCTGGGCCATACGGGACATCATCTTGCGCGCGTCGAAGAACCGCTCGACGAGGTTCTTGACGGCGCTGACCTCGACGCCGGAACCCTTGGCGATACGGGCGCGCCGGGAGCCGTTGATGATGTGCGGGTCCTGGCGCTCGGCCGGGGTCATCGACTTGATGATGGCGGCGGTGCGGTCGACGTCGCGCTCGTCGATGTTGTTGATCTGGTCCTTGATCTGCCCCATGCCGGGCAGCATGCCGAGCAGCTTGGAGATGGAGCCCATCTTGCGGACCTGCTCCATCTGGGCCAGGAAGTCGTCGAGCGTGAACTCCTTGGGGCCCTTCGCGAGCTTGGCCGCCATCTTCTCGGCCTCGGCCTGCGAAAAGGTCTTCTCGGCCTGCTCGATGAGGGTGAGCATGTCACCCATGTCGAGGATCCGGCCCGCCATGCGGTCGGGGTGGAAGGCGTCGAACTCGTCGAGCTTCTCACCGTTCGAGGCGAACATGATCTGCTTGCCGGTGACGTGCGAGATGGAGAGCGCGGCACCGCCCCGGGCGTCGCCGTCGAGCTTGGAGAGCACCACGCCGTCGAAGCCGACGCCGTCGCGGAACGCCTCGGCGGTGTTGACCGCGTCCTGGCCGATCATGGCGTCGACGACGAAGAGGATCTCGTCGGGGCTGACGGCGTCGCGGATGTCCGCGGCCTGCCGCATCAGCTCCTGGTCGATGCCGAGGCGACCGGCGGTGTCGACGATGACGATGTCGTACTGCTTGGTACGGGCGTACTCGATGGAGTCCTTGGCGACCTGGACCGGGTCACCGACGCCGTTGCCGGGCTGCGGCGCGTAGACCGCGACGCCGGCGCGCTCGGCGACGACGCTGAGCTGGTTGACGGCGTTGGGGCGCTGGAGGTCGCACGCGACGAGGAGCGGGGCGTGGCCCTGCCCCTTGAGCCACAGGCCGAGCTTTCCGGCGAGGGTGGTCTTACCGGCACCCTGGAGGCCGGCGAGCATGATCACGGTGGGGGCGGTCTTGGCGAAGCGCAGGCGCCGGGTCTCGCCGCCGAGGATCGAGACGAGCTCGTCATTGACGATCTTGAGGACCTGCTGCCCCGGGTTCAGGGCCCTGCTGACCTCTTCGCCGCGCGCGCGTTCCTTGACGTTCGCGATGAAGGAACGGACGACGGGGAGCGCGACGTCGGCCTCGAGGAGGGCGATACGGATTTCCCGCGCCGCAGCGTCGATGTCCTGCTCGGAGAGGCGGCCTTTGCCCCGGAGGGACTTGAAGGTCGCGCTGAGGCGGTCGGAAAGCGTATCGAACACGGTGGTCGCGATTCCTCGGGTCGGGGGCGTGTGGTCGTCCCCCAGGGTATCGGCCCTTCACCGGTGGTGGGCCCTGCGGTCCGTCTCCGGTCCGGGGCCCACCGTCGGGTGCGCCCGGCGCGGGGCCCACCGTCTCAGCGCAGGGCCGTCTCGACCGACGCCGCAAGGGCGGCGGCGGCGCGGGGCGGCAGGGGTTTGCCGTCGAGGTCGACCACGTAGAGGGTGTCCACCGCGTTCGCGCCGAGCGTGGAGACGTGGGCGCTGCGGACGCGGACGCCGCCCGCGTCCAGGGCCCGGCCGATCCGGTGGAGCAGGCCCACGGCGTCGGGGGCCCGCACCTCCAGGACGGTGGCCAGGGAGGACGCGTCGGGCATCACCGTCACCCGGGGCGGCGGCGGGACCACCCCGCGCCGTCTGGGGTACG
The DNA here is from genome assembly GCF_040645975.1 of Streptomyces sp. NPDC046557. Lineage (NCBI taxonomy): Bacteria > Bacillati > Actinomycetota > Actinomycetes > Kitasatosporales > Streptomycetaceae > Streptomyces > Streptomyces sp. NPDC046557. Next base: position 116,865 of record NZ_JBEYZH010000002.1, read on the forward strand.
CGGCCTCCCGGTCGGCCAGCTTCGCCGGGACGTCCAGCGACCCGTCGAGCGCCCGGACCAGGTCCGTGCGCAGCCGGGCGGCCTCCGGTAGGGCCCCGTACTCGGCGGCCACCCGCCAGCGGAACACCAGTACCTCCCCCAGCCGGTCCGGCAGCTCCAGCGAGCGCAGGTCGGCCGCTCGGACGGTCAGCCGGTGCAGCGCCAGCACCCCGGCCAGGGCGGGCAGCACCCCGGGCTGGTCGGGGACGGCCACGACCAGGTCCACCCCGACCCCGTCCTCCTCGTGGCGTGCCTCCAGGGCCAGGACCGGCTCCCCGGTGCGCAGCGCCTCCACCGCGAGGCGTTCCTGTTCGGTGACCGGGATGCCCAGTTCGGTGGGGGCGGGTGCCGCGCCCTTGAGGACCGCCCCCACCCGCGAGACGAGGTCCGCCACGAGCGAGCCGCGCCAGGTGCTCCAGGCCGCCGGGCCGGTGGCCAGCGCGTCGGCCTCGGTCAGCGCGTGGAGCAGCTCCAGCGTGCCCGCCGAGCCGACGGCTTCGGCGACGGAGCGCACGGTGGCCGGGTCGTCCAGGTCGCGCCGGGTGGCGGTGTCGATGAGCAGCAGGTGGTGGCGTACGAGGGCGCCGAGCACCGCCACGTCCTCGGCGTCGAAGCCGACGCGGACGGCCATGTCCCGGGCGATGGTCTCCCCCGCCACCGAGTGGTCGCCGGGCCAGCCCTTGCCGATGTCGTGGAGCAGGGCGGCCATCAGGAGCAGGTCGGGGCGGCTGACGCGGCGGGTGAGGGCGGCGGCCCGGACCGCCGTCTCCACCAGGTGCCGGTCCACGGTCCAGGTGTGCACGGGGTTGCGCTGCGGCCGGCAGTGCACCCGCTCCCAGTCGGGCAGCAGCCGGGTGATCAGTCCCTCGGCTTCGAGCGCCTCCCACACCCCGACGGTCGGCTCGCCCGCGCCGAGCAGGGTGATCAGTTGCTCCCGCGCCTCGGCGGGCCAGGGCACGGGCAGCGCCTTGCCCTGGGCCGCGAGGCGGCGTACGGAGTGCAGGGAGACGGGCAGGCCCGCCTGCGCGGCGGCCGCCCCGAAGCGCAGCGCCAGCACGGGGTCCCGGTCGGGCCGGGCGGCGAGGGCGAGGACGGCCTCGCCGTCGGACTCCACGACGCCCTCGGCCAGCGGTGCCCGTTCCACGGCGGGCCCGCGCGCGCCCAGCAGCAGGCCGCGCAGCTTCGGTCGGGCGGCCCGGGACCGCAGGACCCGCCCGACCTCCCGCCAGGTGACGTCCCCGGCGTAGGAGATGACCCGTGCGGCCTCGTACACCTCGCGCAGCAGCGCGTCCGCGTCGAGCAGCCCGAGCCGCGCCGCGACCTGGTCCTGCTCTTGGAGGGAGAGCCGGTCGGTGGCCCGGCCCGTCACCAGGTGCAGGGCGTCCCGGGCGTCGAGCAGCCGCCGCCGGGCCTCGGCCAGCCCCTCGCGCGGGGCGTCGGCCAGCCACGACGCGGCGACGGCGCGCAGCGCGGCGGCGTCGCGGAGCCCGCCGCGGGCCTCCTTGAGGTCGGGCTCCAGCAGGAAGCGCAGCTCACCGGCCTTCTCGGCCCGTTCGCGACAGAGGGCGTGCAGCTGTGGGAGTCGTTTGGCGGCCTGGTTGCGCCAGTCGGCCAGGACGGCGGTGCGCAGCCCGGCGAGGAGTCCGGCGTCGCCGGCGACGGGCCTGGCGTCGAGCAGTCCGAGCTGCACCTTGAGGTCCTCGGCCGCGGTCTTGCGGGCCTCGGCGGGAGTGCGCACGGAGTGGTCCAGGGCCACGCCCAGGTCCCACACCGGGTACCAGAGGCGGTCGGCGAGCGCGCCGAGTGCCTTGGCGGGGGCCTTGCCGTCGTGCAGGAGCAGCAGGTCGAGGTCGCTGCGGGGGGAGAGTTCGGCCCGGCCGTAGCCGCCGACGGCGACGAGGGCCGCGCCCCGGACGCCGGTCTCCCGCGCGGCCCTGGTGAACAGGGCGTTCAGCCAGTCGTCGGTCAGCGCGGACAGGGCGGAACGCCGGGAGGGCCCGGACCGCGACTCCTCCCGGAGGAGTCGCAGCCGGGCCGCGGCGTAGCCGCCGGGTCCCGAGCCGTCCGGATCGGACAGTTCGGCGGTCGTGTTCTCCACACTCGTCACCCGGGGGCTCCCGTCGCCTAGAGCGCGTCCGCGCCGCGTTCGCCGGTGCGGACCCTGATGATCGAGTCCACGGGGACGCTCCACACCTTGCCGTCACCGATCTTGCCGGTGTGGGCGGCGGTGACCAGCACGTTCATCACGTCGTCGGCCGCGTCGTCCTCGACGACCACCTCGATGCGGATCTTCGGTACGAGGTCCACGGTGTACTCGGCGCCCCGGTAGACCTCGGTGTGGCCGCGCTGGCGGCCGTAGCCGCTGGCCTCGGAGACCGTGAGTCCCTGGACCCCGAACCGCTGGAGGGCGTCCTTGATCTCGTCGAGCCGGTGCGGCTTGACGATCGCGGTGATCAGCTTCATGCGTCAACCTTCTTGGTCGCGGCGGCAACGGGGGTGGGTGCGGCGGTGCTCCGGGAGGAGGCGCCGCCGCCCGCCCCGCTGAAGTCGTAGGCGGTCTCGGCGTGCTCGACCTGGTCGATGCCGGAGACCTCGTCGTCCTCGGAGACCCGCATCCCGATCGTCTTGTCGAGCAGGAAGGCGAGGATCGCGGACGCGAGGAGAGAGTAGGCGAGGACGGCGAAGACGCCTACGGCCTGCTTGCCGAGCTGGTCCAGACCGCCGCCGTAGAAGAGGCCCTTGGCGTCGGACTGGACGCCGCCGGTGGCGAAGAGGCCGACGAGGAGGGAGCCGATGATCCCGCCGACGAGGTGGACGCCGACCACGTCGAGGGAGTCGTCGAAATCGAACCGGTACTTCAGGCCGACCGCCATGGCGCAGACGACACCGGCGATGGCGCCGATGGCGATCGCGCCGAGCGGTGAGCAGGAGCCGCCGGAGGGGGTGATGGCGACGAGGCCGGCGACCGCGCCGGAGGCGGCGCCGAGGGTGGTGAAGGAGCCGTGGCGCAGCTTCTCGTAGCCGAGCCAGGCGAGCATGGCGGCAGCGGTGGCGACCTGGGTGTTGACGAACATGACGGCGCCGACGCCGTCGTCGTTGCCGAGCCAGGAGCCGGCGTTGAAGCCGAACCAGCCGAACCAGAGGAGGCCGGCGCCCAGCATGACCAGCGGGAGGCTGTGGGGGCGCATCAGGTCCCTCTTGAAGCCGACGCGCTTGCCGATGACGAGGATCACGCCGAGGGCGGCGGCGCCGGCGTTGATGTGGACGGCGGTGCCGCCGGCGAAGTCGATGACGCCGAGCTTGAAGAGCCAGCCGCCGGTGCCCCAGACCCAGTGGGCGACGGGGAAGTAGACGAGGCTCACCCACAGGGCGGTGAACAACGCCCAGGCGCTGAACTTGACGCGGTCGGCGAGGGCGCCGCTGATCAGGGCGGGGGTGATGACGGCGAACATCAGCTGGAAGACGGCGAAGACGTAGACCGGGATGGTGTAGCCGTCCCAGAGCTCGGTGATGCCGATGCCGCTCAGTCCGACGTAGTCGGAGTTCCAGCCGATGAGGGAGCCCGCGTCGGTGCCGAAGGCGAGGCTGAAGCCGTAGAGGACCCACAGGATCGTGACGATCCCGAGGCTGATGAAGCTCATCATGAGCATGTTGAGGCTGCTCTTGACGCGGACCATGCCTCCGTAGAAGAAGGCGAGTCCCGGGGTCATCAGCATGACCAGGGCGGAGCAGATGAGCATGAACCCGGTGTTCGCGGCAGAGAGGGAGGGGGCGTCTGCCGCGAGGGTCGTGATGGCTGATGCCATCGGCGTCTCCTCGTCGTCGTACGTGCGCGTGCGGGCGATCGTGGCTACTTGAGCGGCGCGGGGTATGGGGCCCGCTGGTGTGGGCCTGGAGGCCGGCCGGTTAATGCCCCTGAGATTCGCGCAGCCCGGTTTCCGGCGCCGCCGCTCGATGTTTCGCACCGGTGACGAAGGCGCTCGTGGTGTTACGGGGGGATGAACGTCACCAAGCCGGCCGCGGCGGGGACCCGGGTGGCCTGGCTGGGGGAGCCTGATCGGGCTTCACGGGGTCGGCCGCCGCGGCCGGGGCTGGGGGGACGGCTGTCAGGGCCGTCAGACGGCCTCCGCCGCTTCGGGGAGCCGGGAGGCGAGGTGATCGGTGAGCCGGACCACCTCGGCGACGTCGCCGTACTCACGGGCCGCGGTGTCGACGGTCTTGCGCAGCCGGGTGTTCACCCGTTCGGACCGTACCTTTCGGGCCACGTCTAGGGCCTGGTCGACGAGGACGGTCGCCTGCTCGGGCTCGCGCTGGAGGAGGTGGACCGTGGCCATGCCGATGAGGTTCAGGGCGTACGAGCGCTGGTGCTCCGGGTCCTTCGCGAACAGCTCGACGGCCCGTTCCATGACGGGTTCGGCGAGGGAGGCGTAGGTGGGGCTGCGGCCGGCGACGTAGGCGAGGTCCCGGTAGGAGTGGGAGTTCTCGCCGTTGAGCTCGGCCTCGGAGAAGAAGCGGATCCAGTCGGGCTCGGGCTCGCCGTCGAAACCGACGTCGCCGAAGGTGTCCTCGGCCATCCGGACGGCGCGCTTGCAGCGGCTGGGCTGGCCCATGTTGGCGTACGCGCGGGCCTCCATCGCATACAGCATGGCCTGGGTGCGGGGACCGGCGCAGTCGCGGCTTCCGTACTGGGCGAGGTGGATGAGTTCCAGGGCGTCCTCGGGGCGTCCGAGGTGGATCATCTGGCGGCCCATGTTGGAGAGGATGTAGGAGCCGAGCGGCTTGTCGCCGCCCTCCTTGGCGGCGTGCAGCGCGAGGACGAAGTACTTCTGCGCGGTGGGGTGCAGGCCGATGTCATAGCTCATCCAGCCCGCCAGTTCGGCGAGTTCGGCGGCGACCTTGAAGAGGCGTTTCATGACGGGCGCCGGGTGGCTCTCCTGGAGCAGGTCGGTGACCTCGTGGAGCTGTCCGACGACCGCCTTGCGGCGCAGGCCGCCGCCGCACTGGGCGTCCCACTGGCGGAACATCACGGTGGTGGCTTCGAGCAGGTCGAGTTCCGGATCGGAGAGCCCGGCCGGCCGGTAGCCTGCGATGGGTCCCGCCGGCCCGCCCTCGATGCGCGATCCGGGGTCGGCGGCCGGGACCGGGACGAGCCAGCGCTGCATGGGCTCGATGAGGGCGGGACCGGCGGAGAGGGCGAGGGAGGTCCCCAGGAAGCCGCGGCGGGCCAGCATCAGGTCGCTGCGGGAGAACTCGCTGAGCAGTTCGACCGTCTGCGGTCCGGCCCAGGGCAGGTCGACGCCGGACACGGACGGGGTCTGGTGGGCGGTGCGCAGGCCGAGCTGTTCGATGGCGACGACGGAACCGAAGCGTTCGGAGAACAGCTCGGACAGGATGCGCGGGACGGGTTCGCGGGGCTGTTCACCGTCGAGCCAGCGGCGTACCCGCGAGGTGTCGGTGCTGATGTGGTGGGCGCCCATCTGGCGGGCCCGGCGGTTGACCTGGCGGGCGAGTTCGCCCTTGGACCAGCCGCTGCGCACGAACCAGGAACTGAGCTGCTCGTTGCGGACGACGGTGTCCGACGGCGCCTCCGAGGACGCGGACGACTGCCCGTTCCTTCCGCTTGCGCCGTTGCCGCTCACTGGAACGCCCCCATCCGTTAAGCCTCTTCCGCACAAACCCTGACCGGAACGTCGGCCACCGCCACGGACTTCACAAGTCCTTCACGTATTGCCTCCGGCATACCCACGGATGGGGTCGCCTCCGGGGTTCGTGCACCGAAAGTAATCCTACGATCACCCCTCCGGCGAGCCCGACCGTGGAAACGCCACCATTCGCCACCCCTTCGAATGAACTCGCCACGGGCCAGGCGCGATTCACTTGACAGGAAGGCGAAACGGAATGGTTGGACGGGAGCGCGGACGGGGCGCGCGCGGCGAGGAGTGCGCCGGGCAGTCCCGAGGGAAGCCGTACCCCGACCCGCCGGACATCAGGTCTCGCCGCGTCGTAACCACCGGCGCGTCCGACCCGTTGGAGGGGGCATGGGCATGGGCTTCACGATCGGCGGCAGCCGCGGCACCAAGGAGTTCCGTTCCGGCTCGCGGCGGCGCGGACGGACCTCGGAGTGCACCGCGGTGGCCGAGTACACCGGACTGTGGGGCTGGGACGCGGTCCCCGGCGCCCGCGCCGCGGCACCCGGACGCGACTGCTCCTGCGGTCATACGAATTGCCGCGCGCCGGGGGCGCACCCGCTGGACTTCGCCCCCACCGTGCCCGCGGGGGCGACCCTGGGCGAGGTCGCCGAAATCTGGGACGAGTACCCGGGCGCCGCGATCCTGCTCCCCGTCGGCCGCGTCTTCGACGTCATCGAGGTCTCCGAGGAAGCCGGCCGGCGCGCGCTGGTCCGGCTGGAGCGGATGGGCCTGCCGCTCGGTCCCGTCACGGTGACCCCGGACGGCCGGGCGCAGTTCTTCGTGGCCCCGGGCGCGGCGGCCGGGCTGCCGCAGTTGTTGTACCGGATGGGCTGGGACGACGCCGATCTGGACCTGCGCGCCCTGGGGACCGGCGCCTTCCTGACGGCCCCACCCTCCGACCACGCGGGCCTCGGCCCGGCCGCCTGGCTGCGGCCGCCCGCGCTCGACTGCGTGGGCGGCGCCCCGCAGGCCCGGCTGCTGCTCGGGACGCTGGCGTACATCTGCCACCGCTTCCGCCACTGAGGACCTGCGCCGCGCCGCCGTACGTACGTATGCCAGTGCCCCCGCGTCCGGTCCGGATGCGGGGGCACTGGCATACGTACGTACGGCGGCGCGGGCGCGGCGCGGCCCGCGGGGCTCAGTCGCCGATCAGGGCGTCGACGAACGCCTCCGGCTCGAAGGGGGCCAGGTCGTCCGGGCCCTCGCCGAGACCGATCAGCTTGACGGGGACGCCCAGCTCGCGCTGGACGGCGACGACGATGCCGCCCTTCGCGGTGCCGTCGAGCTTGGTCAGCACGATGCCGGTGATGTCCACGACCTCGGCGAAGACACGCGCCTGGGTCAGGCCGTTCTGCCCGGTGGTCGCGTCCAGGACCAGCAGGACCTCGTCCAGCGGGCCGTGCTTCTCCACGACGCGCTTGACCTTGCCGAGCTCGTCCATGAGCCCGGTCTTCGTGTGCAGCCGGCCGGCGGTGTCGATGAGCACGACGTCGGCGCCCTCGGCGATGCCCTCCTTGACCGCGTCGTAGGCGATCGAGGCGGGGTCACCGCCCTCGGGCCCGCGGACGGTGCGCGCGCCGACCCGGTCGCCCCAGGTCTGGAGCTGGTCGGCGGCGGCCGCGCGGAAGGTGTCGGCCGCGCCGAGTACGACGCTGCGGCCGTCGGCGACCAGCACCCGGGCCAGCTTGCCGGTGGTCGTGGTCTTGCCGGTGCCGTTGACGCCGACGACCATCACGACACCCGGGGTGTCCACGCCGCTCTCGGTCTTCACCGCGCGGTCGAAGTCCGTGCCGACCAGGGTCAGCAGCTCTTCCTTCAACAGGGTGCGCAGTTCGGCCGGGGTGCGGGTGCCGAGCACCCGGACCCGCTCACGGAGCCGGTCCACCAGCTCCTGCGTCGGGACGACACCGACGTCGGCGATGAGGAGGGTCTCCTCGATCTCCTCCCAGGTGTCCTCGTCGAGGTGCTCGCGGGAGAGCAGCGTGAGCAGCCCCTTGCCGAGCGAGTTCTGCGAGCGGGCGAGCCGCGCGCGCAGCCGGACCAGACGGCCGGCGGTGGGCTCGGGCACCTCGATCTCGGGGGCGGGCGCGAGCCCGACCACCGGGTCCTCGACGGCGACCGGCGACTCGACGGCGGTCTGCGCGTCGGGAAGCTCGACCTCCTCGATCGTGCGGCGCGGCTCTTCCGCCGTCGGTGCGGCGTCCTCCCCGACCTGCGGTTCGGCGGGCGGGGCAGTGATGGTCGGCGTGCTCGGCGGCGCCGTGGGCGGCAGCTGCTTCTTCTTGCGGCTGCTGACCACGAGCCCGCTGACCGCGCCGACCGCGACCAGGGCGATGACTACAGCGAGAATGAGGATTTCCATAACCCACCCAGTATGGCGTGAGGTCTCCCGGGTCCCCTGAGCCGGAGCTGTGCCCGGGGCCGAATCCTCAATTTGTGCTTTTCCGGGCGAAAATACGATGATGTACGACTCCCCCACATCCCCGGAGTCGTACATGCCTGCCGAGCCCGCAGAGTCCGCGGTCGAGACCCGCGGCCTGGAGCCCGTCCCGGACAGCGAGCGCGGCGGTCGCGTCCGCGAGCTCGTCCCCACCTGGGTCGCCGCGAACATCAGCGTGCTGCTGCTGACCATGGGCGCCGGGCTGGTGATCTTCAACAAGTTGAACATCTGGCAGGTGCTCGTCGTCGCGCTCGCCGCGCCCGTCGTCTCGTACGGCATGGTCGGGCTGATCTCGATCGCGGGCAAGCGCGGCGGCTCCCCGGGCATGGCGCTCTCGCGGGCGGTCTTCGGGCAGCGCGGGAACCTCTTCCCCGGCGCGCTGATCTGGGTGGCCCGCTGGGGCTGGGAGACCATCAACGCGGTGAGCGGCGCCTACGCCGTCCTGACCGTCCTGGACCTCCTCTTCGGCGTGCGGCCCAACACCCCGCTGATCGTCGTCACGCTGCTGTTCTTCGTCACCTGCACGTTCGTGGTGTCGGGGCTCGGCATCAACGCCCTGCGGGTCTGCTCGAAGTGGTCGACGTACCTCTTCGGCGCGTTCAGCGTGCTGGTGCTCGGCTATCTGGTCCTCACCACCGACTGGGCCGCCGTCTTCGACAAGCCGGCCGGCTCCACCGCCATGATGATCGCGGGCATCGGCACGATCGCGGCGGGCGGGATCAGCTGGGTCCCGTCCGGTCCGGACTTCACCCGGTACCTGCCGCGCACCGCGTCCGCCAAGGGCATGGTCGGCGCGACGATCGGTGGCGCGGGGATCGTCGTCCTGCCCATGGTGCTCATGGGCGCGGTGATGGCGGTCGGCACTCCCGACCTGGCGTCCGCCGCGGACCCGGTCTCCTTCATCGGGGAGTTGCTGCCGGTCTGGCTGGCGGTCCCGTACCTGCTGATCGCGCTCGTGGGCATGCTGCTGATCAACTCGATGTCCATGTACTCGGCCGGCTTCACCGCGCAGACCCTGGGCATCAGGGTGCCGCGCGCCTGGGCCGTCAGCGTCAACGCCGTCATCAGCCTGGCGTTCGGCTTCCTGCTGATGGTGGTCGCCAAGAGCTTCTTCGGCTCGTTCATCTCCTTCCTGACGCTGCTGGCCGTGGCCTTCTCCGCGTGGATCGGCGTCTTCGGCGTGGACATGCTGCGGCGCGAGACCTACGACGGCCCCGCGCTGCTGGACACGACCCGGGGCAGCGCCTACTGGTACCGCGGCGGCTTCGCCTGGCAGGCCATGACGGCCTGGGGCGCGGCGCTGGTGGTGGGCCTGCTGTTCACCAAGGTGGACTGGTTCGCCGGGCCGCTGTCCGGGAGCTGGATCGGGCGGAACGGGCTGGGCTGGGCGGTCGGCGTCCTCACCTCCGGTGCGCTGTACGCCGTACTGCCGCGCACCGCGCCGTTCGACGGGGCGGCCGAGCCGGAAGAACCCGCGCTCGCCGGATCCCTGTCCAACTGACGCTACGTCAGCTAACGTCCCCCTTCGCCCGTCCACCCCACCAGGCGAAGGGGGACTCCTCCATGCCCATCACCGTGGCCCGGTTCAATCTGGTCGAGCCGAACGGCACCCCCGAGAGCCTGCGCGACCGCTACCGGGCGGCCCTGGAGATGGCCCGGTACGCGGACGACCGCGGGGTCGACACGATCCAGACCGAGGAGCACCACGGCACCGACAACAACTGGCTGCCCTCGCCCTTCGCCTTCGCCGGAGCGGTGTTCGGGGCCACGCGCCGGATCGCCGTCACCGTCTCGGCGATCATCGGGCCGCTCTACGACCCGTTGAAGGTGGCGGAGGACATCGCCGTCCTCGACCTGCTGAGCGGTGGCCGGCTGGTGACCGTCGCGGGCATCGGCTACCGGCCGCAGGAGTACGAGCAGCAGGGGGTGGAGTGGGGCCGGCGCGGCAAGCTCCAGGACGAGTTGCTGGAGACGCTGCTCCGGGCGTGGACCGGCGAGCCCTTCGTCTTCCGCGGCCGCACGGTACGGGTCACCCCGCGGCCGTTCACCCGGCCGCACCCGCTGCTGCTGGTCGGCGGCAGCTCCGAGGCGGCGGCCCGGCGCGCGGCCCGGCTGGGGCTGCCGTTCTTCCCGAGCGCGCACCTCCCGGAGCTGGAGACCTACTACCGGGCCAGGCTGGCGGAGTACGGCACGGAGGGCTTCTGCGTGATGCCCGCCGCCGAGACCCCGCTGCTGCACATCGCGGAGGACCCCGACCGGGTGTGGGCCGAGCACGGCGCGTGCTTCCTGCACGAGGCGGGCATGTACGCGTCCTGGCAGTCCAAGGACATCCGCAGCGCGGTGCGCTCGACCGCGCGCTCGGTGGCGGAGCTGCGCGCGGAGCGCGTGTACCGGGTCCTGACCCCGGAGCAGGCGGTGGCGTACGCCCGGGGGGCGGGCGACGCGGGGAACCTGGTGCTGCACCCGCTGTGCGGCGGGATGCCCGTCGACGAGGGCCGGCGCAGCCTGCAACTGCTGTGCGAACAGGTACTGCCCCGGCTCAAGGGCCGAGCCGGGGCAGTACCTGTCGAAGAGGAGAGGGGGCGGTGGCGGGGATGATTACCCCATCTCCTCCAACGCCTTGCCCTTGGTCTCCGGCACCCACTTGAGGATGAACGGGATCGAGAGCGCGGCGAAGACCGCGTAGATGACATACGCCCCGGACAGGCTCCAGTCGGCCAGCGACGGGAACGTCACGGTGATGACCCAGTTGGCGATCCACTGGGCGGCGGCGGCGACGCCGAGCGCGGCGGCGCGAATGCGGTTGGGGAACATCTCGCCGAGCAGCACCCAGACCACCACGCCCCAGGACAGCGCGAAGAAGAGCACGAAGGAGTGCGCGGCGACCAGCGCGACCGTGCCTTGGGTGTCGGGCATGGAGATGTTGTCGCCGGTGCCCTTCTTGAAGGAGAACGCCCACGCGGCGATGCCGAGGGAGATCGCCATGCCGACGGAGCCGATGAGGGCGAGCGGCTTGCGCCCGAGCCGGTCCACGAAGATCATCGCGATCACCGTGCCGATGATGTTGATGATCGAGGTGGTGAAGGCGTAGAGGAACGAGCTGGTCGGGTTGATGCCGACGGACTGCCACAGCGCGGAGCTGTAGTAGAAGATCACGTTGATGCCGACGAGCTGCTGGAAGACGGAGAGGCCGATGCCGATCCAGACGATGGGCAGGAAGGCGAAGCGGCCGCCGAGCAGGTCCCGGAAGGTGGACTTGTGCTCGGATCGCATCGCGTGCTCGATCTCGGCGGCCCGCGCGTCGAGGTCGACGCCGGAACCCTCGACCTCGCCCAGCACCTTCTTGGCGTCGTCGGTACGGCCGATCGAGATCAGGAAGCGCGGGGACTCGGGGATGACGAAGGACATCAGCCCGTAGAGGACGGCCGGGACGACCATCACGCCGAGCATCCACTGCCAGGCTTCGAGGCCGCCGATCTTGCCGCGCTGGTCGCCGTCCGCGAGGTTCAGGATGCCCCAGTTGACCAGCTGCGAGACGGCGATGCCGATGACGATGGCCGCCTGCTGGAACGAGGCGAGCCGGCCGCGGTAGGCGGCCGGCGAGACCTCGGCGATGTAGGCGGGGCCGATGACCGAGGCCATGCCGATGCCGAAGCCGCCGATGACTCGCCACATGGCGAGGTCCCAGAGGGCGAACGGCAGGGCGGAGCCGATGGCGCTCACGGTGAACAGGGAGGCGGCGATCTGCATGCAGCGGATACGGCCGATCCGGTCGGCGATCCGGCCGGCCGTGGCCGCGCCGATCGCGCAGCCGATCAGGGCTGCCGCGATCACTTGCGCGAGGGTGCCGGAGCCGACGTCGAAGCGGTCCCGGATCGCGACTACGGCGCCGTTGATGACCGAGCTGTCGTATCCGAAGAGGAAACCGCCCATGGCCGCGGCCGCGGTGATGAAGATGACGTGCCCGAGGTGGTCGGGGTGGGGCGGGCGTCCGCCGCCCGAGGCCGACGCCTGCTCTGTTCTGCTGGTCAAGGTCTGCTCCTGCGTGCCCGGCTGCGGTGGCGGGTGGGGGTGGTTCCTTTCAAGTGGCGCACAAGTGGGGAACCGGCACCACCCGAAGGGATAAGGCAGCGGAGCAGAGCTTATGTCTTCAGTTTGTGAAGTCAACACTTCGCTCGGGTTACGTTCATAAGCCTTGAGGTTCACTTCTTGAATGAACGCTGGTCGGATGCCACGATCCGGTCAGCGCAGCCGCTGACTGATGACCTTCGACACGCCGTCGCCCTGCATCGAGACGCCGTAGAGGGCGTCCGCGATCTCCATCGTCCGCTTCTGGTGCGTGATGACGATCAGCTGCGAGCTCTCCCGTAGCTCCGCCATGATGCGGATGAGCCGCTGCAGGTTGGTGTCGTCAAGGGCAGCCTCCACTTCGTCCATCACGTAGAACGGGCTGGGCCGGGCCTTGAAGATGGAGACCAGCAGGGCCACGGCGGTCAGCGACCGCTCCCCGCCGGAGAGCAGGGAGAGCCGCTTGACCTTCTTGCCCGGCGGCCGGGCCTCCACGTCCACCCCGGTGGACAGCATGTCGTCCGGATCGGTGAGCACCAGCCTGCCCTCGCCGCCCGGGAACAAACGCGCGAACACTCCCTCGAACTCGCGGGCCGTATCCCGGTACGCCTCCGTGAAGACCTGTTCCACCCGCTGGTCGACCTCCTTCACGACTTGAAGGAGATCCGCCCGCGTCTTGCGCAGGTCCGCAAGCTGCTCACTGAGGAACTTGTGACGCTCCTCCAAGGCCGCGAACTCCTCCAGCGCGAGCGGGTTGACCTTGCCGAGCTGCTGGTACGCGCGCTCCGCCGCCCTCAGGCGCTTCTCCTGCCGGGCGCGGTCGAAGGGGCCCGGACGGTTGCGCGGGTGCTCCGGGTCCTCGGGAAGCTCCTCCCCCTCGGCGGGCGGCGACGGCGGCACCGGCTGGTCGGGGCCGTACTCGGCGACCAGCCCGGCCGCCCCCACCCCGAACTCCTCCAGGGCCCGGCTCTCCACCTGCTCGATCCGCATCCGCTTCTCGGCGCCGAGCACCTCGCCCCGGTGCACGGAGTCGGTGAGCTTGTCCAGCTCCCCCTTGAGGTCACGCCCCCGGGCGCGGGCGTCGGCGAGCTCCCTTTCCCGCAGGCCCTTGGCCCGCTCGGCGAGGGACCGTTCCTGCTCGGCCCGGCCGATCGACACCTCCAGGTGCGCGAGCAGTTGCCGCGCGCCGTCGGCGACCGCCCGGGCCACCTCCGCCTCGTGGCGCAGCCGCTGCCGGCGGCGCTCCGCCCGGGCGCGGGCCTCGCGCTCGGCGCGGGCGGCGCGGTCGAGGGAGTCCGCGCGACCCGCCAGCCCGCTGACCCGCTCCTCGTGGGTGCGGAGCTGGAGCCGGGCCTCCATCTCGGTCTGCCGGGCGTTGGCGCCGTCGGCGGCGAGCCGGTCCCGGGCGGAGGTGTCGGGTTCCTGTTGCACGGGCATCTCCTCGGCGACCGCGAGCCGCTCGGCGCACTCCTCGACCTCCAGCCGGGCCTGGTCCAACGCGTCCTGCGCCCGGGCCGCGGCGGCGGCGCTCCGCTCGGCCTCGCCGGCGGCGCCCTTGGCCTGTCCGGCGAGCCTGCCGAGCTGCTGCGCGACCTGGGCGCGGGCCTGTTCGCCGGCCCGGCGCCGCTCGCCCAGCTCGTCCACGAGGGCGGCTGCGGCCCGGCGCCCGTCCTGGGCGGCGTCCTGAGCGGCGGCGAGCCGTGCGCACTCGGCCTCCAGACGGGTGAACTCGGCATCGGCCTCGTCCACGGCGGCCTGCACTTCGAGCAGGCTGGGCGCCCCGGCGGAACCGCCGTGGGCGATGTGGGTGCCGAGCACGTCCCCGTCTGCGGTCACTGCCACGAGGTCGGGGTGCTCGGCGACGACCGCCTCGGCCTGCGCCAGGGTCGATACCACTACGTAGTCCCGCAGCACCCACCCGATGGCCCGTACCACCGCTGTGTCGCCCTCCACCAATACGGCGGCGGCCACGGCCGACTCCAGACCCACGGCCCCGTGCCGCGCCGCGCGACGCTCCTGCCCGGCCGCCGTCACGGCCCGCGAGCCGGCCCCGTCCGGGGCGCCGGCGGAGGAGGCTTCGGACCGGCCTGTGCCGTTCCGGAGCGCGCCGGTTGTCCCGTCGGGGACCCCGCCGGGCCGCGCGGGCTGCGCCGGGACCCCGCCGGGCGGGACGGCCCGGGCGGCGGACGCGCTCAAGGGACCTCCGGCGGTGCCGTGTGCCCCCCGCTGCGCGGCCCCGCCGAGGCAGCCCTCCGACCGGCCGGTCCCGTTCCGGAACCCACCGGCTGCGCCGTCGCAGGTGGCCTCCTGCGCCCCACCGACGGCAGCGTCACCACGCTGCGGGACGGCCTGCCCCGAGGAGGCGCCCGGGACGCCGGCCTCGCTCTGCCCCGAGGAGGCGCCCGGCCCCCCGGCCTCGCCCTGCACCGGGGTGCCGTCCGGGGTGCCGACCTCGGAGTCAGTCCAGCCCTGCGCCGAGGTGCCGTCACGGCTGCCGGCCGCGGGACCCGGCACGCCGGCCTCGGAACCGGCCCCGCCCTGCGCCGGGGTGCCGATCGGTGGCGTGGGCTGCGCCGAGGAGGCGCCCGGGGTGCCGGGCTGGTTCGGGAGGGGGAGCGCGGGGTCGGCGCCCGGAGGGGTGATCAGCAGCGTCGCACGGCCCGCGTCCGCCTCGCGGAGGTGGCGGATGGCCTCCGCCGCCTCCCCCGGCGACGCGACCGCCACCGCGTCGGCCGCCGCGCCCAGCGCCGCCGCCACCGCGACCTCGTACCCCGCCGCCACCCGGACCCGTTCGGCCGCGGGCCCCAGCAAACCGCCCAGCCGGTCCCCGGCGTCCGCGGCCAGCAGCGCCCCGGTGCCGTCCTTGCGCCGCAGGCCCAACGCCAGCGCGTCCCGCCGCGCCGACACCGCCGCCCGCGACCGCTCCGCCGCGGTCAGTGCCTCACGCGCCCCGGCCAGCTCCGCGTCCGCCTGCTCCAGCCGGTTCCGCGCCGCCTCGTACTCCCCCTGCGCCGACGGTTCGTCGAGGCCGCCGACCTCCTCCGCCAGCGCCTCGTACTCGGCCTGCGCGGCCTCCGCCCGGGCCCCCGCCTCGTCCCTGGCCGCGATCAACCGGTCGATCTCCGCCTGCGCCGCGCCCGCCCGGGACCGCGCAGCGCCGAGCCGCCCGGTCAGCCGGGCCAGCCCCTCGCGCCGGTCGGCGATGGCCCGCGCCGCGTCCCGCAGCCGCCGCTCCTCCTCCGCCAGCGCCCGCTCCAGCTCCGCCCGGTGTTCGACGGTGTCCTCCAGCGCCCGCGAGGCCGCCTCCAGCGCCGCGGTCAACTCCGCCTCCTGCTCGCGGATCCGCTCGGCCTCCCGTTCCAGCTCCTCGGGATCACGGCCGCGTCGCTCCTCCTCCGCCGGGGCCGAGGCCGACTTGACCCGCGCCTCGGCCAGTGACGCCGTCCCCCGTACCCGCTCGGCGAGCTGCGACAGCTCGTACCAGGTCTGCTGCGCCCGGTGCAGGCGCGGCGCGAGGTCCCGTACCGCCTCCTCCAGCTCCGCCTCGCGCCGCAGCGCCCCCGCGAGTTCACGCTCCGCCGACTCCTTGCGCTCCTTGAGCGCCGCCTCGTCGGCGATCTCCGCCTCCAGCGCGCCCCGCAGCGCGACGAGGTCGTCGGCGAGCAGCCGCAGTCGCGCGTCCCGCAGGTCCGCCTGGATCACCGCCGCCCGGCGGGCCACCGCCGCCTGCCGCCCGAGCGGCTTCAACTGGCGCCGGAGCTCGTCGCCCAGGTCCTGCACGCGCGCCAGGTTGACCTGCATCGCGTCCAGCTTCCGCAGCGCCTTCTCCTTGCGCTTGCGGTGCTTGAGCACACCGGCCGCCTCCTCGATGAAGGCTCGGCGGCCCATCGGGTCGGCGTGCAGGACCGAGTCGAGTTGGCCCTGTCCGACGATGACGTGCATCTCGCGGCCGATGCCGGAGTCGGAGAGCAGTTCCTGGATGTCGAGCAGCCGGCAGGTGTCCCCGTTGATCTGGTACTCGCTGCTGCCGCCGCGGAACATGATCCGGGTGAGGGTCACCTCGGCGTACTCGATGGGCAGGGCGCCGTCGGAGTTGTCGATGGTCAGGGACACCTCGGCGCGGCCGAGCGGGGGGCGTCCCGTCGTGCCGGCGAAGATGACGTCCTCCATCTTCCCGCCGCGCAGGGACTTGGCCCCCTGTTCGCCCATGACCCAGGACAGCGCGTCCACCACGTTCGACTTCCCCGACCCGTTGGGGCCCACGACGCAGGTGATCCCGGGTTCGAACCGCAGGGTGGTGGCGGAAGCGAAGGATTTGAAGCCACGCAGGGTCAGGGACTTGAGGTGCACGCCGCCGGACTCTACCTTTCACGTTCGGTTTCGCCCTCGAAGGTCGCGGGCAGATCAGACGTTGAAGGAAACAGCCCCCACCTGGCCCAATTCCCTCGGACGGCACATCCGTAACCACGGCGGCGGTGGTGGGCGGCGGGGAGAGGGCGACAGGGGCGCCGGGAGGGCCGGGAAAGGAAGAAGGGACGCCGAAGCGTCCCTTGCAGATCGTGCTGGCTGGAGTCTAGCGTCGACGCGAGAGCGCGGATCAGGTGAGCGCAGGCTCCGCCTGGGATACGTCGAGGGTGTCCAGCAACGTGTCTCCGTGCTGAGCGGCGGCCGCGTTCAGTGCGTCGTTTTCGGACTGAATTCGTCCGAGTTCGGACTCGAGGTCCTGGACGCGCTGCTGAAGCCGTCGCATCTCGGCGAGGAGTCGCGGGTCAGAACCGCCGACGTAACCGAGAAGCGCCTTTGCCATGATGGATGGTCCTCCACACTGAGTGACCGACCGAAGCGGTGTGGGTCGTGAGGGAATCGCACCCGCGGCGGTCCGGCAGCAACTGTCAGTTACTGCGCTTACTACTGTCAGCGCTGCCAAACAGCTCAGGTGCGCGGGGCTTCCAGCGTCTCACCAAAAAGTTTGACGGTCAACACGATCACGCCCTGTATCGGCGGGCGGCCCGGCCCTCGCGGCGGAGGCGGAGATCATCCTCGACTCCGAGCCTTCCACGTTCCGGCGCGCGCGGCAATGCCGCAGCGAGAAATCCGCAGTTCCGAGCGGGTGGGGACCGGCCGCGGATCGGATCAGCGCATGATCGGCCGATCCGTCACCGGATCGCGAACCCGTCGTAGCCACCGCGCGGTGTGCCCCAGATCTCTGTCACTCCGTCCACCCTCCCGGGCGTGTCGGCCGAGCGCAGCCAGTCCAGCAGCCGGTGGCAATTCTCACGTTGACCCTCGGCCACGACCTGCACTCGACCGTCGTCCAGGTTCAGCGCGAAGCCGACCAGGCCTCCGATCTCCAGGGCATTGGCCCTGGTGAACCAGCGGAAGCCCACTCCCTGCACACGGCCGCGCACCCATGCGGTCAGCCGGACGTCTTCATTCATGCGTGAACGCTAACCGGACGATCACTTTCCAGACACATCACCCCCCTGGGCCCATGGCGTACAGTCGCGCACCAATGAACTCACCCATTTGGGTGAGTTAGGGATGATCTTGTAAGGAAGGCCAGCCGGATGGGACGCCACCGACTCCACGCCGCGCCGCCCCGCGGCGGCAAGCGCCGCACCGCCGTGCGCAACGGTCTGCTGGGCGTCTCCGTGGCCGTGGCGCTCGGCACGGCGGCGGTCACCACCGGCCTGGTACCGGTCGGGCACTCCTTCCCCTACGTCGGCACGGACTCCGACCCCAAGACCGAGGCCAAGGCTTCGCCGACCCCGGACAGCGCCGGCTCCCTCCGGCAGCAGGGCGGCCTCACCGGACTCCCGGGCCGGGCCGTCCCCTCCTCCGGGGAGAGCGGCAGCGCCTCCGCGACCCCCTCCGCTTCACCTTCCCCCTCCGCTTCGCCCTCCGCCTCCGTCTCCGCCTCCCCGTCCCCGACACCCACCCCCGCCGCGTCGAAGAAGGCCCCGGCGCCGGTGAAGACCACGGTCGCCCCGAAGCCCCCGAAGCCGGCGGCCCCCAAGCCCCCCGCCCCCCTGCCCGCCACCCCCCTGCCCGCCACCCCCGCGACGGGCAACTCCTCCGAGGAGGCGGCCGTCCTCACCCTGGTGAACCAGGAGCGCGCCCAGGCGGGATGCGGCCCGGTCCGGGCCAACCCGCCGCTCGCCTCCCTGGCGGCGGCGTTCAGCAAGGACATGGCGGTCCGGGGCTTCTTCGACCACACCGACCCCGACGGCCGCACCCCCTGGGACCGCGCCCAGGCCGCCGGCATCTCCGGCCTCGGCGGCGAGAACATAGCCCGGGGCCAGGGTGACGCGGCCTCGGTGATGAAGGCGTGGATGGACAGCCCGGGTCACAAGGCCAACATCCTCAACTGCGAGTTCCGCACCCTGGGCGTCGGCGTCTATCTCGCCGCCGGCGGCCCGTGGTGGACCCAGGACTTCGGCTTCTGACCGAAGCGGTCACAAGCCGGCGCGGGTCAGCCGCCGGGCGAAGCGCGTCAGCCGGCCAGCGCGGCGCGACCGGCCACGATGACACGGGTGTGCTCCGCGACGCGGCGGCCGAGGTGCTCGGCGGTGGCTATGTCGGCCTTGTGGACGTCCTCGACACCGTGGTCGGTGTGGGTCTGGGCGGCCGCGCCCGCGAAGAAGCCCAGACGGTTGAGGTCGTACTCCGAGGCGGTGCTGGAGTTCCAGCCCGGCTTGAGACCGAGGTTGACCCAGCTCATGGCGTGCTGCGCGGCGAGCGTCTGGAAGTAGCCCAGCGTGCCGGACTTGTCGCCGCTCTTCGAGCCGGAGTTCGTGAAGCCGGCGGCGACCTTGTCCTGCCAGACATCGCCGAACCAGCGCTTCGAGGTCGCCTCGGCGAACGCGTGGAAGGCGCCGGAGGCGGTGCCCATGTAGGTCGGCGAGCCGAAGACGATCGCGTCGGACGCGTCGAGGAGCGCCCACTGCGCGTCGTCGATCTCGTCGACCTTGATCAGGTGGACCGTGGCTCCGACCTCGGCGGCGCCCTCACGGACGGCCTGCGCGAGGACCGCGGTGTGCCCGAATCCGGAGTGGTAGGCGATGGAGACGACGGGGGCGTGGGCAAGGGCGGACATGCGGTTCTCCTCAAAGGTCTGACAGTGCCCGCCTCGCGACGGCGGCGAAGCGGCGAACCCAGAGAAGCACTAACTTTTTGAAAGCGCAAGCCCCCGGTGAGCGCTGTGGAGGGGTACGCTTTCCGCATGGAGAAACCCCTCTCTACCGAGACGACCTACACGGACCTGCCGTTCGACGTGTTCGCGCGCACCTGCCCCTCGCGGGAGACCCTGGAGCACGTCACCGGCCGCTGGGGCAGCCTCACCGTGGGCGCGCTGCGCGAAGGCCCGTGCCGCTTCAACGAACTGCGCCGCCGGGTCGACGGCGTGAGCGAGAAGATGCTCTCGCAGACCCTGCACGCGCTGGAGCGGGACGGCATCGTCACCCGTGACGCCCAGCCCACCAACCCGCCCCGCGTGGACTACGAGCTGACGCCCCTCGGTCGGGAGGTCGCCGACCGCCTGCTGTCGCTGATCCACTTCCTGGAGGGCAGCATGTCCGAGGTGCTGTCCTCCCGGCAGTCCTACGACTCCCGACGGTCCTACGAGGGCAGCCGCGGCGGTCGCTGACAGCGCGGGCAGAAGTAGCTCGACCGGTTCATCCACGGCCGGCGCCGCATCGGTGTGCCGCAGCGCCGGCAGGGCTCGTCCTCGCGTCCGTACGCGTCGAGCGACCGGTCGAAGTAGCCGGACTCCCCGTTCACGTTGACGTAGAGGCTGTCGAAGCTGGTCCCGCCGACATCGAGGGCGGCGCTCATGACCTCCCGCACGTGCGTGAGGAGTTCCGTGCTCCGGGGGCGCGTGAGCGTGGCGGTGGGGCGCTCGTAGTGCAGCCGCGCCCGCCACAGCGCCTCGTCCGCGTAGATGTTGCCGACCCCGCTGATCAGCGACTGGTCCAGCAGCGCCCGCTTGAGGGTGGTCCGCTTGGCGCGCAGGGCCAAGTGGTAGGAGGGCTCGTCGAACAGGGGGTCCAGCGGGTCGCGCGCGATGTGCGCGATGACGTCGGGCAGTCCCTCGGGGCTGCCGGGGACGGTCTCGTGCAGCGAGAGCCCGCCGAAGGTGCGCTGGTCGACGAAGCGCAGCTCGGTCCCGGCGTCGTCCGTGAAGCGCACCCTGATCCGCAGGTGCTTCTCGTCGGGCGCGTCGTTCGGCTGCACCAGCAACTGCCCGCTCATCCCGAGGTGGCCCAGCACCGAAAGGTCCCGACCCTCCAGCGGCAGCCACAGGTACTTGCCGCGCCGCATCGGCACCCCGAAGGTCTGACCGGTCAACCGCGCGACGAAGTCGGCACCGCCGCCTATATGGCGGCGTACGGCCCGGGGGTGCAGCACCTCCACGGCGCCGACGGTCCGCCCGGCCACCCAGCGCTCCAAGCCCCGTCGCACGACTTCGACTTCGGGCAGCTCGGGCACGGGTTCCTCCGACGGTCTCGGTTCTGCGGTGCTCACTCGTGAGCGTACCGGCCCGGTCCGCCGGGTCGCCGTCCGAGGCCTGGCGCAGCAGAACGCCCGCCCCTGCCAGGCAGGGGCGGGCGGTGCTGATCCGGAAGGAAGCGTCAGGCGCTCGGCGCCGGACCGGCGGGCGTCGGCGCCCCGCCGTCCACGGCCTCGGCGTCGGGCTCGGCCGAGGCCGGGACCACCGCCGGTGCGGCTGCGGCCGCGGCTGCCGCCGCGATCCGCTCGTCCGCCGCGGCACGGATACCGCGCCACGCGGATTCCGCCGCCTGCTGTTCCGCTTCCTTCTTGCTGCGGCCGGTGCCGGTGCCGTACGAGACACCACCGACGCGAGCGGCAGCTGTGAAGGTCTTCTCGTGGTCCGGTCCGGTCTCGGTGACCAGGTATTCCGGTACACCAAGACCTTCGGCCGCCGTGAGCTCCTGGAGACTGGTCTTCCAGTCCAGGCCGGCCCCGAGGTTGGAGGACTTCTCGATGAGCGGGTCGAAGAGCCGGTGAACCAGCTCCGAGGCCGCGTCGAGACCCTTGTCGAGGTAGACCGCGCCGATCACCGCTTCAAGGGTGTCGGCGAGGATGGATGCCTTGTCCCGGCCACCCGTGCCCTCTTCGCCCCGGCCGAGCCGGATGAAGGAGCCGAGGTCGAGGCCGCGCCCGACCTCCGCCAGTGCGCGCGAGTTGACCACCGCGGCCCGCAGTTTGGCCAGCTGGCCTTCGGGCAGGTCGGGGTGGGTCGTGTACAGCGTGTCCGTGACCACCAGGCCGAGCACGGAGTCCCCGAGGAACTCCAGGCGCTCGTTGGTGGGCAGACCGCCGTTCTCGTACGCGTACGAGCGGTGGGTCAGCGCACGCACCAGAAGGGCGGACTCGAGTTGGTACCCGAGCCGCCCTTCCAGAAGCACGTGGGACGAGGCCGCGTTGTTACTGTCTGCCTGCTTCTCAGCGTTGGACAGCTCAGACATTGCGCCTCTCACCAGCCGCTCAGACCTCGAGGACCTGGCGCTTGTTGTAGGTGCCGCAGCTCGGGCACGCAATGTGCTGGAGCTTCGGCTCCTGGCAACGCTCGCACGAAACCAGGGTGGGGACCGCAGCCTTCCACTGCGACCGGCGGTGGCGCGTGTTGCTGCGCGACATCTTCCGCTTCGGAACAGCCACGGCTACTTCTCCTGCTTCTCGGCGGCGCTCTGAACTCCGTCAGATGCAGTGCCGCTCATGTTGTCCTTCTCGTCGTCCTGATCGGTCACGACGAGTTCCTGCAGTGCCGCCCAACGGATGTCGACGGCGTCATGGTGGTGGTCCGGGTCCTCGTTCAGATTGAGCCCGCATTCGGGGCACAGTCCGAGACAGTCCTCCCGGCACACCGGCTGCAGCGGCAGTGCGAGCACCACCACGTCACGCAGCACGGGTTCGAGGTCGAACAAGCCGTCCTCAAGGTGGAGCGTGTCCTCGTCGTCCTCGGCGTCGTCGGCCGGCTCCGCCTTGGAGCGGCTCCGGTCGTCGGCGTCAGGGTACGAGAACATCTCCTGGAAGTCCGCCTTGAGCTCGCGCTCGACGGACTCCAGACACCTTACGCACTCCCCCACGGCCCGGCCACGAGCGGTGCCTGTGACGAGCACCCCTTCCATGACCGACTCCATACGGAGGCTGAGCTTCAGCGGGGCGCCTTCCGGCACTCCGATGACGTCGGCGAGACCGAGGTCCGCCGGCGCCGCGACCTCGCGGGACAGCCGCTGCATGGCACCAGGACGCCGACCCAGCTCGTGCGTGTCGAACACGAGGGGGTTGCGGTGGTCGAGGTGCGTGCTCAGGGTCGTTCCCGCTTTCACAGATCGCTGAAGATCGAACTCGCTGCGCTCAAAAGGCTGAGCCGCTCAAGGGCAGCATGGATCGCGGTGCATACGCGCGACCGAACAGCCAGGATACCCGGCGCCGCGCCCAGCGCCCAATCCGGCCTAGCGTCCCTCACCGTACTGCCGCAGCTGGTCCAGGTTGATCATGCTCGTGTCGAAGAAGCTGGTCTCGTCGAGCGCGGGCTGCTGGGGCGCCTGGGGCTGGTGGTAGGCCGCGTAGGGGTCCGGCTGCTGCTGGTAGGGCATGCCGTACGGGTCCGGCTGCCCGACCTGCGGCTGGTAGCCGTACGGGTCCTGGTAGCCGGGGTACGGGTCGTGCTGCGGCTCTTGCTGCGCCTGCGGCTGCTGCCCGTACCCGTACGCGTCGTAGACCGGTTCCTGTCGGGCCTGGGCGGGGACGGGCACCGGGACAGCCGCGGGCGCGGGTTCGGCGAGGGCCGCCAGGAAGTCCGCGTCGCTCGCGGAGCGGGACTGCGCGGGGCCCGCAGCGTCCTGGGCGGCCATGTGCGCGCCGAGGTCGTCCGTGGGCACCCGGCCCAGCAGCTTCTGGCGGCCCCGGCCGACGGCCTCCAGGGTCTTGGAGAGCACCGCCTCGAAGGTCGCCAGCTTGGTGTCCACGTACGCGTCCGCCTGCTCGCGTTGGGTCTGCGGGTCTCCGCTGCGCTCGGGGGCGTCCGTTTCGGGGTACCCGTGCTCGTCCAGTCCCGGACCGCGCCCCAGCAGCTTCTCGCGGCCCCGGTCCACGGAGCCGATCGTCTTGCTGAGCACGACCTCGAAGTTCGCGAGCTTGCTGTCGACGTAGTCGTCCGCCTCGGCCCGGATCTCCTCGGCCTCCCGGCGGGCCTCCGCCAGGATCCGGTCGGCTTCCGCCTGCGCGCGCCGGGCGATCTCGGTGTCGGAGACCAGGGAACCCCGCTGGGCGTGCGCGGACTCGATGATGCGGTCCGCCTCCCGGCGGGCCTCCTCGACCATCTGGTCCCGACCGCCGATGAGCTCCTGTGCCTGCGCGAGCGATCCGGGGAGCGCCTTGCGGAGCTCTTCCAGTTCGGAGAGCAGCTCCGCGCGGTTGATCACGCAGGAGGCCGACATGGGCATGGACCGGGCGCCGCTGACGGCCGCGACGATCTCGTCGAGCTTCTTCTGCACGTCCATGGGGGCTCGCACTCTCTCGGCCTCGGGCGGTTCCCGAGTCGGTCGGGACGACTTTAAGGCCGCTGGGCCGACGCGCGGGACCGGCCGGGGAAAGGCGGGACGGTCAGCGTTCGGCGAGCCGGGCGAGGAGGGCCGCGTGGACGTGTGCGGGCAGCAGGTGGGCGACGTCACCGCCCCAGGCCGCGACCTCCTTGACCAGGGAGGACGACAGGAAGCTGTAGGTGGGGTTGGTCGGCACGAACAGCGTTTCGACGCCTGACAGCCCCATGTTCATCTGGGCCATCTGGAGTTCGTAGTCGAAGTCGCTGACGGCGCGCAGGCCCTTGACGATGGCCGGGATGTCCCGCTGCTTGCAGAAGTCGACGAGCAGCCCGTGGAAGGACTCGACCTGGACGTTCCCGTAGTCGGCCGTCGCCTCGCGGATCAGCTCGATCCGCTCCTCCACGGTGAACAGTCCCTTCTTGGACTGGTTGATCATCACGGCGACATGGACGACGTCGTAGAGCCGGGAGGCCCGGCCGATGATGTCGAGGTGTCCGTTGGTGATGGGGTCGAACGACCCGGGACAGACGGCGCGGCGCAAGTGAGGTCCCTCGCTCTCCGGTGCGGGCTTCATGATTCTTCGCTGGTGAAGGCGGCGCGACCGTACCAAAGGGTGCCTTCGCCGTACTTCCGCGACCGGAGCGGCTCGAACCCGTCGGGCCAGGGGAAGGCACCGCTCCTGGTGCTGCGTTCCACGGTGACCAGTGCGTCGTCCGTGAGCCAGCCGTTGGACCGGAGTGTGAGCAGGATCTCCTGAAGATCGTCGTGCCCGACGGCGTACGGCGGGTCGAGGAACACGATGTCGTACGGCTCGCCGTGGGCGGCCGCCGCGACGATCTGCTCCGCCTTCCCGGCCCGGAATTCGGCGCCCGGCAGACCGACCGCCTTGATGTTGTCGCGGATCGCCTTGGCGGCCTTCGCGTCGGGTTCGACGAGCAGCGCGTGGTCCGCGCCGCGCGAGAGCGCCTCCAGGCCGACCGCGCCGGAGCCCGCGTAGAGGTCCAGCACGCGGGATCCCTGTACGCCGTGCAGGGACTCCCAGGTGGAGAAGAGCCCTTCGCGCATCCGGTCCGAGGTCGGGCGGGTGCCGGTGCCGGGCGGCACGGCCAACCGTCGCCCGCCGGCGCTGCCGGCGATCACGCGGGTCATCTGGGTCCTTCGCTGTGGGGAGGGCGGGTGTGCGGGGGCTCCAACGATATGTCGTACCGGTCAGCCCTTCTCCAGGTACTGCTCGCGCTCGGTGTCCAGCAGGGCGTCGAGGGCGTCCCGCAGGCCCGGCAGCGCGGTCAGTTCGGGGTCTTCCGCGACCACGCGGCCGGCTTCCTCGCGGGCCTCGGCGATGACCTCCTCGTCGTCGATGACGGCGAGCATCCGCAGCGAGGAGCGCACGCCCGACTGGGCCTGGCCGAGGACATCGCCCTCACGGCGCTGCTCCAGGTCGATCCGGGACAGCTCGAAGCCGTCGAGGGTGGCGGCGACGGCGGCGAGCCGGGCGCGGGCGGGGCTCGCCTCGTGCATCTCGCTGACGAGCAGACACAGTCCGGGTGCGGAGCCCCGGCCGACACGACCGCGCAGTTGGTGGAGCTGGGAGACGCCGAACCGGTCGGCGTCCATGATCACCATCGCGGTGGAGTTCGGGACGTTCACTCCGACCTCGATGACGGTGGTGGCGACGAGGACCTTGACCTCGCCCGCCGCGAAGCGGCGCATCACGTCGTCCTTGTCGGCGGGGTCCATCCGGCCGTGCAGCACTTCGACCGACAGCCCGGCCAGCGGCCCCTCGACCAGTTGCCCGGCGATCTCCAGGACGGCCAGCGGGGGCCGCTTCTCGCTCTCGTCCTCGGCGGACTTCTTCTTCGGATCATCCTCGCCATCACCGATGCGCGGGCAGACCACATACGCCTGGTGGCCGTTCTCGACCTCCTCGCGGACCCGCTCCCAGGCCCGGGCCAGGAAGTGCGGTTTGTCCTTGGCGGGGACCACGTGCGTGGCGATCGGGGAACGTCCGGCGGGCAACTGGTCGAGGACGGAGGTCTCCAGGTCGCCGAAGACGGTCATGGCGACCGTGCGCGGGATCGGGGTGGCGGTCATGACCAGCAGGTGGGGCGGTTGCTTGCCCTTGGACCGCAGCGCGTCGCGCTGTTCGACGCCGAAGCGGTGCTGTTCGTCGACCACGACCAGGCCCAGGTCGTGGAAGCGGACCTTGTCCTCGATCAGGGCGTGCGTGCCGATGACGATGCCGGCCTCGCCCGTGACGAGGTCGAGCAGCGCCTGGCGTCGCGCGGGCATCCCCATGGAACCGGTGAGCAGGACGACCTTGGTTCCCCGGTCGGAACCGCCGAGCATCCCGCCCTCGGCGAGCTCGCCCATCATCTCGGTGACGGAGCGGTGGTGCTGTTGGGCGAGCACCTCGGTGGGCGCGAGCATCGCCGCCTGTCCGCCGCAGTCCACGACGGCGAGCATGGCCCGCAGCGCGACCAGCGTCTTGCCGGAGCCCACCTCGCCCTGGAGGAGACGGTGCATGGGGTGGTCGGTGGCGAGGTCGTCGAAGATCTCCTTCGAGACGGTCTGCTGACCCTCGGTGAGGGTGAAGGGCAGCTTGGCGTCGAAGGCGTCGAGCAGGCCGCCCGGGGCGGGGCGGCGGGGGACGGCGGGGAGCTGGGAGTCGGCGTGCCGGCGGCGGGCGAGGGCGACTTGGAGGACGAACGCCTCGTCCCACTTCAGGCGCCGGCGGGCGTCCTCGATGTCGGCCTTGGTGCGCGGCCGGTGGATTTTCAGCAGCGCTTCGGGGAGCGGGATCAGGCCCCGCCCCTCGCGCAGCGCGGGAGGGAGCGGGTCCAGGGTCTCGCGGACACCGGGCAGGATCGCGTCCACGCACTTGGCGATCTTCCAGGACTCCAGTTGCTTGCAGGCCGGGTAGATCGGGATGAGTTGGTTGGCGAAGGCGGCCGCCACGGCCTCGCCGCCGTCCTCCGCGTCCTTGCCGAGCGGCTCGTAGGCGGGGTGGGCGAGCTGGAGCTTGTGGTTGAACCTGGAGACCTTGCCCGCGAACATGGCGCGGCTGCCGGGCAGCAGGTCCTTGTGCGGTTTGTGGACGCCCGAGCCGAAGAAGACCAACTGGAGCCGGCCGCTGCCGTCGGTGATGGTGACTTCGAGGCGCTTCCCGCCGCCGCGGCTGCCCTGGTAGGTGAGGAGTCTGGCGTCGGCGACCTGGGCGACGACCGTCACGTGCTCGTCGAGCTGGTCGGCGAGGTCGGCGAGGGGCGTCAGTTCGCCGCGCTCCGCGTACCGCCGCGGGTAGTGGTGGAGCAGGTCCAGGGCCGTGTGCAGGCCGAGCTGCTCGTCCAGCACCTTGGCGGTGGCGGGGCCGAGCGTCTTCTTGAGGTCTTCGTCGAGCGCGGGCACGTGTTCATTGCACACCATGGCGCCGACAACGCGGTTATTCGACCCCGATGAGCAGCGGCGCCGAGTACCGGCCGCCGCGGTAGGTGACGGTGTCGACGGCCAGGTGCCCCTGCTGGACGTACGCCTCCAGGCGCGCGGCGAGCGCGTCGGGGACCTCCGGTCCGAGGACGAGGGTGACGAGTTCGCCGCCGGAGCCCAGCATCCGCGCCAGGACGGCCTCCGCGGTCTCCGGCAGCCCGGAACCGATGACGGCGATGTCGCCGTCGATGAGGCCGAGGACGTCCCCGGCCTGGCAGATGCCGGCGGAGGTGAAGGACTGCCGTTCGGCGACGGCCAGTTCCCCGTAGCGGGTGGCGCCCGCGGCCGCGGTCATGGCGACGACGTCCTCGTCGAAGGTGGCGTCCGGGTCGTGCACGGCGAGGGCGGCCAGGCCCTGGACCGCCGAGCGGGTGGGTATCACGGCCACCCGGACGCCGTCGCCGCGTGCCGCTTCGGCGGCCTCGGCGGCCGCCGCGCGCCACTCGGTGCCGCCCGGCAGCACGACCACCTCGCGGGCGTGGGCGCGCCGGATCGCGTCGGCCAGTTCGGCGACCGCCGGCGCCTCCCCGGGGCGGGCGAGGACGGTGGTCGCGCCCGCCTCCCCGCACAGGGCGGCCAGCCCCTCGCCGGGGACGACGGCGACCACGGCCCGCTGGGCGCGCTCGCCCCGCGCGCGGCGCCGCTCGTCGCCGAAGTGGGTGATGCGGATGCGGTAGGGACGTCCGGCGACCACTCCGGCCTCCACGGCCGCCCCGGGGTCGTCGACGTGGACGTGGACGTTCCAGAGGCCGTCGCCGCCGACCACCACGAGCGAGTCTCCGAGCCCGTCGAGCCGGGCCCGCAGGGTCGCCACCGCGGCTTCGGACGCCTCCAGCAGGTAGATCACCTCGTACGCGGGGCCGCCCCGGTCCTGCGCGTCGCAGGGCCGTGGCGGCTGCGGTACGGGCACGGCGCGGCCCCGTACCGGCTCCGCGGCGGGCTCCTGGCCCGACAGCGCCTGCCACAGCGCCCCGAGTACGGCGACCAGCCCGCAACCCCCGGCGTCGACCACCCCGGCCCGGCCCAGCGCGGCCAGCTGTCCCGGGGTCTCGGCGAGGGCTGCGCGGGCCCCGTCGTAGGCGGCGCGGGCCACGTCGGCGGCGGTCCCCGCCGCTGCCCCCGCCGCCCGGGCCGCCGCGCCGGCGACGGTGAGCATGGTGCCCTCGACCGGGTGCGCGACGGCCTGGTACGCCTCTTCCGCGGCCCGGGTCAGGGCCTGCGCGAGCATGGGCCCCGGCGACCGATCCCCGGGTTCGGTGCCGAGTACGTCGGCCACGCCGCGCAGCAGTTGCGCGAGGATCGTTCCGGAGTTGCCCCGGGCACCTATGAGCGCGCCGTGCGCGTAGGCCCGTACGGCTTCGGGGAGGGAGGGGGCGGGCGTGTCCCGCGTCACGTCCTCGAAGGCCGCGGCCAGCTCGCGGTCGGCGGACTCGGCGGTGAGGTAGAGGTTGGTGCCGGTGTCGGCGTCGGCGACGGGGTAGACGTTGATGGCGTCGATGTCCTCGCGGGCCCGGTCCAGGGCGGCCAGGGCCAGCGAACTCCAGGTGCGCACCGCTTCGGCGTCGAGCTCGTCGGCGGGCTGCGGCTGCGGCTCGTGCGGCACCGGGCGTTCCTCCTTGTGCGGGCCGGGGTTCACCGCAGGGTAACGAAGGCCGGGCGCCCGGGGCGGGGGCGGCGGGGCCCATGGTAGTTTTCTTGGACGGGCGCAGTCGTTGTATGCTGCTCCGGTTGCCCGATGAAAGTCGGGCCATTTCCCCCGGCAAACCACTTCGGATCTCTGATTCCGGTGCGCCGGATTCACTGTAAGTGCATCTGAAGTCTTTGGAGTGACCTGTGGCTGCCAACTGCGACGTTTGCGCCAAGGGGCCGAGCTTCGGCAACAACATCTCCCACTCGCACCGCCGCACCTCGCGTCGCTGGAACCCGAACATCCAGCGCGTCCGTGCCGTGGTCAATGGGACGCCGAAGCGCCTCAACGCCTGCACCTCGTGCATCAAGGCCGGCAAGGTCTCGCGCTGACGCCTCCCGTCGTCGTAGCGCAGCCCTTTCCGGTTGCCAAGAAGGCCGGTCCACCTCGTGGGCCGGCCTTTTGCCTTTCCCCGCGCCTGCCGGCGCCCCTGGGGGCGGGGCCGGTCGTGTGACCGGCCCCGTCCCCGTTCGCCGTTCCGGGAGGGGTCTACGCCCGCCACCGCCAGGCGTGGTCGACGGGTCCGATGCCGGCGCCGAGCGGGAACCCGGCCGCGATGGCGCCGGTGACGTACTCCTTGGCCGCCGTGACGGCTCCGGGTACGTCCAGTCCCCGCGCGAGGCCCGCCGCGACGGCACTGGCCAGGGTGCATCCGGTGCCGTGGGTGTGCCGGTTGTCGTACCGGGGCGCGCGCAGCCAGTGTTCCTCGGCGCCGTCGGTCAGCAGGTCCACGGCCTCGTCACCGTGCGCCGCCAGGTGGCCGCCCTTGATCAGGGCCCAGCGCGGTCCGAAGCCGAGGACGGCGTCGGCGGCCCGCCGCATGTCGTCCTCGCTCTCGACCACGACGCCGGTGAGCTGCGCCACCTCGTCGAGGTTCGGTGTCGCCACCGTGGCCCGGGGCAGCAGCTCCGCGCGTACGGCGTCCAGCGCGGAGGCGGCCAGCAGCGCGTCGCCGTGTTTGGAGACGCCCACGGGGTCCACGACCGCCGGGGCCGCGGTGCCGGCGAGGAGTTCGGCCACCGTCTCCACCAGGACCGCCGAGGACAGCATCCCGGTCTTGACCGCCTGCACCCCGATGTCGTCCACCACGGCCCGGTACTGGGCGCGGACGGCTTCGGCGGGCAGCTCCCAGACTCCCCGCACGCCGAGCGAGTTCTGGGCGGTCACGGCGGTGACGACGCTCATCCCGTGCACGCCGAGCGCCAGCATCGTCTTGAGGTCGGCCTGGATCCCGGCGCCGCCCCCGGAGTCCGATCCGGCGACGGTCAGGCACAGCGGCGGACGGTTCACCGCGGGGGCTCCTCGTCTGCCGGGTCGGCGCCGAAGTGGTCCCAGCCGCCGCTGCTGGTCCAGGGGGCGCCGTCGACGGTCACCTGGGGCAGCGCGGAGCGGTTCTGCACCTCGCCGATGACCTTCCAGCGCGCGGGCAGCTTCACGTCGGGCGGGAAGGTCGCCACGATCGCGTGGTCCTCGCCGCCGGTGAGCACCCACTGGAGCGGGTCCACGCCGACGGCCTGGCCGATGTCGTACATCTGGCTGGGGATGTCGACGGCCGCCGAGCGCAGGTCGATCCGTACCTTGCTGGCCTCGGCGATGTGGCCGAGGTCGGCGATCAGGCCGTCGCTGACGTCGGTCATGGCGGTGGCGCCGAGTCCGGCGGCGGCGGGACCCGCGTGGTAGGGCGGCTCGGGGCGGCGGTGGGCCTCCACGAAGGCCCGCGGGGAGCGGAACCCGCGCGAGAGCACGGCGAATCCCGCCGCGGACCAGCCCAGCCAGCCGGTGACGGCCACCACGTCGCCGGGGCGGGCGCCGGAGCGCAGCACCGGTTCGTGGTTGCGCAGGTCGCCCAGGGCGGTGATGGCCACGGTGATCGTGTCACCGCGTACGACGTCACCGCCGACGACGGCCGCGCCGGCGACCTGGCACTCGTCGCGGATGCCGTCCATCAGCTCGGTGGGCCAGGTCACCGGCAGTTCGGCCGGTACGACGAGGCCGAGCAGGAGCGCGGTCGGCACCGCGCCCATGGCGGCGATGTCGGCGAGGTTCTGCGCGGCGGCCTTGCGGCCGACGTCGTAGGCCGTGGACCAGTCGCGCCGGAAGTGCCGGCCCTCCAGCAGGATGTCCGTACTCGCCACGACCCGCCGGTCGGGGGCCGAGACCACCGCGGCGTCGTCCCCGGGTCCGAGCCGGACCGCCGGGGTGGTGGTGAGCCGTGAGGTGAGCTCCCGAATGAGCCCGAACTCCCCCAGCTCGCCCACAGTGCCCTTCATCGCTGTGCCCCTTCTTGCCCAGTCCGCTTGCGGTCGCGAGCCGTCACAGCTCTGGGTACCGTCAACAGATACGTCAACTTCTGCTCTCCGTGCGCCCCGCGGTGCGTGGTGCCGGGCTCGCGGGTCTCCCCGCGGCGCTCGGCGACGCGGTACCGTGGCGTCCCTTCGTCCCCGGGCCCACCCGCAATTCCGGGGCCCACCCGAAGGTTAGGGGAAATGATCCTCGTGGCCGCCCTGGAGGTTCCGTGGTACAGGCGTACATCCTCATCCAGACCGAGGTGGGCAAGGCGTCGTTCGTCGCCGAGTCCATCGGCAAGATCCCGGGGGTGATCCAAGCCGAGGACGTGACGGGCCCGTACGACGTGATCGTGCGCGCCCAGGCCGACACGGTCGACGATCTCGGCCGCATGGTGGTGGCCAAGGTCCAGCAGGTGGAGGGGATCACCCGCACCTTGACCTGCCCGGTGGTCCATCTGTAGCCCCGTCTACTCTTGGCCGGTGATGTCTGTCCACCACCGGCCGCTGCGTCTCCTGGCCCTGCCTGCCTGCACCGCCCTGCTGGCCCTCGCGGGCTGCGCTACGGACGGTTCCCGGGCCCGGCTGGACCCACCGCCCACGCCGCCCGCCGAGGTCGCGGGGCTCTGTGCGGCACTGCGCAAGGAGCTCCCGGACACGGTGGCCGGCCTGGAGCGGACCGGCACCACACCCGAGTCGCCGCTGACCGCCGCGTGGGGCGGCTCGGCGATCGTACTGCGGTGCGGTATCCCCAAGCCCCCGAAGATGGCCGATCCGAAGCAGGACGGGGTCGAGGTCAACGGGGTGGGCTGGTTGGTGGAGAAGGTGCCCGACGGCGAGGGCGGCGGTTACCGGTTCACGACCGGGCTGCGGCTGGCGTACACCGAGGTCCGGGTGGACAAGGAGCACGCCACCGACGCGCAGATGCTGGTCGGGCTCTCCGCGGCGGTCGCCAAGACCGTTCCCGAGGGCATCTCCTCCTACTGAGGGGCGCCCGCTCACCGCTCCCCGTTCCCACGAGGACCGCCCGCCGGATGTCCGGCGGGCGGTCCTTTCGTGCGTACGGCCCCGGCGGGCTCAGCGCAGTCCGGTGGACCGGCGCAGCGCCGCCTGGATCAGGAGGTCGACCAGCTCCGGGTATTCGACGCCCGACTCCTGCCACATGCGCGGGTACATGGAGATGGGGGTGAAGCCCGGCATGGTGTTGATCTCGTTGATGACGAAGGTGCCGTCCTCGGTGAGGAAGAAGTCGGCACGCACCAGGCCCTCGCAGGACGCGGCCTCGAACGCCTCGATCGCGAGCCGCTGTACCTCGGCGGTCTGCTCGGGGGTGAGCGGGGCGGGCACGATCCCGGAAGCGGAGTCGATGTACTTCGCCTCGAAGTCGTAGAAGTCGTGGCTGGATACCGGCGGGATCTCGGCCGGGGCGCTCGCGCGGGGCCCGTCCTCGAATTCCAGCACGCCGCACTCGATCTCGCGGCCGCGCAGCAGCGCCTCCACGATGATCTTCGGGTCGTGGCGCCGGGCCTCGACGACGGCTGCGTCCAGGGCGGAGGCGTCGTCGACCTTGGTGATGCCGATGGAGGAGCCGGCCCGGGCTGGCTTGACGAACAGCGGCCAGCCGTGTTCGGCGGCGAAGTCCAGGATCTTCCCGCGGGCGGCGTCCGGGTCTGACCACTCGCGGGGGCGGATGGTCACGTACGGGCCGACGTTCAGCCCGAAGGAGGTGAACACCCGCTTCATGTAGTCCTTGTCCTGGCCGACGGCCGAGGAGAGGACACCGGAACCGACGTACGGGACTCCGGCGAGTTCAAGGAGCCCCTGGAGGGTTCCGTCCTCGCCGTACGGGCCGTGCAGCACGGGGAAGACGACGTCGACCTCGCCCAGGGCCTTGGGGACGGCGCCCGGCTCGGTGTAGACGACCTCGCGGTGGGCGGGGTCGACGGAGAGGACGACGGAGCCCTCCTCGGAGTCGGCGAGCGCGTCGACGTCCGGGAGCTTGCGGTCGGCGATGGCCATCCGGGCGGGCTCGTCGGCGGTCAGCGCCCACCGGCCGTCCGTGGTGATGCCGATGGGCAGCACCTCGTACTTGGAGCGGTCGATGGAGCGCAGCACGGCGCCCGCGGTGACGACCGAGATGCCGTGTTCCGAGCTGCGACCGCCGAACACGACGGCCACGCGGGGCTTGCGGCCCCGCTGCTCAGGGGTCTGGGGAAGGTTCTCGCTGCTCATATCGCCACGAGAGTACCCGCTCGAACGTCCGGAAAGGACTCAGCGGCGTTCCGGTTTGGCGCTGCGGCTCATGAGTTCCTTCAATGCGACCAGCGTGGGCTTGCCGTGGTGGACGATGTCGACGACCGTTTCGGTGATCGGCATGTCCACTCCGTGCCGGTGGGCCAGATCCGCCACGGACTGGCAGGACTTGACCCCTTCCGCGGTCTGCTTGGTGACCGCGATGGTCTCCTCCAGGGTCATCCCGCGGCCGAGGTTGGTTCCGAAGGTGTGGTTTCGGGAGAGCGGCGAGGAGCAGGTGGCGACGAGGTCGCCGAGCCCGGCGAGGCCCGAGAAGGTGAGCGGGTCGGCGCCCATGGCGAGGCCGAGGCGGGTCGTCTCGGCGAGGCCGCGGGTGATGAGCGAGCCCTTGGTGTTGTCGCCCAGGCCCATGCCGTCCGCGATGCCGACGGCGAGCCCGATGACGTTCTTGACGGCGCCGCCGAGCTCGCAGCCCACCACGTCGGTGTTGGTGTACGGGCGGAAGTACGGGGTGTGGCAGGCGGCCTGGAGGCGCCGGGCGACGCCTTCGTCCACGCAGGCGACGACGGACGCGGCGGGCTGTCGGGCGGCGATCTCACGGGCCAGGTTGGGGCCGGTGACGACGGCGACGCGCTCGGCCGGGACGCCGGCCACCTCTTCGATGACCTCGCTCATCCGCTTGGCGGTGCCGAGTTCGATGCCCTTCATGAGGGAGACGAGCACGGTGTCGGGGGCCAGCAGCGGCGTCCACGCGGCCAGGTTGCCGCGCAGGGTCTGGGACGGAACGGCGATGACCGTGAAGTCGGCGCCCGCCGCGGCTTCGGCCGCGTCGGTGGTGGCCCGGATGTTCGCGGGGAGTTCGACGCCGGGCAGGTAGTCCGGGTTGGTCCGGCCGGTGTTGACGGCGTCGGCCAGCTCCTTGCGGCGGCCCCAGAGGGTCACCTCGCAGCCGGCGTCGGCGAGGACCATGGCGAACGCCGTGCCCCAGGAGCCGGTTCCGTAGACGGCTGCCTTCACGGGACCTGTCACTTCTTGCCCTCCCCCGCGGCCTTGCGCCGCTGTTCCGCCCTGGCCTTGCGATGGTCGTACGGCTGCTCGGGCGCCTTCTCGCCGCGCAACTCCTCCAGCAGCCCGGTGACGGCCGCCATGATGGTCTCGGTGGCCCCCTTGAGCACCTCGGGGGTGGGTTCCCGCTCGTAGAACTCGGAGAGGTCCACGGGCGGTCCGGCGAGTACCTGGAGGGTCTTGCGGGGGAACAGGCGAACCTTGTTCTCCTTGGCGTAGGGCGGCATCGCGAGGTTCGCACCCCACTGGGCCACCGGAATGACGGGCGCCCTGGTGACGAGTGCCACCCTGGCCACTCCGGTCTTGCCGGCCATGGGCCACATGCCGGGATCGCGGGTGAGGGTGCCCTCCGGGTAAAACGCCACGCATTCCCCGCGTTCGATGGCGGCGACGGCCGCCCGGAAGGCGTCCAGGGCGTTGGTGGTCTCCCGGTAGACGGGGATCTGTCCCGAACCGCGCAGGATCGTACCGACGAAAGGCACCTTGAAGAGGCCGGCCTTCGCGAGCAGCCGCGGCACCCGGCCGGTGTTGTACTGGAAGTGCGCGTAGGACAGCGGGTCCAGGTACGAGTTGTGATTGACCGCGGTGATAAACCCGCCGTCGGCCGGAATGTGCTCCATTCCCCGCCAGTCCCGCTTGAACAGCACTACCAGCGGCGGTTTCGCGATGACCGCCGCCAGGCGGTACCAGAAGCCGATTCTGCGGCGGGACACTCGGACACCTTCCTCTAGGACCGGGGCACGGGTGTACCGCCCAGCGGTGGCTGGGGGACTGGGCACCTCGTGGGCCGGACAAGTCTCGCCCCAGGTCCGGTCTCTGTCGAGAACACCGTACGCCCCAGTCGGGCCGCCGAGTCCACCCGTGTCCGGGTGGAGGGGACAATGGGCCGACTGACGACCGGGCCGTGACTGAGGGCGGCCCACAGGCGTGCGGGGGCGCACCGGAGGGAAGGGGTCGTGACGAACGCCGTCTGGAGCTTGGTGGTGCCGCTGAAGCCGCTCGCGCTGGCCAAGAGCCGGCTCGCCGCGGCCGTCGGCGGCTCGCGCCCGGGGCTCGCGCTGGCCTTCGCCCAGGACACCGTGGCGGGGGCGCTGGCCTGCGCGGTCGTGGCGGATGTGGTGGTCGTCACGGACGACGCGGTGGCGGGCGCGGAACTGGCGCGGCTCGGGGCGCGGATCGTCCCGGACGTCCCGGGCGCCGGCCTCAACGCGGCGCTGGCCCACGGGGCGCGGGCCGTACGGTCGCGCCGGCCCGGGTCGGCGGTGGCGGCGCTGAACGCGGACCTGCCCGCGCTGCGGCCACCCGAATTGCTACGCGTGCTCGATACCGCTTCGGTATTTCCGCGGGCTTTTCTGGCGGATGCGGCGGGAATCGGGACGACCCTGCTTTCCGCTGCTCCGGACGTGGAATTGGCGCCGTCGTTCGGCGGTCCGTCGCGGGCCCGGCATTCGGCGTCCGGGGCGGTGGAAATCTCCCTGACCGGCGTCGACAGCGTCCGCCGGGACGTGGATACGGGCGCCGATCTGCGGACGGCCCTCGCCCTCGGGGTGGGCCGGCACACGGCCCGATACAGTGCCGGTATGCAGGCGACCGCGTACACGTACGACTCCCAGACCCGCAGCGGCAGTGTGCTGCTGGACGACGGCACCCCGGTGCCCTTCGAGGCCGCCGCGTTCGACGCGGGCGGCCTGCGGCTGCTGCGGCCCGGACAGCGCGTGCGGATCGAGACGCAGGGCTCGGGCCCGGACCTGCGCATCACCCTGGTCACCCTGCAGACGTTCTGACGGGGGCCGCACGCCCCTTCCACCCGCGCTGATCGGCCGGGTGAACGCACCGCGGGCCGGCTTCCCCGCCGTGGGGAAGCCGGCCCGGCGTGTGTGACTCGTGCCCTGCTTACTTCTTGCGGGCGGTGGTCTTCTTCGCGGTGGTCTTGCGCGCCGTCGTCTTCTTGGCGGGCGCGGTGGTCTTCGCGGTGGTCTTCTTGGCCGCCGGAGCCGTCTTCTTGGCCGTGGACGTGGCCTTCTTGGCGGTGGTCTTCTTCGCCGCGGCGGTGGAGGACCCGGCCGCCGTCTTCTTCGCGGCGCCGGTGGTCTTCTTGGCGGCCGCGGTGGTCTTCTTCGCGGCGGCCTTCTTGGTGGTGGCGGCGGTCGTGGTCTTCCGCGCGGAGGTCGACTTCGCCGCCGTCTTCTTCGCGGTGGCCTTCTTGCCGACGGCCTTGGCGATGGTGGGCGGGGCGCCCGAAAGGCTGCCCTTGGGCGCCTTCTTGACGGAGACCTCTCCACCCTTGGGGAGCTTCTTGGTGCCGCTGACCAGGTCCTTGAAGCCCTGGCCCGCGCGGAACCGGGGAACCGAGGTCTTCTTGACCCGGACGCGCTCACCCGTCTGCGGGTTACGGGCGTAGCGGGCCGGACGGTCGACCTTCTCGAACGAGCCGAAGCCGGTGACCGAGACCCGGTCGCCCGCGACGACCGCGCGGACCATGGCGTCCAGTACCGCGTCGACCGCGTCCGCGGCCTGCTGGCGGCCGCCGAGCTTGTCGGCAATCGCTTCTACGAGCTGCGCCTTGTTCACGTCTTCCCCTTCGGAGACTTCGCCAGAACGAATGTGTTCAAGCTTATTTCGCACGTTAGGCGGATATATACCGCAAATCAAACACGAAACGGGCTAATCACCCTAGTGCCGCAACGTTGTAAGCCGTTACGGAGTTCCTTCGCATCAGTCGCCTTCAGGGAATCGACCCTCGTCGAGGTCCTTCATCAACCTGTCCAGGCGCCTTGCCGCATCGGCGAGATCATGCTTCGCCGCGGCCGTGACGACCAACAGCTTCCGGGACAGCGCCATCCTTACGCCCTCCGGGACTTGCAGCGTGCGCACCCTTGCGTGTGCTTCTTTCAATCGGCTCGCGACCACTTCGTAGAGCTCAAGTTGACTGTCGCGTTCCATGCACAGATTGTGCCATCTGGGGCGAGTTGTCGCCTCACGGGGCCTCAACACACGGCTGTGCCCCCCGCCGGAAAGCGGGGGGCACAGTGGGGGCGATGTGATCACCCGAGGGTGAATAAGCGCTGATCAGGCAGGAATCACGCCTGAATCGTGCGCGGCTTGAAGGTCGGGCGGGTGCTTTCGTACGTGGCGATGTCCGCTTCGTTCTGAAGGGTGAGGGAGATGTCGTCCAGACCCTCCAGCAGACGCCAACGGGCGTTGTCGTCGAGTTCGAACTCCGCCTCGACGCCTTCGGCTCGGACCTTGCGGTCCACCAGGTCGACGGTGATCTCGGCGGTGGGGTCCGCCTCGGTCAGCTGCCACAGCCGCTCGACGGTCTCCTGCGGCAGGACGACGGTCAGCAGACCGTTCTTCAGCGAGTTGCCGCGGAAGATGTCCGCGAAGCGCGAGGAGATGACGGTCTTGAAGCCGAAGTTCTGCAGCGCCCAGACGGCGTGCTCGCGCGAGGAGCCGGTACCGAAGTCGGGGCCGGCGACCAGCACGGTCGCGCCGGCGCGCTCCGGACGGTTGGTGACGAACTCCGGGTCCTTGCGCCATGCCTCGAAGAGCCCGTCCTCGAAGCCGTCGCGGGTGATCTTCTTCAGCCAGTGGGCCGGGATGATCTGGTCGGTGTCGACGTTGCTGCGGCGCAGCGGGACGGCCCGACCGGTGTGGGTGGTGAAAGCTTCCATGATTCAGACTCCGGCGGGGGCGGTGACGTCGGACAGGTCGGCGGGCGAGGCCAGGTGGCCCAGTACCGCGGTCGCGGCGGCCACCTGCGGGGAGACCAGGTGGGTGCGTCCGCCCTTGCCCTGGCGGCCCTCGAAGTTGCGGTTGGAGGTGGACGCGGAGCGCTCACCGGGGGCCAGTTGGTCGGGGTTCATGCCCAGGCACATCGAGCAGCCCGCGTGCCGCCATTCGGCCCCGGCCTCCTTGAAGACCTTGTCCAGTCCCTCTTCCACGGCCTGCAGCGCGACCCGGACCGAGCCCGGGACGACCAGCATCCGTACACCGTCGGCGACTTTGCGGCCCTCGATGATGCCGGCGACGGCGCGCAGGTCCTCGATGCGGCCGTTGGTGCAGGAACCTACGAAGACGGTGTCTACCTTGATGTCCCGCAGCGGCTGCCCGGCCGCCAACCCCATGTACTCCAGGGCCTTTTCGGCGGCGAAGCGCTCCGAAGCGTCCTCGTACGAAGCCGGGTCGGGGACGTTGGCGGACAGCGGCGCGCCCTGGCCCGGGTTGGTGCCCCAGGTGACGAACGGGGAGAGCGAGGCGCCGTCGATGACGACCTCGGCGTCGAAGACGGCGTCGTCGTCGGTGCGCAGCGTCTTCCAGTAGGCGACCGCCGCGTCCCAGTCCTCGCCCTCGGGGGCGTGGTCGCGGCCCCGGAGGTAGTCGAAGGTGGTCTCGTCGGGGGCGATCATGCCCGCGCGGGCACCGGCCTCGATCGACATGTTGCAGATGGTCATGCGGGCTTCCATCGAGAGCTTCTCGATGGCCTCGCCGCGGTATTCCAGGATGTAACCCTGGCCGCCGCCGGTGCCGATCCGGGCGATGATCGCCAGGATGAGGTCCTTGGCGGTGACGTCATCGGCCAGCGCGCCGGTGACGGTGATCGCCATCGTCTTGGGGCGGGCCAGCGGCAGCGTCTGGGTGGCCAGCACGTGTTCGACCTGGCTGGTGCCGATGCCGAAGGCCAGCGCGCCGAAGGCGCCGTGCGTGGAGGTGTGGGAGTCGCCGCAGACCACGGTGGTGCCGGGCTGGGTCAGTCCCAGCTGCGGTCCCACCACGTGGACGACGCCCTGCTCGACGTCACCCAGCGAGTGCAGGCGGACGCCGAACTCGGCGCAGTTGCGCCGCAGCGTCTCCAGCTGGGCCCGGGAGACCGGGTCCGCGATCGGCTTGTCGATGTCGATGGTGGGGGTGTTGTGGTCCTCGGTCGCGATGGTGAGGTCCAGGCGACGGACCTTGCGGCCGGCCTGACGCAGGCCCTCGAAGGCCTGCGGGCTGGTCACCTCGTGCAGCAGGTGCAGATCGATGAAGAGGAGATCGGGCTCGCCCTCGGCGCGCCGGACGACATGGTCGTCCCAGACCTTCTCCGCGAGTGTCCTACCCATCGCTTTCCCTCCGGCCGGCCGGTTGTGCCGGCGCTTCATAGAGATCTTGTGCGCCTGTATCGCCCGTACCCCACGTCCCGGACGACGGCTCGGACCCAGTGGTTCGTGGACCCGCACATACAGACTCGCTCGTTCTTGGAAAAATTGAACTTGCGTTTCACACTGTGAGACGTGAATATCGTTTCATGGACAACTCTAGCGGCGTCGGCGTTCTCGACAAGGCAGCTCTGGTACTGAGCGCACTGGAGTCCGGTCCGGCCACCCTCGCCGGGCTGGTCGCGGCGACAGGGCTCGCACGACCCACGGCACATCGCCTTGCCGTGGCACTGGAACACCACCGGATGGTGGCGAGGGACATGCAGGGCCGGTTCATCCTCGGTCCGCGGCTGGCAGAGCTTGCCGCCGCGGCCGGCGAGGACCGTCTGCTGGCCACGGCCGGACCGGTGCTCACCCACCTCCGCGACGTGACGGGCGAGAGCGCGCAGCTCTACCGGCGTCAGGGCGACATGCGCATCTGCGTGGCAGCGGCCGAGCGGCTGTCGGGCCTGCGGGACACCGTCCCGGTGGGCTCCACGCTCCCGATGAAGGCCGGTTCGGCCGCGCAGATCCTGATGGCCTGGGAAGAGCCCGAGCGGCTCCACCGCGGTCTTCAGGGCGCGCGTTTCACGGCGACGGCACTGTCCGGCGTACGGCGCCGCGGCTGGGCGCAGTCGATCGGCGAGCGGGAGCCCGGCGTGGCCTCCGTCTCGGCGCCGGTACGCGGGCCGTCGAACCGGGTCGTGGCCGCCGTATCGGTCTCCGGCCCGATCGAGCGCCTGACCCGGCACCCTGGTCGGATGCACGCCCAGGCGGTCATCGACGCCGCCGGCCGGCTGACGGAGGCCCTGCGCCGCTCCGGCTGACCTCCCCCGCCCTTTCCCCCCGTCCCTCCGGGCCCGGGGGCGCGTACGACGCCGCACACGTCCGAACACGCGCCTCCGGGCCCGTACTTCTGCCGCTCCCCGGGCCGGTCATGACGAAGAGGCCCTCCGCGACGATCGCGGAGGGCCTCTTCTTCTGTACCCCCGACCGGATTCGAACCGGCGCTACCGCCTTGAGAGGGCGGCGTGCTAGGCCGCTACACAACGGGGGCAAGCACTGCGTTACTACTGCACTGCGCTGGGCTACCAGGACTCGAACCTAGAATAAGGGAACCAGAAACCCTCGTGTTGCCAATTACACTATAGCCCATAGTGGTCTAGACCATGCCAGACATAGTACCCCCGACCGGATTCGAACCGGCGCTACCGCCTTGAGAGGGCGGCGTGCTAGGCCGCTACACAACGGGGGCCCTAGCGATCCTGCATCAAGACGTCCGGGAGCTACCCGATGGAGGTCTTGCGGGAAGGATCTGTACCCCCGACCGGATTCGAACCGGCGCTACCGCCTTGAGAGGGCGGCGTGCTAGGCCGCTACACAACGGGGGCAAGCACTGCGTTACTACTGCACTGCGCTGGGCTACCAGGACTCGAACCTAGAATAAGGGAACCAGAAACCCTCGTGTTGCCAATTACACTATAGCCCACCAAAACGCAAGCCCCTGGGGGACTTTCATTCGGTTAGCGCCTCCGTCCGGCCTTTCGGCCCGCTCGGGCGGCGCAGAAAGAACATTACCGGATGCCTGACCGTGCTCCAAAACGGGTATCTGCGCCCAGCAGCGCGGGGAGCCGGCCCAGACCGGAGATCCTGTGCACTCCTTCGGGCGTCGGTCCGGGCGCGCCGGACCGGTCGAGCCACACGGCCGTGAGCCCCGCGTCCCGGGCGCCGCGGGCGTCGATCTCCGGCTGGTCGCCGACGTAGGCCACCTCCCCCGGCGGCAGCCCGAGCGCCTCGCAGGCCCCCAGGAAGGCGGCGGCGTCCGGCTTGCTGACACCGAGCTCGGCGGCGCAGACCAGCACTTCGAAGCGCTCGCGCAGGCCGAGCCGGCGCAGCTTGGGGTCCTGGTTGGCCGTGGAGGAGTTCGAGAGCACCCCGTGCCGGTAGTCGGCGGCCAGGGCGTCCAGTACGGGGAGCACGTCCGGGAACAGCGCCCATGCCGCCTGGTAGTGCACGAGGTACCGGTCGAACCAGTCGTCGGCCTCGGCGGCGCTCATGTCGGGGGCCGAAAGGAAATCCCGCACCCGGTCCTGCCGCTGGGCCAGGAAGGTCGTCTCGCCGGCGGCGAAACGCGCCCAGTGGCGTTCGGTCGTGGCCCGCCACAGGGCGAGGGCCGCGCCCGGGGTCCCGTAGCGTTCCGCCAGCCCGTCCTCGGCCAGGTGCCGCGCGAGCCCGGCGGTGTCGGCCCCGGTGTAGTCGAACAGGGTGTCGTCGATGTCCCACAACAACGCACGGATCGGCATACGGCCGAGACTACTGGGCGCCCCCGTCCGGTGAGGGGACGACGAAGAAGTTCGTCACGCGGCCGCCGAAACGCCGCAGGGGCGGTCGCCGGGGAGGCGGCCGCCCCTGCGGGGAGTGCGTACGGTCAGGCGGCGAGCTTCGCCAGGGCCGCGTCGATGCGGGCCAGGGAGCGCTCCTTGCCCAGGATCTGGAGGGACTCGAAGAGCGGCAGGCCGACCGTGCGGCCGGTGACGGCGACGCGGACCGGGGCCTGGGCCTTGCCCAGCTTGAGGCCGTGGGCCTCGCCGGCGGCCAGGACGGCCTGCTTGAGGGCCTCCGGGTCGTTCCAGTCGGCGGTCTCCAGGTGGGCCCGGACGGTGGTGAGCAGGGCCGCGGGCTCGCCCTTCATCGCCTTGTCCCAGGACGCCTGGTCCTCGACCGGCTCCTTGCGGAAGAGGAAGTCGACGTTCGCGGTGATGTCCGACAGGACGGTCACGCGGGTCTGGGCGTACGGCGCGATGGCCTCCCACGCCCGCTCGTCGAAGTCCTCCGGCTCCCAGTTGGCGTGCGGCGCGCGCAGCCACGGCCTGCACGCGTCGGCGAACGCCTTCGGGTCCATCCGGCGGATGTGGTCGGCGTTGATCGCCTCGGCCTTCTTCAGGTCGAAGCGGGCCGGGTTGGCGTTCACGTCCGGGATGTCGAACTTCGCCACCATCTCCTCGACGGTGAAGATGTCCTGGTCCTTGGAGAAGGACCAGCCGAGGAGCGAGAGGTAGTTCAGCAGGCCCTCGGGGAGGAAGCCGCGCTCGCGGTAGAGGTTGAGCGAGGACTCCGGGTCGCGCTTGGAGAGCTTCTTGTTCCCCTCGCCCATGACGTACGGCAGGTGGCCGAACTCGGGGACGCCGGTGGCGATGCCGAGCTCCATCAGCGCCTTGTAGAGCGCGATCTGGCGGGGCGTGGAGGACAGCAGGTCCTCGCCGCGCAGCACGTGCGTGATCTGCATCAGCGCGTCGTCGACCGGGTTGACGAGCGTGTACAGCGGGGCGCCGTTGGCCCGCAGGATGCCGAAGTCCGGCACGTTCTCCGGGGTGAAGGTCAGCTCGCCGCGGACCAGGTCGGTGAAGGTGATCGGCTCGTCGGGCATCCGGAAGCGGACGATCGAGAGGCGGCCCTCGGCCTGGTACGCGGCCACCTGCTCGGCGGTCAGGTCGCGGCAGTGGCCGTCGTAGCCGGAGGGCTTGCCGGCGGCGCGGGCGGCGGTGCGGCGCTCGTCGAGCTCCTCGGTGGTGCAGTAGCAGTCGTACGCGTAGCCGCCGTCGCGCAGGCGCTGGGCGACGTCCGCGTAGATGTCCATGCGCTGCGACTGGCGGTACGGCGCGTGCGGGCCGCCGACCTCGGGGCCCTCGTCCCAGGTGAAGCCCAGCCAGCGCAGCGAGTCGAGCAGCTGGTGGTAGGAGTCCTCGGAGTCGCGGGCCGCGTCGGTGTCCTCGATGCGGAAGACGAACGTACCGCCGTGGTGGCGGGCGAACGCCCAGTTGAAGAGGGCGGTCCGGACCAGGCCCACGTGGGGGTTGCCGGTCGGGGAGGGACAGAAACGTACGCGGACGTTCGCGTTAGCCACGCTTGATCACCTTGTTGGTGAGAGTGCCGATGCCTTCGATGGTGACGGCGACCTCGTCGCCGACGTTGAGGGGGCCGACTCCGGCCGGGGTCCCCGTGAGGATGACGTCGCCCGGGAGCAGCGTCATGGCCTCGGTGATGTGCACGATCAGGTCCTCGATCGAACGGACCATGTCGCTGGTGCGGCCGAGCTGGCGTTGTTCGCCGTTGACCGTGCACTGGATGGTCAGGTCGCTCGGGTCGAGGTCGGTCTCGATCCAGGGGCCCAGCGGGCAGGAGCTGTCGAAGCCCTTGGCGCGGGCCCACTGCTTCTCGCGCTGCTGGACATCGCGCGCGGTGACGTCGTTGGCGCAGGTGTAGCCGAGGATCACGTCCTTGACGCGCTCCTTGGGGACCTCCCGGCACATCCGGCCGATGACCACGGCCAGCTCCGCCTCGTG
The DNA here is from genome assembly GCF_040645975.1 of Streptomyces sp. NPDC046557. Taxonomy (NCBI): domain Bacteria; kingdom Bacillati; phylum Actinomycetota; class Actinomycetes; order Kitasatosporales; family Streptomycetaceae; genus Streptomyces; species Streptomyces sp. NPDC046557. The sequence continues at coordinate 160,965 of NZ_JBEYZH010000002.1, forward strand.
GTGGAGGTCCTGGGAGAAGGAGGGGTACGTGATGGGGTCGCCCGGGCCGACCACCGAGGTGGAGGGCTTGAAGAAGGTGATGGGCGTCTCCGGGACCGCGTTGCCGAGCTCCGCCGCGTGCTCCGCGTAGTTGCGGCCGATGGCCACGACCTTGTTCGGGAGCACGGGCGGCAGGAGCCGGACCTTGTTCAGCGGCACCTTGGTGCCCGAGAGCTCGAAGTCCGCGAACGGAATGCCCTTGATGATGTCGAGGACGAGCTCGCTTTCGGCGCCGGGGGCAGTGCTGCCCTCGACCGCGCCGAACGCGACGTTGCCGTCGATCGAGAACCTGGCGATGCGCACCTGTTGCGTCTGCCCCTCTGTATTTCCGTCGGCCGGAATCTGCGGACTCCAGGCTAACGCGGTGGGCGGCGGCGCTTCGCGTCCGTACCGGCGGGTCTACTGCGCGGCGGCGGCGACCGGGGCGTCCATCAGGACGGTGCGGCGGGGGTTCGCGGTCTGCGTGGGCAGCTCGACGGAGTGCTCCGGGGCCAGGGGCGACTGCAGTTCCTCGGCGTCCTGGAGGTGCGCCAGGGTGGTGCGGCGGGGGTTGGCTATGTTGCGGAACATCAGCGTCGTCTTCTGCGGATTCTGCGGAGTCATCGGAGTTCGGGGCCCTCGGCTCGGTCGTCGTGTGGTGGTTGTCGGATGCGCCAACCCTGCAAAGGGAAAGGCTAAACATCTGAATCCCCCACCGAACCGGGAAGTAATGGCCACGACTGTGTGAGTTTCCTCACCAGCGACCCGGCATTACGGGCATAACAGACAGTCAATTGGGAGCCCCAAAACGGACATTGCGCCACTGAACGCGTTATTCCGCTCCTGATCATCTCGACTGGGACACCTTGACAGCCACGGGGTTTGGTCGGCGTAAGTCCGGTTCATCCCGAAAGAGGTTCCACATCGCGTAGCGCGTCCGTCACAAGCCGTGACGGGCTCGCCGGGGGGAACCGCACACCTTGTTGGAGATCCCCCACTGTGCTGGAATTCGCGGGACCGCCGCGGGAATCAGCCGGCGCGCAGGTGGCGCGACTCAGCGCCCAGCGCGGCGGCAAGGAGAGGGAGACGCGCCGGTCACCGACGACCACCATGGGGCCGTCAGTGCCCCACGACTCGACACCGTCCCACCGCTCCACCGGCGGGACGCCTGGTCCAGAGGTTGCGACGCTAGTGCAGGGACGATTCAAGAGGGATGGCAAGGGTTCTCCCCAGGCCCATGAGGGCCGAGGGGAAGCTGCGTCGGAGCAGGAGCCGCGCGGCGGGACCGACCGTGGCTCCTCGCCCCAGCACGCCCAGAACCGAGGGCCGGCTGTCGAAGGAGCGCGCCCCGATGCCGCCGACCCCGTGAAGGGGAAGGCCAAGGGCCGTGCCAAGCCGAAGGGCCCGGCACGGGCCAAGGGCAAGGGCGAACCGGCTCCCGAGCAGGACGTGGCGATACCGAAGGCCCCCAGCGGGCCCGGTTCACGCATGGCCATGCAGAACTGGCGCATCAGCACGCGACTGGTGTCGCTGCTGACCCTGCCGGTCGTCGCCGCCACCACGCTCGGTGGCTTCCGTATCAACGACTCGCTCAACGAGATCGCGCAGCTGGACCACATGCAGCTGCTGACGACGATGACCCGGCAGGCGACCAACCTGGCCGCCGCGCTCCAGGAGGAGCGCGACAAGTCCGCCGGTCCGCTGTCGGTCGACAAGTCGGGCAAGCCGAACTCCCTCGTCCAGGGCGTCCGCGACCAGACCAACACCGCGATCGAAGCGTTCAGCGTCGCGACCGACAAGGTCGACAGCACGCAGGCCAAGGACGACACCCTCAAGTCGATCCGCAACAACATCCTGCAGATCGGCCGCCAGCTCACCGGCATCGAGGACATCCGCAAGAAGGCGTACCAGAGCGGCGCCCAGCAGACGGTCACCGAGTACAACGCGCTCATCGTGTCGCTGCTCTCCCTCTCCCAGGACATGGCCCAGGCCACCTCCAACCCGGAGATGATCAAGCGCACGCGCGCCCTGGCGGCCTTCTCCGCCGCCAAGGAGTACGCATCCATCCAGCGCGCGATCATCGCGGCCTCGCTCCCCGAGAGTGGCGACAAGCCTGGCTCGCTGGGCGAGAACGACCGCCTGTACGCGCTGTCCGCGCTGCGCGGCGAGAGCCAGGCGAAGAAGACCTTCGAACTCGTCTACCAGGGCAAGTCCGAGGAACTCCTCGCGAGCCTCGGCGACGGCAACGCGGAGATCAGCAAGGCCGACCACTACACCCGTCGCGTCCTGTCCACGCAGGGCCAGTTCACCAAGGAGCAGGCGTACCACTCCTGGATGGACTGGTACGACGCCGACGGCACCAAGCTCACGGCCATGAAGGTCATCGAGCTCACCCTGCTGGAGGACATGGAGCAGAAGGCCCGCGAGCTGAAGAGCTCGTCGCAGCAGGACGCCATCATCAACGGTGCGCTGATCCTCCTCGTGCTCGGTGTCTCCCTCGTCGGCGCCTTCGTCATGGCCCGGTCCATGATCCGCTCGCTGCGCCGCCTCCAGGACACGGCGACCCGCGTCGCCCAGGACCGGCTGCCCGAGCTCGTCAAGCAGCTGTCCGAGACCGACCCGCAGGACGTCGACACGACGGTGGAGTCCGTCGGTCTGCACACCCGCGACGAGATCGGCCAGGTGGCCGCGGCCTTCGACGACGTGCACCGCGAGGCCGTCCGCCTCGCCGCCGAGCAGGCCCTGCTGCGGGGCAACGTCAACGCGATGTTCACCAACCTCTCGCGCCGCTCGCAGGGTCTGATCCAGCGCCAGCTCTCGCTCATCTCCGAGCTGGAGTCGCGCGAGGCCGACCCGGACCAGCTGTCCTCGCTCTTCAAGCTCGACCACCTCGCGACCCGTATGCGCCGTAACGGCGAAAACCTCCTCGTCCTCGCGGGCGAGGAGCCGGGCCGCCGGTGGACCCGCCCCGTCCCGCTCGTCGACGTGCTCCGCGCCGCGGCGTCCGAGGTGGAGCAGTACGAACGCATCGAACTCGCGTCGGTGCCCGGCACCGACGTCGCCGGCCGCGTCGTCAACGACCTCGTGCACCTCCTCGCCGAGCTGCTGGAGAACGCCACCTCGTTCTCCTCCCCGCAGACCAAGGTCAAGGTCACCGGTCACGCCCTGCCGGACGGCCGCGTGCTCGTCGAGATCCACGACACCGGTATCGGCCTGTCCCCCGAAGACCTCGCCGCGATCAACGAGCGGCTCGCGTCGCCGCCGACCGTGGACGTCTCCGTCTCCCGCCGCATGGGCCTGTTCGTGGTCGGCCGCCTGTCCCTGCGACACGGCATCCGCATCCAGCTGCGCCCCTCCGACTCGGGCGGTACCACCGCGCTCGTCATGCTGCCGGTGGATGTCGCCCAGGGCGGCAAGAAGCCCGCGCCGATGCCCGGCCAGGGTGGGCAGGGCGGTCCTGGGTCCGGTGCCCCGCAGGGCGGCCCGGGCGGTTCCGCGGGACAGGGTGCGGTCGGCTCCGGCGGCGCGCGTCCCCCCGTGGGCGCCGGTCCGCAGCGCGGTCAGGTCTCCGCCGCCGGGCAGCGTGCCGCGCTGCCCGGGCGGGACGCGTCAGCCGGCATGCAGCAGCGGTCCCAGGGTCAGGGTCCCGGCCCGCAGGGCGGTCCCGCAGGCCGGCCGCAGCAGCAGGGCGGCCCGATGGCGCGTCCGCAGGCCGGTCCGGGTGCCCCGACGGGTCAGGGCGCGGGCGGGTTCACCCCCGGTGCCCCGCTCCCGGGCCGTGGTCCGGTCGCGGGTCCGGCGGGCGGTGCGCTCGGCGGTCCCGTCGGTGGTGCGCCGCAGTCCCGGCCCGGTACCTCTCCCTCCGCCTTCCCGCAGGGCAACGGCTTCGAGCGGCCGCAGCAGCAGCCCGCTCCGGCCGGCTCCCAGAACCAGGGTCAGCCCCCGGCTCCCGTCCAGCGCAAGCGGCCACAGTTGCCGCCGCGCGGCGGCGCCCCGCGTCCGGAACTCCCGGGTGCGGGCGGCGCGGCCCCGCAGGGCACCAGCTGGGGCGCGGGCCAGGGTGGTCACGAGGTCCCGCGCGGGCATGACGAGCTGTCGGGCCCCGGTGCGACGGCCGAGTTCCCCCGCCCGGACTTCAACGCCCCGGCCCCGTACGCCGGCGGCAACCCCGCCGACGGCACCACGGGACAGTTCGAGCGCCCTGACGTGCGCGGTCCCCTGGACCCGTCCGCCACCGGGCAGTTCGAGCGCCCGGGCGACTTCCAGGCACCCCGCGGCGGCGGCCCCGGCGTGGGTGGCCCCGGCGGCGGTCGGCCCCAGGCTCGGCAGCCCGGCGGCTACTTCCCGCCGCAGCGTCCGCAGGCCCGGCCCGAGGCGCTGCCGCCGGCCTCGGGTCCCGGCGAGGCGCGCAGCCCCATCTTCGACACGCTGGAGTCCAACTGGGTCCGCCAGGACGGCGGCCCCTCCGTACCCCAGCAGCCGCAGCAGTACCAGCAGCAGGCTCCGACCGCGCCGGCTCACCAGCAGCCGCTCCCCCAGCGTGGTCAGGAACCCTCCGCCGACCAGACGGCGACCGGCGCGGTGCCGACCGTCAGCTGGCGGTCCTCGCCCAACGACGAGCTGATGCGGCAGGCCGAGCGCGTGCGCCAGCCCGCCGCCGGTGGCATCACCACCTCGGGCCTGCCCAAGCGGGTACCGCGGGCGAACCTGGTGGCCGGTACCGCTCAGCAGCAGGCCGAGACCCAGCCGGGCCCGCAGGTCTCACGCGCCCCGGACGACGTCCGCGGTCGCCTCACCAACCTCCGACGCGGTATCCAGCAGGGGCGCCAGGCCGGCACCACCGGCCCCGCGACCGGCAGTTACCAGATCGACCCCACTTACCAGCAGGAGCGTTAGTTGAGTTCGATGAGCCAGGCGGCACAGAACCTGAACTGGTTGATCACCAACTTCGTGGACAACACCCCCGGGGTGTCCCACACCGTGGTGGTCTCCGCCGACGGACTCCTTCTGGCGATGTCGGAAGGTTTCCCCCGTGACCGGGCCGATCAGCTGGCGGCCGTGGCCTCCGGCCTGACGTCGCTGACCGCCGGAGCCTCCCGCATCTTCGAGGGCGGCGCCGTCAACCAGACCGTGGTGGAGATGGACCGGGGATTCCTGTTCCTCATGTCCGTCTCCGACGGTTCCTCGCTGGCCGTACTGGCGCACCCCGAGTGCGACATCGGCCTCGTGGGCTACGAGATGGCCCTCCTCGTGGACCGGGCCGGCAGCGTCCTCACCCCGGAGCTGCGCTCGGAACTCCAGGGAAGCCTGCTCGGCTGACCGCAATCCTCCCGGCCGGACGGTACTTCCGGCCGGGGGGCCGGGGCGCCCGCCCCGCACCCAAGTACCACCGCCAGGCCGTCATACCATCCCCCCCCACCGGCCGCCCCGTGAGACGGCACGCTGACCACTGCTGTCCAGCCCGGAGGATCAATGACCCCGCCCCCCGCCTACCCGGACTCGTACGGAGACTCGTACTCGGAAGGCGACCAGCCGCTGGTGCGTCCCTACGCGATGACCGGCGGCCGGACCCGGCCCCGCTACCAGCTCGCCATAGAGGCGCTGGTCAGCACCACGGCCGATCCGATGCACCTGTCCGGCCTGCTGCCGGAGCACCAGCGCATCTGCACCCTGTGCCGTGAGGTGAAGTCGGTCGCGGAGGTCTCCGCACTGCTGTCGATGCCGCTCGGTGTCGCCCGGATCCTCGTCGCCGACCTGGCCGAGGCCGGAATGGTGGCCATCCACCAGCCGGGCAATGGAGAGGCCGGCGGAACGCCGGATGTAACGCTGCTCGAGAGGGTTCTCAGTGGACTTCGCAAGATCTGACGGCGGAGCGGCTCGCTCCACCACCTCCGCGAAGATCGTGGTGGCGGGCGGCTTCGGCGTGGGCAAGACCACGTTCGTCGGCGCGGTCTCCGAGATCAATCCGCTGCGTACCGAGGCCGTGATGACGTCCGCGAGCGCGGGCATCGACGACCTCACCCACACCGCGGACAAGACGACCACCACGGTCGCCATGGACTTCGGCCGCATCACCCTGGACCAGGACCTGATCCTGTACCTGTTCGGTACCCCGGGTCAGGACCGCTTCTGGTTCATGTGGGACGACCTGGTCCGCGGCGCCATCGGCGCCATCGTCCTGGTCGACACCCGCCGGCTCGCCGACTGCTTCCCCGCCGTCGACTACTTCGAGAACAGCGGCCTGCCGTTCGTGGTGGCGCTCAACGGTTTCGAGGGGCACCAGCCGTACACCCCGGAGGAAGTCCGCGAGGCCCTGCAGATCGGCCCGGACGCCCCCATCATCACCACCGACGCCCGCCACCGCGCGGACGCCAAGAGCGCGCTCATCACGCTCGTGGAGCACGCACTGATGGCGCGACTCAAGTAACAGGGCTCCGTGTCGTGTTCGGAGAGGGCGGGCTGTGTCATAGAACACGGCCCGCCCTCCTCGTTCATAACGTTTCGACAGAGAATTACCGCCGGTCGGGCACAGGGTGCGTTCGCGCGGTACCGCTGCGCTCACAACGAGCCCGGCTTTTGCAGCAGGTCGCTCTGTATGTCCGATTTATGCGGGACATAAGGTTGTTGGAATGGCCGATTCCAACTGTTTGGAACAGGGCCGTCAACCGTGCTGGAATTCAACGAACTAGCTAGTAGCACCGCCGAGAGGTTGTTGGTCGAGTGAGGCGAAGCAACGCGAGCCCCGGGGTCGAACCCGCGCGGGGCAACTTCACCCCGCCGCCGCGAGCGGCCGCGTCGCCCGTCGACGTGCCCGTGGAGCCACCCGCCGCCAAGGGGAGTGCCAGCAAGTTCGCCCCGCGCAACTGGCGTGTGCCGACCAAGCTGAACGCCATCCTGCTCGTACCCGTCCTCGTCGGACTGGTCATGGGCGGCTTCCAGGTGAAGGGCTCGATCGACAGCTGGAACGAGGCCAAGGACGCCGAGAAGACGGCCCGCATCGTCCAGGCGGCGGCCGAATACGGCCAGGCCCTCCTCAACGAGCGTGACCTCACCGCCGAACCGCTCCTCAAGGGCGAGCGCAACAGCCCTGTCGTCACGAAGGCGTACGCGGCCACGGACGCGGCCAAGGACAAGTTCGCCGCAGCCGCCAAGGACCTCCCGGCCAACCAGAGCCTGGAACACCGCCTGGCGCTCTTCCGCCAGGAGGAGCCCAAGCTGGAGCAGGTCCGCAAGACGGCCTACGTGGCTCCGGAGACGCCGAAGAAGGCACTTCCCAACCAGGCGGGTCCCATCCCGACCGAAGAGGGATACGTGCTGGTCCAGCACTACCTCATGACGTTCTCCAACGAACTGGGCCTCGGCACCGGCAACGTGACCAGCTACGGCCGCATGGTCTACGCGGTCGAGCTGGCCAAGGCCGCCAACTCGCTCCAGCGCTCGGTCGGCACGCACCTCCTGGTCCGCCCGAACGAGAACGAGGAGGTCCGCAGGGGCCAGCTCGTCGCGTTCTCCTCCTACGCCTACCTCGAAGAGATCGCCATCGGCGAGTACGTCGCGGCGGGCACCGACGCGGACACCAACCGCCTCAAGGAGGTCATGGCCGACAAGGCCAAGGACGGCGCCGCCAAGCTCACCGCCGCCAAGCTGGCGGCCGACCAGGCCGGCACCACCTTCAAGGCACCGCCGGTCGTCAACGGGTCCGCCCTCACCGGCATGACCGAGGCGATAGCCTCCGGCTTGAGCAAGGAGAAGCTCGCCGCCGGCGGCACCTCCGCCCCGGCCTGGCAGGCCGCGGCCACCGCCAAGTTCGACGGCTACGCCGAGATCGAGAAGGAACTCCTCGACAAGGCCGTCAAGGACTCCGTCGCGGTGTCCGACTCGGCCCGCAACGACGCCATCATCACCGGTGCCGCCGTGGTCGTGGCGCTGCTCGCCGCGTTCATCCTGGCCGGCATGATGGCCCGCCAGATGAGCCGCTCCATGCGCCGCCTGCGCAGCGCCGCCTTCGACGTCGCCGAGCAACGCCTGCCGATGCTCGTCGACCAGCTCTCGCGCACCGACCCCGGCAAGGTCGACACCCGTGTGACGCCGATCCCGATCGACTCCCAGGACGAGATCGGGGAGGTCGCCCGCGCCTTCGACCAGGTCCACCGGGAAGCGGTCCGGCTCGCCGCCGAGCAGGCCCTCCTGCGAGGGAACGTCAACGCGATCTTCACGAACCTCTCCATGCGCAACCAGTCGCTGATCGAGGGCCAGCTGACCCTCATCACCGACCTGGAGAACAACGAGGCCGACCCCGACCAGTTGGAGAACCTCTTCCGGCTGGACCACCTGGCCACCCGTATGCGCCGCAACGGCGAAAACCTCCTCATCCTCGCGGGTGAGGAGCCGGGCCGCCGCTGGGACCAGCCGGTGCCCCTCGTCGACGTGCTGCGCGCCGCCTCCTCCGAGGTGGAACAGTACGAGCGCATCGAGTTCTCGGGCGTCTCGGAGGCGGAGATCCACGGTCAGGCCGTGACCGACCTCGTGCACCTGCTCGCCGAGCTGCTGGAGAACGCGACCACGTTCTCCTCCCCCCAGACCAAGGTCCGCGTCAACGCCACGCGTCTGCCCGACGGCCGCGTCATGGTGGAGATCCACGACAAGGGCATCGGCCTCACCGCCGAGGACTTCGCGGACATCAACCACAAGCTGGCCAACCCGCCGACCGTGGACGCCGCGATCTCGCAGCGCATGGGTCTGTTCGTGGTCGGCCGGCTGGCGGACCGCCACGGCATCCGCGTCCAGCTGCGCCCCTCCGGCGAAGCGGCCGGCACCACCTCGCTGGTCATGCTCCCGGACGCCATCACCCACGGTGGCGGTGGCGAGGCCATACCGGACGACGACTTCACGGTCTCCTCGATCATCCCGGAGCAGCGGGCCCAGTCGGCCCCGGCGCTGCGCACGGCCGCCGAGCTCGGCTTCGACGACTCGCGCTACGACGGGCAGGGCGGCGAGGAGCTCTCGCTCGACCCGGTCGGGCGGTCCCTGACCCAGCAGGAGCGCCGGGCCGCACTGGCGGCCCAGGTCGGCTACCCGCAGGAGCAGGACCAGGACCAGCAGTCGGGTTACTCCGCGCAGGAGTATCCGGAACCGCAGCCGGAACACGGGTACCAGGAGTACCAGGGCTACGAACAGCAGTCCGCGCAGGGCTACGAGTCTTCGTACGGGACTTCCGGATCCGAGCAGGCGTACGAGGCATACCCGGAACAGAACTACGCTTATCCGGAAGCCGGATACCAGGACCAGGGGCACAGCGCCCAGTCCTACGAGGACGGCTACGCATCGCAGTCCCCGCAGGCGGAGTGGCCCGAGCAGAACACCTACTCGGACGCCTACCAGCAGGACTACGGGACCGAATCGGAATCCCGGGTCGCTCCCGAAGCGGCTCCGGACCGCGTAGGCTTCGACCGTCCGGGTGCCGCTGCCGACACCGGTCACCAGGTGACCGGGGCGGGCCTGCCGCGTCGCGGCAGCCAGCAGCAGGGGCAGTCGGGCCAGCAGAAAGCGGAGTCCACCGGATCCCTCTTCGAGCAGCGGCCGCAGCGTCAGCAGCAGCCCGCTGAGGCGCAGAGTGCCCCGGAGGAGACGGAAGACAGCTCGTCGTGGCGTTCGAGCAACGACGAGCGCTGGCAGCAGGCCGCCAAGCTCCGTGAGCCGAAGGCGGGCGGGGTCACCCCGTCCGGTCTCCCTCGGCGGGTACCCAAGGCCAACCTGGTCGAGGGTGCTGCGGAGACGACCCCGCAGGGCGGCCCCCAGGTCTCCCGCGCCCCGGAGGACGTCCGCGGCAGGTTGAGCAACCTGCGGCGCGGTGTCCAGCAGGGACGCAGCGCGGGTTCCGAGCAGTCAAGTAACAGCTATGACCAGGAGCGTTAGTGTGAGCCCGATGAGCCAGGCGGCACAGAACCTGAACTGGTTGATCACCAACTTCGTGGACAACACCCCCGGGGTGTCCCACACCGTGGTGGTCTCCGCCGACGGCCTTCTTCTGGCGATGTCCGACGGATTCCCGCGCGACCGCGCCGATCAGCTGGCGGCCGTGGCCTCCGGTCTGACGTCGCTGACCGCCGGAGCCTCCCGCATCTTCGAGGGCGGCGCCGTCAACCAGACCGTGGTGGAGATGGACCGGGGATTCCTGTTCCTCATGTCCGTCTCCGACGGTTCCTCGCTCGCGGTGCTCGCGCACCCCGAGTGCGACATCGGCCTCGTGGGCTACGAGATGGCCCTCCTCGTGGACCGGGCAGGCAGCGTCCTTACCCCGGAACTGCGTTCGGAGCTGCAGGGAAGTCTTCTCAACTAGCAAACAGGCAGTGCGTTTCGCGTCATCGCACCATAGGGTGCGGTGGCGCGGTTCTACAGGGAGTACTGCGTTCTTGGAGCAGGAGGAGGAAACGTGACAACACCCGGAGGACATCCTTATGGCGGCGCGCAGCAGCCGCAGGGTGGGCACGACCAGAACCGCTTCAACTTCCCCTCCGCTCCCAGCCGGCCGGTGCCGGAGCAGGACCCGTACCAGCAGCAGTACGGTCAGCAGCAGTACGGTCAGCCCCAGCAACCGCAGCAGCCGCAAGCTCCTCACCGACTGCCGCAGCCGCCGCCGCGGGCCTCGCGCCCGCAGGCCCCCAAGGCGCACAACCCGCTGGTGCGTCCGTACGCGATGACCGGCGGCCGTACCCGGCCGCGCTACCAGCTCGCCATCGAGGCGCTGGTCAGCACCACGGCCGATCCCGCTCGGCTGCAAGGGCAGTTGCCCGAGCACCAGCGCATCTGCCGTCTGTGCCAGGAGATCAAATCCGTCGCGGAGATCTCGGCACTTCTCTCCATTCCTCTTGGTGTCGCCCGCATCCTCGTCGCCGACCTGGCGGAGGCGGGCCTTGTCGCCATTCATCAGCCCGGCGGCGACGAGTCTGCCGGCGGCCAGCCAGATGTGACACTGCTCGAAAGGGTGCTCAGTGGACTTCGCAAGCTCTAACGGCGGAGCGGCTCGCTCCACCACCTCCGCGAAGATCGTGGTGGCGGGCGGCTTCGGCGTGGGCAAGACCACGTTCGTCGGCGCGGTCTCCGAGATCAATCCGCTGCGTACCGAAGCCGTCATGACCAGCGCTTCCGCCGGTATCGACGACCTGACCCACACCGGGGACAAGACGACCACCACGGTCGCCATGGACTTCGGCCGCATCACCCTGGACCAGGACCTGATCCTGTACCTGTTCGGTACCCCGGGTCAGGACCGCTTCTGGTTCATGTGGGACGACCTCGTGCGCGGCGCCATCGGCGCGGTGGTGCTGGTCGACACCCGCCGGCTCGCCGACTGCTTCCCCGCAGTCGACTACTTCGAGAACAGCGGCCTGCCGTTCGTCATCGCCCTCAACGGCTTCGACGGCCACCAGCCGTACACCCCGGAGGAAGTCCGCGAGGCCCTGCAGATCGGCCCGGACGCCCCCATCATCACCACCGACGCCCGCCACCGCGGCGACGCCAAGAGCGCGCTCATCACCCTGGTCGAGCACGCGCTGATGGCGCGCCTGCGGTAACCGGCCGGCCCGGCCCACACGAAAGGCCCCCGCACTCCTCGGAGTGCGGGGGCCTTTCGACGTTCCGGCCGCCAGGTCGTCTCTTTCGACCTGGGGGTTCAGCCGCGCCAGCTGTGGGCGGAGCGGAAGCCGGGGCTGCGTTCCAGGCGGCGCCAGCGGGCCTGGGTGCCGATGGTGTGCACCGGGGTGGCCACCGGGGCGGCGGCGGCGCGGGCGAGCAGGATCGCGGTGATCGCGGCCAGCTCCTCGGGCTCGGCGTTGCCCTTCTCGACCTTGAGCAGGGTGTCTGCGGTGACGCTCATGGGTGGCAGGTCTCCTTCGCTCTTACTGCGGCGGGTTGCCGTGCTTGCGGGACGGCAGATCGGCGTGCTTGGTGCGGAGCATCGCGAGGGCGCTGACGAGCACCTCGCGGGTCTCGGCGGGGTCGATGACGTCGTCGACGAGGCCGCGCTCGGCCGCGTAGTACGGGTGCATCAGTTCGGCCTTGTACTCCTTGACCATGCGGGCGCGCATGGCCTCGGGGTCCTCGGCGTCCGCGATCTGCTTGCGGAAGATGACGTTGGCCGCGCCCTCGGCGCCCATCACGGCGATCTCGTTGGTGGGCCAGGCGTAGGTGAGGTCGGCGCCGATGGACTGGGAGTCCATGACGATGTACGCGCCGCCGTACGCCTTGCGCAGGATCAGCGAGATCCTCGGCACGGTCGCGTTGCAGTAGGCGTACAGAAGCTTGGCGCCGTGGCGGATGATGCCGCCGTGCTCCTGGTCGACGCCCGGCAGGAAGCCGGGGACGTCGAGCAGGGTGATGATCGGGATGTTGAAGGCGTCGCACATCTGGACGAAGCGGGCGGCCTTCTCGGACGCCTCGATGTCCAGGACGCCCGCCAGGTGGCCGGGCTGGTTGGCGACGATGCCGACGACCTGGCCGTCCATCCGGGCGAGGGCGCAGATGATGTTGCGGGCCCAGCGCTCGTGGATTTCGAGGACGTCGCCGTCGTCGACGAGCTCCTCGATGACCTTCAGCATGTCGTAGGGGCGGTTGCCGTCCGCGGGCACCAGGTCCAGCAGGACCTCGGAGCGGCGGTCCGCCGGGTCGGAGGTCGGGTGGAGCGGCGGGTTCTCGCGGTTGTTGGAGGGCAGCATCGTGATGAGGTAGCGGACCTCGGAGATGCAGGTCTCCTCGTCGTCGTACGCGAAGTGCGCGACGCCCGAGGTCTCGGCGTGCACGTCGGCGCCGCCGAGGCCGTTCTGGGTGATCTCCTCGCCGGTCACCGCGCGGACCACGTCCGGGCCGGTGATGAACATCTGCGAGGTCTCACGGACCATGAAGACGAAGTCGGTCAGGGCCGGGGAGTACGCGGCGCCGCCGGCGCAGGGGCCGAGCATGACCGAGATCTGCGGGATGACGCCCGACGCCTTGGTGTTGCGCTGGAAGATGCCGCCGTAACCGGCGAGGGCGGAGACGCCCTCCTGGATGCGGGCGCCCGCGCCGTCGTTCAGCGAGACCAGCGGGGCACCGGCCGCGATGGCCATGTCCATGATCTTGTGGATCTTCGTGGCGTGGGCCTCGCCCAGGGCGCCGCCGAAGATCCGGAAGTCGTGCGCGTAGACGAAGACCGTGCGGCCCTCGACCGTGCCCCAACCGGTGATCACACCGTCGGTGTAGGGCTTCTTGCCCTCCAGGCCGAAACCGCTCGCCCGGTGCCGGCGCAGCTGCTCGACCTCCTTGAAGGAACCCTCGTCGAGCAGCAGCGCGATGCGCTCGCGCGCGGTCAGCTTGCCCTTGGCGTGCTGCGCCTCGGTCGCCCGGTCACTGGGGCCGCGCCGCGCCTGCTCTCGCAGGGAATGCAGTTCGGCCACGCGCCCGCGGGCGTCCGTCGGCTCGCTCGGAGTCTGGTCCACAACGGTCATGTACCGACCTTACGAAGTGACGGGGCGAAAACCCTCCGTTGGTTCCACACAGTCTCCGACGCGATCCGCTGTCCGGCCCGGACAGAACCGCCGGACGATGCGTGAACTCCACCAGGCGGAGCAGCCACCCGTTATGGAGATCCCACAAATCACCCCGCACGAGGTGAAGAGGTTGAAATTTGAACGGAATAGGTCTAACGTCATTGTCGTTGAAACTTAAACAAAGCTTCGACCGCCGACTACCGAGGAGTGATCATGGGCATCTTCACCCGCCGCAACAGCAGTCAGGACGTCACCGGCACCGCCGCCGTCACCACCCTGGACGTGGACCCCGCGCTCGCGGCCCTCACCGGCGACTACGCCATCGACCCCGCCCACAGCAGCATCGGCTTCACCGTCCGGCACGCCATGGTGACCAACGTCCGCGGCGCCTTCACCGACCATGAGGGTTCCCTGCACCTGGACGGCTCCGACCCGTCCCGCTCGACGGTCTCCATCGACGTGAAGACCGCCTCCGTGGACACCGGCATCGCCGACCGCGACGCCCACCTGCGCGGCGCCGACTTCTTCGACGCCGAGACCTTCCCGCTTATGAGCTTCCGCTCCACCGGCGCGGCCGCCCTCGGCGGGGACACGTACCGCGTCACCGGCGACCTGACGATCAAGGACGTCACCCGCCCGCTCTCCATCGACCTGGAGTTCAACGGCTCCGCCACCGACGTCTACGGCAACCAGCGCGTCGGCTTCGAGGGCTCCACCCAGATCCTGCGCTCCGACTGGGGCCTGACCTGGAACGCCGCGCTGGAGGCCGGCGGCGTGATGGTCAGCGACAAGGTGAAGCTGACCTTCGACATCTCGGCCGTGAAGCAGGCGTGAGCCGGCGGCGGCGCCACCGGGGGCGGCCGGCCTAGAAGCCGCCCCCGCCGTCGAAGCCCCCGCCCCCGCCCCCACCGTCGAAGCCACCACCGCCGCCGTCGAACCCGCCGCCGAAGTCCGCCGGGTTGAAGTCGGCGCCCGACACGTCACCGCCGTCGAACCCGCCGCCCACTCCCCCGAAGTCGGAGGCGTACGCGGGTCCCGACATCATCGAACCGAGCATCGTGCCCACCAGCAGACCGGGCAGGATGCCGCCGCCGAAGTAGCCGCCCGCCCAGGGGCCGTAGGCCGGGCCCGCGTCGTAGTAGGGCCGCCGCCCGTAGTCGGTGTCGACCGTGCGCACCGCCGGGTCCAGGCCGTCGCGCAGCCGCACGGCGTCCGCCGTACAGACGGGGACGGTACGGGCCGCTCCGCCCGGCGGGGCCCAGCCGGCGTCCTCCGTGCTCGGACCGTGGCGCGGGTCGAAGAAACAGGGCGCCCGCCGCTCCGGTACCGGCCGGCCCTGCCGGCGCGCGTCGAGGCGGGCCAAGGCGTAGCGGCCGTCCTCCAGTGCCTGGGTGACGCCCTGCACCTCCTCCGGGTACCGGACCTGGGCCATGATCTGTTTGGCCTTCTCGTACGAGTCCAGGGCCTGCCCGTAGTCCGCGCGCATCGCGTCGTCTGCACCGGGTTCACCGGGTCGGAAGTCCAGCCGGTCGAGTTCCTCGCCGAACGCGGTGATGTCCTCGTCCACGACGACGGCGAGGCGGGCGATCGCCTCGCGCCGCGCCTCTTCCTTCTTCTTGCGGTTGCGCCGGACCAGCGCGTAGGCGCCACCGCCACCGAGCACGGCGACCGCGCCGAGCGTGACCAGACCGCCGACCGGGGCGCCCTGATCGGCTCCCGTGTCACCCCAGGAGGCCGGCGCCCTGCCCTTGGTCTGGGTGAGGGCCTGGTCCACGAAGTTGTTCAGTTCGGTGGCCGCGTCGACCGGCCCGCCCGCCTTCACCGCGTCGGCGAGATTGCGTACGGCCACCCGCGGCATGACGGACGCGTCGGCCCCGGCGTCGAAGCCGGCGCCGAGGCGGATCGCGTACAGCCCCGTGATGCCCGTCTGGGCGCGCACGGCGCTCAGCAGCCCCTGCGGCGGGAACTCGGCGGTGGCCGGGAGGACCGCGACGAAGACCGGCTTCCCGGCCTTCTCGATCTTCCGGGCCAGCGCGTCCGCCTGCGCCTTCGGCAGCTGTGCCTCGGCGCGGGGGTCGACGTAGACGGGGCCCTGCTTGAGGGCCCGCGCGACGGCAGCGGTCCCGGTGTCGGCGGACGCCTGCGGTACGCCCACGAGAGCGAACGCGAACAACCCCAGCAACAGACCGGACAATACGGACATAAGCCTGGTCTTCATGTCTACGACGCTACCCGAACCGCCCCTCGCACGGGCGAACGGGACACCAGGCCTGTCCGGGCCCGCCGGGCGGCGCGCCTACTCGGCCGGTTCGACGCCCGCGCGCAGGAGACCGTAGGTGAAGGCGTCCTCCAGGGCCTGCCAGGAGGCCGCGATCACGTTCGGGGCGACGCCGACCGTGGACCATTCGCGGGCGCCGTCCGTCGTGGAGATCAACACCCGGGTCGTGGACTCCGTGCCGTGCTTGCCCTCCAGGATGCGGACCTTGTAGTCCACCAGCTCGAACTTGGCCAGCTGCGGGTAGAACCGCTCCAGCGCCACCCGCAGCGCGCGGTCGAGCGCGTTGACCGGGCCGTTGCCCTCGGCCGTCGCCACGATCCGCTCGCCCTTGGCCCACAGCTTGACCGTGGCCTCGTTGGCATGGGTGCCGTCGGGACGGTCCTCGACGATCGCCCGCCAGGACTCGACCCGGAAGTACTTGCGGGCCCGGCCCTCCGCCTCGGCGCGCAGCAGCAGCTCGAAGGAGGCGTCGGCGGCCTCGTACGTGTAGCCCTGGAGCTCGCGCTCCTTGACCCGCTCCACGACCCGGGAGATCAGCGCGCGGTCGCCGCCGAGGTCGACGCCGAGCTCCTTGCCCTTGAGCTCGATGGAGGCGCGGCCGGCCATGTCGGAGACCAGCATCCGCATGGTGTTGCCGACGCGCTCGGGGTCGATGTGCTGGTAGAGGTCGGGGTCGACCTTGATGGCGGAGGCGTGCAGGCCCGCCTTGTGCGCGAAGGCGGAGACGCCCACGTACGGCTGGTGCGTGGACGGCGTCAGGTTGACGACCTCGGCGATGGCGTGCGAGATCCGGGTCATCTCGGCGAGCGCGCCGTCGGGCAGCACCCGGCGCCCGTACTTGATCTCCAGCGCGGCGACGACGGGGAACAGGTTGGCGTTGCCGACGCGCTCGCCGTAACCGTTCGCGGTGCACTGGACGTGGGTGGCGCCCGCGTCGACGGCGGCCAGCGTGTTGGCCACGGCGCAGCCGGTGTCGTCCTGGGCGTGGATGCCGAGGCGGGCACCGGTGTCGGCGAGGACGGTGGCGACGGTGGCGGTGATCTGGGCGGGGAGCATGCCGCCGTTGGTGTCGCAGAGGATGACGACGTCCGCGCCGGCCTCGTACGCGGTCCGCACGACGGACTTCGCGTACTCGGGGTTGGCGCGGTAGCCGTCGAAGAAGTGCTCGCAGTCGACGAACACCCGGCGGCCTTCGGCGACCAGGTGGGAGACGGTGTCGCGGACCATCTCCAGGTTCTCGTCCAAGGTGGTGCGCAGCGCGAGTTCGACGTGCCGGTCGTGGGACTTCGCGACCAGGGTGATCACGGGCGCGCCGGACTCCAGCAGGGCGCGGACCTGGGGGTCCGTGGCGGCGGAGCCGCCGGCGCGGCGGGTGGCGCCGAAGGCGACCAGCTTCGCGTGCTTGAAGTCGATCTCGGCGCGGGCGCGGGCGAAGAACTCGGTGTCGCGGGGGTTGGCGCCGGGCCAGCCGCCCTCGATGAACCCCACCCCGAAGTCGTCCAGGTGCCGGGCGATCGTCAGCTTGTCCGCGACGGTGAGGTTGATGCCCTCACGCTGGGCACCGTCGCGCAAGGTGGTGTCGAAGACGTGGAAGCCGTCTGCGGGGCCCGTGCGCGGCCCGGTCGGCTCCGTAGCCTCTGTCGTCGTCATGCTGGTCTGACTCCTGTCGGATGAGTGGTTCCGGAGACCGGGGATCCACTGCCCCCATCATCGCGCGCTGCCGGGCCCCGGCAGGAATGGGCCGGGAAACGAAAAAACCTCTCGCGGGTGCGAGAGGTCTGCGCGCGGGTCTGGGGCACGGCGGCCGCGTTCCCGTGGTTGTTCCACGGCTCAGCGGCCACTGCGGACCGGCGCGCTGCTGTCGATAATCATGAGCTGAGCAGGCACGTCCGCAGTGTGCCACAGGGGTCCACGCGCGCGGACCGACGTCTCACGATGCGAGCGGTTCACGGTGCCGGCGGGCCCGGTCCGCGGGATCACGCCCGCGGCGCCGCCAGCGTCTCGTCCACGAATTCCCGCACGTGGTCGAGGATGTCGGCGCGCCCTATCCCGGGCAGGCCGACGGCGACCTGGATGCTGAACCCGTCGAGCAGGGCCCGCATCCGGGCCGCGAAGCGGTCGGCGTCCACCGGCCGGAACTCCCCGCGCGAGATGCCCTCGGCGAGCAGTGCCACCAGGTCGCGGTGCCAGGCGCCCTCGATGGCGGCCTGCCGCTCGCGTTCGCGCGGCCCGGCGTTCTGCGAACGGTTCCAGACCTCCAGCCACAGGGTCCAGTGCGGGTCCCGGGCGCCGTCGGGGACGTAGAGGTCCACGTAGGCGGCCAGCCGTTCGCGCGCCGTGCCGCTGCGGGCGAGCAGGGCCCGCCGCTCGGTGCCGAGCGCGGCCTCGCTCCATTCCAGTGTCCGCAGCAGCAGTTCGTCCTTGCTGCCGAAGTAGTAGAGGAGATGGCCGCTGCTCATGCCGACCTGGCGGCCCAGGCCGGCCATGGTCAGACCGTCCAGGCCGCGTTCGGCGATCGTGGCCATGGCGGCGACGAGTACGTCCTCGCGCGGTGGGGCGTTCTTCCGCGCCGGCCGCACTCCACCCGCCACCATGGGCCTCTCCTCACATCGGGTCCGTCCTGGGGATCAGACCTTCGGCTGCTGCTGGGTGATGCAGTGGATACCGCCACCCCCGGCGAAAATCGTACGTGCGTCAACGAGGGTCACGGTCCGCTCGGGGAACAGACCGCGGAAGATTTCCGCCGCCTCCTCGTCGCGCGGGTCGTCGAAGGAGCACAGGACGACGCCGTCGTTGCACAGGTAGTGGTTGATGTACGAGTAGTCGACCCACTCGCCGTCCTCCTCCAGCACCGTCGGCGCCGGGATCTCGACGACCTCCAGGAGCCGGCCGCGGGCGTCGGTGGAGGCGCGCAGGAGGGCCGCGATGGCCTTGCAGCGCTCGTGGTCCGGGTGGGCCGGGTCGGGCTGGTTGTGGACCATGACCACGCCGGGGCGTGCGAAGGCCGCGACGATGTCCACGTGGCCCTGGGTGCCGTAGGTGCCGTAGTCGCCGGCCAGCCCGTACGGCAGCCAGATCGCCTTGGTGGTGCCGAGGTGGGCGTGGATCTCCTCCTCGACCTGCCGGCGGGTCCAGTCGGGGTTGCGGCCCTCGCCGAGCTGCACGGTGTCGGTGAGGAGCACGGTGCCCTCGCCGTCGACGTGGATGGCGCCGCCCTCGTTGACCAGCGGGGTGCTGTACGTCCGGGTGCCGACCAGATCCGAGACGTGTCGGGCGATCTTCTCGTCGTGGTCCCAGCGGGCCCACTCCTGGGCGCCCCACCCGTTGAAGGTCCAGTCGACGGCGGCCAACTCGCCCGCGTCGTTGGTGACGAAGGTGGGCCCGATGTCGCGCATCCAGGCGTCGTCGAGCTCCCGCTCCACCAGATCGACGTCCCCGCCCACGATCGCGCGGGCGCTCTCCACGTCGCCGGGCGCGACGACGAGCGTCACGGGCTCGTAGGCGCGCACGGCGCGGGCGACGGCGCCCCACGCCTCGCGGGCCTCGGCGAGTTCCTGCTCGTTGGTGAAGGTGGGGTTGGGGCTGGGCCAGGCCATCCAGGTGCGCTCGTGCGGCGTCCACTCGGCAGGCATCCGGAATCCGTCGGCGGCGGGCTTGGTCATGGAGGGGTCCTTACGGGCTGTCTGTTACAGGAAGTACAGGCGGTTGAGGGAGACCGAATCGGCCGCTTCGGAGCGCAGCGGGTCACCGTCGAGGGTGACGAGACCGCTGCGCGCGTCCACATCGACCGCGCCCACCCGGGAGTTGAGGAGGAGGTCGGCGGGACCGATGCCGCGGGTGCCGCGTACGGCGACGCGGCGCCTGCGGGTGGGCATCTGGTCGGAGCCGAGCGTGGCGGCCGCGGCGGAGACGAACGCGACGGAGATGTCGGCGGCGGTGGCCCCGTAGGCGCCGAACTGCGGTCCGAGTACGAGCGGTTCGCAGGTGTCGGTGGCGGCGTTGGGGTCGCCGGTGACCCCGTACGCCGGGAAGCCGGACTTCAGGACGAGCTGGGGCTTGGCGCCGAAGAACTGCGGGCGCCACAGCACGATGTCGGCGAGCTTGCCGACCTCGATGGAGCCGATCTCGTGGGCCAGGCCGTGGGCGATGGCGGGGTTGATGGTCAGCTTGGCCATGTAGCGCAGGACGCGGGCGTTGTCGTCGCCGTGGCCGTCGCCGGCCAGCGGGCCCAGCTCGCCCTTCATCTTGGCGGCCATGGCGAAGGTGCGCCGGATGGTCTCGCCGGCGCGGCCCATGCCCTGCGCGTCGGAGGAGGTGATGCCGATGGCGCCCAGGTCGTGCAGGACGTCTTCGGCGCCCATCGTCCCGGCGCGGATGCGGTCGCGGGCCATCGCCGCGTCGCCCGGCAGGTCCGGCTTGAGGTCGTGGACGGAGACGATCATGCCGTAGTGCTCGGCGACCGCGTCCCGGCCGAAGGGCAGGGTCGGGTTGGTGGAGGAGCCGATGACGTTCGGCACGCCGGCCATCTTGAGCACGTTGGGGACGTGGCCGCCGCCGCAGCCCTCGATGTGGAAGGCGTGGATGGTGCGGCCGTCCAGGACGCGCAGGGTGTCCTCGACGGAGAGGCATTCGTTGAGGCCGTCGCTGTGCAGGGCGACCTGTACGTCGTGCTCCTCGGCCACCCGCAGGGCGGTGTCCAGGGCGCGGGTGTGCGCGCCCATGTCCTCGTGGACCTTGAACCCGCTCGCGCCGCCCTCGGCCAGGGCCTCCACCAGGGGCGCGGCGTCCGAGGAGGAGCCGCGGGCGAGGAAGCCGATGTTCACGGGCCAGGCGTCGAAGGCGTTGAAGGCGTGCTTCAGCGCCCAGGGGGAGTTGACGCCCACGCCCCAGACGGGGCCGAACTCCTGGCCGATGACGGTGGTGACACCGGCGGCGAGCGACGCCTCCATGATCCGCGGGGAGAGCAGGTGGACGTGGGTGTCCACGGCGCCGGCGGTGGCGATGAGTCCCTCACCGGAGACGATCGAGGTGCCGGTGCCGACGACGACGTCCACGCCGTCGAGGGTGTCGGGGTTGCCGGCCCGGCCGATCGCGTGGATGCGGCCCTCGCGGATGCCGATGGAGACCTTGCGGATGCCGAGGACGGCGTCGATGACCAGCACGTTGCTGATCACGACGTCACAGGTCTCGCGGACGGCGGCGGCCTTCAGGTGCAGGCCGTCGCGGGCGGTCTTGCCGAAGCCGGCCAGGAACTCGTCGCCCGGCTTCTGCGCGTCGTGCTCGACGCGGACGGTCAGGCCCGAGTCGCCGAGTCGGACCCGGTCGCCGGCGCGGGGGCCGAAGACGGAGGCGTACTCGTGCGGGTCGATGTGCCGGCTCGCGCCCGGCGCGCAGTGGTCGCTGTGCTTGGTCTGCTTGCTCACGCCTGGTCTCCGTCAGTGGCCTCGTGCGTGGGGGCGTCCGCGGTCCCGCCCTGGGGTCCGCCGGTGCCCAGGTAGCCGCACGCGGCGGCGCGGCGCAGGGCCTCCTCCTTGGCTCCGGGGGCGTCCAGCGGTCCGTCGACCAACCCGGCGAAGCCGATGGCCACCCGCTCGCCGCCGATCGGGACCAGTCCGACCTCGGCCTCGCCGTGCGGGTCGAACCGTACGGAGGAGCCCGCGAGCACGCACAGCCGCATGCCGTACGCGGCGGCGCGGTCGAAGTCCAGACGCGGGTTGGCCTCGAAGAAGTGGAAGTGGGAGGTGACACTCACCGGCACGGAGGCCGTGTTGCGCACCCGCAGGTGGACCACGGGCTCCGGCTGGGGCGCGCCCGGGCCGGGCACGACCGCGCCGGGCGCGTCGTCGCCCAGGCCCACGGCGCCGCGGATCGGCGCCGAGACCACGGCGAGGCGTGATCCGTCGTCGAAGACGGCCTCGACGTGCACCTCGGTGACCACGTCGGACACGCCGGGCAGTACGTCGTCCGGACCCAGCACGCTGCAGGCCTCCTCGATGGCCTCGGCGAGCCGCTTGCCGTCGCGGGCCGCCTCGCAGACCGTGTCCGCGATGAGCGCGGTGGCCTCCGGGACGTTGAGCCTCAGGCCCCGGGCCCGCCGGGCCCTGGCCAGTTCCGCCGCGCCGCGCAGCAGCAGGCGGTCGCGCTCCGTAGGGGTCAGCCGCACGCCGATCCACCACCTTTTGAGTCGATGGGTTAGAGCATCACTCTAACTCTTCGCTTCCCGGCAATGAAGCATTGACCTGGGACCAGCACTTAGGTCAGATTGAATGTCGCTCAAACACAGCGCAGGCACCACTGCGCACTCATCCCCCGCCCCTCCAAGGGAGCTGCCCCATGCCCATCGAACAGCGCGGAGTCGACACGATCCCCGAGGAGGAGCGGACGAGCGGTCCCCGTGACCTGATATCGATACTGCTCGGCTCCAATCTCTGCCTCGGCGTGATCGTGTTCGGCTGGCTGCCCCCGTCCTTCGGACTGGGTCTGTGGCCCTCGCTCACGGCCATCGTGACCGGCACCCTCGTCGGCATCGCCTTCACCGCGCCGCTGGCGCTGGTCTCCCTGCGGACGGCCACCAACCTCTCCACCTCCAGCGGCGCCCAGTTCGGCGTCCGCGGTCGGCTCGTCGGCTCCGTCGTGGGCCTGCTGCTCGCCCTCGGTTACACCGCCCTGACCCTGTGGATCGGCGGTGACGTGATGGTCGGCACCCTGGCGCGGCTGGTGGGGCTCCCCGACACCGGCCTCACCCACGCGGTCATGTACGGCGTACTGGCCGCCTTCACCGTCGTCGGAGCCGTCTTCGGCTACCGGCTGCTGCTGCGCATGAGCAAGGTGCTCTCCATCGGCATGGTGATCCTGCTGGCCATCGGCCTCTACGCCTACGCGCCCGACTTCACCACCGCGGCGCCGGCCGGGACCTCGTACCTGCTCGGCTCGTTCTGGCCGACCTGGCTGCTGGCCGCCGTCGCGGCCGGTCTGAGCGGTCCCGTCGCCTTCATCACCCTGCTCGGCGACTACACCCGCTACATCTCCCCGATCCGACACAGCTCCCGCAAGGTCTTCTGGGGCACCTGTCTGGGGCTCGCGATCGGCCTCCTGGTCCCGCAGCTCTTCGGTACGTACACCGCGCTCGCCGCCAAGGCCGGCGCCGACTACGCCGGGCCGCTCGTCGAGGCCGCGCCCTTCTGGTACCTGGTCCCGCTGCTCGCGGCCGCCGCCGCCGGTTCGGTGGGCAACGCCGGGCTGATGCTCTACTCCATGGGCCTGGACCTGGACGCGATCGTCCCCAAGGCCACCCGGACCAAGGCCACCGTGATCGCCGCCGCCGTCGCCACCGCGTTCGTCTTCTTCGGCTCGTTCGAGTGGGACGTCCAGTCCGCGATGACCTCGTTCGTCCTGCTGCTGACCGCGATCGGCACCCCGTGGGCCGTCATCACCCTGATCGGCTACGTCCGCTGCCGCGGGCAGTACGACGCCGACGCGCTCCAGGTCTTCAACCGCCGCTCGGTGGGCGGGATCTACTGGTACCGGGCGGGATGGAACGTCCAGGCCACCGCCGCCTGGGCGATCGGCGCGGGCGTCGGCCTGCTGGCCGTCACCACCCCCTTCTACGAGGGTCCGCTGCTGGCCCTGACCGGCGGGGTGGACTGCTCCTTCATCCTGTCCGGCCTGGCGGGCGGCCTCGCCTACACCGCCCTGACCACCCTGACCGGCCGCGGCGCCCCCCTCCCGGCCACCGACAACCCGGCCGAGGAACCCGTCGCGGCGTAGCGCCCCCGGCGCCGCACGCACGAAAGGCCCGCCCCCGATGGGGGCGGGCCTTTCGTGCGTACCCGGGAGTCGAACCTGGTAAAGGTCTAGCCGAGCGGGTGCATCCAGCCGTGGGTGTCGGCGGTGTGGCCGGTCTGGAGGTCCAGCAGCGCCTTGCGGAGCCTCATGGTGACCTCGCCCGGCTCGCCGGTGCCCTGCGTCCAATCGGCGCGCTGCGACTTGACCGAGCCGACCGGGGTGATCACGGCGGCGGTGCCGCAGGCGAACACCTCGGTCAGGGTGCCGTTCTCGTTGTCGCGCTTCCAGTCCTCGGTGCTGATGCGACCCTCCTCGGCGGTGTAGCCGAGGTCACGGGCGATGGTGAGGAGGGAGTCACGGGTGATGCCCGGGAGGAGCGAACCGGTGAGCTCGGGGGTGACGATGCGGTCGCCGTACACGAAGTACAGGTTCATGCCGCCCATCTCCTCGATCCAGCGGTGCTCGACGGCGTCGAGCCACACGACCTGGTCGCAGCCGTGCGAGGCCGCCTGGGCCTGGGCCACGAGGGAGGCCGCGTAGTTGCCGCCGGTCTTGGCCGCGCCCGTACCGCCCTTGACGGCGCGGACGTACTCCTCCGAGAGCCACACGGAGACGGGCTTGACGCCACCGGGGAAGTACGCGCCGGCCGGCGAGGCGATGACCATGAACAGGAACTCGTTGGCCGGACGGACACCGAGACCGACCTCCGACGCGAACATGAACGGACGCAGGTACAGCGACGCCTCGCCGGAGTCCGGCACCCAGGCGCGGTCCTGTGCGATCAGCGCGTCGCAGGCGGCGATGAACAGGTCGGCGGGGAGTTCGGGCATCGCCATGCGGCGCGCGGAGGTCTGGAAGCGCTCGGCGTTGGCCTCGGGGCGGAACGTGGCGACGGTGCCATCGGGCTGCCGGTACGCCTTGAGTCCCTCGAAGATGGTCTGCGCGTAGTGCAGGGTCATGTTCGCCGGGTCGATCGACAACGGCGCGTACGGGACCAGCTCGGCGTCGTGCCAGCCGCGACCCTCGGTCCACTTGATCGTCACCATGTGATCGGTGAAGTGGCGGCCGAACCCGGGGCTGGCCAGGATCGCCTCGCGCTCCGCGTCGGACAGGGGGTTCGAGGAGGGCTTCAGCTCGATGGTGGGCGTCGTCATGAGTGCTTGTCCTTCACCGGTTGTGTATGGCGGACCGCGCTCACGCCTACCAGGACGTCCAGCTTCCCCGTATTCCGCGGCCTCGCGTTCGATTATCGCGCGCGAGGTGGTCTCGAAGAAACGGGGTGATGCGGCCCAGGGGAGATGGTGGCACCCGGGGCCGCGCAGGAGAAGCCGCCGGGTGCGGTGTTCGCGACCCGGCGGCTTCCTGGGTGTGGAGCTCTGCCGGGTCAGCCGGCTACGCGCGCGGCGAGGGCTTCGCCGATCGCGTCGGTGGAGCGGAAGGTCCCGTCCCGCTCGGCGAGGTCGACGGAGACCGCTTCCTCGATGCGGACCGCCTGGGCCTCGTAGCCCAGGTGGCGCAGCAGGAGGGCGACCGAGAGGATCGTCGCGGTCGGGTCGGCCTTGCCGGTGCCGGCGATGTCCGGGGCCGAGCCGTGGACGGGCTCGAACATGGACGGGAAGGCGCCGGTCGGGTTGATGTTCCCGGAGGCGGCCAAGCCGATTCCGCCGGTCACGGCCGCGGCGAGGTCGGTGAGGATGTCACCGAAGAGGTTGTCCGTGACGATGACGTCGAAGCGCTCGGGCTGCGTGACGAAGAAGATCGTCGCGGCGTCGACGTGCAGGTAGTCGGTGGTGACCTCGGGGTACTCCCGGCCGACCGCGTCGAAGATGTTCTTCCACATGTGGCCGGCGTACACGAGGACGTTGTTCTTGTGGACCAGCGTCAGCTTCTTGCGGGGGCGGGCGTTGGCCCGCTCGTACGCGTCACGGACGACGCGCTCCACACCGTACGCGGTGTTGACGCTGACCTCGGTGGCCACCTCGGCCGGGGTCCCCGTGCGCAGGCTGCCGCCGTTGCCGGTGTACGGACCCTCGGTGCCCTCGCGGACCACCACGAAGTCGATCTCCGGACGGCCGGCCAGCGGCGTGGCCGTGTTGGGGAAGAGCTTCGAGGGGCGCAGGTTGATGAAGTGGTCGAAGGCGAAGCGGAGCTTCAGCAGCAGACCACGCTCCAGGACGCCCGAGGGGACGGAGGGGTCGCCGATGGCGCCCAGCAGGATCGCGTCGTGGTGCTTGAGGGATTCGAGCTCCGCGTCCGGGAGGGTCTCGCCGGTGCGGTGCCAGCGCTGGGCGCCGAGGTCGTATTCCTTGGTCTCCAGCTTCACATCCTGGGGCAGGACCGCGGTAAGGACCTTGAGGCCCTGAGCCACGACTTCCTGGCCGATGCCATCACCGGGGATCACTGCGAGATTGATGCTGGTCGACATGTCGGAACCGTACTCCCTGTCCCAACCCTCAGACATCTTCCGTCCACCATGTGGACGTGCGTGAACGGGGAACGTGCCGGTCCGCGTCCGGGTCGCGGCCCGGGCGGGGCTGGGACGGCAGGGCGTCCGGGTGGCTCAGTGGCCCGTCGAGCCGCCGTTGTCGCGGCGGTCCAGCGCCCGCTGGAGGGCGGCGGCCGCGTTCTTGCGGTCGGCGTCGGCGGTAGAGGAGTGGCGGACGCGGCGGGTCGCGGTGGTGGTGGTCATGGTGATCGACTCCTTGAGATCACGGCGTGGCGGGGCCACGGATGAGGGGTTCCTTCAAGGCGCCGGAAGAGGCGGGGAGCGGAGCGCCGCAGGGGTTGCCTGCCAAAGGGCGCGCGCTCTCGACCGCCATTCGCCGGATCGGCGAGACGTTCGGCTCCTACAAAGCTAGGGCAGGTCCCGCTGTCTGTCTCCGCAATTACTCGGACTTCCTAGTATCTGAGACGGGAATGACTCCAACGGAGCGCCCCCGCGACCCCGGGCCGGTTCCCTTTTCAGCCGACCTCCGAGCGAAGTTCCCTGATCAGAGCCCGTACGGCGAGAGTGGACGCCGATTCCGGTGTGGTGACGTATCCCACCTGCCTCACCGGCCTCCCGAGCCCCAGATCGGCGATCTCGACGGTTGCCCCCGCCTCCCGCAGGGACAGCTCGGGCAGGATCGCCATCCCCAGCCCCCGGCCGACCATGGTCAGCACCATGCCGTCGTCCTCCGCCTTGACGGTGGCCCGCGGGATCCAGTCCTGGGCGTCCCACCAGGCCCGGGTGTAAGAGCCGCAGTTCTCGTCCCAGTCCAGCAGGGGCAGCGCCCTGGGCTCCGGGTGTCCCACCGGGTGCACCAAGGCATACGCCTCCTCGGTGATGACCCCGCTCAGCAGGCCGGCCGGCAGCCCGGCCGAGCCGCCGAGGGTGGCGATGCCCAGGTCGGCCCGGCCGGCCAGGACCTCGCCGGCGGTCCCGGCGCCGAGTTCGCGCACCACCCGGACCTCGGGGAGCAGCCCCGGGTGGCGGGCGGTGAGCCGCTCCAGTGCGGGCGGCAGCAGGTGCAGGGCCGCGCTGCGGAACGCCGCGACGCGCAGCACGCCCTCCACCGCCTCGGCCGGGGACCGGCCCGCGGACCGGGCTTCGGCGCCCATGACTTCGTAGAGGCGCAGGATGCGGCGGGCCAGGGCGACGGCCCGCCCGCCCGCCGGGGTGGGCGTCGCCCCCGCGCGCCCGCGGTCGAAGAGCACCGCGCCGATCTTGGCCTCGCTGCCGCGCACCGCGTGCGAGACGGCCGACTGGCCGATGCCGAGCACGGCGCCCGCGGCGGAGAAGCCGCCGGTCTCGGCGACGGCGACCAGGATGCGCAGTTCCTGCGGAGCGAGCTCGGCCACGCGTGCTCTCACCTCGTTCTATGAGCGCGATTCATGGATGTGCGGCTTCCATGAGCCCAACCCCCTGACCGGGCCCGGGATTCCTTCCTACGGTCACTGCCATGACCACGCAGACCGGCTACGCCGTCCACCAGATCACCCGCCCCACCGGCTTCCCCACCGCCGCCGACTTCGCCCACGTGCGCACCCCGGTCCCCTCGCCCGCTCCCGGGACCGCCCTGGTCCACAACCTCCTGCTCTCCGTGGACCCGTACCACCGCGGGCTGATGGACGGCGGCGAGGGCGGCTTCGAACTGCACACCCCGCTGGAGGGGCGCGCGGTCGGCCGGGTGGTCGCCTCCCGTGACCCCGGCCTGGCCGAGGGCGACCTCGTCTTCCACCGGCAGGGTTGGCGCACCCACGCGCTGGTCACCTCGGGCGCGGACGGCACCCGCACGCTGCGGAACCACGAGGGCGTCCCCCTGGAGGCGTACCTCTCGATCCTCGGCGGCACCGGCCTGACCGCGTACGCCGCCCTCACCCGGACGGCGGCCCTGCGCGGGGGCGAGGACCTCTTCGTCTCCGCCGCCGCGGGCGGGGTGGGCACGGCGACGGGGCACATCGCCCGACTGCTCGGCGCCCGCCGGATCATCGGCAGCGCGGGCTCGGCAGCCAAGGTCGCCCACCTGACCGGCGAGCTGGGCTTCGACGCCGCCTTCGACTACCACGACGGCCCGGTCGGCGAGCAGCTGGCACAGGCCGCGCCGGGCGGTATCGACGTGTACGTGGACAACGTCGGCGGGGACCACTTGGAGGGCGCGATCGACGTGCTGCGCGAGTTCGGGCGGATCGCCTGGGTCGGCGCGATCTCGATGTACAACGGCGACCGCTCCCCCGCCGCGCCCCGCAATCTCTTCGAGGTCGTGCACAAGTCCCTGCGGCTGGAAGGGGTATTGGTTCGCCATCACACCAATCTGCAGGACGAGCTGGAGGAGTTCCTGGTCCCGCACCTGCGCGGTGGGAGGATCGGTACGGATACCACCGTTGTGCAGGGATTCGAGCACACGGTGGACGCCTTCCTGGGCATGCTCCGCGGGGACAATCTCGGCAAGATGCTCGTTCGTCTCGTCGGCTGATTCCGGCCACCCGGAAGTTCACCGACTTCTTACCGCACGCATGTAGACCTTTGACCCGGCGCCCGCCACTCTTTCGGTCAATGTGCCGAAGGGGCACTGGAGTTGGAGGCGAGTAGCCAGTGACACCGATCAGCCGCAGAGGTTTCGTGGGTATCGGCGCCGGGCTGGTGGCGGGGGCCGCCCTGCCCGCGGTCACACCGACGACGGCCGCCGCGGCCGCCGCGACCGGCACGATCACCGATGTGAAGCACGTGGTCGTCCTCATGCAGGAGAACCGCAGCTTCGACCACTACTTCGGCCGGCTGAAGGGTGTCCGCGGCTTCGGCGACCGCGCGGCGGGCAACATCCCGGGCGGCTGGGGCACCTTCAACCAGTACAACTGGGGCGGGCGCCAGTACCCCTGGAAGCTGAGCGCCACCCCGGCCGCCGGCGGCGTGGACGGCGAGACCCTCGCCCAGTGCGACGGCGACCTCCCCCACAGTTGGTCCTCGCAGCACGCCGCCTGGAACAAGGGCCGGATGGACAACTGGGTCACCGGCGTCGGCAACACCCGCACCCTCGGCTACCTCGACCGGGGCGACATCCCGTTCCACTACGGGCTCGCCGACAACTACACCATCTGCGACGCCTACTTCTGTTCCACCCTCAGCGCGACCGGTCCCAACCGCACCTTCCTGTGGAGCGGCAAGGTCGACGCGGGCAGCAAGGACGGCGGCGACGAGTCCGGCCTGACCTGGGAGACGTACGCCGAGGCCCTCCAGCGGGCCGGGATGAGCTGGAAGGTGTACCAGAACGCCCAGGACAACTACGGCGACAACGGCCTGGCCTACTTCAAGAAGTTCACGGACGCCACCCCCGGCAACCCGCTGTGGGACCGGGGCATGGGCTCGGTCCCCAAGGTCACCGGCTCCACCCCGGACGACATCGCCGCCGCCATCCGCGCCGATGTGATCGCCGGCACCCTCCCCCAGGTGTCCTGGGTCGTGGCGAGCGAGGCGTTCTCGGAACACCCCTACGCGCCTCCCGGTGACGGCGCGCACTTCGTCGACCTGGTCTACCGGGCGCTCGCCGCGAACCCGGAGGTCTTCGACTCCACGGTCCTCTTCCTCAACTACGACGAGAACGACGGCTTCTTCGACCACGTCGCGCCGCCGGTCGCACCGCCCGGCACCCCCGGGGAGTACATCGACGACACCCCGATCGGCCTCGGCTTCCGTGTGCCGATGATCGTGATGTCCCCGTGGACCCGGGGCGGCTGGGTCAGCTCCGAGGTCTTCGACCACACCTCCGTCCTGCGCTTCATGGAGACGTGGACCTCGGCCCTGGGCACCCCGGCGACCTGTCCCAACATCAGCGCGTGGCGCCGCAAGGTGACGGGTGACCTGACCGGCGTCTTCGACTTCGCGCACCCCGTCTACGGCGTCCCCGCCGGGCTGCCCCCGACCGCCAAGGTCATCGGGCAATCTACCTGTGGCCCGCTGCCCAACCCGGCGCCGCAGGACAACGCCCTCCCGGCGCAGGAGGCCGGGACCCGTCCGGCGCGCGCCCTCCCGTACCAGGTGAACGGAAACCTCGACCGCTTCGAGTTCGGGGCGGCGGGCAAGATCCTGGCCTGGTTCTCGATGACCAACCAGGGCGCGCAGGCCGAGCGGGCCGCGCACTTCTCGATCCACCCGCACCAGTACCGGGACACGGCGGCCTGGCAGTACACGGTCGACGCCGGCTCGACCGCGACGGACTACTTCAACATCGGGCTGGGCAGCGGCTCCGGCAAGTACGACATCTCCATGTACGGCCCCAACCGCTTCCTGCGGCGTTTCATCGGCGACGCGTCGAAGGCGGGGAAGTCGGTCGAGGTCGCGGCCCGCTACGCCGTGGAGCCGGGCACGGGGAAGACTGCGCTCTACTTCAAGATGGCCAACGCCTCGGCCGCGCCGGTCACCTTCACGATCCGCTCGAACGCCTACCGCACGGACGGCCCGTGGACGTACACCGTCCCGGCGAACTCCTCCCGCGAGGACTACTTCAACGCCGTCGCGTACAACAACGGCTGGTACGACTTCACGATCCTGGCGGACTGCGACGGCACCTGGTCGCGCCGCTACACGGGCCACATCGAAACGGGCGCGCCGAGCATCTCGGGCTCGTAGTGGCGTGACCGGAAAGGTCCACCGCACCGGCTACAGCACGTCCCCGTTCCGCCAGTCGAAGTCGAGCCGCCCGGCGGGGTCGAGCCGGATCCCGCCGGGTGGCGTCCACACGGGTGGAGCCCTCGTCCTCGGCGAGCCGCTCGGGTCCCCGGCGGGTCCCAGGACGCCGATCGGGCCGGGGTGCGGCCGCCGGCCCCGCTGGGCCACCCGGCGTTGCACGACGCTCCCGTGGGCGAGCAGCCCGCCGTCCTCGCGGACCGGCACGTGCAGCCCGCCCAGGGCGTGCTCGAAGCCCTCGTCGGCGAAGTCCCCGTCGAATGCGGCGTCGAGGAAGCGCGGAGCTCCCGCAGTTCCCCGCCGGTCAGATCGGCCGTGTGCGCGACGCGTACGGTCACCCGGCGACGGTGCCAAGGCGCCGGGGACGCCGGGAAAGGCCGGAAACGCGCGGAGGCCGCGGCACCGGTCGGGGCCGCCGCGCGACGGGTGATCGCCCGGCGGGCGCCGTGGGGGGGCCGGGCGGGCCGGCCACGGCTCCGGCTCCGGCTCCGGCTCCGGCTCCGGCTCCGGCTCCGGCTCCGGCTCCGGCTCCGGCTCCGGCTCCGGCGACACGGTGGAGGCGTACGAGCTGCCGGTGCGCGGCGCGTCGGTGATCGGCTTCCAGATGCGGATGCTCGCCTTCGGCAAGCCCGCGCGCTACGCCCGTCGGCTGCGCGAGGTGTGGGAGATGCGGGACGCCGGCGCCCTGCGCGTGTCCGTGTACGAGGAGATCCCGCCGACCGAGGCGGCCCGTGCGCACGCGCTGATCGAGGACCGGAGCAACCTCGGCAAGGCCGTCCTGGTGCTGTGACGCCCTGGTGACGTGAGATGGAGACCGCCCCCGCTCCGGGCTTGGGGGTACCGGAGCGGGGGCGGGGTTCAGCGGGGGCGGGCAGCCCTGTGAAGGGGGCGGCCCCGTGGAGCGGGTCAGCCCATGTGGGGGTACGTGTAGTCCGTCGGCGGGACCAGCGTCTCCTTGATGGAACGGGTCGAGGTCCAGCGCAGCAGGTTCGACGCCGCGCCCGCCTTGTCGTTCGTACCCGAGGCACGGCCGCCGCCGAAGGGCTGCTGGCCGACGACGGCGCCGGTCGACTTGTCGTTGATGTAGAAGTTGCCCGCCGCGAAGCGGAGCTTGTCCATCGCGTCGGCGACCGCGTAGCGGTCCTGGGCGATGACGGCGCCGGTCAGGGCGTACGCCGACACCGACTCCATCTGCTCCAGCATCGCGTCGAACCGCTCGTCCTCGTAGACGTGGACGGCCAGGATCGGGCCGAAGTACTCGGTCGTGAAGACCTCGTTCTCCGGGTCCGTGCACGCGATGACGGTCGGGCGGACGAAGTAGCCCTCCGAGTCGTCGTAGGTGCCGCCCGCGATGATCGTGCAGGTCGGGTCCGCCTTGGCGCGGTCGATCGCGGCCTTGTTCTTGAGATACGAACGCTCGTCGATGACGGCGCCGATGAAGTTGGTCAGGTCGCGGACGTCACCCATGGTGATGCCGTCGACCTCGGCCGCGAACGCCTCCTTGAAGCCGTCGTTCCAGATCGACGCCGGGATGTAGGCGCGGGAGGACGCAGAGCACTTCTGGCCCTGGAACTCGAAGGAGCCGCGGGTCAGGGCCGTCTTGAGGATGTCGCGGTCCGCGGACGGGTGCGCGACGACGAAGTCCTTGCCGCCGGTCTCGCCGACCAGGCGCGGGTAGGACCGGTACTTCTCGATGTTGTTGCCGACCGTCTTCCACAGGTACTGGAAGGTCTTGGTCGAGCCGGTGAAGTGGATGCCGGCCAGCTCGGGGTGGTTCAGGGCCACCTCGGAGACTGCGATGCCGTCACCCGTCACCAGGTTGATGACGCCCTTGGGCAGACCGGCCGCCTCCAGGAGCTCCATCAGCAGGACCGCGGAGTGCGTCTGCGTCGGGGACGGCTTCCACACGACCACGTTGCCCATCAGGGCCGGGGCGGTCGGCAGGTTGCCGGCGATGGCCGTGAAGTTGAAGGGGGTGATCGCGTAGACGAAGCCTTCGAGCGGCCGGTGGTCGCTGCGGTTCCACACGCCGGCGCTGTTCGCGCTCGGCTGCTCCGCGATGATCTGGCGGGCGAAGTGGACGTTGAAGCGCCAGAAGTCGACGAGCTCGCAGGGGGTGTCGATCTCGGCCTGCTGGGCGGTCTTCGACTGGCCGAGCATGGTGGACGCGGCCAGCTTCTCGCGCCAGGGGCCGGCCAGCAGGTCGGCGGCGCGCAGGATGATCGCGGCGCGGTCGTCGAAGGACATGGCGCGCCAGGCCGGGGCGGCGGCCAGGGCGGCGTCGACGGCTTCGCGGGCATCGTCCTCGGTGGCGTTGGCGTAGGTGCCGAGCACCGACTTGTGGTCGTGCGGCTGCACGACGTCGAAGCGCTCGCCGCCGCCCATCCGCTTGACGCCGTTGATCGTCATCGGGAGGTCGATCGGGTTCTCGGACAGCTGCTTGAGCTGGATTTCGAGACGTGCGCGCTCCGGGCTGCCGGGGGCGTACGAGTGGACCGGCTCGTTGACCGGCGCGGGGACCTGGGTCACAGCGTCCATGGGTCACCTCTTCCGAGTGAATATCTGAACTTCAGCTGAGAGGGACTGAAGTGGTGGCATAGCTTGAGCAACGGTCAGGGCTTGACCATCAGGAGTCCGCCGCAGCGGGTGATTGAGAAGCCCCTGCGGGGGCGGAGTCACGGGGCTGGTAACTCCTTCGGGAGCAAACAACCAGTCGTGGACCGGCTCAGCCGGCCGGTGAGTGGCCGTTGCCATCGTCCGGGGCGCACCCGGACGGCGGCAACCGCCACTCGCATTCATCAGTTCTTGGTGATCATCGAGCGCAGGAAGAAGAGGAGGTTGGCCGGCTTCTCCGCCAGGCGGCGCATGAAGTAGCCGTACCAGTCCGTCCCGTAGGCGGTGTAGACGCGCATCCGGTGACCCTCGGCGGCCAGCCGCAGGTGCTCTTCGCCGCGGATGCCGTACAGCATCTGGAACTCGTACTCGTCCAGTTTGCGCCCGGCCGCCCGCGCGAGCTCCTGTGCGATGGCGATCAGGCGCGGGTCGTGGGACCCGATCATCGGGTACCCCTCGCCCTCCATCAGGATCTTCATGATCCGGACGTACGCCTTGTCGATCTCGGCCTTGTCCTGGTACGCGACCTCGGCGGGCTCCTTGTAGGCGCCCTTCACGATCCGCACGCGGCTGCCGGCGGCGGCCAGCCGGCGGGCGTCGGCCTCGGTGCGGAAGAGGTACGCCTGGATGACGCAGCCGGTCTGCGGGAAGTCCCGGCGCAGCTCCTCGTGGATGGCGAACATCGAGTCGAGGGTGGTGTGGTCCTCGGCGTCCAGGGTGACGGTCGTGCCGATCGCGGCGGCGGCCTCGACGACGGGGCGGACGTTGGCGAGCGCCAGCTCGTGGCCGCCCGGGAATGTGGCGGTGAGCCCGGAGGGCTCTCCGTTGAGGGTGGTGGCGGGCGACGGGAGGGACTGGCCGAACATGGACAGCTTGACCGACATCTCGGCCTTGTCGCCCAGACCCAGGGCGGCGAGGCGCTCGATCAGCTCCAGGTAGGCGTCCCGCGCGGCGTGGGACTGCTCCACGGTGGTGATGTCCTCGCCGACGACGTCGAGGGTGACCTCGAGGCCCTTGCGCGTGAGCTCCCGGACGATCGGGATGACCTGGTCGACCGTCTCACCGGGGATGAACCGGTTCACCACGGGCTTGGTCACGGGAGCGGCAGAGACGATTCGGCGCATCTTGTCGCTGCGCGACGCGGCGAGGATCGCGGGACCCAGCACGGGGCACCTCCAACGGGTGGCAGAAGCGGACATACGATCCGTCGCCGGATGGGCGGAGGACGTAGGAAAAACGCAAGTAAAACCACCGTGAAACCTAAGGATCTCCACGATCCTCTGCCATCGACAGCTGTCACGCATCCGTGGCGGCTATCTCATACATATGTCTGACGACTGGGCGCGCGGGTGGGAGAATGTGCGGGTGAAGGGCGATTACCAGGATTTGGTGGACGAGATCTCGGCGTTGGTCGGCGCCCCGGCGACGCTGGAGAACCGGGACTTCCGCCTCGTCGCCTTCGGCGCGCACGACGGCGACGGTGAATCCGGCGAACTCACCGTGGACCCGGTACGGACCCGGTCGATCCTCACCCGGCAGTCGACGGCGGCGGTCCGCGCCTGGTTCGAGGCGTTCGGCATCGCCCGCGCCACCGGACCGGTACGCATTCCCGCGGCCCCGGACGCCGGGGTCCTCCGGGGCCGGATCTGTCTCCCCGTGCGCTACCGGGGCATCGTGCAGGGCTACGTGTGGCTGCTGGACCCGGAACCCGGGTCGGGCGCGGGACCCGGCCCGGCCGCGCTGGCCTCCGCCATGGAGGTCGCCGAACGGATCGGGGTCCTCCTCGCGCAGGAGGCCAGGGCGGGAGCGGACCTGTCGCGGGAGTTCCGCGCGGCACTCACCGCCGGTCGGGGTTGGGAGCGGGACATGGCGGAGTCCGCGCTGCGCACCGCCCTGGGCCCGGACGGCGACGGCCTGCACGCCGTGGTCTGCCTGACCCCGTGGGCCGGCGAGGCGCCGGGCTCGGTGCCGGGCGCGGCGGCGGTGTGCGTGGCGCCCTGCCCGGGGTCGCCCGGCGCCGGGCCCGGGCAGGGCCTGGCCCTGCTGGTCAGGCTCCGTTCGGCGGATGTCCTCACCCCGGCCGAGACGGTGGCGGCCCGACTCCTGCCCCGGGACGCCGCCCCGGTGACGGCCCGGCCGCCGGCCCCGCCCGTCGCCGCCACGGCCACGGTCCCCGCGCCTGCCGGCGGGAAGGTGACGGCCGGGATCGCCGAGCCGGGGCGCGGGCCGGCGGGGCTCGCCGACGCCTGGCAGCAGGCATGGGCGGCGGCCCGCGCGGCGACCGCCCGACCCGGGCTCGGCCCGGTGGCGCGGTGGTCGGCGATCGGCCCGTACCGGATGCTGGCCGCGCTGGCGACGGCCCCCCTCGACGACCCGGCGACCCGGACCCTGCTCGACCCGTCCCACCGGGAACTGGCCCGCACCGCCGAGATGTTCCTGGACTGCGCGGGCCAGGCGGGCCGGGCGGCGGCCGCCCTCGGCATCCACCGGCAGACCCTGTACTACCGGTTGGGCAGGGTGGAGCAGCTGACGGGGCTCGACCTGGACGAGGGCGAGGACCGGCTGCTGCTCCACATGGCCCTCAAGACGGCCCGCCTGGTCTGACGGCCCGCCCCGTCAGGCGCCCTTCGCCGCGAACGGCCCGCCCTCACCGAAGGTCCGCTCCGCGAACCTCTCCCCGATCCGGCGGTGACCGGCGGCGTCGGGGTGCAGCCCGTCCGGCAGCGGCGATCCGGCGAGGTCGGGCTCCCCATAGAGCTCGCGGCCGTCCAGGTAGTACAGGTGCGGGTCCTCGGCCGCGCGCGACGCGGTGATCCTTGCCAGCTCCTCCCTGATGACGGCCAACGTCAGCTTCCCGGCCGCCCGTTCCGCCGGGTCGCCCGTCGCGCGGAAGCGCAGCCTCCCGTCCTCGAACTCCGGCGCGAGGGGCCCGGGCGTGTCCTCCTGGATCGGGCACAGGATCGGGGAGACGACCAGCAACGGCGCGCTCGGATGCCCCTCGCGGAGGGTGTCGAGGAAGCCGTGGACCGCCGGGCCGAAGGCGCGCAGCCGCATCAGGTCCGTGTTGACCAGGTTGATGCCGATCTTGACGCTGATCAGGTCGGCGGGGACGTCACGCATGGCGCGGGCGGTGAAGGGGTCGAGCAGCGCGTTGCCACCGAACCCGAGGTTGATCAGCTCCACGCCGCCCGCGCGCGCCGCCACGGCCGGCCAGGTACCCGTGGGGCCGGAATCCCTCGAACCGTGGCTGATCGAACTGCCGTGGTGCAGCCACACCCGGCGGTCGCGGTCGGCCGCCGCCGTGACGGGGGCGTCGGTGCGCAGCGCCACCAGCTCGGTTACCTCGGCCTGCGGCAGCCAGATCTCGATGTCCTTCTCGCCGTCGGCCAGCCCGGCGAACCGGACGGTGGCGACCGGCCCGGGCTCGGTCACGGCGGCCCCGGTCGTCATGTCGACGGTGCGCACGTTGCCCCCGACGGCAACCGCCCGGGCCGTCACGAGGCCGTCGACGACCAGCTCGTAGAGGCCGTCCGGCGTTGTGGGGGCGTTCCGGTAGACCACCTTCGTGGGCAGGACGTCCAGTTCCACGGCGGTGGCCCGGGTGCGGAACGCGAGCCGGACGCCCGAGGGCTGGGACTCGACCATCGCGAGGTAGGGATCGGGGCATTGCCGTCGGGCCCGGGCGGGCAGCCGGTGCGGGAGCAAGCCGTGGGCGGTGCGCTCCAGTTCGAGTGTGCCGCGCAGGACGTGCGGTCCGACAGGGGTGGTGGTCCAGTCCGTCACATTGACCTCCTCGGGGGGTGCCCAGCGACGATAGACGCACGGCACGGCCCGGTGCCGCGTGTTTCCCCCCGGGACGTCCGGCGGCCGCCGCGCCTCCGGCCGTGTCCCGTGCCCTACACGCCCTCGTCGCCCTCCGCCTCTCCTCCCCCGGCCCGGGAGATGCCCTCCGCCGCCTGCCGCATGCCTTCGGTGAACTCCTCCGCGGTGGCCGCCGAGTCGGGATCGAAGATCCAATGGATCATCAGGCCGTTCAGCAGCGCCTGGTAGAAGGCGCCCAGCGTGCGGACGTCACGCTCCGTCAGCTCCTCCTCGGGGCGCCCCGTGAACATCGCGATGATGCCCTTGCGCCCCTCCCCCTGGGAGGTCGCGAGCAGGCTCCGCAGCTCCGGCAACCGGTCCCCGCTCAGCGCCACTTCAAGGCTGGCCGCCCAGATCGGGCCGCCGTCCGCCTGTTGGGACAGGACCCCGTCCCAGACCGCGCGGAAGCGCTCCAGCGAACCGCCCGCGCCGCCCAGACCGCCCTGGAAGCCCTCGCCCCACTCCTGGATGAGCTCGATGAACGCCTGGGTGAGCAGGGCGTCCTTGGAGCCGTAGTGGTAGCCGATCGACGCCAGGTTGGTGCCGGACGCCTTCACGATGTCGCGCGCCGTCGTGCGCACGAACCCCTTGTCCACCAGGCACTGCTTGGCGCCTGCGAGCAGATCTTCACGATGTCCCATGCCGCCACGGTATCAAGACGACCGTCCTAGACAGCAGTCCTATACGCACGTACTAGACAGTCGTATAGAAGCCTTGTACTGTCCTGCCCATGACGAACCCCGTTGCTCCAGCCCGCCTCGCCGGCCGCCGTGAATGGATCGCCTTCACCGTCCTCGTGCTGCCACTGCTCCTGGTCTCGATGGACGTCTCCGTCCTCTACTTCGCCATCCCCGCCATCACCCGACAGCTGGACCCGAGCGCGACCCAGCAGCTGTGGATCTTCGACAGTTACGCCTTCGCCCTCTCGGGACTGCTCATCACCATGGGGTCGCTGGGCGACCGGATCGGCCGCCGCAAGCTGCTGCTGATGGGCGCGACCGCCTTCGGTCTCGCCTCCGTCGGCGCCGGCTACGCCACCAGCCCCGAGATGCTCATCGCGGCCCGCGTCCTGCTCGGCATCGGCGGCGCGACCCTGATGCCCTCCACACTGGCCCTGGTGCGCAACCTCTTCCAGGACGCCAAACAGCGCGGCCGGGCCATCGCCATCTGGTCCGGAGCCATGACCGGCGGCATCGCCCTCGGGTCGGTCATGAGCGGTCTGATGCTCAACCACTTCTGGTGGGGTTCGGTCTTCCTGATCAACGTCCCCGCGATGCTGCTCCTGCTGCTCCTGGTCCCCGTGCTGGTCCCGGAGTTCAAGGACCCGGCCCCCGGCCGCTTCGACCTGCCGAGCGTCCCGCTGTCGACGGCCGCCGTCCTGCCTCTGGTCTACGGCCTCAAGGAGATCGCCGCCGAAGGCTTCGAGCCGCTCTACCTCGCCTGCATCACCGTCGGCCTGGTCTTCGGCCACGTCTTCCTCCGCCGCCAGCGCACCCGGGAGGACGCCATGATCAGCCGGGCCCTCTTTCGGGCCCGCGGCTTCGGGGCCGGCATCGGCCTGAACACCCTGGCCGCCTTCGCCATGATGGGTTCGGCCTACTTCACCACCCAGTACCTGCAGTCCGTCCTGGGCATGGGCACCCTGGAAGCGGCCCTCTGGAGCCTCGCCCCCTCACTGGCCATCGGCGCCGCCGCCCCCGTCGGCGCGGCCATCGCCCAGAAGATCGACCGGGCCTACGTCATCGCCGGGGGGTTCGTCCTCGCCGCCACGGGGTTCGCCCTGATGGGGCTGGTCGACACCGACTCCCTGTGGCTGCTGCTGGTCGGGGCGGGCGTCCTCGCCTCCGGCATCGTGACGGTGATGTCCCTCGTCTCCGACATGGCGCTCGGCTCGGCCCCCGCCGAGAAGGCCGGCTCGGCCGCCTCCCTGCTGGAGACGGGCCAGGAGTTCGGCGGGGCCCTCGGGATGGCGCTCCTCGGCAGCCTCGGCACCGCCGTCTACCGCGGCGACCTGGCCGGCGCCGACCCCGCCGTACGGGAGACCCTGGGCGGCGCGGTCGCGGTGGCCCAGCGGCTCGGCGGCGAGACGGGCGGCCAGGTCCTGACACTGGCCCGGGACGCCTTCGTGCACGGGATGCGGTACGCGGCCTGGGGCGGTACGGCACTGCTGCTCGCGGCGGCGGTACTCGCGGTCGTCTCGATGCGCGGCATCACGGCTCCCGCCCCGCTCGCGGCGGAGCCGGCCGAGGTTCCCGAAGCCCTCGTGCACTGAGCCTCGTACGACCGGAAAAGCGGAAGGGCCCGGGGAATTCCCCGGGCCCTTCCGCCGTGCCTGTTCGAGCCTTCCCGGCGATCAGGTCAGGCTGACCGTGCGCGCCGAGACGGCGCCGATCTCGGATGCGATGTCCGCGAGGACGTTGACCGGGACCTCGGCGTCGACCGTGAGGACGCCGAGCGCCTCGCCGCCCTCCTCCGCGCGGGCGACCTGCATGCCCGCGATGTTCAGGCCGGCCTCGCCGAGGATGCGGCCGACGGTGCCGACAACACCGGGACGGTCGGAGTAGCGCAGGACGACCATCTGGTCGGCGAGCGCGAGGTCCACGTCGTACTCGCCGATGCCGACGATCTTCTGGAGGTGCTTCGGACCCGCGAGCGTG
Organism: Streptomyces sp. NPDC046557; assembly: GCF_040645975.1. NCBI lineage: Bacteria > Bacillati > Actinomycetota > Actinomycetes > Kitasatosporales > Streptomycetaceae > Streptomyces > Streptomyces sp. NPDC046557. The sequence continues at coordinate 200,862 of NZ_JBEYZH010000002.1, forward strand.
CCGGAGACCGAGACTTCCTGACCGTCCGACAGGGTGCCGCGCACGGTGACCACGTTGCGGTGGTCGGGCGACTCGGAGCTGGTGGTCAGGCGGACCTCGACACCGCGCTCCTGCGCGAACAGCGGGGCGTTGACGTAGGAGACCGTCTCGTCGACGACGTCCTCGAACACACCCTTGAGGGCGGAGAGTTCCAGCACCTTGACGTCGTGCTGGGTGATCTCGCCGCAGACCTCGACATCGAGGCGGACCGCGACCTCGCCCGCGAGGGCGGTGAAGATGCGGCCGAGCTTCTCGGCGAGCGGCAGGCCGGGACGCACGTCCTCGGCGATGACGCCACCCTGGACGTTGACCGCGTCGGGCACGAGTTCACCGGCGAGGGCGAGGCGCACCGACTTGGCGACGGCGATGCCGGCCTTCTCCTGGGCCTCGTCCGTGGACGCGCCGAGGTGCGGGGTGCAGACGACCTGGTCGAGCTCGAACAGCGGGGAATCGGTGCAGGGTTCCTTCGCGTACACGTCGAGGCCGGCGCCGGCGACGCGACCTTCCTTGATCGCCGAGTACAGCGCGGCCTCGTCGACGATCCCGCCGCGGGCGGCGTTGACGATACGGACCGACGGCTTCACCTTGTGCAGGGCCTCGTCCCCGATGAGACCGAGGGTCTCGGGGGTCTTGGGCAGGTGCACGGTGATGAAGTCGGCGGCCTCCAGCAGCTCGTCCAGCGTCAGCATCTTCACGCCCATCTGGGCGGCGCGCGCGGGCTGCACGTAGGGGTCGTACGCGACGACCTTCATGCCGAAGGCCGACATGCGCTGGGCCACCAGGACGCCGATGCGGCCGAGGCCGACGACACCAAGGGTCTTCTCGCTCAGCTCGACGCCGGTGTACTTGTTCCGCTTCCATTCACCGTTCTTGAGCGCGGTGTTGGCCTGCGGGATGTTGCGGGCGGTGGCGACGAGCAGGCCGCAGGCCAGCTCGGCGGCGGTGACGATGTTGGAGGTCGGGGCGTTCACGACCATCACGCCGGCCTTGGTGGCGGCGGAGACATCGACGTTGTCGAGGCCGACACCGGCGCGGGCGACGACCTTGAGCTTCTTCGCGGCGGCGATCGCCTCGGCGTCGACCTTGGTCGCGGAGCGCACCAAGATCGCGTCGACGTCGACGATCGCGGGCAGCAGCTCCGCGCGGTTGGCTCCGTTGACGTGCCGGATCTCGAAGTCCGGGCCGAGCGCGTCCACGGTGGCGGGCGACAGCTCTTCGGCGATGAGTACGACAGGTTTCGAGCTCACGTGGGTCCTCACAAGTCCAGTGCGGAACAAGTCCGGTGCGGACGGCCGTCCCGACGGCCGCAGGCGGTGGAGGGGTTAGCCGCGTGGAAGACGCACGACACTGTGGGCCTGACGCGTTGTGTTGAGCAGTGTAGTAGCGGTTCCGGGCCGGGACTCCGCCTGTACGGAGAGATCACCCGTCCGTGATTGGCCGGGGTGGACAATCGGCGGCTTCGCAGGGGGCCGATCCGGCCGAATCCGGTCCGGCCGGTGGTGCGCGGCGGGGCCGGGACACGGTCCCGGCCCCGCCGCCTCACGAGATCAGCTCTCGTCGTTGTCGACCCAGCTCATCAGCTTGCGCAGCTTCTTGCCGGTGGTCTCCAGCAGGTGCGCCTCGTCGGCCTTCTTGTACTCGTTGTACTTCGGCAGACCGGCCTTGTACTCGGCCATCCAGGTGTTGGCGAACTCGCCGCTCTGGATCTCCGCGAGGACCTTCTTCATCTCGGCCTTGGTGGCGTCGGTGATGATGCGGGGGCCGGTGATGTAGTCGCCCCACTCGGCGGTCTCGGAGACCGACCAGCGCATCTTCTCCAGGCCACCCTCGTACATGAGGTCCACGATGAGCTTGAGCTCGTGCAGGCACTCGAAGTACGCGATCTCCGGCTGGTAGCCGGCCTCGGTCAGGGTCTCGAAACCGGCCTTGACCAGCGCGGACGCGCCACCGCAGAGGACGGCCTGCTCACCGAACAGGTCGGTCTCGGTCTCCTCGGTGAAGGTCGTCTTGATGACGCCGGCGCGGGTGCCGCCGATACCGGCCGCGTACGAGAGCGCGAGCGCGAAGGCGTTGCCGGTGTAGTCCTGCTCGACGGCGGCGATGCAGGGCACGCCGCGGCCTTCCTCGTACTGGCGACGGACCAGGTGGCCCGGGCCCTTCGGGGCGACGAGCGCGACGTCCACGTTGGCCGGGGGCTTGATGAAGCCGTAGCGGACGTTGAACCCGTGGCCGAAGAAGAGCGCGTCGCCGTCCTTGAGGTGGTCCTTGACGGACTCCTCGTAGATCTCGGCCTGGAGCGGGTCCGGGGTCAGGATCATGATGACGTCGGCCCACTCGGCCGCCTCGGCCACCGGGAGGACCTTGAGGCCCTGCTCCTCGGCCTTGGCCTTGGACTTGGAGCCTTCCTTCAGACCGACCACGACAGGGACGCCGGAGTCGCGCAGCGACAGCGCGTGGGCGTGGCCCTGGCTGCCGTAGCCGATGACCGCGACCTTGCGGCCCGCGATGATGGACAGGTCGGCGTCGTTCTCGTAGAACAGCTCGGCCACTGGGATATCTCCTTGGTGCGCTGGTGTTGCTCCCACCGTACGGCGGGGAACGGAATGTGAGTTTGTCGGTCTCGCCATGCGGGCGGCTCGCGTGTCGTCCCCGGGTCACCGGCGAGTCGTGGCGGGAGCCGCCGCGCGGGGCGGTCGGTCAGGCGCTGCGGTCGGTCAGGCGCTGCGGTCGAGCGCGCGCAGGCTGCGGTCCGTGATGGACCGGCCGCCACGCCCTATGGCGATCGTGCCGGACTGCACGAGCTCCTTGATGCCGAAGGGTTCCAGCATCTTCAGCATGGCGCCGAGCTTGTCGCTGCCGCCGGTGGCCTCGATGGTGACGGCATCCGGGGAGACGTCGACCGTCTTGGCGCGGAACAGCTGGACGATCTCGACGATCTGGGAGCGGGTCTCGTTGTCGGCGCGGACCTTCACCAGAACGAGTTCGCGCTCGATGGCGTTGTGCGGCTCCAGCTCGACGATCTTGAGCACGTTGACCAGCTTGTTGAGCTGCTTGGTCACCTGCTCCAGCGGGAGGTCCTCGACGTTCACGACGATGGTGATGCGGGAGATGTCGGGGTGTTCGGTGACGCCGACCGCGAGGGAGTCGATGTTGAACCCGCGGCGGGAGAACAGCGCGGCGATCCGGGCGAGGATGCCGGGCGTGTTCTCGACCAGGACGGAGAGCGTGTGCTTGGACATGTGAGGCGTTCTCTCTCTCAGGCTCTCTCGGCTCAGTCGTCTTCGTTGTCGCCGAAGTCGGGACGGACGCCCCGGGCTGCCATGACCTCGTCGTTGGAGGTGCCGGCGGCGACCATCGGCCACACCATGGCGTCCTCGTGGACGATGAAGTCGACGACCACCGTACGGTCGTTGATCGCGTTGGCCTCGGCGATGACGCGGTCCAGGTCGGCCGGGTCCTCGCAGCGCAGGGCGACGCAGCCCATGGCCTCGGACAGCTTGACGAAGTCCGGGACGCGGGTGCCCTTGCGGGGGGCGATGGACTCGCCGAGCTGGGAGCCGACGGTGTCGTGGCCGGTCTCGTCCGCGTGCAGGACGGTGTTGGAGTACCGCTGGTTGTAGAACAGGGTCTGCCACTGGCGGACCATGCCCAGCGCGCCGTTGTTGATGATCGCGACCTTGATCGGGATGTTGTTCAGCGCGCAGGTGACCAGTTCCTGGTTGGTCATCTGGAAGCAGCCGTCGCCGTCGATCGCCCAGACGGTGCGCTCGGGCATGCCGACCTTGGCGCCCATCGCGGCCGGGACCGCGTAGCCCATGGTTCCGGCGCCGCCGGAGTTCAGCCAGGTCCGGGGCTCTTCGTAGTTGACGAAGTGCGAGGCCCACATCTGGTGCTGGCCGACGCCGGCCGCGTAGATGGTGTGTTCGGGGGCGAGTTCGCCGATGCGCTGGATGACCTGCTGCGGCGAGAGCATGCCGTCCGCCGGCAGGTCGTAGCCCAGCGGGTACGTCTCGCGCCAGCGGTTGAGGTCCTTCCACCAGGCGCTGTAGTCACCGGCGTTGCCCTCGGTGTGCTCGGCCTGGACGGCCTGGATCAGGTCGGCGATGACCTCGCGGGCGTCGCCGACGATCGGGACATCCACCTCGCGGTTCTTGCCGATCTCCGCGGGGTCGATGTCCGCGTGGATGACCTTCGCGAAGGGGGCGAAGCTGTCCAGCTTGCCGGTGACGCGGTCGTCGAAGCGGGTGCCGAGGGCGATCAGCAGGTCCGACTTCTGCAGCGCGGTGACGCCGGTGACCGAGCCGTGCATGCCGGGCATGCCGACGTGCAGGGGGTGGCTGTCGGGGAACGAACCGAGCGCCATCAGCGTGGTGGCGACCGGGACGCCGGTCAGCTCGGCGAGGACCTTCAGTTCGGCGGTCGCGCCGGACTTCATGACGCCGCCGCCGACGTACAGGACCGGACGCTTGGCCTGACAGATGAGCTTGGCGGCCTCGCGGATCTGCTTGGCATGCGGCTTGGTGACCGGCCGGTAACCGGGGAGGTCGTGGGTGGGCGGCCAGGAGAAGGTGGTCTTCGCCTGGAGCGCGTCCTTGGCGATGTCGACCAGGACCGGGCCGGGGCGGCCGGTGGAGGCGATGTGGAACGCCTCGGAGATCGTCCGCGGGATGTCCTCGGCCTTGGTGACCAAGAAGTTGTGCTTGGTGATCGGCATGGTGATGCCGACGATGTCCGCCTCCTGGAAGGCGTCGGTGCCGATCGCCTTGGAGGAGACCTGGCCGGTGATCGCGACCAGCGGGACCGAGTCCATGTGGGCGTCGGCGATCGGGGTGACCAGGTTGGTGGCGCCGGGGCCGGAGGTGGCCATGCAGACGCCGACCTTGCCGGTCGCCTGGGCGTAGCCGGTGGCGGCGTGGCCGGCCCCCTGCTCGTGGCGGACCAGGATGTGACGGACCTTCTTGCTGTCCATCATCGGGTCGTAAGCGGGGAGGATGGCGCCACCCGGGATGCCGAAGACGGTGTCGCACCCCACCTCTTCGAGAGAGCGGATGAGGGACTGCGCACCCGTGACGTGCTCAACTGCGGCGGCGGACTGCTGTCCGCCCGTACGGGGCCGCGGCTGCGGATGGTGGGCCCCGGTGGCCTGGTCGGTCATCGGCATTCTCTTCTCGAAGCTGAGGGTTTTACGAGGAGCGGGGATTCCCCGGACCGTGTCCGGGGCGTGTGCCAGTGCAACAAAAAACCCCTCGTGCCGGGAGGCAAGCGAGGGGAGCGCGTCGGGTGTTGTGGAGCGGGGACGTACTGACCCCAGCTTCAGCCGACGCGCTTTCCAAGTACGAGAATTCGGGTGCGCATGGCATTGACCCTCCCTCCGGCGGGAGGTCGATGTCAAGTAGGTGGGACGGGCGTCTCATTATGTGAGCCTCTATGGGTGACCATCGAGCCACTGGGCGAGCCACCGGCCAAGGCGGGCTGGGCCAATGCCCCCGGTACTGGGAACGTACCGCGCACGAGCGCGCGCCGCAGCCTGTATTCGTCGAGCGGCCCGGAGAAGGCCATCCCCTGGCCGTGGGTGCACCCCATCGAGCGCAGCGCCATGACCTGCTCGGGCAGGTCCACGCCGTCGGCCACGGACTGCATGCCGAGGTCGTTTGCGATGCGCAAGAGCCCTGCGGTGATCTTATGGAGGCGGGCGGACTCGACGACTCCCTCGACCAGGCCCCGGTCCAGCTTGAGCATGTCGACCGGGAGGCGGCGCAGGGCGCTGATGGCCGCGTAGCCGCTGCCGAAGCCGTCGAGCGCGATCAGGACGCCGAGCCTGCGCAAGGCCGCCAGGCGCCGCTCCAGCTCGTCGAAGGGGACTCTGGGGTCGTTGTCCGCGAGTTCGATCATCAGCGCCCCGGAAGGCAGCCCGTGCCGGGTCAGCAGGGCCTCCACCGAAGCCGGCGGCGCGGCTCCCCCGGCCGCGGCCCGCGGCACTCCCAGCTCCAGGAGCCGCTCGGCGGTCATCCGGACGGCCACCGGCACGTCGTGCCCGACCCGGTGCCGCTCCGCGGCCTGCTCCACCGCCTCCTCCAGCAGCCGGCGACTCAGCTCGGCGGCGCGCAGGGCCGCGGCGCCGGCACGCGGGCGGGCGGCGGGCCCGCCCTCACCGGATTCGGCGACGCGCAGGAACTCGGCCGGGGTGAACAGGATGCCCTGGGCGGAACGCCAGCGGGCCTGCGCGGCCACCGCGGTGACCTCCCCGGTGGCCAGCGACACCACGGGCTGGTGCAGCAGCGCGAATTCGCCCTCGTGGAGCGCGGTGCGCAGCCGGCCCGCCAGTTCCGCCTTGCGTACGACCTCGGCCTGCATCTGCGGCGCGTACAGCTCGACGCGGTCCTTGCCGCCGGCTTTGGCCCGGTACATGGCCAGGTCCGCGTTGCGCATCAGGTCCGAAGGGGTGATGCCGGGATCCGCGAAGGCCACCCCGATGCTGGCGGCGACACGGACCTCGTTCCCCGAGATCCGGTAGGGCTGGGAGAGGGTGACCCGCAGCCGGTCGGCGATCTCGCGCACCTGGTACTCGCGGGCGCTGCGGTCGCGGTTGCCGTCGCCCAGGATCAGCGCGGCGAACTCGTCCCCGCCGAGGCGGGCCGCCGTGTCCCCGGCCCGGACGGAGTCCTGGAGCCGGCGCGCGGCCTCGATGAGAAGCTCGTCACCGGCCTGGTGCCCGATGGTGTCGTTGACCGCCTTGAAGCCGTCGAGGTCGATGAAGAGCACGGCGGTGCTGTGGTCGCCGGCCCGGCGGCCGGTGAGCGCCTGGCGGACACGGCGGGTGAACAGGGCCCGGTTGGGCAGGTCCGTCAGGGCGTCGTGCTCGGCGCTGTGTTGGAGCTGGGCCTGGAGGCGGACCCGCTCGGTGACGTCCCGACTGTTGAGGATCAGGCCGCCCTGGTGGCGGTTGACGGTGGACTCGACGTTCAGCCACTCGCCGCCGCCCGACTTGAACCGGCACTCGATGCGGGTGGTCGGTTCCTCGGTGGGCGGCGCCGCGAGGAAGCGGCGTACCTCGTGCACCACACGGCCCAGGTCGTCGGGGTGGATCAAGGTAGCCAGTTCACTGCCGACGAGCTCCTCCGCCTCGCGGCCGTAGACCCCGGCGGCGGCGGGGCTGACGTAGCGCAGGGTTCCCGTGGGGGCCGCGATCATGATCACGTCGCTCGAACCCTGGACCAGGGAGCGGAAGTGGTTCTCCTTCTGGGCCAGTTCTTGGGTGAGCGCGATGTTGTCGAGCAGCATGATGCCCTGGCGGATGACGAGGGCGAGGACGACGGTGCACCCGGTGAAGACGACCACGCGGTCGACCTTCCGGCCGTCCACGACGTTGTACAGGATGCCCAGCGTGCACACGGCGGCCGCGAGGTACGGGGTGAGGGCGGTCAGCGATCCGGTGATGGGACGGCTGACCGGGCGGTCGCCCCGGGGATGCCGGGGGACGGCGGGGCCCGGGGTGCCGCGCCGGGCGCCCCAGGGCGCGTAGGCCAGGAGCAGCGAGCCGGCGAACCAGCCGGCGTCCAGCAACTGACCGGACTTGTACTCGGCGCTGAGCAGCGGCGAGGTGAACAGGGCGTCGCTGAGCACGGTCAGGGCCAGCGCCGCGATGGCGGTGTTGACGGCGGACCGATTGGTCTCGGAGCGCCGGAAGTGCAGGACCAGGACTATCGAGACGAGGGCGATGTCCAGGATCGGGTAGGCGAGGGTGAGCGCGGCGCTCAGCACGCTGCTGGGGGCCCCGGACTGGGCGGTCCGCGCGGCGTTCGCGAGGGCCAGGCTCCAGGACAGGGTCAGCAGGGAGCCGCCGATCAGCCAGGAGTCCAGCCCGAGGCAGACCCATCCGGCGCGGGTGACGGGGCGTTTGGCGAGCACGAGCAGGCCCACGATCGCCGGCGGCGCGAAGCACAGGAAGGCGAAGTCGGCGAGCGAGTGCTTGGGCACCTCGGCGCCGAGGACGACCTCGTACCAGCCCCAGATGGCGTTCCCGCAGGCTCCCATGAGGGAGGAGAAGGCGAACAACAGCCAGGCGGGGCGCTCCCGCGGATCGATGGTGCGCGCGTAGCCGTAGCAGGAGACGGCGGCGAGTAAAGCGGCCCCGCTGAGGCCGAAGTCGCCCATGAAGTCGGCGGTGAACTTGGTTCCCCAGCCGAGGCCCGAACCGACGGCGTACCCGGCGCACAAGGCGGCGAGGAGCAGTTGCATCGCCGGGCCCCTGCTCCCGCCGCGGCCCGGCGGCCGGGTCAGGAGCGCCGACCCCGGGGCGCTCACCGGTCCACCTCGCCGGCTGGTTCGGGGGCACCCCATCGTCGCTTCCGGCGGCTGTGCCGCACCGGATCCTTCGTCCATTCGCCGTGCATCGCCCGTCGCCCCCCAAATGGTCCGATCACTCCCCAGCGCCAGACGTTCGTGGCGCAGCCCCTTCTTCCGGACGATACACCATTTTCGTCACTCAGGGACATAGCACCTCTACGCACAGTAACGGCGGAGAAGATGAACGACACCGCTCGCACTCATCCGAATGCGCATGGTGACCATCCTGCCCTCACTCCGTGATCAACACCGTGTTCTCCACGGGTTCACCCGCGGCGAACCGGGTGAGCTGGCGGGCGACGAGGCGCTTCGCCCGTGGCTCGAACGCGCTGCTGCTGCCGCCCACATGAGGGGTGATCAGAAGGTTGGGCGCGTGCCACAGCGGATGTCCGGCGGGCAGCGGTTCCGGGTCGGTGACGTCGAGCGCCGCCCGCAGCCGCCCCGACCGCAGCTCCGCCAGCAGCGCCCCGGTGTCGACGACGGGCCCGCGGGCGACGTTCACCAGGAGGGCGCCGTCCTTCATGCGGCCGAGGAAGCCGGCCCCCGCCAGGCCCCGGCTCTCCTCGGTCAGCGGTGTGGTGAGGACCACCACGTCCGCGTCCGCCAGCAGCCGCGGTAGCTCCGCCAGGGCGTGGACCGGACCGCGCGCCACGGACCGCGCCGACCGGGCGACGCGCGTGATCCGCCGGCATTCGAACGGCTCCAGCCGGTCCTCGACGGCCGCGCCGATCGATCCGTAGCCGACGATCAGGACGGACTTGTCGGCGAGCGCCTCGTAGAAGCCGGAGCGCCACTCCTCGCGGTCCTGGCCGCGGACCATGCCGGGGATGCCGCGCAGGGAGGCGAGGATCAGGGTGAGGGCCAGTTCGGCGGTGCTCGCCTCGTGGACGCCGCGCGCGTTGCACAGCCGTACGCCCGCGGGCAGGTCGTCGAGGCCGGGCAGGACGTGGTCGATGCCGGCCGTCAGGGTCTGGACGACCCGGATCGCGGGCATGGCGGCCAGGGGACGCAGGGTCACCGCCGAGGACTTCATGTACGGGGTCACGTAGAAGACACATGCCTCAGGGTCCGCCGGGAACCGCTCCTCGCCGTCCCAGAGGCGGTAGTGGAAGCGGTCGGGAAGGCCGTCGACCTCGTCGGCGGGGAAGGGGAGCCACACGTCCCCGGTCGGTGCAGTCATGATCACGAGGCTATGCGAAGGCGAGACGATCAAGCCGTTAGTTTGAGGGCCGGACCGAGAGGGGGACTCAGGGGTGGAGCGCAGGTCGATCGGGGCGGGATCGCTGACAGTGGGCGCCATCGGACTCGGCTGCATGCCGATGAGCTGGGGGTACGCGCCCTCGCACCGCCGGGGCGAGGAGTCGCTGCGCACCCTGCACACGGCGCTGGACCTGGGCGCGAACCTGCTGGACACGGCCGATGTGTACGGGCCGTACACCAATGAGCTCGTGCTCGGGCGCGTGCTGCGGGAGCGGCGCTCCGACGCCTTCGTCTCCGCCAAGGTGGGGTTGCGGGCGGGCGAGCAACACGTGGTGGCCGACGGGCGACCCGGGTACGTGCGGCGGGCCTGCGACGCGTCTCTGCGGCGGCTGCGGACCGACGTCATAGACCTCTACCAACTGCACCGGGTGGATCCGGACGTCCCGGTGGAGGAGACGTGGGGAGCCATGGCGGAGCTGGTGGGCGCGGGGAAGGTGCGGGCGCTCGGCTTCTGCGCGCTGGGGGCGGCCGCCGGTCCGGGGGCGGGGCGGAGCGGGGACCGCGGGTACCGGTCGACCGTGCGGCACCTGGAGCGGGCGCAGCAGGTGTTCCCGGTGAGCGCGGTGCAGGCGGAGCTGTCGGTGTGGTCGCCGGAGGCGGCCTGGCAGCTGCTGCCGTGGTGCGCGGCGCGGGGGGTGGGGTTGGTGGCGGCGATGCCGCTGGGCAGCGGGTTCCTGACGGGGACACTGCGGCCGGGGGCGGGCTTCGAGCCGGAGGACGTGCGGGCCCGGCATCCGCGGTTCACGGCGCACGCCATGGCCTCGAACCAGGCGCTGGTGGCGGGGCTGCGGCGGGTGGCCCTGCGGCACGGACCGGAGGTGACCGCGGCGCAGGTGGCGCTGGCGTGGGTGCTGGCGCAGGGGCCGCACGTGGTGCCGGTGCCGGGCGCGGACCGTGCGCACTGGGCGGCGGAGAACGCGCGGGCGGCGGAGGTCCGGCTGACGGCCGCCGATCTGGCGGAGATAGCGGGGCTGCCGGCGGCGGTGGGGGCCTGGGACTGAACGCGCCCGCTCCGGGGCCTGCTCGCGGGTCTGCTCACCGGGTCTGCTCGGGTCCGCTCGGGTCCGCTCACACGTCCACTCGATCGGGTGTACGAGCGGTGGAACTTCGGCTAGGGCCGTGGCGGTTGAGTCAGGTGGATGGGCACAGTCGGAGGACCGAGGGGAGCAGGGCGATGCGATACGGACTGGGACCGGCGGGCGCGACGCGGGGCGGGGCGCAGGGGCAGGGGCAGGGGCAGGGGCAGGGGCAGGAACAGGAAGCACAGATGTCGTACGAAGGCCCGCGCGCCCGGCCCCGAGGAGCGCTGGCGGCCCTCGCCCTGGCGGGATGTGGGGCCTTGCTGGCGGCGGGATGCGCACCGCCGGGCGGCGCGTCCCCGCGGCCGGGCACCTCACCACCGGACGCGGCGGCCTCCGCGACGGCCACGACTGCCTCGGGCGGCCCGTCCGGCTCGCCGGACGCTTCGGCGCCTCCCGCCAAGGGATCGGTGACCGTCACGGGCGAGGTCGCCAAGGACCTGGAGTCACCGTGGGGCGTGGCGCCGTTGCCGGAGGGCGACCTGCTGGTGGCCTCGCGGGACAAGGGCACCATCAGCAGGGTGGATGTGGGCACGGGCACGGTGACGCAGATCGGCAAGGTGTCGGGGGTGGCCCCCGGCGGCGAGGGCGGACTGCTCGGCTTGGCCCTGTCCCCCGCCTTCGCTTCGGACCATCTGGTGTACGCCTACTTCACCACCGAGTCGGACAACCGCATCGCCCGGATGCGCTACGACGCCGACCGGCCCTCGGGGCAGCAGCTGGGGGCTCCCGACACCATCCTGCGGGGCATCCCCAAGGGGGTGATACACAACGGCGGCCGGATCGCCTTCGGCCCGGACAAGATGCTCTACGCCGGGACGGGGGAGACGGGCGAGACGGGGCTGGCTCAGGACAAGAAGTCGCTCGGCGGCAAGATCCTCCGGATGACCCCGGACGGGCAGCCGGTGCACGGCAATCCGGATCCCGATTCCGTCGTCTACTCCTACGGCCATCGCAACGTGCAGGGTCTGGCCTGGGACAAGGACAAACGGCTGTGGGCATCCGAGTTTGGCCAGCACACCTGGGACGAGCTCAATCTCATCGAGCCGGGCGGGAACTACGGCTGGCCCGAGGCCGAGGGGAAGGCGGGGAAGCCCGGCCTGCGGGACCCGGTGGCGGTGTGGAAGACGGACGAGGACTCGCCGAGCGGAATCGCGTGGGCGCAGGGCTCGATCTGGATGGCCGGTCTGAAGGGCGAGCGGCTGTGGCGCATCCCCCTGGCGGGGGCGGCCCCGGTGGCGCAGCCCGAAGCGTTCCTCCAGGGCACCTACGGCCGGCTGCGGACGGTGGTGGCCCTCGGCGGGGACAGATTGCTGCTGGTCACGAGCGAGACGGACGGCCGCGGATCGCCGAGCGCCGGTGACGACAGGATTCTGACCCTGACAGTGCGGTGACCGGCAGGCCCCGGCGGAAGGCAGGAGGTGGTAGGCGGTAGGCGGTAGGCGGTAGGCGGTAGGCACGGTGGCCGCGCGCGGCGGGGTCGGCTCCTGCCGAGGCCGGAGGGGCGCGGGGGCCCGCGGGCGCGGTTCCTTCACCGGTCGTGTGCCGCCCGGGCGGGCACGTGGACGACCGGGCCGAACAGCCGGAGCCGGTGCGCGAGGGCCGCGGCCTCGCCGCGGCCGGAGACGCCCAGCTTCGCCAGGATGTTGGAGACATGCACGCTCGCCGTTTTCGGGGAGATGAACAGCTCCTCCGCGATCTGCCGGTTGGTGCTGCCCGTCGCGACCAGGCGGAGCACCTCCCGCTCGCGGCCGGTCAGGCCGAGTGCCTGGACCGCGTCCTCCTCCGGCGGGACCGGTCGCCGGGTCGGCCCGTCGTCGGTGAGGGGGAGCCGGGCCCGCTGCGCCAGCAGTGCCAGGTCCTCGCGCAGCCGGCGGGCGCCGAGCCGGTCGGCGGTGGCGTAGGCGTCGCGGAGCAGGGCCGCGGCCCGGTCACGGGCGCAGCCGGCCGCCAGCAGGGTCTCGGCCAGCCGGTGGCGGGCGCGGGCGAGCAGGTAGGGGCGCTCCAGTGGGGTGATCGCCTCGACGACCGCGTTCCAGTCGCGGACGGTGTCGCGGCCCTCGGCCCGGCGCAGCTCGGCCCGGAGGTATTCGGCGTGCGCGGCCCACACCGGGACGGGGGTGGCCAGGTCCCGGGCGGCGTCGCGCAGGGCGGCCACGGCGGCGTCACGGCCGGCGTCTGCGACCGGGAGGCCGCGGGCGTCGGCTTCCGCGGTGGCCGCTGCGAGGAGCAGCGGCCAGGCGTAGCGGTGGTGGCCCAGCGGGAAGCCGGCGGCGATCGCGTCGGCGACCTCCGCGCGGACGTCCGCGATCCGACCTTCGCCGGCGGCCAGCCCGACCGCGAGGCGGTAGAGCGGTATCCGGTGCTGGGGCTGGGTGTCGTGCGTTCCGAAGTGGGCGTGAGCGGCGGCGAGCTGCGCCGCCGTCTCGCTCAGCTCTCCGCGCGCCAGCGCGAGGTAGGCGAGGCGGGCGGCGCCGGAGCCGCGCGGGGCCGCGCTCTGGCCGACCCGCAGCGTGCGCTTGGCCGCGTCGGCGGCCTCGTCCCAGCGGCCGAGGCTGTAAAGGCTCTCGGCCATGTTTCCCCAGATCCATGCCTGGATGTCCAGGAGCCGGGCCTTGCCGACGCGTTCGACGCCCTGCTCGGCCACTTCCACGGCCTCCCGGGACTTGCCCAGACTCTCCAACTGGGAGCTGAGGTTGATGTGGGCCCGGCCCGCCAACATCACGTGACCGAGGGCGGTGGCCCGTTCCTTGACCTCGTGCATCACCGCCAGACCGCGCTCGCGCTCCCCCGAGTCGGCGAGCAGCGAACCCATCGTGATCCGGGCGTTCAGCTCGATCTCCTCGGCGTCGACCATGTGCGCGTAGTCGACGGCCCGTTCCGCGGCCTCCAGGTTGCCCGGGCCGGGGTTGTGGAGCATGCCCCACCCGGCGGCCCGCACCAGCACCTGCGCGTGCACGTGCGACGGGGGCAGCCCTTGGACGAGTCCCTGCGCCTTGGCGAGTTCCTCCCACCCGTCGCCCCGGCCGAGGCCGGCGATCAGGGAGGAGCGCTCGGTCCAGAACCAGGCGGCCCGCAGGGGGTCCGGGTCCTCTTCGAGGAACCTCAGCGCCAACTTGGTCGTCTTGAGGGCGCGTTCGCGTTCACCGCCGAAACGCGCCGCGACGGTCGCCTCGGCCAGCAGGTCGAGGCGGGCGAGCGGGGTGGTGGCCGGGTCACAGCCGCACGGCGGGTACACGTCGGTGTAGTCCACCGGGCGCAGCGCCTCGCGGACTTCGGCGGGGGCGCTGTCCCACAGGTCCAAGGCGCGCTCCAGCAGCCGCAGCTGCTCGGAGTAGGCGTGCCGGCGCCGGGCGGCCACCGAGGCGGCGAGCACGGCGGGGAGCGCCTTCGCCGGGTCGTTGGCGTAGTACCAGTAGGTGGCCGTCCGGATGACCCGCTCCTCGGCGCGGACCAGCGAGTCGTCGCCTTCCATGGCCTCCGCGTAGCGGCGGTTGACGCGGGCCCGCTCGCCGGGCAGCAGGTCGTCGCTGACGGCCTCGCGCACCAGCGAGTGGCGGAAGCGGTAGCCGTCCCCATCTGCGGTGGCGAGGAGGATGTTGGCTCCGACCGCGGCCCGCAGGGCCTCGATCAGTTCGTCCTCGGTGAGTCCGGCGACGGCCCTGAGCAGCGGGTACTCGACGGTGGAGCCGCCCTCGGCGACGAGGCGCACCACGCGCTGGGCCGCCTCGGGCAGCACCTCCACCCGTACCAGCAGCAGGTCGCGCAGCGACTCGGTGAGGCCGGTGCGGCAGCCGCTCGCCTTGGAGGCGACGAGCTCCTCGACGAAGAAGGCGTTGCCGTCGGAGCGGTCGAAGACGGAGTCGACGAATCCCTCTTCGGGCTGGGCCGCGAGGATGCCGGCGAGCTGACGGCGTACTTCCGCCCGGTTGAAACGGGGAAGCTCGATCCGCCGGACGGTACGGAGGCGGTCCAGTTCGGCGAGGAGGGGTCGCAGCGGGTGACGGCGGTGGACGTCGTCCGCGCGGTAGGTGCCGACGACGACGAGACGGCCGCTGCCCAGCGTCCGGAAGAGGTAGGCGAGAAGGTGCCGGGTGGAGGCGTCGGCCCAGTGCAGGTCCTCCAGGACGAGCACGATGGTGCGGTCCGCGGCGAGCCGCTCCAGCATCCGGGCCGTGAGCTCGAACAGCCGGGCGGTGCTCTCCTCGTCGTGCGGCCCCCGGGGGGTGTCGCCGAGTTCGGGGAGGATGCGGGCCAGTTCGTCCGCCTGGCCGGCGGCCGCGGCGGCCAACTCGTCGGGGAGGCGACGGTGCAGGCTGCGCAGGGCGGTCGAGAAGGGGGCGAACGGCAACCCCTCCGCCCCGATCTCCACGCAGCCTCCGACGGCCACCACGGCGCCCCGGCGGTCGGCGACCTCCAGGAACTCCTCGGTGAGGCGGGTCTTGCCGACCCCCGCCTCTCCCCCGATGAGGAGGGCTTGCGGCTCCTGTTCGGCGGCGCGCGTCAAAGCATCGACGAGTACGGCCAGTTCGTCGGCTCGGCCGACGAACACCGGGCTGACGGATCTGGTCTCCACGGCGTCGAGCATCGCACAGGGGCCCTGCCCCGCGGCACTCGTTATCGGTGCGCTTCTCATCACGCGTCAGTGGGGCCGCGTGGCGGGGCGGGTCAGGCCGCCCGGGTGAAACGGCTGCGCAGCGCCCTCACTGATACCCCTTCGGGTTCTTGACTCCGCGAGGACGCGGCGCGGCGCGCGTTCTTGGCCTCCCGGACCAGCCGGTACCGGTCGGCCCGGCGGATCAGGTCGGCGTGGCGGGCGGTGGCGAGTTCGTAGGCGAACATCTCGTACTCCCTGGTTGCTTTTCTCGGGCACCTCGTTCGGTGTGATCCAAGATTCGCGTCCCAGGGGGTACCGCCACATCGGGCGCATGCCGCATCTACACGGTCCGGGGGGCCTTAGGCGGGGGCCGTCGGCGCCTGACGCGGGTGCGGGTGGAGCGCGGCGGGCGAGGGGGAGGTAAGGCGGTGCCCAGCGGTGTAAGGCGGCGCCTAGGCGGGCTGGGCGGGGGCCGTCGGGACGGGGAGGAGGACATCGAAGTACATGAGCCCGAAGAGCAGGATGCCCAGGACGCCGAGGGCGACGGCCGCCCAGGCGACGGACCGGATCCAGGTGGGCAGGGTGCGGCCGGGCGTGCCGAAGGCCGGACGGGCCAGGACGAAGACGGCCAGCAGCAGCGCGAGGGTGGCGAGGACGCCGTTGACCAGGGCGGTCGCGTGCCACGGCGCGCTGTAGAGCGCGGCGATCTTCTGGTTGTTGTCGGCGGTGGCGCTCAGGTCGAGCTGGTTCGCGAGGTTCTCGCGCTCGGCGGCAACGCGGGAGACCCAGCTGCCGCTGAGGGCTACGGTCCCCAGCGCGGCGGCGACGATGGCGGTGGCGGCGGACCCGACGCCACCGGCGCGCTCGTCGGTGTCATCCGCCCCGTGCGTCTCGTCGTCCTCGTCGTCCTCGTCTGCCTCATCCAACTCGTCCGTCTCGACGGAAGCGTCCGCCCCGGCGGTGGCGTCCTTGGTCAGTTCGACGGGCCGGTCGGCCGGTTCGGCCTGCGCCGCGCCGGCCGGGGTGTCCGCCGCCGTGTCGGCCGCCGTCACGTCCTCGGGGGTCTCGGCATCGGCGTTGGCGGGGGTGGGGGTGGGGGTCTTGGTGGTCTCCATGCGGGGCACCGTAGGCGGCGTTTCTGAGAGGTTCCTGAGAGGTCCCTGAGAAGCCCGCGGCGCATCGGCCCAGGTGGGCACCGGTCAGGGAGGCCGCCGGCGTCGGCCTCGGCTACCGCGCGGCGCGTTCCGGCCACTCCGACGCCGCCACCGCCCGGATCTCGCCGTTCTGGCGGACACCCCGGAGCGGTAGTGCCGTGGCCGGGAAGTCCTGCCGCAGGACACCCTCCCGCCTCATGCCGAACCGCTCGGCCGCGGCGAGGCTCCTGCGGTTGGCGGAGGAGGCTCACCACTCCGCGCGGTGCACGCCGCGCTCCCGGAAGGCCCGGGCGATGAGGACCCGGCACGCCGCGGTGACCGGTCCCCGGCCGGCGGCGGATGTGCCGCTTCCTTCGGGTCGGTCGGCCTGCGGTGCGTACGGCGGGTCACCGGATCACCGGGATGTCGTGGCGGGCTCGACGCCGTCCGCGCTCGTGGCGGTCTCGCTACCGGCCCGCTGTGCGGGCGGTCTCGCACGGTCGCGGCACTCGGGCGGCTCGATGCTGATCCGCGGCAACCGGCGATCCAACCACGCGGGGAGCCACCAGTTGGCGCCGCCGAGCATGTGCATGAGCGCGGGGACCAGCAGCGTGCGCAGGACGAAGGCGTCGAGCGCGACCGCGGACGCGAGGGCGATGCCGAACATCGCGATGAGGCGGTCGCCGCTGAGGACGAACGCGAGAAAGACGGAGATCATGATGACGGCCGCCGAGTTGATCACCCGACTGGTCTCCGCGAGTCCCACGCGTACGGCGCGACGGTTGTCGCCGGTCTCCAACCACTCCTCGTACATCCGGCTCACCAGGAAGACCTGGTAGTCCATGGAGAGCCCGAAGAGCACCGACACCATGATCACGGGAAGGAACGGCTCGATCGGTCCGGCGCGGCCCAGGCCCAGCAGCTCACTGCCCCAGCCCCACTGGAAGATGCCGACGACGACGCCGAAGGAGGACGCCACGGCGGCGACGTTCATGGCGGAGGCCTTGACCGGGACCCCGACGGACCGGAAGGCCAGCAGCAGGAGCACACACCCGAGGGCGATGACCACCCCGACGAAGAGCGGCAGTTTTCCGATGATCACCTCGGCGAAGTCGTCGAAGGAGGCGGTGGCACCCCCGACGTGGGCCTCCATCGAGCTGCCGCGCGCGGCGCGCGGGATGACCTCCCGGCGCAGCCTGTCGACCAGGTCACTGGTGGCGCGGGACTGGGGCGCGTAGTCCGGTACGACGGTCAGGACGGCGGTGTCACCGCTCCGGTTGAAGAGGGGAGGGACGGTGGAGGCCACACCCCTGGTCGCGCGCAGCGCCTCGGCCAGTCGGTCCACGGCGATCCGGTCCGCCGCGCCGACGAGTCGGGCGACGACGGTGAGCGGACCGTTCGTCCCGGGGCCGAAGCCCTCCGCCGGCGCCTGCGCCCGCGCTGTTCCGCGCTCCCGGGGGCGGGAGGGGCTGCCGGCCAGCAGGTCGTAGGCCCGGCGGGTGGTGGAGCCGGCCGGGTTGTTGCCCTGGTCGGAGGTGCCGAGGTGCAAGGAGACGGTGGGGAGCGCCAGCACCACCATCACCGCGGCGGCGACCAGTCCGAGCGCTTTGGGGTGTCGTTCGACGAAGGCGGACCACCGGGCGGCGAAGCCCGCGGGCGCCTCGGTCCGCGGCCCTTCGGCCGCCAGCCTGCGGCGCTCACGGCGTGAGAGGGCGCGCGGGCCGATGAGGGAGAGGAGAGCGGGAAGCAGGGTGACCGACGCGGCCACCGTGAGGACAACGGTGAGGGCGGCCGCGATCGCGACGCCGTCGAGGAAGTCGAGCCGCAGTACGAGCATGCCGAGCAACGCGATGCACACGGTGGCCCCGGCGAACACCACGGCCCTGCCGGTGGTGGCCACCGCGTGCGCGGCCGCCTCCTCGACGGGGAGGCCGCGGCGCAGGCCCCTGCGGTGCCGGGTGACGATGAACAGGGCGTAGTCGATGCCCACGCCGAGCCCAACGAGGGTGCCCAGCATCGGCGCGAAGTCGGCGACGGGCATGGCGTGCCCGAGGAGCGTGATCCCGAAATAGGCGGTGCCCACGCTGACCAGGGCGGTGGCGATGGGCAACAGGCTCGCGGCGAGGGAACCGAACGCGAGGAAGAGGACCACGGCCGCGATGACCACGCCGACGACCTCGGCGTAGTGGGCGTCGGGCGCCTCGGTCAGGGCGATGGCCCGGCCGCCGAGTTCCACCTGTAGCCCGTCGGTCTCGGTGGTGGGGTTCTTGGCCGCCTTTACGACTGCCTCGGCTTGGGCTTTGGGTACGGAGTCGGCCTGCCGGTCGAAGGTGACGACGGCGTAGGCGGTGCGCCCGTCGGGGCTGATCTGGGCGGCCTGTCCGGGGTGGGGACCGTAGGGGCCGGCGACCGATCCGACGCCGTGGAGGCGGGACACCGCTTCCAACGCCGCCGTCATGCGCTGCTCGACGGCGGGGGTGCGGGCCGTCTGGTGGTCGGGGGCCCGCCAGACGATGGTGTCGGCGTCGCCGCCCCCGCCGTGGAAACCCTCGCGCAGGAGGGTGGCGGCCCGGCCGGACTCGGTCCCGGGGACCTCGTAGTCGTTGGAGAACGCCGAACCGGCGACGCCGGCGGCGAGTGCCGTTGCGGCGAGTGCGAGCAGCCAGATCAGGACGGTGGCCAGGCGGTGCCGCAGGCACCACCGTGCGATTGCTGCCAACGGACGTGCTCCCTGGGGGCGGATCGGTTTGGATCTGTTCGGGTCTTCACGGGAGACAGGCCGTCGCCATCCGGGGTCTCGATGGTCCGCTCTTGAGGATCGCAGCGTCTTGTGATCATTTGCCCCCTTCGTGCGCATCGTCACAGGGGGCGGAGGTGTCTCGTCAGGAAGTCGGGGATGGTGCGTCGGCCGGCGCTTCGGCTCGGTAGCCGGGGAGCGAGGGCCAACGGACCGTGAGGACCACCGTGTCCTCTTCCGCGTACCAGGAGTGGTCGACGCCGCGGCCCCAGACCACGTAGTCACCTTGTTCGGCGAGGACGACGGTGCGGCCGGGGAACTCCAGCCGGAAACGCCCGCTGATGAGTACCTGGAGCGCGGTCCGCTCCTCTCCGGTGACCCACCGCGCCCGCTCGTCACCCTTGGGGTGGACACCCCACTTGATCTCCACGTCCTCGCTGTGTCGGGGATCGCCGGCGGCCTTGAAGTGGCCGAGGAGCCAACCTCGGTCGGCGGCGGCATCGGGGGCGGCCTTGCCGGTGTAGATGGTGGGGGTGGGAGTAGGGGCGGGGGTGGTTGTCGTCGAGTGGTCCGTCACGGGGCGAGGCTAATGCAGTTGTGCGGAGCTGATGCCTGGTGGTGGTCTGAGCGGATGGCGGCAGCGATGGATCGTGACGATGTGATGCGGGTACGTGCCCTCTACGACGCGGAGATGCGCCGTGACGCCCGGCCGGACTCGGCCGGGGCCCGGGTGGAGCGGGTGGGTGCGGTGGTCCGGCAGACGGTGCCCGGGCTGCTGGGTTGGAACGGCGTGCTCTGGTCGGAACTGGACGAGGAGAACGCGGACGCGGAGATCGCGGCGCAGATCGCCCACTTTGGGCAGTTCGCGGGTTCCGGGCAGCCGGGGGGGTTCGAGTGGAAGCTGTACGACTACGACCGTCCGGCGGACTTGGGGGAGCGACTGCGTGCGGCCGGCTTCGTGCCGGAGCCGCCAGAGACCCTGCTGGTCGCCCGGACGGCCGATCTCGCCGCACTGCCGGTGGAACCGCCGGAGGGCATCACCCTGCGGGTGGTACGGGATGAAGCAGGGGTTGACCTGATGATGGAGGCCCGTGCCCGGGCCTTCGGCACCGAGCGGCCGCGCATCCGTGAGCAGATCCTCGGGCTGCTGCGGGAGCGGCCTGACACCATCGAAGCGGTGCTCGCCATGGCGGGCGACACCCCCGTCAGCGCGGCACGGATGGAGATGCCCGCAGGGTCGTCGTTCGCGGGCTTGTGGGGTGGCGGCACGGACCCGGAGTGGCGCGGCCGGGGCATCTACCGTCTGC
The DNA here is from genome assembly GCF_040645975.1 of Streptomyces sp. NPDC046557. Classification (NCBI taxonomy): domain Bacteria; kingdom Bacillati; phylum Actinomycetota; class Actinomycetes; order Kitasatosporales; family Streptomycetaceae; genus Streptomyces; species Streptomyces sp. NPDC046557. The sequence continues at coordinate 221,360 of NZ_JBEYZH010000002.1, forward strand.
TGGTCGCCCACCGGGCCCGCGTCGCGGCGCAACGCGGCATCCCGTACCTCCAGGTGGACGCGTCGGCCGACAGCCGCCCGATCCTGGAGCGGCTGGGCTTCCAGGTGCTGGGGGTAACGGTGCCGTACGTGTGGGAGGGGTGAGGGGCGGGCGGGGCGGTCTCGGGGAGGTGCTGGGGGCGGAACGGTCGGGGGTCACGCTTCAAGGCCCCGGTCTCAGCGATGCCCGACCGAAGCCCCGGTCCGGCCTGGGCCGCCTGGGCAGTTCCAGCCTCGCCGGCGTTTGAGGCGCGGGGCCTGGGGCGGAGTCCCAGAAGCCCCGAGCACAGCGAGAGGACCCACCCACCGGCGCCCCAGATCGCTACGCGCTCCCCCCGTCACGCGTCCGCGACCCGTCCGGGGCCGGTCATAGGCCGCCACGGATCGTGGAACGGCTGACGTGCCCCGGCGACGAACCGCACGTCATCGGCTGGACATAGACCGCCCAAACAGGCACCAACCACCGCCGGGAGGGCGTCCACAGGCCGAGAAGGACGAAGGGCATCGGCCCGGGGTGGCTGACATGACCTGGCGCCGATCTGACCGGCGGCAGGGCGGCTCACGCCGGTTACGACCTCAACCCGCTTCCCGTGGACGGGCTGAAGGGGACAGGAGGTGGATGACGTCGTCTGGCGCCGAACAGATGACCAGCAGGCGGGATCAGAGGCCGGGGCCGTAGCCCGGGTCCGGGAGTTGGCGGGGCGTGTACCACTCGGCCAGCCCCCAGACCCCCAGCGCGAGCACGGCCACGGCGGCGAGCGCCGCGAGTCAAGGGGGCCGCCCCCACCGGGTGGTCAAGGTCCAGGTGGAGAACGGGACCGCCGTGCAGCCGAGCAGAATCAGCGGCAGGTCGACGAAGACCACGCTCAGGTCACGCGCGTGATGCTCGAACCCGCCGTCGATACTGAAGGCCGCCCGCGGCAGCCATACGACCAGCGCCGTCACGGCACCGAGGGCGATGACGAGGCGTCCGACGATGCCTACGGGCCTCGGCTTCGCACCCGAGGTCGGTCCAGCTGGATTTTCCGTCATGCCCGCGACAGACGCGACCGCCCGCCACACGGTTCCGGCGATCGACCGGTCAACGCGTGCCCACCGCCCAAGACCGGCCGAAGAGTGGCATCGGACCGCCCTCCGGGCGGTGGTTGGTGCCCGTTTCGGCGGCCTGTGTGCAACCGATGACGTGCGGTTCGTCGCCGGCACACGTCAGCCGTTCCACGACCCGTGGCAGCGTATGACCAGCCCGGGACGGGTCGCAGAAGGGGGGCAACGCCCCCGAAACCCCCTTCCGCCCCGACCCCCCGCCCTGCAAGATCCGTACATGCAACCCGTCATGAAACCCGTCGTAGAGCCCGTTGATCCCCCCTTCACCGCCGGCGAGCGCGAAAGCCTCCGCGGCTACCTCGACTACCACCGCGCCATCCTCGCCGGAAAGTGCCGGGAACTCTCCGACGAAGACCTGCGGCGGCAGGCTTCGCCGCCCTCGACGCTGTCCCTGTTGGGTCTCGTGCGGCACATGGCCGAGGTCGAACGGCATTGGTTCCGCCGCACGATCGGCGCCACCGACGTCCCGCACGTGTGGTCCGACCGGCACGACTTCCAGGCCGCCTACGACGCCTCCTCCGCCACCCGCGCCGAAGCCTTCGCGGCCTGGGAGGCGGAGGTCGAGCACTCCCGCGCCGTGGAAGCCGCCGCCGAGTCCCTCGACGTCAGGGGCTATGTCACCAAGTGGGAAGAGGAGGTCTCGCTCAGGTTCGTGATGCTGCACATGATCCACGAGTACGCCCGCCACAACGGCCACGCCGACTTCCTCCGCGAGGCGATCGACGGCACCGTCGGCGACTGACCCCCCGCTCCCACCCCACCCACCCCGCCCCCGATAACGAGCTCAACAGTTAGGCTAGCCTTACCTAAAGCCGACCCCCGGGGGAGCCCCAGCATGCGCAGCCGGACCACCACAGACGGCTCCACCACCGACCCCACCTCCCACGGCGTCTACCGCGACCCCTGGGGCATCCCCCACCTCCGCGCCGCCGACCACCTCCGCCTCGCCCACGCCCAAGGCCGCGTCACCGCTCTGGACCGGGCCTGGCAGGTGGAGGTGGAGCGGCACCGCGCCCAGGGGACGAGTGCCGCGTTCCTCGGGGCCGGGGCGGTCGCCTGGGACCGGTTCGCGCGGCAGGCCCGGCTCGACGACACCGCGCGCCGCTGCCACGAGGCCCTCGACGCCGAGACCGCCGCCTGGGTGGGGGCGTACGTCGACGGCGTCAACGACGGCCTCGCCGAAGGAGCCGCCCGCGACGAGCGGTTCGCGCGCGCCGTGCACCGCCCCACTCCGTGGGAGCCGTGGGTACCGCTCTCCATCTGGATCGCCACCCACATCCTCTTCGCCGGCTTCGCCACCAAGCTCTGGCGCGAGCGCGTCGCCCGCGCCCTCGGCGACGGCGCCGTCACCCTCTTCGCCACCGACGGCCCCGGCACCGCCGGCAGCAACGGCTGGCTCGTCCCCGGCGAGCGCACCGCCACCGGCGCGGCGATCATCGCCGGCGACCCCCACCGGTTCATCGAAGACCCCGGCGTCTACCAGCAGATACGCCTCTCCTGCCCCGAGTACGACGTGATCGGCCTCGCCGTCCCCGGCGTCCCCGGGCTCGCCCACTTCGGTCACACGGGAAGCGCTGCCTGGGCCATCACCAACGCCATGGCCGACTACCAGGACCTGTACGTCGAACAGTTGCGCCCGGCCACAGGAGGTGACGCCGTCGAGGCGCTGGGCCCGGACGGCACCTGGGAACCGGTCCACCGGCACACCGAGACCATCACGGTCGCCGGCGCCGACCCCGTCACCGTCGAGGTACTCGAAACCGCCCGGGGCCCGGTCGTCGTCCACGACACCGACATCGACGCCGACACCAGCCTGTCCCTGCGCTACCCGCCCCGCGTCCGCCGCGACCTCGGCTTCGCCGCCCTCCCCGCGCTGCTGCGCGCCCGCACGGTCGCCGACATCGACCGCGCCCTCGACGGCTGGGCCGAACCCGTCAACGTCGTCCACGCCGCCGACACCGAGGGCGGCCTGCTGCACCGCGTCGCCGGAGCCGTCCCGCACCGCGACCCCGCCAACCGGCTGCGCCCCGTGCCCGCTTGGGAGGCGCGGTACGCCTGGCAGGGTTGGGCCGTGACCCCCGCCGAGCCGGTCCAGGGCTTCGCCGTCATGGCGAACGCGCGCGGCATCGCCTCCCCGCTCGGCGTCGAGTTCGCGCCCCCGCACCGCGCGAACCGCATCCGCGAGCTGCTCTCCGGCTCGGCCGACTGGTCCCCGAAGGCGATGGCCGCCGTACACCGGGACACCCACCTGGCCTCCGCCGAGCCCCTCCTGGCGCTGCTGCCCGGGCTCGACGGCCTCTCCCCCGACGCGGCACTCCTGCGCGCACGCCTCCTGACCTGGGACCGGCGCATGGAGGCCGACTCCACCGACGCCACCGTCTTCTCGGCCTTCCGAACCGCGACCGTACGCCGCTTCGCCGCCGACCCCGTCTTCGCCGGCCTGGCCGACGCGCCGACCGCTCCCGAGGTGTTCCACCCCTGGCTGTACCTCGTCCCGCGCGTCGGCTACGCCTTGGAGGGGCTGCTGACCACGCCCCTCCTCCCCGACCTGGACCGCGCCCGTCACGTCCGCGCCGCCCTGGAGGAGACGGCGGCCGGGCGCAGCGCCGACAGGCCCTGGTCGGAGGTCCACCGGCTGACCCCGTGGTCGGCGCTCCCCGACCCGGACGCCGAGTGGCCCGGCCTCGGCGGCGACCACGACTGCGTGAACGCCACCTCTTCCGTCCCCGGTTTCACCGACCTCACCGCCCGCGCATCGGCGGCCCGTTACGTCTGGGACCTCGCCCGGCGCGAGGACAGCCTCTGGGTGGTCCCGCTGGGCGCCGACGGGGTCACCGGCTCCCCCCACCACCGCGACCAGCTCCGCTTCTGGGCCCGCTGCGAACTCGTACCCGTCGTCACCGACTGGGCCCGCCTCACCAAGGAATCCGCATGACCACCCCCGCCACCCCCGCCGCGACCACCCTCGCCGCCCCCACCCGGCAGCCCGTCTTCACCCGTCTCGTGGAGGGCTTCGGGACCGTCACGCTCACCCCCCTCGACCCGGCCGCCGACTCCGCCCTGATCCACGGCTGGGTCACCGAGGAACGGGCCCGCTTCTGGGGCATGGCAGAGGCGAGCCGCGAGCTGGTGCGGGAGATCTACGAGGACGTGGACCGCCGCACCACCCACCACGCCTTCCTGGTCCGCCGCGACGGTCTGCCGGTCGCGCTGTTCCAGACGTACGACTGCGCCGAGGACCGGATCAGCGAGTGCTACGAGGTGCGGCCGGGCGATGTCGGCATCCACCTGCTGCTCGGCCCGGCCCAGGGCGCGCCGGAGCACGGGTTCAGCGCGGCCCTGGTGGGCGTGTTCACGGCGTACCTGTTCTCCGACGGCGGCGCCCGCCGCGTGGTCGGTGAGCCGGACGTCCGCAACACCAAGGTCATCGCCTTCCTCCGGCGCTCCGGCTTCGTCCTCGGTCCCGAGATCGAGCTGCCGGAGATCGACCTGCCGGAGGTCTACCTCCCGGCGAAGAAGGCGCGCCTCGTCTTCCTCAACGCGACCGCAGGAACCCGCTGATCAACGCCGCCCACTCGGCCGGTCGTTCGGCGAAGGGGAGGTGGCCGGTGGGGAGTTCCGCGTACTGCGCGCCCGGGAGGGAGTCGGCCAGTTCCCGCTGGAGGTCGAGCGGTACGAGCCCGTCCTCGGTCGTCGCGATGACGAGGGCGGGTACGTCGATCCGCGCGAGGTCGGCGCGCAGGTCGGCGCCCTTGATCAGCTCGACGTGGTCCCCGCTGCCGGGCGGTATGGAAGCGGCGGTGGCCCGCACCAGCTCTTCGAGCTCCTCGGGGCTGAGCGCCTCCAACGTCCGCGCGCTGAGGGCGAGCGGGGTCAGGAACCGTGCGAGCGATCCGCTGTCGCCCCGAGCGGCCAACGCCGACCAGAGGTCGGCGACCAGTCCCAGCCGGTTCCCGGCGCGGGCGAAGGTCGCGGTGAGGACGAGCGCGGTGACCCGCTCGGGGTACCGGGCGGCGAGCCGGATGGCGACGTTCCCGCCGAGCGAGTAGCCGAGCACGGCGAACCGCTCCAACCCTTCGGCGTCGGCCGCCGCGACCAACTGGTCGCCCAGCACGTTGAGTTCGAGTGGCACGCCGGCACGCGGCGTGCCGCCGGTCCCGGGGTAGTCGACCCCGACGACGCTGTATGCGGCGGCCAGGTCGTCCAGGATCGCCCCGAAGTTGGACTCGACGGAGCCACCGCCGCCATGGGCTAGCAGCAGCCCGGGGCCACCGCTTTCCTTGCGGACGGTGCGGGCGTAGGGGGCGACAGGCGTGAGGGTGGACATGGTGTTGACACCTCGCGACTTCTGTATCGGTCGTTGCAGATTCAACCTACCGGCATTTGCTAGCGCCCGCTACACAACTTTGGACGGGTCGCTCGTACACGCCCTTTGTACGGGTGCCGTAGGGGTGATACGTGGGTCGGCGCGAGGCCGGCGGGGGATGTGACCGGCATGCCCAAAAGCAACCGGCCCCAGAAGAACGCCTCTTGGAAGGTCGTCGGCGTCCTGCTGGCCCACCATCGCAAGCGCGCCCTGCTCACCCAACAGCAGCTGGCCGACCTGGTCTTCTGCGACGTCGAGTCCATCGCCTCGGTGGAACAGGGCCGCCGGCCACTGTCCCTGAAGCTCGCCGTCGCCCTCGATGCGGTCCTGGACGCGAAAGGAGCACTGCGAGAGGCGGCGGAGGCAATCCCCAGGCGGGAGCGGTATCCGGCGTTCGCACGCGAGTACATCGAGCACGAGGAGGAAGCGCTCAGCCTGCTCTCGTATCAGAATGCCTCGGTCCCAGGCATGCTTCAGACGCCGGAGTACGCAGAGGCGGTCTTCGCCAACTTCTTCCCCCCGCTCCCAGCCGACCAGATCGCCCAACAGGCCGAGGACAGGATCGCCCGCCAAGCCCTGTTCCATCGCGAACCGCAACCACCGGTGATGCACTTCATCATCGAGCAGTACGTGTTGGAGCGCCCCGTCGGTGGGCCGCAAGTGCTACGCGGACAACTCGAACGCCTGCGAGTCCTCGCGGAACTTCCTTTCGTCGGACTTCAAATCATGCCCCGTTCTCGCGAGACACACGCCGGACTGGACGGGGCGATGGTTCTGCTGGAGACATCCGATCATGAGCAACTCGCCTACGTAGAGGGTCAGCGTGTCAGCTTCCTCCTGGATGACCCCGATGAGGTCCATCCCCTCCATCTCCTGTATGGGATGCTGCGTTCCCAGGCTCTGTCCGTGGAAGACAGCGAGAGCCTGCTGGACGAGATGCTGGGAGAGTCATGACGCACCAACTGGCCTGGTTCAAGTCGAGTTACAGCGGTAGCCAGGGCGGCGACTGCATCGAAGTCGCCTACCACTGGCACAAGTCGAGCTACAGCAGTGATGCGGGCGGCAACTGCGTCGAGGTCGCCGCGCACCCCGCCGCCGTGCACGTCCGGGACTCCAAGGTGACCGACGGGCCCGTCCTGACGGTCTCCCCCGGGACCTGGGCCGCCTTCGTGTCGGGCGCGGCAAACTGACCGTTCCGATTGACCGTGTGATTCAGGCCACGCCAGACTGACCCCCACGCAAACCAGTGCCGCTGGGGGGAAATTGACCAGCCAGAATCTGCACATCGGACCGGATTCCGCAGCCGACCGTTATCGGTTGCTCCGGTCCATCGGGCGTGGCGGGGAGGCCGTGCTCTACCTCGCCGAGATCGAGCTCGCGGGTGGCAGTGAACCGGTGGTCGTCAAGGTGCTCGACTCCAAGACGACCATCACGCCCGACATCTTCGACCGGATCAGCCAGAAGTGGAACGAGCAGGCCGAGTTGCTCCGCTTCGTCCACCGCCCCGGTGTCGTCGGTGTCCGGGAGCATTTCGAAGGGCCTCCGATCCACCGGCCCGGGGAGTCCGGGACGCTGACCGGGCGGGCCCTCGTACTCGTCATGAACCACGTCGACGGGCTCGACCTGCGCGACTGGCGGGCCGAGCGGACCCTCACCACCACCGCCGAGCGGCGCGAGGTCATGCGCACGCTGGAGCAGTTGGCGGACGTGCTGGACTGGCTGCACTCGGGGAAGGCGACCCCGTCCGGGCGCCAGGTCATCCACGGTGACCTCTCCCCCGGCAACGTGATGGTCGACGCGCACGGGCAGGCGACCCTGGTGGACTTCGGCCTGAGCAAGCTCACCGCCGACCACCAGACGGCCGAGGTCTGGTTCACCCCGGGCTACGCGGCCCCCGAGGTCTTCGACGGCAAGCGGACCCCGGGCGCCGACCGGTACGCCTTCGGGGCCATCGCGTACTTCCTGCTGAGCGGGGAGTCCCCACCCTCCTCGCCGGAGCAACTGGCCCGGGCCATGCAGGCGTTGCCGCAGATCGCGGCGCTGGACGCCGAGCAGCGGAGCCGGATCACCGCGGTCTACGCCTACGACCCCGCCGAGCGGCCGGTGAGCCTGACGGGGTGGATGAAGGACGTCCGGCACGCGGTAGTGTCCACGACCAGCTCCACCTCCCAGCGCGCCACGGCCGTCCAGGACGCCGTACCCGGCGCGGTCCCGCCCCGGCCGGTGGTGGCCCCGGTGGTGCCCCCGCAGCCCGCGAGTACGCCGCCTCCCGTACCGGCCGCGTACGCGCCCACTTACGCCCTGCACGCCACCCCGCCCCCGGAGCCGCCGGGCAGCCAGAAGGAGAAGAAGAAGCGGGCCGGGCTGGTCCTGGGCTCGGTGGCCGCCGTGCTGGTCATCGCCGCTCTCGCGGTGATCGGCGTACAGCTCCTGAACGGGAACCACGACAAGGGGCGGGACCAAGCGGCCTCGAACAGCAAGGCGGAGAGCACCGCCTCCGACGAGACCACCCCGGAGGAGACCCCGACGCCCACCCCGTCGGAGAGCGAGAGTGCGGAGCCCACGGCCGACCCCACCGCCTCCGGCACCGCGCCGGCGGGCATCGCGGCGAACATCAAGGCGGCCGACCTGACCGTCATGACGCCCGTGTCGGACCTGGGCAACTTCAAGGTCGGCTCGGCGAAGATCAATACCAAGCAGTACGGGGCCGCCTTCATCGCCCAGCCCGATTGCAACGACGAGGCCGTCACGGAGTTCGACCTCAACCGGGAGTGGAAGCACCTGGACTTCACCGCCGGGATCGACGACGGCTCCTTGCAGCAGAAGGGGCGGGTCACCATCTCGCTCGACGGCCGGCCGGCGGCCTTTTCCGAACTGGTGGAGCTCGGCAAGCCGATCACCAAGTCGGTGGACGTGAACGGCGCCCTGCGGCTGCGCGTCAAGGTGGACATGGGCTGCGACAACGGCACCGTCGTGATCGCCGCCCCGCAGCTCACCCGCTGACCGGGGACACGACCGCGGCCCCGCACCGGAGGGTTCCGGTGCGGGGCCGCGGGCCTGTGGCGGGGTTCTACTCCGAGACGCCCAGCCGCTCCAGGATGAGCTCCTTGACGCGCGCCGCGTCCGCCTGGCCGCGGGTGGTCTTCATGACCGCGCCGACCAGGGCGCCGACCGCCGCGATCTTGCCGCCGCGGATCTTGTCCGCGATGGCGGCGTTGCCCGCGATGGCCTCGTCCACGGCCGCGCCCAGCGCGCCCTCGTCCGAGACGACCTTGAGGCCGCGCTTGTCGACGACCTCGTCCGGGGTGCCCTCGCCGGCGAGGACGCCCTCGATGACCTGGCGGGCCAGCTTGTCGTTGAGCGAGCCCTCGGCGACCAGCGCCGCGACCCGGGCGACCTGCGCCGGGGTGATGGGCAGCTCGTCGACGGAGACGCCCTGCTCGTTGGCGTTGCGGGCCAGCTCGCCCATCCACCACTTGCGGGCGGCGGCCGAGTCGGCGCCCGCCTCGATGGTGGCGACGATGGAGTCCACCGCGCCCGCGTTGAGGATCGACTGCATGTCGTGCTCGTTCACGCCCCACTCCTCGCGGAGCCGGTTTCGGCGCACGCGCGGCATCTCGGGCAGGCCGCCCCGCAGTTCCTCGACCCAGTCGCGGGCCGGGGCGACGGGGACCAGGTCGGGCTCCGGGAAGTACCGGTAGTCCTCGGCGTTGTCCTTGATGCGGCCGGCCGTGGTGGAGCCGTCCTCCTCGTGGAAGTGCCGGGTCTCCTGGATGATGGTGCCGCCGGAGGAGAGGACCGCTGCGTGGCGCTGGATCTCGAAGCGCGCCGCGCGCTCCACGGAGCGGAGCGAGTTGACGTTCTTCGTCTCCGAGCGGGTGCCGAACTTCTCGGTGCCGTTCGGGCGCAGCGACAGGTTCACGTCGCAGCGCATCTGGCCCTTGTCCATCCGGGCCTCGGAGACGCCGAGGGCCTTGATGACCTCGCGCAGCTCGGCGACGTACGCCTTCGCGACCTCGGGGGCCCGCTCGCCCGCGCCCTCGATGGGCTTGGTGACGATCTCGATGAGCGGGATGCCGGCGCGGTTGTAGTCCAGCAGGGAGTGGGACGCGCCGTGGATACGGCCGGTGGCGCCGCCGACGTGCAGCGACTTGCCGGTGTCCTCCTCCATGTGGGCGCGTTCGATCTCCACGCGGAAGATCTCGCCGTCCTCCAGCTGGACGTCCAGGAAGCCGTTGAAGGCGATCGGCTCGTCGTACTGGGAGGTCTGGAAGTTCTTCGGCATGTCCGGATAGAAGTAGTTCTTCCGGGCGAAGCGGCACCACTCGGCGATCTCGCAGTTGAGCGCGAGACCGATCTTGATGGCGGACTCCACGCCGATCGCGTTGACGACCGGGAGCGCGCCGGGCATGCCGAGGCAGACGGGGCAGGTCTGCGCGTTGGGCTCGGCGCCCAGCTCGGTCGAGCAGCCGCAGAACATCTTGGTCTTGGTGCCGAGCTCGACATGGACCTCCAGGCCCATGACGGGGTCGTACGACGCGAGGGCGTCCTCGTACGACAGCAGTTCGGTGACGGTCACAGTGAAACTTCCCTCTCAGCCCAGCAGGACGTCGTCGTCGCCGAGGCGCTTCAGCTCGCGGTACAGGATCGCGAGGCCGGTGACGATGGCGGCGGCGGACACAACGGCGTCGACCAGCTTCAGCGTGTCGTTCTCGGTGCGGGCCTTCTTGGCCTGCTTGATCACGCTGATGGCACCGAAGGCGGTGGTGCCGATCGACAGGTACGTACCGGACTTGGACTTCTTGAAGCCCTTGGCCTTGGACAGTGCGCTACCACTCACAGCGACGGAGCCTCCTCAAGCAGCGGGTGACCCCAACGCTCCGTGAAGGCGGCCTCGACGGCGGCACCGACCTTGTAGAGCCGGTCGTCCTTCATGGCGGGGGCGATGATCTGCAGTCCGACCGGCAGGCCGTCCTCCGGTGCCAGGCCGCAGGGGAGCGACATGGCGGAGTTGCCGGCCAGGTTGGTCGGGATGGTGCACAGGTCGGCGAGGTACATCGCCAGGGGGTCGTCGGTGCGCTCACCGATCGGGAAGGCGGTGGTCGGGGTCGTCGGGGAGACGATCACGTCGACCTGCTCGAAGGACTTCTCGAAGTCCTTCGAGATCAGCGTGCGGACCTTCTGGGCGGAGCCGTAGTACGCGTCGTAGTAGCCGGAGCTGAGCGCGTACGTGCCGAGGATGATGCGGCGCTTGACCTCGTCGCCGAAGCCGGCTTCGCGGGTCAGGGCGGTGACGTCCTCGGCGGACAGGGTGCCGTCGTCGCCGACGCGCAGGCCGTAGCGCAGACCGTCGAAGCGGGCCAGGTTCGAGGATGCCTCGGACGGGGCGATCAGGTAGTACGCGGCCATGGCGAGGTCGAAGGACGGGCAGTCCAGCTCGACGATCTCGGCGCCGAGTTCCTTCAGGAGCTCGACCGACTCGTTGAAGCGCTGGACGACACCGGCCTGGTAGCCCTCGCCCGCGAACTGCTTGACGACGCCGACGCGCATGCCGGCGACGGAGCCGTTGCGGGCCGCCTCGACGACCGGCGGGACCGGGGCGTCGATGGAGGTGGAGTCCATCGGGTCGTGGCCGGCGATCACCTCGTGGAGGAGCGCGGCGTCCAGGACCGTACGGGCGCAGGGGCCGCCCTGGTCGAGGGAGGAGGAGAAGGCGACCATGCCGTAGCGGGAGACCGAGCCGTACGTGGGCTTCACGCCGACGGTGGCCGTGACGGCGGCGGGCTGGCGGATGGAGCCGCCGGTGTCCGTGCCGATGGCGAGGGGCGCCTGGAAGGCGGCGAGGGCCGCGGCGGAGCCGCCGCCGGAGCCGCCGGGGATGCGGGTGAGGTCCCAGGGGTTGCCAGTGGGGCCGTACGCGCTGTTCTCGGTGGAGGACCCCATGGCGAACTCGTCCATGTTGGTCTTGCCGAGGATGACGACGTCGGCTTCCTTGAGCCGGCGCGTCAGGGTGGCGTCGTAGGGCGGGATCCACCCTTCGAGCATCTTCGAGCCGACGGTCGTCGGGACGCCGACGGTCGTGAAGATGTCCTTGAGGGCGAGCGGTACGCCGGCCAGCGGGCCGAGCTTCTCGCCGCGCTCGCGCTTGGCGTCGACGGCGCGGGCCTGGGCGAGGGCGCCTTCGCGGTCGACGTGGAGGAAGGCGTGGACCTTCTCGTCGGTCGCCTCGATGCGGGACAGGTGGGCCTCGGTGACCTCGACGGCCGTGAGCTCGCCGGAGGCGATCTTCTCGGCGGTCTCGGCGGCCGTGAGCTTGATGATGATGGTGTCAGCCATGGTTGTTAGTCCTCCCCCAGGATCTGCGGCACCTTGAAACGCTGCTGCTCCTGGGCGGGAGCGCCGGAAAGCGCCTGCTCGGGGGTGAGCGACGGACGGACCTCGTCCGCGCGCATGACGTTGGTCAGCGGCAGCGGGTGGGAGGTCGGCGGGACGTCTTGGTCGGCGACCTCGGATACGCGGGCGACCGCGCCGATGATGTCGTCGAGCTGTCCGGCGAAGTGGTCCAGCTCTTCGGCCTTGAGCTCCAGACGTGCCAGCCGAGCGAGGTGGGCGACCTCCTCGCGCGTGATGCCAGGCATGCAGCGATCCTCTGGGGGTGGTGAGCGTGTAGGTTTCGCTGCCAATCCTATGGGGCGGGGGGCCGCAGCCACTAAACGGTTTGCCGTCCGGGGCCGTCGGCGTCCGCTGCGCGGTGCCCGTCGGGCGCTGCCCGGACCCGCGCGGGGCTCCGCCCCGGACCCCGCCTCGAACGCCGGCGGGCCGGGGTGCCCCCGGCGACGCCCGGATTACCACCCCGGGCCCCCGGTGCTCCCTGCGGGGACACGCCGGGCGAAACCAGCCCCGCCGGCGTTCGAGGGGCGGAGCCCCGGGGAACCCGCCGGGACACGCCGGGCGAAACCAGCCCCGCCGGCGATTGAGGCGCCGGGGCCCGGGGGTACGGGGCGGAGCCCCGGGGGTACGGGGCGGAGCCCCGGGGGTACGGGGTAGGCGTGACCGCGGCGCGGGGGCTGCGAGGGGCGCGCCGGTAGGGGCGGGGGTCAGGAGGCCTGGGATTCGTTGGCCGCCGCGGCGGCGAGTTCGGCAGTGATGTCGGCCGGGCGGCGCCAGCCGCGTTCGCCCCGGGCGAGGAGCCAGGCCGTGGCCTCCTGCGGGGGCATCGCGGCGGCGATCAGCCAGCCCTGGACGGCGTCGCAGCCCAGGTCCCGCAGCCGCTCCCAGGTCTCGTCGTCCTCGACGCCCTCGGCGACGACCAGCAGACCCAGCGAGTGCGCGAGGTCCACGGTGCAGCGGACGATCTCGGCATCCTGGGCGTCCACGGCCAGCCGGGCCACGAACGAGCGGTCGATCTTGAGCTCGCTGACGGGCAACCGCCGCAGGTGGACCAGCGAGGAGTAGCCGGTGCCGAAGTCGTCCAGGGACATCTTCACGCCGTGCCCGGTCAGCCCGGCCATGGTGTCGGCCGCCCGCTGGGGGTCCTCCAGCAGGACGTGTTCCGTTATCTCCAGTTGGAGGCCGCTGGCCGGGACCCCGTGCCGGGCGAGTCTGGCGGCCACGGCTCCCGCGAAGCCGGGGGTGTGGACGTCACGCGGCGAGACGTTGACGGCGACCGGCACCTTGAGGCCCTGGGCGCGCCAGCGGGCCACCTGGGCCAGGGCCGTCTCCAGCACGTACTCCGTCAGGTGCGGCATGAGGCCGGAGGTCTCGGCGATCGCGATGAACTCGTCCGGGGAGACCCGCCCGCGCTCGGGATGGACCCAGCGCACGAGCGCCTCCAGGCCGGCCACCTTGCCGTCGAATCCGACCTTCGGCTGGTAGTGGAGTTCGACCTCGCCCGCGTCGAGCGCCCGGCGGAGGTCTCCGAGGAGGCCGAGCCGGTCGGGCGTGTTGCTGTCGCGCTTGGACTCGTACACCTCCACACCGGTGCGGTCCCGCTTGGCCTGGTACATGGCGACGTCGGCCCGGCGCAGCAGGCCCTCCGCGTCCAGGGCGTGGTCGGGGAAGACGGCGAGCCCCGCGCTGGCCTCCAGGACGAGGGTGAGGCCGTCCAGGTCGAGCGGGGAGCTGAGCTCCGAGACCAGGTGGCGGGCGACGCGCTGGGCGCTGGTGGTGGAGTCGGCGAGCGGCAGCAGGACGACGAACTCGTCGCCGCCGAGGCGGGCCGCCTCGGCGTCCGGCGGGAGCGCCTGCCGTAGCCGTTCGGCGATCTGGAGGAGCAGTCGGTCCCCGGCGAGGTGGCCGAGGGTGTCGTTGACGGCGCGGAAGCGGTCGAGGTCGATGAGGACGAGGGCGGAGCGGGTGCCCAAACGTTCAGCCTCGTCCAGTGCGGACCAGGTGCGCTCCAGCAGCCACTGGCGGTTCGGCAGGCCGGTGAGCGGGTCGCGCAGTTGTTCCTCGGCGCGGGCGCGGGCGATCCACAGGGTGGAGTCCAGTGCGATGAGCGGTACGGCGAACAGCGGCAGCAGTACGGGCTGGTTGCCGGCGACGACGCAGATCAGCGGAGCGATGCCGAGCAGCGCGGCGGCGACCAGCGCCTGCCGCAGCAGGGCGGTGCGGGCGACGGTGGGCAGTCCGGCGCCGCGCGGGGCGAGCGCGAACCACAGGACGATCCGGGTCACCAGCAGGTAGGCGACGGCGACGAGGACCACCTCGGGGATCGCGACCAGGCCCCAGGTGCCGGGGAACCAGGGGATCTCGACGGTCGGCGTCTGGCCGAAGGCGGCCAGGACGAGGGCGCCCGCGCCGATGCCGAGGATGTCGGCGGAGCCGTGCAGCAGGCCCTGCCGCCAGCGGTGCCGGCGGGCGGCCCCGACGAGCGAGACGACGGCGAGCGAGACGAGTCCGGCGGGGACCCATCCGTAGAGGAGGAGCACGCCGAGGGTGAGCGCGGCTCCCGAGCCGGTGCCGCCCCACCAGCGGTCGCGGCCGAGCGCCACGAGGTGGCCGACGATGACCCCGGTGAGGAGCGCGAGCGCCCAGCCCACGGGCCCGCCGGGGAACAGGGCGTGACGGTCGGCCAGCGCGGTGCCGACACCTGCCGCCAGTACGGCGACGGCCAGGCCGACGACGGCGAAGGGCAGCACGGTACGCCCTTGTCCGCCGCTCGCGCCCGCCCCGGTGTCGGGGGTGCGCGTCTCCGGTGTCCTGGCACCCAGGACACGGAGCCGGCCCGTCCGCATGGACGGGGGTTCCCCGCCGAATTCAGGTGACGGGTCGGCGCTTTCGGTGGGTTTCATGCCCGTCCCTCTCACAGCCGGCGATGCCGATGTCACGCGATGGCCCCTGTGTCATGCCATCACGGCTGAAAGCGCATCAGGCAGCCGTGCACGACAGGCGCACCCCTCAACAGTAGGACGCGAGAGGCACCCAAGGGCAGCGGTCGGCGCTGGTTGCCCGAATGCGACCCAGCCATCCTCATCAGTACGGTATCCGCCGAACGGGTGAGTTTGGACCAGGACTTCGAGGTCACCCGTCCGATGATCCGACAGCTCACGGCCGTGCCACCAGCCTTGTACCGGCCGTTTACCCCTGGGTCCCGCGCCGGGCGTGCGCCCGCCCGTACGGCCGCACGCCACGCATCCGTTGGTTCCGCCACTCCCTCGGACGGGCGTTCATCCGGTTATTACTCCGCTTCGGTGGCGCCGTCCACCGGGAGGCCGCCGTCCAGGGGGAGGGCCACGGCGCGCGCGGCGTCGGGCCCCTGTTCCAACAGCACCGCGAAACCCGCGTCGTCGAGGATGGGGAGTTTCAACTGCACGGCCTTGTCGTACTTGGAGCCGGGGTTCTCGCCGACGACGACGAAGGAGGTCTTCTTCGAGACGGAGCCGGTGACCTTGGCGCCCCGGCTCTGCAATGCCTCCTTGGCGCCGTCGCGGGTGTGGCTCTGGAGGGTGCCGGTGACCACGACGGTCATCCCCTCCAGCGGACGGGGTCCCTCCTGTTCGCCGGAACCTTCCTCCTCCATCCGGACACCGGCTTCCCGCCACTTGCGCAGGATCTCCTGGTGCCAGTCGACGGCGAACCACTCCTTGAGGGAGGCGGCGATGATCGCGCCGACCCCGTCGGTGGCGGCCAGTTCCTCCTCGGTGGCCTGTTCGATGCGCTCGATCGACCGGAACTCGCGGGCGAGGGCCTCGGCGGCGACGGGCCCGACGTGGCGGATGGACAGCCCGTTGATGATGCGGGCCAGCGGGCGGTCCTTGGCGGCCTCGATGTTCCGGAGCATCGCCAGGGCGTTCTTCTTCGGTTCGCCCTTCTGGTTGGCGAAAACCCGGACGATCTTCTCCTCGCCCGTCTTCGGGTCCCGCTTGGGCAGTCCGCTGTCCTGGTCGAGCACGTACGCCTTGATCGGCAGCAGGTCCTCGATGGTGAGGGTGAACAGGTCGCCCTCGTCGAGCATCGGCGGCGCGGCCGGCTCCAGCGGTCTGGTCAGCGCGGCGGCGGCGACCTTGCCGAAGTTCTCGATGTCCAGGCACTGCCGGCCGACCAGGTAGAACAGCCGCTCGCGCAGTTGGGCGGGGCAGGTCTGCCCGTTGGGACAGCGCAGGTCGATGTCGCCTTCCTTCATCGGCCGCAGCGGGGTACCGCACTCGGGGCACTCGGCCGGCATCACGAACTCGCGCTCGGTGCCGTCGCGCAGGTCCACCACCGGGCCGAGGATCTCGGGGATGACGTCGCCCGCCTTGCGCAGCACGACGGTGTCCCCGATGAGCACGCCCTTGGCCTTGACGACCTCCTGGTTGTGCAGGGTCGCGAACTCGACCTCCGAGCCGGCCACGGTCACCGGCTCGACCTGGGCGTACGGGGTGACGCGCCCGGTCCGGCCGACGCCGACCTTGATGTCGAGCAGCTTGGTGTTGACCTCTTCGGGGGCGTACTTCCAGGCGATGGCCCAGCGGGGGGCGCGCGCGGTGGAGCCGAGCCGCCCCTGGAGCGGGATCTCGTCGAGCTTGACGACCACGCCGTCGATCTCGTGCTCCACGGAGTGCCGGTTCTCGCCGAAGTAGGCGATGAACTCGCGGACCTCTTCGAGCGAGGAGACCACCTTGTTGTGCCGGGCGGTCGGCAGGCCCCACTCGCCGAGGAGTCCGTACGCCTGCGACAGCTTGTCGATGTCGAAGCCCTCGCGGGCGCCGATGCCGTGCACGACCATGTGCAGCGGGCGGGTCGCGGTGACCTTCGGGTCCTTCTGGCGCAGCGAACCGGCGGCGGCGTTGCGCGGGTTGGCGAAGGGCTTGTCGCCCGCCTCGACGAGGCGGGCGTTGAGCTCCTCGAACTTCTCCATGGGGAAGAAGACCTCGCCGCGGATCTCCACCAGCTTCGGGATCCGGTCGCCCTTGAGGCGGTCGGGGATCTCGGCGATGGTGCGGACGTTGGGCGTGATGTCCTCGCCGGTGCGGCCGTCGCCGCGGGTGGCGGCACGGGTGAGGCGGCCGTTCTCGTAGGTGAGGTTGACGGCGAGGCCGTCCACCTTCAGCTCGCAGAGGTAGTGGTGGTCACCGGTGTTCACGTCCCGGGCGACCCGCTCCGCCCAGGTGGCCAGTTCCTCGTCGTCGAAGGCGTTGTCGAGCGAGAGCATGCGCTCGCGGTGCTGTACGGAGGCGAAGTCCGTCTCGTACGCCCCGGCCACCTTCTGGGTGGGCGAGTCGGGCGTGCGCAGCTCCGGGTACTCCTCTTCCAGTGCCCCCAGCGAGCGCAGCAGTTGGTCGAACTCGGCGTCGCTGACGACCGGCTGGTCGTTCACGTAGTACCGGAAGCGGTGCTCCTCGACCTGCTCGGCGAGCAGCGCGTGCTGTTCGCGCACCGCCGCCGGTGCCGTCGTGTCGCTTGCCTGCTTCTGTTCGGCTGCCATGCCGTGTCCTCCCGTGGCCCGTCTCGACCGTCACTCAGGGTTGTCGGCGAGCGACCTCGCCGCTCTGACGCAGTGCGCCTGTACCGCGCGGGCGTAGGCGGGCGAGGCGCCCGCCAGACCGCACGACGGGGTGACCACGACGGACTCGGCCAGAGTCCCCGGGGCCAGCCCCAGCCTGCGCCAAAGCTTCCTGACACCCATGACGCTACCGCCCGGGTCTGACAACGGGGCGTCGGTGCCCGGCACCACTCCGGCGAAGAGTTTCAGGCCGTCTTCGACCGCTTCGCCGATGGCGTCGTCCTCGCGCTCGGTGAGCAAGGAGAAATCGAACGAAGCGCCCGAGGCGCCGGCCCGCCGCAGGAGGGCGAAGGGGACCTCGGGGGCGCAGGAGTGGACGATGACCTCGCCGCCCCCGACGGAATCCGTGACGGCGAACAGCTCGCGGAGGGTGCCCTCGACGACCTGCCGGTCGACCGCCCGGTAGGTGCGGTAGCCGCTCGCGGAGCGGACCCGGCCGAGCAGGACGGCGGTCAGCGACGGCTCGTCGAACTGGAGCACGATCTCGGCGCCGGGTACCCGCCGGCGTACGTCGGCCAGGTGCTCGCGCAGCCCCTCCGCGAGGGACGCGGCGAGGTCGCGGCAGGCGCCGGCGTCCTGGAGCACGGCCTCGCCGCCGTGCAGCTCCAGGGCGGAGGCCAGGGTCCACGGGCCGACGGCCTGGACCTTGAGCTTGCCCCGGTAGCCCTGGGTGAACTCCTCCAGGGCGTCGAGGTCCTCCCCGAGCCATGACCGGGCGCGCCTCGTGTCGCGGCCGGGCCGGTCGCTGAGGCGCCAGCCGCTGGGTTCGACGTGGGCGTACATCTCCACGAGCAGCCCGAGCGTACGGCCGATCATGTCCGCGCCGGGGCCGCGGGCGGGGAGTTCGGGGAGGTACGGGAACTCCTCGAAGGAGCCGGTGACGGTCTTGGCGGCTTCGCGGGCGTCGCCGCCGGGCAGCGAGCCGACGCCGGTGGCGTTCGCGGTCATCGGCCGGGCCTCACGGACAGGTCGTTTACCTCGGCGTCGCGGGGCAGGTCGACGGCCATGACGATGGTGGTGGCCACCGACTCGGGGTCGATCCAGGCGGCGGGGTCGTACTCCTTGCCCTCCTGCGAGTGCACCTTGGCCTGCATGGGGCTCGCGGTGCGGCCCGGGTAGACGGAGGTGACGCGGATGCCGTGGGGCTTCTCCTCCTCGCGGAGGGAGTCGGCGAGCGCCTTGAGGCCGTGCTTGGAGGCGGCGTAGGCGCTCCAGTCGGCGTGCGCGTTCAGTCCGGCGCCGGAGTTCACGAAGACGACGGTGGCGTGCGAGGCGCGCAGCGTGGGCAGCAGCAGGCGGGTGACCTCGGCCGGGGCGATGAGGTTGACGTTGAGCTGCTGGTGCCAGGTCTTGGGACGCAGGTCCCCGACCGGTCCGAGGTCGACGATGCCGGCGATGTGCAGGAGGGAGTCGATCCGCTCGGGGACGGCCTGCTTGGAGAACGCCCAGGAGAGCCGGTCGGGGTCGGCGAGGTCGCCGACGAGCGCGCGGGCGCCTGGGTAACGGTCGGTGAGCTGCCTGGCGCGGCCGGCGTCGCGGGCGAGCAGGACGAGGTCGTCGCCGCGCGCGTGGAGGCGGGCGGCGACGGCGGCGCCGATGCCGGATCCGGCACCGGTGATCAGGTGAGTAGCCATGTGGCCATGCTCGCACCCCGCGGGAGGCCGGCGTCCGTGCCGGGGTGGGGTGGGATGGGGTGGGATGGGATGGGGTGGGGGGCCCGCGGTCAGAGGCCGGCGGCCTCGCGCAGGCCGGCGGCGGTCTGGCGGGCGTCGTAGCCCGGCGGGACGCCGTCGACCAGGATGATCTCGCCGGGGATGTGACGGGTGCGGAGCGGGATGAGGGCCTGGTAGGCGGGGGACGCGTACCAGGCGCGGGCCCGCTCGATGTCCGGGAAGCCGATCACGACGAGAGTGCCGGGGAACGTGCCTTCCATGACCTCCACCTCGGCCCCGTGGACGAGGAAGCGGCCGTCGAAGGGATCCATGGTGGCCTGGATCTCCTGGATGTAGCGCAGGATCTCCTCGTTCATGGTCTCCGGACGTATGTGGCCGATGGCGTACGCGGTCATGGTGGTTCCTCCGCAAGTCGTGGACCGGATCGGTTCGTTGGCCCGATCCTGCCAAGCTGCGGCCGGCGCGGCGATTACCTCGGAGGTCATGCTTTTCGGACCTCACGCCTCCACGAGGGCCGGGCGGTAGGTGCGCCGGTAGGCGATCGGGGAGATGCCCAGGGTGGCCCGCATGTGCTGGCGCAGGGAGTTTGCGGAGCCGAAGCCGGAGCGGTGGGCGACGAGGTCGACGGGCAGGTCGCTGGATTCGAGCAACTGCCGTGCCAGGTCGAGGCGCTGGCCGGTGAGCCATTGGACGGGGGTCATGCCGACCTCGTCGCGGAAGCGTCGGGTGAAGGTGCGCAGGCTCATCCTGGCGTGCCTGGCCAGCTCGGCGAGGGTGAGCGGCTGGGCGAGCCGTTCCAGTGCCCAGGCCCGGGTGGCGGTGGTGGTGGCGACGGTCGGTTCGGGCACCGGCCGGACGATGTACTGGGCCTGTCCCCCGTCGCGCCACGGCGGTACGACGCACAGCCGCGCGGCGCGGTTGGCGACGGCGGTGCCGTGGTCGGCGCGGACGAGGTAGAGGCAGAGGTCGATGCCGGCGGCGACCCCGGCGGAGGTGAGGATGTCGCCGTCGTCGACGAAGAGCACGTCCTCGTCGACCTTGACGCGCGGGAAGGCCCGCTGGAACGCCGGCGCGTGCACCCAGTGGGTGGTGGCGGGCCGGCCGTCGAGCAGTCCGGCGGCGGCGAGCACCTCGGAGCCGGTGCAGATGGACACGACGCGGGTGCCGGGGCGGATGGCCGCGAGGGCGTCGGCGAGGGCGGCCGGCAGCGGTTCGCAGCGCAGCAGCCCGGGCATGGCGTGGGTCGGCGGGACGATCACGGTATCGGCGGTGGCGAGGGCCTCGGGGCCCGCGCCGACACCGACCGTGAAGCCGGCGTCGCTGGCGACGGGCAGGCCGTCCGCGGTGCAGATGGTGACCTCGTAGAGGGCGCCGCCGTCCGCGGTCAGCGCGTTGCCGAAGACCCGCGAGGGCATGCCGAGCTCGAAGGGGGCGACGCCGTCGAGGGCGAGTACGGCGATTCGATGCAAAGCGGGCATGGCCAGATTCTGTCACATGGTGGCCGTCCGGCCATGACCACGCGGACTTCCGAGCGGCCAAGCTGGTGGCACGGCCGGGAAAACCGGCACAGAGCGCAACCAAGGAGACATTCATGCGTGCCGTCGTCGTCAGCCAGTGGGGTGGACCCGAGGTTCTCACCGAGGTCGAGGCCGAGCGGCCCGAGCCCGGTCTGAACGAGATCCTCGTACGGGTCCACGCGGCCGGTGTGAACCCCGTCGACTTCAAGACCCGGACCTCCGGCGCACTGATCGACTGGGCCGAGGTCCCGGCGGTCGGCTGGGACGTTTCGGGCACCGTCGAGGCGGTCGGGCCGGGCGTGACGGTGTACCGCCCGGGCGACGAGGTGTACGGCATGCCGCACTTCCCGCGCCAGGCCGGCGCCTACGCCGAGTACGTGACCGGCCCGGCGCGGCACTTCGCGCCCAAGCCGGCCTCGCTCGACCACGTGGCGGCGGCTGCGCTCCCGCTGGCGGCCCTGACCGCCTGGCAGGCCCTGGTGGACACCGCCCGGCTGAAGGCGGGAGAGCGGGTCCTGGTGCACGCGGCGGCGGGCGGGGTCGGTCACCTGGCCGTGCAGATCGCGAAGGCGCGGGGCGCGTACGTGATCGGCACCGCCAGCGCCGCCAAGCACGAGCTGCTGCGGGAGCTCGGCGCGGACGAGGTGATCGACTACCGGACCACCGCCTTCGAGGAGGCCACCTCGGACATCGACGTCGTCATCGACGCGATCGGCGGGGACTACGGGAAGCGCTCGCTGGACGTCCTGCGGCCGGGCGGCCGGCTGGTGACCCTGCCGGGCCCGGACGCCGTCCCGGCCGACGCCCCGGGCGTCCGCACCGGCTGGACGCTGGTGGAGCCGGACTACCGCGGCCTGCTGGAGATCGCCGCGCTGGTCGAGGCGGGCGAGCTGCGGGTGGTCGTCGACACGGTCCTGCCGCTGGAGCAGGCGGCGAAGGCCCACGAGATCGGCGAGCAGGGCCGCACCACCGGCAAGATCGTCCTGACGGTGGCCTGACGGTCATCCGGGCGCTCGCCCGGGCGCTCGCCCGGGCGGGGGCTCGGGCGGGGGCCCGGGCGGGGGCTCGGGCGGGGGCCCGGGCGGGGGCCCGACCGGCTCAGACGGCCGCGGCGGCGCGGGTGGTGGTGGCGATGGTGGCGGAGCCGACCACGCGCGTGCCGTCGTAGAGCACGATCGCCTGGCCGGGGGCCACGCCGCGTACCGGCTCCGTGAAGGAGACGCGCAGTTCGCCGTCCACGACCTCGGCGAAGACCTCGGTCTCGCCGCCGTGGGCGCGCAGCTGCGCGGTGTACGTCCCCGTGGCGGCCGGGGTGGAGCCGCACCAGCGGGGGCGGATCGCGGTGAGCGCGCTGACGTCGAGGGCCTCGACGGGGCCGACGGTCACCGTGTTGTTCACCGGCGAGATGTCGAGCACGTAGCGCGGCTTGCCGTCGGGGGCCGGGTGCCCGATGCGCAGACCCTTGCGCTGGCCGATGGTGAAGCCGAAGGCACCGTCGTGGCTGCCGACCTTCTCGCCGGTCGCGCCGTCCACGATGTCGCCCTCGGCCTTGCCCAGCCGGCTCGCGAGGAAGCCCTGGGTGTCGCCGTCGGCGATGAAGCAGATGTCGTGGCTGTCGGGCTTCTTCGCGACGGCCAGGCCCCGGCGCTCGGCCTCGGCGCGGATCTCGTCCTTGGTGGTGAGGGTGTCGCCGAGCGGGAAGAGGGCGTGGGCGAGCTGCTTCTCGTCCAGGACGCCGAGGACGTACGACTGGTCCTTGGCCATGTCGGAGGCGCGGTGCAGCTCGCGGGTGCCGTCCTCGTTCAGGACGACGGTGGCGTAGTGGCCGGTGCAGACGGCGTCGAAGCCGAGGGCGAGCGCCTTGTCGAGCAGCGCGGCGAACTTGATCTTCTCGTTGCAGCGCAGGCAGGGGTTGGGGGTGCGCCCGGCCTCGTACTCGGAGATGAAGTCCTCCACCACGTCCTCGCGGAAGCGTTCGGCGAGGTCCCAGACGTAGAACGGGATGCCGATGACGTCGGCGGCGCGCCGGGCGTCGCGGGAGTCCTCGATGGTGCAGCAGCCGCGGGCGCCGGTCCGGAAGGACTGCGGGTTCGCGGAGAGCGCGAGGTGGACGCCGGTCACGTCGTGCCCGGCTTCGACCGCGCGGGCGGCGGCGACGGCGGAGTCCACGCCGCCGGACATGGCGGCCAGGACGCGAAGAGGGGGTCCCCCCAGCGAAGCGAGGGAGCGGGCGGTGCGCGGGAGGTTCTCAGTCATAGCACCGTCCAGAGTACGGGGGAACCGGGCGGGGTCCCAGCGCGTTCTCGGGTACGGGGGGTGGATCACATGGGGAGCAAGGACCGGGGCCAGGGGGAGGGCAACCGCAGGGGCGGGGGCAGGACCCGCAGGGCGGTGCTCATCGGTGGGCTCGGGGTCGTCGCGGTGGCGGCGGTCGCGGGGCGGGAGGAGATGGGGCGCGCCTGGTGGATGCTGCCGGGGGTGTCCAAGCCGCGCGAGGAGGGGGCGCTGGACCACGCCGGCGCGAGTTGGACGGCGGCCTCGCCGGCGAACTGGCGGAGGGCGGACCGGCCGGACGACTACCGGGTGGACCGGATCGTCGTCCATGTCACGCAGGGGAGCTTCAAGACCTCGGTGGACGCCTTCAAGAACCCGTGGCACAAGGCGTCGGCGCACTACATAGTCCGCCAGGACGGGCATGTGGAGCAGATGGTCCGCGAGCTGGACGTGGCGTTCCATTCCGGGAACCGCTCGATGAACGAGCGCAGCGTCGGCATCGAGCACGAGGGCTTCGTCGACCGGCCGCAGGACTTCACCGACGCGATGTACGCGGCGTCGGCGCGGCTGGCGGCGGACGTCTGCCGCAGGTACGGCATACCCGTCGACCGCAAGCACCTCCTGGGCCACTCCGAGGTCCCGGGCACCGACCACACCGATCCCGGCCCGCTGTGGGACTGGGACCGGTACCTGCGCATGGTCGGGGAGGCGCTGCGCGCGGAGACGGCTTAGGACGACACCCCTCAGCTGAGGCCGGCGGTGCGGGCGCGCGCCACGGCGGTGCCGATGGCGGCGGCCACGGCGTCGATGTCCTCCTGGGTGGAGGTGTGGCCGAGGGAGAACCGCAAGGTGCCCCGGGCCAGCTCGGGATCGGTGCCGGTGGCGAGCAGGACGTGGCTGGGTTGGGCGACGCCCGCGGTGCAGGCGGAGCCGGTGGAGCATTCGATGCCCTGGGCGTCGAGGAGGAGCAGCAGGGAGTCGCCCTCGCAGCCGGGGAAGCTGAAGTGGGCGTTGGCGGGGAGCCGCTCGGTGGGGTCTCCGCCGAGGACGGCGTCGGGCACTTCCCGCAGCACGGCGGTGATCAGTTCGTCGCGCAGGGCGCCGACGCGGGCGGCGAAGGTCTCGCGCCGCTCGGCGGCGAGCACGGCGGCGACCGCGAAGGCGGCGATGGCGGGCACGTCGAGGGTGCCGGAGCGCACGTGGCGCTCCTGGCCGCCGCCGTGGAGGACGGGTACGGGGCTCTGGTCGCGGCCGAGGAGCAGCGCGCCGATGCCGTAGGGGCCGCCGACCTTGTGGCCGCTCACGGTCATGGCGGCGAGGCCGCTGTCGCCGAAGCGGACGTCGAGCTGCCCGAACGCCTGGACCGCGTCGGAGTGCAGGGGGACACCGAACTCGCCCGCGACGGCCGCGAGTTCACGGACGGGCGAGACGGTGCCGATCTCGTTGTTGGCCCACATGACGGTGGCGAGGGCGATGTCGTCGGGGGAGCGCTCCACCGCCTCGCGGAACGCCTCGGGGTGGACACGGCCGTACCGGTCCACGGGCAGGTACTCGACGCGGGCACCCTCGTGCTCGGCGAGCCAGTGGACGGCGTCGAGGACGGCGTGGTGCTCGACGGGGCTGGCGAGGACGCGGGTCCGGGCGGGGTCCTGGTCGCGGCGGGCCCAGTAGAGGCCCTTGACGGCGAGGTTGTCGGCCTCGGTGCCGCCGGCGGTGAAGACCACCTCGCTGGGGCGCGCGCCGAGGGCTTCGGCGAGTGCCTCGCGCGCCTCCTCGACGGTGCGGCGGGCGCGGCGGCCGGCGGCGTGCAGGGAGGACGCGTTACCCGTGGCGGCGAACTGCGCGGTCATCGCCGCAGCCGCCTCCGGCAGCATCGGCGTGGTTGCGGCGTGATCGAGGTAGGCCATGATCCCCCGATTCTACGAGGCCCTCACCACCACCCCGCCCCCTCCGACCCCCGGAGCCGCCCCACGACCCGCCCTTCCACCGTTCCGCGGGCCGCCAGGCCGCCAGGTGCTCCGCCCGAGCCCCGCGCCCCGAACTTCCCCACCCCCTCCTGACCGGCCCTCTCGCGGCGCCGGCTGTCCTGGTGACACGCGATGGGTACACCCCGGGTACGGCACCGCCGGACGGAGTCCGGTGCGGCGGCCCGAAGCCCGGGAGGCCCTCCAGGGCCGAGCGGCGCGAGAGCCGCGTCAAGAAGTGGCGCGCGGCGCGCGGGCCAGTTGGCGGGATTGGGCGACCAGGCGGTCCGCCGAGTCCCAGACCTCGGCGTCTTCCTCCAGGAAGCCGCCGGCCAGGTTGCGCGTGGTGATGGCGACCCGCAGCGGGCCCGGGGCGGGGCGGTGGCGGACGTGGGTGGTGAGTTCGACGGTCGGGGTCCAGCCCATCAGGCCGAGGTCGAAGGAGGTCGGCGGCAGCGCGTCCACGGCCAGCAGCAGGGAGAGCGGGTCCGCGTCCCGGCCGTCGGCCAGCTCGAACCAGGCCCGCATCTCGCCCTTGCCGGAGGGCGCGCCGACGGCCCAGCCGGCCGTCGCGGGGTCCAGCCGCAGCCGCAGTCGGTCGACGATCGCGGAACTGCCCGGGATGGGCGCCGGGCCGGCTTCGGCGCCGAGGCAGTCGTCGTACGCCGGGATGGCCGGGGGCCGCGCGGTGGTGTGCACGGAGTCGGGGAGCGAGTCGAGGTCGCCGTAGGAGGCGAGGACGCGGATGCGCTCGATCTCGGCGCCGTTCCCGTCGTACTGGAAGAGCGAGGCCTGCCCGGTGGACAGGCTGCGTCCGGTGCGGACGACCTGGGTGCGGATCACGGCGGGGCCGGGCACGGACGAGGTCAGGTAGTGGGCGGAGACGGTGAACGGGTCCGGGTGCGGCAGGGCCGCCGACAGTGCCCGACCGACCAGGGCGAGCAGGTATCCGCCGTTCACGGCGGTGATGATCGTCCAGCCCGCCGAGAGTTCCGTGTCGTACACCCCGGGCTCGCCCGCGCGGGGGGCGATGGCGGTGTCGCGGTCGAACTCGCTGTCTCCGATGGCCGCCTGGGCCGCTGTGTGTGCCATGGGGCGACGGTACACCCGCATGCTACTAAGCGGTAGCTTTGGTCTGCTACGGCGATGTTACGGCTCTTCGGCCACCGCCGAGCGCCGGTTCCAGGCCAGCGGCGCCCGCCAGTGGTAGCGGATCGCGAGCAGCCGGAGCACGAAGGCGGTGACGATGGCGACGCCCGTGGTGAAACCGTTCAGCACGTCGAGGCCGATGAACAGGGCCACCATCGACGCCCCGACCACGGCCGGGACCGCGTACATCTCCCGGTCGCGCAGCAGCGACGGCACCCCGCCCGCGAGGACGTCGCGCATGACGCCGCCGCCGACCGCCGTCGCCACTCCCAGCGCGGCGCAAGCGGTGAGCCCCAGTCCGTACTCGTAGGCCTTCGTGGTGCCCGACACGCAGAACAGCCCGAGGCCGGCGGCGTCGAAGACGTTGATGGCGCGGTTGATCCGCTGGACCTCGGGGTGCAGGAAGAAGACGATCGCGGCGGCGACCAGCGGGGTCAGGAAGAAGCTGAGCTCGCCGAACGCGGCCGGCGGGACGGCCCCGATCACCAGGTCGCGCAGGAGTCCACCGCCGAGGGCGGTGACGAGCGCGAGCACACAGATGCCGAAGACGTCGAAGTTCTTGCGGACGGCGAGCAGGGCGCCGGCGGTGGCGAAGACGAAAATGCCCGCGAGGTCCAGGGTGTGCTGGATACCGGGCGGGAAGAGATCGTGGGACACGCCCCCATTGTGCGGGTTGTCGGCGTCGGCCCCGACAAGGCCCCGACCGCCCGACCCGGCCCGACCGGCCCGCCCACCGCCCCGACCCCGGCCGCCACGCATGGGCGGCGGGGGGACGGGGGGCGGGGGGCGGGGCGGGGGCCCGCTATACGGTGGGCGTCTCCACCGCTTCCGCCGCGCCCGGCAGGGCCTTGTCGCCCGGGGCCTGGTCGGGGGCGTTCTCCGGGTGGTGGCAGGCGACCTGGTGCCCGGTCTTGAGGGCGACCAGCGGCGGTTCCTGCGTCGTGCAGAGCTCCGTCGCCTTCCAGCAGCGGGTGTGGAAACGGCAGCCGCTCGGCGGCGAGATGGGCGAGGGCACGTCGCCCTTGAGCAGGATGCGGCCGCTCTTGGCGCCCCGCCGCCTCGGGTCCGGCACCGGTACGGCCGACATCAGCGCGTTCGTGTACGGGTGCATCGGCGCCTGGTACAGCGAGTTGCGGTCCGCCAGCTCCACGATCTTACCGAGGTACATCACCGCGATCCGGTCGGAGACGTGGCGGATGACCGACAGGTCGTGCGCGATGATCACGTAGGTTAGGCCGAGTTCCTCCTGGAGGTCGTCCAGCAGGTTCACCACCTGGGCCTGGATCGACACGTCCAGCGCCGACACCGGCTCGTCCGCGACGACCAGCTTGGGCTTGAGGGCCAGCGCCCTGGCGATGCCGATGCGCTGGCGCTGGCCGCCGGAGAACTCGTGCGGGTAGCGGTTGTAGTGCTCGGGGTTGAGGCCCACCAGCGACAGCAGCCGCTGGACCTCCGCCTTGACGCCGCCCTCGGGGGTGACCTTCTGGAGCTTGAACGGCGCTCCGACGATCGTGCCGACCGTGTGGCGGGGGTTCAGCGAGCCGTACGGGTCCTGGAAGATCATCTGTACGTCGCGGCGCAGCGGTCGCATGCCGACCACACCGAGGTGCGTGATGTCCTTGCCCTCGAACTCGACCTTCCCCGCGCTCGGTTCCAGCAGGCGCGTGATCAGTCGGCCCATCGTGGACTTGCCGCAGCCGGACTCGCCGACGATGCCGAGGGTCTCACCCCGGCGGACGTCGAAGTCGATGCCGTCGACGGCCTTGACCGCTCCGGCCTGGCGGCGCAGCAGCCCCTTGTTGATGGGGAAGTGCTTGACCAGCCCGGTCACCTTGAGGAGCGGCTCCTCGTTCATGTCGCTCACAGCTTCGGCGCAATCTCTTCGGTCCAGATCCGGGTCCGCTCCTCCTGCGACATGTGGCAGGCGGACCAGTGCCGGGTGTCGTCCTGGGTCAGCTCGGGGCGCTGGGTGCGGGTGATGCCGCCCTTGGGCACGTCGGCGTAGGGGCACCGGGGGTTGAAGGCGCAGCCGCTCGGGATGTTGATGAGGCTGGGCGGGGAGCCCTTGACCGGGATCAGGCGCTCGGTCTGGTCGCGGTCGATGCGCGGCATCGAGCCCAGCAGGCCCCAGGTGTAGGGGTGGCGGGGGCCGTAGAAGACCTTCTCGGCGGTGCCGCGCTCGACGCACCGGCCGCCGTACATCACGAGGATGTCGTCGGCCATCTCGGCGACCACGCCGAGGTCGTGCGTGATCATGATGACGGCGGAGCCGAACTCCTTCTGGAGGTCGCGGATCAGATCCAGGATCTGTGCCTGGACGGTGACGTCCAGGGCGGTCGTGGGCTCGTCGGCTATGAGCAGTTCGGGGTTGTTGACCAGCGCCATCGCGATCATCGCACGCTGGCGCATGCCGCCGGAGAACTCGTGGGGGTACGCGTCCACGCGCCGGTGGGGCTCCGGGATGCCGACGCGGTCGAGCATCTCGACGGCCCGGGTGCGGGCCGACTTCTTGTCGACGTCGTTGTGGGTCCGGTACGCCTCGACGATCTGCTTGCCGACGGAGTAGTACGGGTGCATCGCGGACAGCGGGTCCTGGAAGACCATCGCCATCTTGCGACCGCGGAGCTTGCGGACGTGATCGGCGTCGGCCCGGACGAGGTCCTCGCCGTCGAGCACGACCTCGCCGGAGATGTGCGGGCGGCTGCGGGCCTGACCGGTGCGGTGCAGGCCCATGATGGCCAGCGAGGTGACCGACTTGCCGGAGCCGGACTCGCCGACGATGCCGAGCGTCTTGCCGCGTTCCAGGTCGAAGGAGAGCCCGTCGACGGACTTGACGAGCCCGTCGTCGGTCGGGAAGTGGACCCGGAGGTCGCGTACGGACAGGAAGGACGTCGCCGAGGCCCGGGAGTCGGGCGTCGCCTGCTCGGGTACGAACAGGGGGCCGGCGGAGGTGGAGGGGTTGTCGGTCACGTCAGCCTCACGCGCGGGTCGATGACGGCGTACAGCAGGTCCACGACCAGATTGGCCAGGACCACGAACAGCGCGGCGAGCAGCGTCACACCCATGATGACGGGAAGGTCGCCCTGGCTGATGGCGGCGACGGCCGCCGTTCCCAGGCCCTGGAAGTTGAAGGTCGTCTCGGTGAGCACCGCGCCGCCGAGGAGGCCGCCGAGGTCGAGGCCGAACATGGTGACGATCGGGGTCAGAGTGGAACGCAGGGCGTGCTTGCGGATGACGACGCCCTCGGTGAGGCCCTTGGCGCGGGCCGTGCGGATGTAGTCCTCGCCGAGGACCTCCAGCATGGTGGCGCGGGTGATGCGGGCGTAGGTGGCGGCGAAGAGGAAGGCCAGGGTGACCCAGGGCAGGATCAGGCTGTTGAGCCAGGCCAATGGATCTTCGGTCAGCGGTTTGTAGTTGGACACGTCCAACCAGCCGAGGCCGTAGACGAAGATCGCGGGGGCCACCATGCCGGTGAAGAAGATCGGCAGGGACACGCCCGCGAGCGCTCCGATCATCACGGTCCGGTCGATGGCGGTCCTGCGTTTGAGCGCGGAGACCACTCCGGTGGCCACACCGGCGATCACCCAGATCACGGCCGCGCCGAGGGCGAGCGAGAGGGTGACCGGCATGCGGTCGAGCATGGTCTCCCAGACGGGGGCCTCGCTCTTGAAGGAGTAGCCGAAACACGGTGCCGCGCAGTGCGTGACCTCGGTGCCGGCGTCGTAGTCGCGGCCGACGAAGATGCCCTTGAGGAACACCCAGTACTGCTCGGAGATGGGCTTGTCGAAGCCCATCTTCACGCGGATGCCCGCCAGGGCGGTCGGGTTGGTCTCGCGGCCGGCGTACATGAGCGCGGGATCGCTGCCGGTCAGTTTCGGGACCGCGAAGAAGATGCCGAAGGTGACCACGGAGACCACCAGCAGCGTGGCGGCGACGTTGAACAGCCGCCGTATGAGGTAGACGAGCACTGCAGTCGGCCGCCCGGGGCGGGCGGTCGCCGCCCCTCGTGGGGACGACGACCGCCGCCTGCGGCCTTCACCTGCCCTTCGGACTAGCGCACGTGCGGTGAAGGCACTTACTTACGTACTTGCTGACCTGCTGGTGTCCGGCGGCCGCCTCGCGGGGCGCCGGACGGTCGGGCGACTGGGCGCCGACTACTGGCTGCCGTGCCCGCGGGCTACTTGGCGACGCCGACGACCGCGAGGTCGATCTTGCCCATCGAGTCGTTGAAGTAGACGTTCGTCAGACGCGGGTTGTGGTAGACGAGCGCCTTGTCGAAGTTGATGGGCAGGTAGAGCGCCTTCTCCATGATCTTCTTGTTGATGTCGGTGTAGAACGGCGCGGCGGCGTCCGGCGTGGGGGCGGCGGCGGCCTTGTCGAACAGCCCGTTGACCTCGGGGTCGTCGAGCATCGTGTAGTTGTTGTTGCCGGTCTGGGCGATGAACGAACCGTCGACCAGCGGCTGGAGGAAGCCCGCGCCGGAGTTGTAGTCGGCGCCCCAGCCCATGACGATGATTCCGTAGTTCTTCTTCTTCACGTTCTCGGGCGAACCGATGGTGGAGGAGGAGAGCTTGCCGTCGTACTGGTCGATCGTCGCCTTGATGCCGACCTTGGCGAGCGCGGCCTGGAGGGACTCGGCGGACTTGACCTCGGGGGCCTTGTTGTTGCGGACCGCGATGGTGGTCTCGAACCCGTCGGGCTTGCCGCACGCCTTGAGGGCGGCCTTCGCCTTGTCCTCCTGCGGCTTGCCGGCGGTCAGGTTCCACGGGTCGTAGGACTTGTCGGCGCCGGGGACACCGGGCGGCAGCATGTTCGCGCCGAGGTCACCGCTGGTCGGGCCGCCGCGGGCGTTCTGCAGCGACTTCGGGTCGGCCGCGTAGATGACGGCCTTGCGGCACTCGACGTTGTCGAACGGCGCGACCGTCTGCGGGAAGGCGAAGTAGCGGATGTAGCCCGTGAACGGGTTGTCCGCGTTCTTCTTGAGGTTCGCGTCCTTGAGGATCTTGTTCTTCGCGGCCTGCTGGACACCGGTGCCGTCGACGGCGAGGTCGATGTCGCCGGAGAGCAGGCGCTGGTCCATGTCGTCCGGGTTGGTGGTGACCGTGAAGGTGACCTTGTCCGGCAGACCCTTGCGGATCGTGTCGGTCTTCGGGTCCCAGTTCTCGTTGCGGACGAAGGTCGCGCCCTTGCCGGAGGCGAAGCTCTCGACCTTGTACGGGCCCGTGGAGACCGGCTTGTTGGTGTAGGTGGCACCCGTGTCCTTGCCCGCCGGGACGGGCGAGGAGGACGGCATGGCCAGCAGGTACTTGAAGTCGGAGTTCGCGCTCGCCAGGTTGAAGACGATCGTGCGGTCGTCCGGCGTCGAGACGGACTTCAGACCCATCTTGTCGGCGTCGGTGTCCTTGTAGGGACCCGGGTACTTCTGGCCCTGGTCGAGCTGGTCGATCAGGTAGGTCGGACCCCCGGCCAGCACGTCCTGCGCGAAGACGCGCTCGATGCCGTACTTGAAGTCCTTCGCGGTGATCGGCGTGCCGTCCTCGAACTTCACGCCGTCCTTGATCTTGACGGTGTACGTCTTACCGTCGTTGCTCAGGACGGGCTCGCCCTCGGCGAGGTCCGGGACCAGCTTGGTGCCCGCGGCGCCCGGCTTGCTGTCGTACGCGTAGAGCTGGCGTATGAACAGGCGCTGCATGTTCCACACGAAGCCGTAGTAGGCACGCGCCGGGTCGAGGAAGTCGACGTCCTGGGGGGACCAGAGCTTGAGCTCGCCGCCCTTGGCGTCGGAGGCGTTCACGACACCGGCGGCAGCACCGCTGTAGCCCTTGTCGCCCTTGTCGCCCTCCGCCTTCTTGGTGTCATCGCCACCGCACGCGGCGGTCAGCGACAGGGCGGCGATCACGGCGGTGATCGCGAGTGCCTGCTTTCTGCGGATCACGGTTGTCCAACCTCCAGAAGTGGGTGAATCGGTAGAGCGGTTCAGCTGCCCTTGGGGTCGAGTGCGTCACGCAGCCCGTCCCCGAAGAGGTTGAACGCCAGGACGGTGATGAAGATCGTGATACCGGGAACCACCATGTACATGGGGTCGTCCTGGTAGATGGGGATGGCGTCGGACAGCATCTTTCCCCAGGAGGCGGTGGGCGGCTTGACGCCGGCGCCGAGGAAGCTGAGGGCCGCTTCCGTCAGGATGTTGGTCGGGATGATCAGCGTCGAGTAGACGAGGATCGGCGCGACCAGGTTGGGGAGCAGTTCCTTGATCAGGATGTAGCCGCGGCCGGCGCCGAGGCTGCGTGCCGCCTCCACGTACTCGCGCTCGCGCAGGGACATCGTCTGGCCTCGGACGATGCGACCGATGTACGGCCAGCCGAAGAAGCCGATGACGAGGATGAGCACCGCCATGCGGACGCTCGAACCCTCCATCCCCAGCAGGCTGTTGGGCACCACGGAGACGAGCGCGATGGTGAACAGCAACTGCGGGAAGGCCAGCAGCAGGTCCATCAGGCGGCTGATGAGGCCGTCGACCCAGCCGCCGAGGAAGCCGGCGAGCGCGCCCAACAGGCTGCCGATGACGACCGAGACGAAGGCCGCGAGGAAGGCGACGATCAGGGAGATGCGGGCGCCGTAGACGATCCGGCTGAAAACGTCGCGTCCGTTGGTGGGTTCGACGCCCAGCAGGAAGTCGGAACTCACACCGCCGAAGGAACCGATCGGCGTGCCGAGGTCGGGATCGATCATGTCCTCGTGGAACTCGTTGGGCGGGTGGCCCAGCAGGCTCACGATCTGCGGTGCGAAGACGGCCACCAGGATCAGGAGGATCACGACTACGCCGCCGGTCAGCGCGACCTTGTCGCGCTTGAGCCGCATCCAGGCGATGCGGCCGGGCGAGCGGCCTTCGATGGCCTTGGCAGGGACGTCGGCTACGGACACGGGTGCGGGCGTCTCCGCGCTCGTGTCGTGCAGTGGTGCCGTCATCGTGGTGGGGACCCCTCTCGGCCGACGGGTGTGCCGGCCCATGCCCGCCGCTGTGGCGGCGTTGGTGCGGAGTGGCGCTCGGAGTGCGTGGGACACGCTGAACGCGTGTGAAGTGCAGGAAGTGCGGGAAATGCTGCGGGAACCGCGGCGCGGGACCACGGGTGCGGAACACGTGCCGAGCCGCGTTCGGGAGGACTGAGCGGCTCTTGGGTGGGGAGTCTTCATCGGGCGCTCGACCAGCCGCCAGACCCGCAGTTGAATGGATGCGCAACCGTGATCTGACGCCCCGATTCCCGTTATCCGGACTGCACTCACACCTCAGCGGAGCAAGACCGTCCGTTCGGTACGCAACCGGACATCCGACCCAACTCGCATGAGGGGAGTGCTTTTCAGGCTCACAACGGCGGCGAAATCCGGACAAGACGAAGGCCGCCGGGAACCGTGGGTCCCGGCGGCCTCGCGATGGCTCGTTATCGCCGTCTCAAAACATGGGCGGGCTTCCGGAGGAACGAATTCCGGCACCCGGGGCCCGGGCGAGGTGCCCGGGCGGGGGTCAGTACGAGGGTGCCTGGCCCTCACGGTCGTAGAACGGACGGGTCTGCGACCGCAGCCACATCGCCACCGGATCGTGCTCGTCCGCGAGCGCGACGGTGCACACCGGAACCCCTTCCGGAACCGCCCCGACCGACTGCCGCATCATCTCCCGTACGGATTCCAGCGCGGGCGCGGAGGCGTCGTACAGGTCCAGCCCCACCGCCAGGTACGCCGAGCCCAGCGACGGCTGCACCCAGGCGCGGCGGAGCGAGCGGACGGCGGGCGTCCGGTGCGCGTGCTGGGTGAGCAGCCCGTAGAACTGCGGGAGCTCCAGCGCCGGCTCCGACAGCCGCAGCGGACCGGCCGGCATCCGGTCGAGGCCGGTGGCGATCCGGCGCAGGTCCGCCCAGGGGAGGCCGAGGCCGCCGCCCTGGGCATGGGGGTTGAGCCACAGGCCCCAGCGGTCCGGGTACAGGGCCCGGGCGATGTCCCGGCCGGTGACCACCTCGTAGCCGCGGTTCCATCCGCTGGCGGCCAGCTCCTGCGGGGAGGTCACGCAGGGCGCGTAGCCCAGGCCGTCGACCTCCATGCCGCCGTACTGGGCGTCCGGGGATCCCGGCTGCCCCTGCCAGAGCAGCATCCACAGGCGACCCTCGGCGAGGGCGTGCAGGAGCGACTCGTAGCTCTCATAGCGCCCGGGAGTCACCTGGCGCAGCATGTGCTCGACCTGTCCGGCCGCGGCCGTGCCTGACGCACTCACCCGGTACCCCTCTTCGTCCGCCCGTCATCCACGCGTATCGGCCCCCAGCTTAAGCGGCCCTAGGGCAGGTAGAAGGGGCGTACGCGCTCACGGATGTAGTCGACCACCGGGTCCTGGGCGGCGTCGAGGAGGATCAACTGCACCGGCCAGGGCGGCGGTACGCGGGTCAGCGCCCGGCCGAGGGCCTCCAGCGGGGCGTTCCGGGACTCGGGATCCCATCCCGTCAATCGGACACCGATGTAGAGCTGGGGCGCCCCGCCCTCGACGCTGGCGAGGCAGCGGTGGGCGGCGGCGACCACGCCGATGGCGCGGAACTCCTCGGTGGCGGCGGTGAGGAAGTCCACCGGGTCGTCCTGCCAGTCGGGCTCGTAGAGCCGGACGCGGCCGCCGGTGGCGGGGCCGTCGAGTGGGGTACGGCCGGTGCGGCAGAGTTCCGCGACGGCGGGCGGGGGGAGCGGGACGCCGACGGCGCCCTCGGGGTTGAGGGCGATGCCGAGCTGCGGCGGCAGGCCGCGGGCGAACTCGACGGCGGGGGCGACGGCGAAGTCCATGGCGGTGCCGACGCAGACGCGGAACTGGGCCTCGGAGCTGTAGACGGGGACGTACGCCGCGCCGCCGATGAGCATGGTCGGCAGGTTGAGGGCGGTGTGCTCGGGGCCGCCGCCTGTAGGCAGCGGCACCCAGACCGGGCTGCGGCCGAGCACCTCCAGGATCCGGGCGCCGGCGTCCGCCTGCCCCAGGGCCGCGCCGAGCACGTGTTCCAGCTCGTTGTCGGGCCACCCGCCGCCGTGCATCTGCCGCCTCCGCCTGTCGCTCCGCGTTGTCCCGCCGACCCTATTCCGTCGCCCCCGTCCCCCGGGCCCCGGGTCGCCTCCCGGCCGGGGCCGCCCCGGCGCGAACCCGGCTCCGCCGGCGTTTGAGTGGGGGTCCCCTCAGTGGGGGTCCCCCCGGAACGGAGTCTGGGGGAGGGTCCGGGCAGAGCCCGGTGCCCGGCGGAGCCGGGTTTCCTGGGGCTCCGCCCAAGACCCCGCGCCTCAAACGCCGGCGAGGCTGGGTGTGCCGGCCCTGCGCGGAAACAGCGGGAAGGCCGGGATGTGCCGGCCCGGCGCTGAAAGCGGGCGGGGGCGACAGTGCGGACCGCTTGCCGCGAGCGGCGGCGGGGCCGGATTGTCCGGCGGGGCCGGGAGTCGCCCCGCGCCCCGGGCCCCGCGGGGCTGAGGCGCCGGGCCGACCAGGGACCGCGCCGGGCACGCGTGGGCGCGGGGCGACCCCGGCCCGCCGCCCCACCCCGCCCGATACGGGGCGCCGGCCCGGTCAGGGGAACGTGATGCCGGTGAGCGCGGCAGCGGAGGGGCGGTCGAGGAGGGTGACCGAGGCGCAGCCGGCCGGGGGGCGGCCCGCTTCCGCGGCGCGGATCAGGCGGGTCACCGCCGCCCGGTGGCGGGCGAAGGCGTACGCCGACACCCGCCGCCCCCGCTCCGCCTGCCCCGCCAATGCCTCCCCCGCGGTCGCGTCCAACAGCAGCAGGTGCAACGCCCGGCCCCGCCGCCGCGCCGCCGCCGCCAGGAGCCGCCGTACCCACGCCTGGCTCCCGCAGTCGTGCACCACCACCGAAGCCCCCGAGCGCACCACCCGCCACAGTCCCCAGTAGTGCGCCGCCCGAACCACCGGCCGGTACACGGCGTACGGGACCGCCCCCGGCACGCGCCGCTCCCACCGCTCCCGCGTGTCCTGCGAGTCGATCGCGACGACCCCCGCGACCCGTCTGATCAGCGTGCTCTTGCCGCCGCCGGGCAGGCCGGACACCACCACGATGTCCCCCGCGGCGAACCCGAGCCGTCGCGGCCCCCGCGCCCCCGACCCCCGCAGGTCGCGGACCCGCCCCGGCCGCACCGACGCCGGTGGCCGCCGCTGCGCCGGGACCCCGTCGAGCGTCCCCGTCAAAGCCGGCAATCCGAACCTCCGCACAGCGATCGCCTCCCCCGCACACTGAATGTAAAGAGACGGTAATCCGGCCCCCCCGGTTCCACCCCGCCCGCAAGCCCCGCTCGCGCCGGCCCGCTCAAGCCCCGGTCGGGTCCGCACGGACTTTCGGGGCCGCCCGCCCGCTCCCGCCCACCTCGTGCAATGATGTGCGCCATCTGGACACCAACTGCATACCGGCCGCTTGAATCCGCGCGGGAGAGTCCCGGCACGCCGTGAGGTCGTGCCCGGGCGCCGAAGGAGCAAGTTCCTCCCTTGAATCTCTCAGGCCCCGTACCGCGTGGATGAGGCAGATCTGAAAAGCGGGCTGTTCGACAGCTCCACCCAAGGTGCAAGCCGACGACGCGTCCCGCCCGGTGCGGGAACTCTCGGCGAACCTCTCAGGTTCCGATGACAGATGGGGAGGATCGTCCTCGTCATGTCATGCCCTGGGACCCGGGAGCCACACCCATGAGCACTGCCCCCCGCCTGACCGCGCTCGACGCGCTGCACCGCTCGCTCGGTGCGACCATGACCGACTTCGCGGGCTGGGACATGCCGCTGCGCTACGCCAGTGAGCGCGACGAGCACACCGCCGTGCGCACGAAGGCCGGTCTCTTCGACCTGTCCCACATGGGCGAGATCACCCTGACCGGCCCCGAGGCCGTCAAGGCGCTGGACTACGCGCTGGTCGGCAACATCTCCACCGTGGGTGTCGGCCGCGCCCGTTACACGCACATCTGCCAGGAGGACGGCGGCATCCTCGACGACCTGATCGTCTACCGCCTCGGCGAGAGCGAGTACATGGTCGTCGCGAACGCCTCCAACGCCCAGGTCGTCCTGGATGCCCTGACCGAGCGCGCCGCCGGCTTCGACACCGAGGTCCGCGACGACCGGGACGCGTACGCGCTGATCGCCGTCCAGGGCCCCGAGTCCCCCGGCATCCTGGCCTCCCTCACCGACGCCGACCTCGACGGGCTCAAGTACTACGCGGGCCTGCCCGGCACGGTCGCCGGCGTCCCCGCGCTGATCGCGCGTACGGGCTACACCGGCGAGGACGGCTTCGAGCTGTTCGTCTCCCCCGAGCACGCCGTGGAGCTGTGGCAGGCGCTGACGAAGGCCGGCGAGGGCGTCGGCCTGGTCCCGGCCGGGCTGTCCTGCCGCGACACGCTGCGCCTGGAGGCCGGCATGCCGCTGTACGGGCACGAGCTGACCACCTCCCTCACCCCGTTCGACGCCGGTCTGGGTCGGGTCGTGAAGTTCGAGAAGGAGGTCGACTTCGTCGGTCGCCGGGCGCTGGAGGAGGCCGCCGAGCGCGCCGCCACGAATCCGCCGCGCAAGCTGGTCGGCCTGATCGCCGAGGGGCGCCGGGTCCCGCGCGCCGGTTTCCCGGTGGTCGCCGACGGCAAGGTCATCGGCGAGGTCACCTCCGGCGCCCCGTCGCCGACGCTGGGCAAGCCGATCGCGATGGCGTACGTGGACGCGGCGCACGCCGCGCCCGGTACCTCCGGCGTCGGCGTGGACATTCGCGGTACGCATGAGCCGTACGAGGTCGTGGCCCTGCCCTTCTACAAGCGGCAGAAGTAGTTCCGCACCGACCCCGTACCGCGTCACCGCCGCACGGAGCCCCGTACGGCGGCCGTACGGCGCTGTCCCAGTACCCGAGACCACCGTTCGTATCCACTCCCCCGCATCCAGGAGAATCAGGTCATGAGCAACCCCCAGCAGCTGCGTTTCAGCAAGGAGCACGAGTGGCTGTCGAACGCCGAGGACGGCGTCTCGACGGTCGGCATCACGGAGTTCGCGGCCAACGCGCTCGGTGACGTCGTCTACGCCCAGCTCCCCGAGGTCGGCGACACGGTGACCGCGGGCGAGACCTGCGGCGAGCTGGAGTCGACCAAGTCGGTCAGCGACCTGTACTCCCCCGTCACCGGTGAGGTCGTCGAGGCCAACCAGGACGTCGTCGACGACCCGTCGCTGGTGAACTCGGCCCCGTTCGAGGGTGGCTGGCTCTTCAAGGTGCGCGTCACGGAGGACCCGACCGACCTGCTGTCCGCCGACGACTACGCCGCGTTCACCCACTCCGACAACTGACCCCCGGGGACTCCTGATGTCCGTACTGAACACCCCTCTCCACGAACTCGACCCCGACGTCGCCGCCGCCGTCGACGCCGAGCTCGTGCGCCAGCAGTCGACCCTGGAAATGATCGCGTCGGAGAACTTCGCTCCGGTCGCCGTCATGGAGGCCCAGGGTTCGGTCCTGACCAACAAGTACGCCGAGGGCTACCCCGGCCGCCGCTACTACGGCGGCTGTGAGCACGTCGACGTCGTCGAGCAGATCGCGATCGACCGGATCAAGGCGCTCTTCGGCGCCGAGGCCGCGAACGTGCAGCCGCACTCCGGTGCCCAGGCGAACGCCGCCGCGATGTTCGCGCTGCTCAAGCCGGGCGACACGATCATGGGCCTGAACCTGGCCCACGGCGGTCACCTGACCCACGGCATGAAGATCAACTTCTCCGGCAAGCTCTACAACGTGGTCCCGTACCACGTCGACGAGACCGGCCGGGTCGACATGGCCGAGGTCGAGCGCCTCGCCAAGGAGTCCAAGCCGCAGCTGATCGTCGCCGGCTGGTCCGCGTACCCGCGTCAGCTCGACTTCGCCGCCTTCCGCCGCATCGCGGACGAGGTCGGCGCGTACCTGATGGTCGACATGGCGCACTTCGCGGGCCTGGTCGCCGCGGGGCTGCACCCGAACCCGGTCCCGCACGCCCACGTCGTCACCACCACCACGCACAAGACCCTCGGCGGTCCGCGCGGCGGTGTCATCCTGTCGACTCAGGAACTGGCGAAGAAGATCAACTCCGCGGTCTTCCCCGGTCAGCAGGGCGGCCCGCTG
The DNA here is from genome assembly GCF_040645975.1 of Streptomyces sp. NPDC046557. NCBI lineage: Bacteria > Bacillati > Actinomycetota > Actinomycetes > Kitasatosporales > Streptomycetaceae > Streptomyces > Streptomyces sp. NPDC046557. The sequence continues at coordinate 260,552 of NZ_JBEYZH010000002.1, forward strand.
GAGCACGTGATCGCCGCCAAGGCCGTCTCCTTCAAGGTCGCCGCGTCGCCCGAGTTCAAGGAGCGCCAGGAGCGCACCCTGGAGGGCGCGAAGATCCTCGCAGCGCGCCTGGTGCAGGACGACGTCAAGGCCGTGGGCGTGGACGTCCTGACCGGGGGCACCGACGTGCACCTGGTCCTGGTGGACCTGCGCAACTCGGAGCTGGACGGTCAGCAGGCCGAGGACCGCCTCCACGAGGTCGGCATCACGGTCAACCGCAACGCCATCCCGAACGACCCGCGGCCTCCGATGGTCACCTCGGGTCTGCGGATCGGTACGCCGGCCCTGGCCACCCGCGGTTTCGACGCCGAGGCGTTCACCGAGGTCGCCGAGATCATCGCGCAGGCGCTCAAGCCGGCGTACGACAGCGAGTCCCTGAAGGCGCGCGTCTCCGCGCTCGCGGCGAAGTTCCCGCTGTACCCGACGCTCTGACGCGGCCGGGCGGGGCCCGGTGCCTGTTCCCACAGGCCCGGGCCCCTTTTCACGCCTGATCGCGCCGCCCGGGCGAACGGGACGTGTGAGCCGACACACACACGCGCTTCCTGTTGTGGCCCTTCCGGGCAGGGGGTCGTTCGCCTCGTCGCGTTAAGCTCGACTGTCGGACAAAATCCGAACAAACCTCCCTGATCGCCTCCCGCTGATCAACCCGCTCTCCTGTGCCCCTCTCCCACCCCACGAGCAGACAAGGGAGTCTCGCCACCGTGGCCATCTCCGTCTTCGATCTCTTCTCCATCGGCATCGGTCCCTCCTCCTCCCACACGGTCGGCCCGATGCGGGCGGCACGCATGTTCGTGACCCGCTTGAAGAAGGAAGGTGCCCTCGCCCAGACGGCCTCGGTCCGCGCGGAGCTGTTCGGCTCGCTCGGCGCGACCGGCCACGGCCACGGCACCCCCAAGGCGGTCCTGCTGGGCCTGGAGGGCCACTCCCCCCGCACGGTGGACGTGGAGAACGCCGACGCCGAGGTCGAGCGCATCCGTCAGAGCGGCCGGCTTCGCCTGCTGGGCGCCGAGATAGGCCAAGCCCACGAGATCGCCTTCGACGAACCGAGCCAGCTCATCCTGCACCGCCGCCGGTCGCTGCCCTACCACGCGAACGGCATGACGCTCTTCGCGTACGACGCCGCCGGCGCGCCGCTGCTGGAGAAGACGTACTACTCGGTCGGCGGCGGCTTCGTCGTGGACGAGGACGCGGTCGGCGAGGACCGGATCAAGCTCGACGACACCGTCTTGAAGTACCCGTTCCGCAGCGGGGACGAGATGCTGCGGCTCACCCGCGAGACGGGCCTGTCGATCTCCGCGCTGATGCTGGAGAACGAGAAGGCGTGGCGCACCGAGGAGGAGATCCGCGAGGGTCTCCTGGAGATCTGGCGCGTCATGCAGGCGTGCGTGGCGCGCGGGATGTCCCGCGAGGGCATCCTCCCGGGTGGTCTGCGGGTCAAGCGCCGTGCCGCGACCACCGCCCGCAAGCTGCGCTCCGAGGGCGACCCGCAGGCGCTGTCGATGGAGTGGATCACGCTCTACGCGATGGCCGTGAACGAGGAGAACGCGGCGGGCGGCCGGGTGGTCACCGCCCCCACGAACGGCGCGGCGGGCATCATCCCGGCCGTGCTGCACTACTACATGAACTTCGTGCCGGGCGCCGACGAGGACGGCGTGGTGCGCTTCCTCCTCGCGGCGAGCGCGATCGGCATGCTCTTCAAGGAGAACGCCTCGATCTCCGGCGCCGAGGTCGGCTGCCAGGGTGAGGTCGGCTCGGCCTGCTCGATGGCGGCCGGCGCCCTCGCGGAGGTCCTGGGCGGCAGCCCGGAGCAGGTCGAGAACGCCGCCGAGATCGGCATGGAACACAACCTCGGCCTCACCTGCGACCCGGTCGGCGGTCTGGTGCAGATCCCGTGCATCGAGCGCAACGGCATGGCGGCGGTCAAGGCCGTCACCGCGGCCCGGATGGCGATGCGCGGCGACGGCTCGCACAAGGTCTCCCTGGACAAGGTCATCAAGACCATGAAGGAGACCGGCGCCGACATGAAGGTGAAGTACAAGGAGACCGCCCGCGGCGGCCTCGCGGTCAACGTCATCGAGTGCTGAGCCGACACCGGCGTCCGCGCCTGACGGCGGCCGGGAAGTAGCGACGGCAGGGCCGGGTGCGCGTGCGCCCGGCCCTCCCGCACGTCCGCGCCCGGCCCTCCCGCACGCCGCGCTACTTCCTGCGGATCGTGGTCAGGCAGCCCTTGGCGAAACCGTTCACCGCGTCGTCCAGCGCCTTGAGGCTCTCGGGCGTGGGGGGCTTGCGGGCCTCCCCGGTGACCGTGATGTCCAGCATGAGGTTGCTGTCCCGCACCCGTAGCTGCCTGACCTGGCGCTGGTCGTCCGGCTTGGTGTAGGCGAGACGGTACGCCTCCTTGCCCACGCCCTTGACCTCGACCGGGGCGCCGCCCGGCGCGTCCTTGCCCGCGTCGCCCCGCACCTTGGCGAAGACCTCCTTCGCCTCGTCCACGCTCGGGACGTAGGCGAAGTCCAGCTCGACCTTGGCCCCGCCGTAGGTCGCGGAGCCGCGCTCGACGAGCTGCTGGACGCACTCGGCGCCCGGGTAGCCCCCGGTGGTCCTGCGGGTGCGGTCGGCCACGTCCTGGCGGGCCCCGAGCGGGTCGGCCAGTTCGCCGTACGGCAGCGCGTTGCATATCTCGTCAGTGGCGACCCAGGGGTAGCCGCCCTTTCCCTCCTGGGAGACCTCCTGATCGCCGCCCCCTCCGCACGCGGTGGCCGCGAGGACGAGGGCCGCGGTGCTGACGGCATGACGGTGACGGCGGGTGTGAAGGCGGTGACGGTGCATCCGGTGCTCCCCTGTCGCACGGTCCGTGTCCAGGCCGCCACCCTGCCAGGAAAGGCGCGCCGCCACCCCGTGATCCGTGCAACCGCGGCGGCCTCCGGAGCGTCTTCGGCAGTGTCACCCTTGTCCCCGTCTCCCAGAATCGAGGGGACGTCATGCAGCACGTACGTCGCCGTCAGGTCACCGCACTGCTCGCGGGCGCTCTGCTCGCCGCCGGGGTCGCGCTCGCCGCGCCGGCCTCCGCCGCCACCGGTACGACACTGGTCACCAACGCCCGTTGGGGCGGCCACTGCACCTACGACCGGTTGGTCATCGACCTCCAGGGAACCGCCCCGCCCGTCACCGTCACGCCCGTCTCCCAGCTGGTCTACGACGGGTCCGGCAAGCCCGTCCCGCTGCCGGGGAAGTACTTCCTGGAGATCAGGCTGCACCCGGCCGCCGCGCACAACGCCGCCGGTCAGAACGTCTACGTGGGGCCCAAGCTCCATCAGATCGCCCTGAGCAAGCTCAAGGGCATCGCCCTGACCGGCGACTTCGAGGGGTACGTCACCTTCGGCGCCGCCTTCGACACCCCGCCCACCTACAACACGAGCGTGCTGCACGCCCCGGAGCGGTTCGTCGTGGACTTCCCGCACCCGGCTACCTGCTGACCCGTCCCGCGCCCGGCACTACCGGTGCTCGGGGTTCGGGAAGTCGAAGCGGCACCCGGCGTCCCACTCCGAGCGCTGGTTGCCGTGGGCGGGGATGCCGCCCGCCCGCTTCAGGAGGGCGGCCAGGTGCATGAGGTTCCAACTCATGAAGGTCGTATTCCGGTTGGTGAAGTCGTTCTCGGGTCCGCCCGAGCCGGGGTCCAGGTACGAGGGCCCCGGGCCGGCCTCGCCGATCCACCCGGCGTCGGCCTGCGGCGGGATCGCGTACCCGAGGTGCTGGAGGCTGTATAGGACGTTCATGGCGCAGTGCTTGACGCCGTCCTCGTTGCCGGTGATGAGCGCCCCGCCGACCCGACCGTAGTAGGCGTACTGGCCCCGCTCGTTCAGTAGCGAGGAGCAGGCGTAGAGCCGCTCGATGACCTGCTTCATCACGGAGCTGTTGTCCCCGAGCCAGATCGGGCCGCACAGCACCAGGATGTCGGCGTCCATGATCCGGCTGTAGAGGACGGGCCACTCGTCGCTCTCCCAGCCGTGCTCGGTCATGTCGGGCCAGACACCGGTGGCGATGTCGTGGTCGACGGCGCGGACGAGTGCGGTCCGGGCCCCGGCGGCCTCCATGACCGCGCGGCTCCTGGCGATCAGCCCCTCGGTGTTGCTGGTTTCGGGGGACCGTTTGAGGGTGCAGTTCACGTAGAGGGCGCTCAGGTCGCCGTAGCGGGGGGTCTGCGGGGATGCGGAGTCGTCGGTCATCCCACCACCCTGCGTTCCGCCGGACGCGGCTGCCGGCGGGCGCGCCCGGAAGGGGCGGGTTGTGACCCGTCCGCGCGGCCGACTAGGGTCATGGGGCCTTGGTGTTCGGGAAACCGGTGGGAAACCGGTGCGGCCCTCGCCACTGTGATCGGGAAGTCCGGCTCCACTCTCCCCCAGACACCGTCCGGGAGGTGCCCCCAGCGGGAAGCCACTGGGCCCGCGCGGGAGACCGCACGGCCCCGGGAAGGCGGAGCCAGGACATCGGCACCCGTGAGCCAGGAGACCGGCCAGGGCGCGTTGTCCATCCACGAGGTGCTGGAGAGGTCTCCCCACTCATGCATATCGCCGAGGGCTTCTTGCCCCCGTTGCACGCGGCCGCCTGGGGCGTCGCGTCCGCCCCCTTCGTCGTACACGGTGTCCGCGCCCTGACCCGCGAGGTGAAGGCGAACCCGGAGAGCACGCTGCTGCTCGGGGCGTCGGGGGCGTTCACCTTCGTCCTGTCGGCCCTGAAGATTCCCTCGGTCACCGGAAGTTGCTCCCACCCCACCGGGACGGGGCTCGGCGCGATCCTGTTCCGGCCACCGATCATGACGGTGCTGGGGACCATCACCCTGTTGTTCCAGGCCCTGTTGCTGGCGCACGGCGGGCTGACCACGCTCGGTGCGAACGCCTTCTCGATGGCGATCGCCGGGCCCTGGGCGGGGTACGGGGTCTACCGGCTGCTCAAGCGGTTCGACGTGCCGCTGATGGTGACGGTTTTCTTCGGCGCGTTCTTCGCCGACCTCGTCACGTACTGCGTGACCAGTGTGCAACTGGCCCTGGCCTTCCCGGACCCGGCGAGCGGTTTCCTCGGCGCGCTCGCGAAGTTCGGCGGCATCTTCGCGGTCACGCAGATCCCGCTGGCCGTCAGCGAGGGGCTGCTGACCGTACTCGTCATGCGGCTGCTGATGCAGTCCAGCAAGTCGGACCTGGTCCGACTGGGCGTCGCCAAGCTGACGTCCCGCGGCCGCGACGCGCAAGAGGCGGCGGCCTGATGAGCGGCACGAGCAAGAACACGAAGATCAACGCCCTGCTGCTGCTCCTGGTGGCCGCGCTCGCCGTCCTGCCGATCGCGCTGGGCATGGGCGAGGGCAAGAAGGAGCCCTTCGCGGGCGCCGACAGTCAGGCCGAGTCGGCGATCACCGAGATCAGGCCGGATTACAAGCCGTGGTTCTCCCCGCTGCACGAACCCCCCTCGGCGGAGGTCGAGTCGGCCCTGTTCGCCTTGCAGGCGGCCCTCGGCGCGGGCGTGCTCGCCTACTACTTCGGGTTGCGCAAGGGCCGCCGCCAGGGGCTCGCCCAGGCGCACGGCCCACAGGATCCTCCGGCGCCCCCGGCGGAGTCCTAGCCGGTGCTGCTCATCGACGTGGCGGCGCACGGCAGTCGCTGGCGCCACCGCCATCCGCTGGAGAAGGCGCTGCTCGGGCTCGGGCTCACCGTCACCGCCGTCGGCCTGCCGCCCTGGCCCGGCGGCCCGCTGGTCGCGGCGGCGACCCTGGCCGTGCTCCTCGGCCCGGCCGGGGTGACCGGACGACAGCTCTGGCGGGCCTTCCGGATCCCGCTGGGCTTCTGTTTCACCGGGGCGCTGCCGCTGCTGTTCGCGGTGGGCGGCCCGGCCGGGCCGGTCTCCCTGGCCCCGGACGGACCCCGGCACGCGGCGGAGCTGCTGCTGCGCACCTCGGCGGCTTCGCTCGGGGTGCTGCTGTTCGCGTTCACCACCCCGGTGTCGGACGTGCTGCCCCGGTTGGTACGGGCCGGCGTCCCGGCGCCGGTGGTGGACGTGGCGCTGGTCATGTACCGGATCGGGTTCCTGCTGCTCGACTCGGTGGCCCAGGTGCACCGGGCGCAGGCGGCCCGGCTCGGCCACACCGGCCGGGCGGCGCTGTGGCGTTCGCTCGCCGGGCTCGCCGCGACCTCGTTCGTCCGGGCCTTCGACCGCGCCGCGCGGCTCCAGGAGGGGCTGGCGGGTCGGGGCTACGACGGGACGCTGCGGGTGCTGGTGCCCGGGGCGGCGCTGTCGTGGCGGTTCCTGGCGGCCTCCGCCGCCCTGCCGGCCGCGCTGGTCATCGTGACTCTCACCCTGAAAGGGCTGTACCTGTGAACCCGTTGGTGGAACTGGTGGGCGCGGGTTACGCGTACGAGGACGGTCCGGCGGTGCTGTCCGGCGTGGACTTCGCTATCCCGGAGGGCCGGGCGCTGGTCCTGCTGGGCCGCAACGGCAGCGGCAAGACCACGCTGATGCGGCTGCTGAGCGGGGGCCTTCGTCCGGTGGCGGGCGTACTGCGGCTGGACGGTGCGGCGGTGCGGTACGACCGGGCGGGCCTGACCCGGCTGCGCGGCCGGGTGCAGTTGGTCGTGCAGGACCCGGACGACCAACTGTTCGCGGCCTCGGTGGAGCAGGACGTGTCCTTCGGACCCATGAACATGGGTCTGGCCGCGGCGGAGGTACGGGCCCGGGTGGACGCGGCGCTCACCGCGCTGGACATCACCGCCCTGCGGGACCGGCCGACGCACCTGCTCTCGTACGGGCAGCGCAAGCGGGCGGCGATCGCGGGGGCGGTGGCGATGGCCCCGCGAGTGTTGATCCTGGACGAGCCGACGGCGGGACTGGACCCGGACGGGCAGGAGCGGCTGCTGGACGTGCTGGCGGGCCTGCGCGCGAACGGCACGACGGTGGTGATGGCCACGCACGACGTCGACCTCGCCGTACGCTGGGCCGACGACGCGGCGGTCCTCACCCCGGCGGGCATTCGCGTCGGCCCCGCCGCGGCCCTGCTGTCGGACCCGGGGCTGCTGGCGTCGGCGGGGCTGCGCCAGGCGTGGTCCCCCGCCGTGACGGCTTTCCTGCGGGCCCGCGACCTGCTGGAACAGGACGCCCCGGGGCCGACGACGCCGGAGGCGCTGGCCGCCTGGGCCCGGTCCGGGTCCTGAACGGCACGCGTGCCCGGACCCGCGGCGAACCTAGGATGTGCGCATGTCGCTCCCGCACGCCATCCTCACCGCCCTGCTCGAGAAGCCCTCGTCCGGGCTGGAGCTGACCCGGCGGTTCGACAAGTCGATCGGGTACTTCTGGTCCGCGACGCACCAGCAGATCTACCGCGAGCTCGGCCGGCTGGAGGAGGCCGGGCTGATCCGGGCGCTGCCCAGCGAGGTGCCCGTGCGGGGGCAGAAGAAGGAGTACGAGGTGCTGCCCGCCGGCAGCGCGGAGCTGGCCCGGTGGGTCGGCGAGAGCCAGGACCCGAAGGCGATCCGGGATCCGCTGCTGTTGCGGGTGCGGGCGGCCGGTGTCGTGGGCCCGCAGGGGCTGGCCGCGGAGTTGCGGCGGCACCTGGACCTGCACAGGGGGCAGTTGGCGGAGTACGAGGCCATCGAGGCGAAGGACTTCCCGCCCGGGCGGGACTCCGACCAGGACCGGCTGCGCCGGCTCGTGCTGCGCGGCGGGATCGGCCTGGAGACGTTCTGGCTGCGCTGGTTGGAGGAGGCGCTGGCCGAAGTCGACGACATGACGGGGCCGCCCGCGTGACGCGACCCCGTCCGGCGTCCGCTACTTGTTCAGGGCGTTCCAGAACTCGTCGAAGCTCAGCAGGCCGTCGCCGTTCGTGTCCTTGGCGGCGATGACGGCGTCCGCGACGGCGCCGGTGACGTACGCGTCACCCATGGCCTTCATGGCCGCGCTGTACTCGTCGGCGGTGACGAAGCCGTCGCCGTCCGCGTCGAACTTGCCGAACGTCGCCCGCGCGCTCTCGATGTCCGCCACTGGGTCCACCCCTTCTCGGTGCTTGTTGACGGCTCAGGGTAGCGCCCCCGGCGGGTCGCGTTCACCCCGGGTCCCGTTCGGCCGGCAGAAAGAAATTCATTTACTCCCCGGCCACCCGGAAGCGATAATTCCAGCCAACAAATCCGGCCCCCACTTGTCACGCTCCGGGATCACGGCATAACGTACCGACATTGCCGCCACACCAGGAGCGCAGGGCTCCCAGGGACAAGCGGCAACAAGGGCGATCAAAGGTGACGATCAAAACTGACGCATCATTCGAAGTTCTGCCCTTCACCCGCACCTGCCGCCATATCTGGGAAGACGGCGACCATGTGCTCATCGGAGTGAGTCCCGGCAACAGCTACTTCAGCTCCGAGCGCATCGGCAGTCTTGCCCGATGGGCGACGACCCGCTTCGCGCAGGTCGACTTCGTCTACGCGGACCTCCACGTGGACCGGATGTTCGCCGCCTTCGGCTACACCCGGGAGCACGCGGAGAAGCGTGCGACGAAGGAGATCAAGGCAGTGCGGCGAAGGATTCTCAAGGGTGTCGAGGAGTCCGGGTCCACGCACGCCGAGATACGAGTGAGGGCACTTTCCGAGTTCGAGTCGAATCCCGTGTACCAACTACTGCACCGACGCGTTCTGCATTTTCTTGAGACTGATGACGAGTTCCGTAAGAGCTGCGAGAAGATGGCTCTCCAGTTCGTCGGTTCGAAGTTGCCGGAAGGTGAATCGATGACCGACAGCCAGTTGCAGGTCTGTTTCGATTACATGGCGGCGGAGTTGCCGTTCTTCGTGGACACCCCGAGCATTCTCGACGTGCCGTCCTCGGTGGCGGCCTATCACGTCAAGATGCCGATGACGGATGTCCTGTTCGCGCGCGGTGGGGGACTGCGCGCGACCCGCAACCAGGCGTACGCCGTCGTACGTCCGGAGGCCGCGGAGTCCGCCCCGCACCCGGCGGCCGACCACCACGCGAGCGGCGATCACCACGCGAGACCCGCGAACCACGCACCGACCGAAGGGACCGTCGATGAGCGTCGAGCAGCTTGAGGGCCGGGAGACCGGGCACGGCGCGGGGACCGACGAGGTCCTCCTCGACTTCCCGCTGTCGCGGCGCGGTGACGTGCTCCCCGAGGAGTGCGCCTGGCTGCGCGAGAAGGCGCCGGTCGCCAAGGTCCGCACCCTCACCGGGGACCCGGCGTGGCTGGTCAGCAGTTACGCGCTGGCCAAGCAGGTCTTGGAGGACGAGCGGTTCAGCCTCAAGGACACCGCGAACACCGGCGTGCCCCGCCAGTACGCGCTGACGATACCGCCCGAGGTCGTCAACAACATGGGCAACATCAACAGCGCCGGGCTGCGCAACGCGGTGATGAAGGCGCTCAACCCGCGCCAGAAGGGGCTCCAGGACTGGCTGCGCGCCAAGGCCGGCGAGCTCATCGACGAGATCGTGGCAGAGGGCGGTCCGGCGGACCTCCGGGCGGGGTTCGCCGACCCCTTCTCGGCGGCGCTGCACTGTCAGGTGCTGGGTGTTCCCTTCGAGGACCGACGCCGGTTGATGTCGGGGCTGGACGTCGCGTTCATGACCGCGCGCGAACCGTTCGCCGACTCCGAGCTGAACTGGTACAAGGACGTCGGTTACTTCGTCGAGCAGTTGAAGGTCCAGCTCGCGCTGCCGGCCGAGGAGCGTACGGGGCTCCTCGGCAAGTTCGCCGAGCTGAAGGAGGCCGACCCCGAGTCGGCGCACCTGACCGACGAGATGTTCGCGACGGTCGCCGTCTCGCTCTTCGGGGCGGGTGCGGTGTCCACGTCCGCGTTCCTGGTGCTCGCCGTCCTCGCGCTGCTCCAGCGACCGGAGCTCATCGGGTACCTGCGGGCGCATCCGGAGCGGATGGGCAAGGCGGTGGACGAGCTCCTGCGCTGGAACCTGTCGGTGGGCGACGGCCTGCCGCGCATCGCCATGGCCGATGTGCGGGTCGGGGACGTGCTGGTGAAGGAGGGCGAGCTGGTCCTCGTCCTGCTGGAGGGGGCCAACTTCGACCCCGATGCCTTCGAGAACCCGGACGAGCTGGACCTGGAACGGGAGAGCGCCAACGCCCATCTGGCCTTCGGGGCCGGGCGGCACTTCTGCCCGGCGTCCGCGCTGGGCCGGGCCCACGCGGAGATCGCGCTGGAGGTACTGGTGGAAAGGTTGCCGGGGCTGCGGCAGGCGGTGCCGGCGGAGAACCTGGTCTGGCGCACCGGCTTCATCAAGCGGCTGCCCGAACGACTCCCCGTCGCCTGGTGACGCCTTCGGCGTGAGGCGGCGGGACAGGACGGCGGTGCCCCGGGTGCTGTGCGAGCTCCCGGGGCACCGTCATGCCGTGCCGCTTGCCGGCTAGCGGAAGATGCCGGTGTGGCCGAGCGAGTAGCGGCCGGGTTGCGGGTAGACGGCGAGGCCGTGGGGCCCTGAGCCGACCGGGATCTTGGCCAGTTCCTCGCCCGTCTTCGTGTCGATCGCGTAGACCTCCGAGTTGTAGCGGCCCGAGAGCCACAGCACCTTGCCGTCCGCGGAGACCCCGCCCATGTCGGGGCTGCCGCCGTCGGGGAGCTCCCATTTCTTGGTGAGCTTGTTCGCCTTGAAGTCGAAGACGGAGATGCTGCCCTCCCCCCGGTTGGAGATGTACATCTCCCTGGAGTCACGGCTCACGTACAGGCCGTGGCAGCCCTTTCCGGTGGGGAGGAGCTTCGGAGTCCCGAACTTGTCGCCACTGAGCACCCACATGCCGTGCGCCATCATGTCGGCGACGTAGAAGGTCTTCCCGTCGGGCGACACCTTGACGTCCTGGGGCATGGCCCCTTCGAAGGGGAGTTTCTGCTGGCCGACGATCTCCATCTTCTCGGTGTCGACCTTGAGCAGTTCGCCGGAGAACTCGCAGCTCACGATGAAGTACCGGCCGTCGAGGGAGAAGTCGGCGTGGTTGACGCCGTAACAGGTCACCGGGACGCTCTTCACACGGTTCATGGTGTGCGGGTCGCGGAAGACCAACTCGCGGTCCATCGAGGCCATCACGATCGCGTACTTGCCGTTGGGCGTGAAGTACAGGTTGTACGGGTCGTGCACCTCGACGGGGTCGCCCGCCTCGCCCGTGGCCGGGTTGATGGGGGTGAGGGTGTGCCCGCGGTTGTTGTTGACCCACAGGGTCTTCATGTCCCAGGACGGCACGACGTGCTGGGGCTGGGTGCCGACCGGGATGGTGTCGATGACCTTGTACGTCTTGGGGTCGATGACCGACACGGTGTTGGAGCCGGTGTTCGGTACGTAGACGCGGGACGGGAAGTTCTTGACGACCGGGGACAGCTGGTTCGGCCGGTCGGCCGCGTAGACGTCGTGGGGGTCGAGCACGGGCGGCATTCCGGCCAGTCCGGGCGGGACCGCGGGTTGCGCTTTCACCGGTTGGGCGGGCCCCTTGGTGCCGAGCGCCTCGGTCGCGCCCTTTCCCCCGGATCCGCACCCGGCCAGGGCCGTGAGAACCAGTCCGGCAAGCAGCACGGTGGCCTTCCGTGGAAGGCGATTCGTCGTCATGGGGTCAGCAGCTCCGTGGTGGTCACCGCGCGCAGTTGGCGACGCGCGAGTTCTTCGAGGAGGGGTGGCATCGCGTCGACCGTGTCCGCGTAGCCGAAGTGCAGGCTCACCACCGATCCGGCGTGGATCGTCCCGGTGACGTTGCGGATGACGGCCGCGGCGCCGGGTGAGGTGAAGTCGAGGGAGTCCACGTCGTACGAGAGGACGTGCGGGTAGCCGGCCCGCTGGGCGAGTTTCCGGACCAGGGGGGTCGCGTACTGGGTCTGCGAGGGGCGGAACCAGGTGCCGATCGAGCCGGTGAGCCGCTTGAGGCGCTGGGCGCAGCCGGTGATCTCCGCGTACGCCTCGTCCTCCGGCATGGTGTTGATCGCGAGGTGGCGCTGGGTGTGGTTGCCGAGTTCGTGGCCGCCGTCCAGGACCCGGCGGGCCATGTCGGGGTGCTCGTCGAGCCAGGTGCCGATGGCCAGGACGGTGACGCGGGCGCCCGCGCGCTCCGCCTCGGCGAGGATCGCGCGTCCCGTGGCGGGGTCGCCGTTGCCGTGGAAGGTGAGGGCGACGCGGGGCCGGTCTCGGGAGCCGTGGCCGATCTCGACGGGCTGCCCGGCGAACCGGCGCGGGCCCGGTGCGGCGGCGGCCGCAGGGGCGGGACGGGCCGGTGTGGGGGTGGCGGGGACGGAGGCGGGCGCCTTGGGTGGGGTCGCGGTTCCGCAGGCGGCGGTGAGGGCGCCGGCGGCGACCGCGGCACCGGCGAGGAGGGCGGTTCGGCGGTCCGGGTAGCAGGGCACCTGCCCATTTAAGGTCCGGATGCCCCCGTACACGCTGATTGACCCAGTTCGGCACCCGCGCCAAAGCGCTTCAGCAGTGCGGTCGTCCGCTATGTGATCAACGAATTACGCAGAGCGGTCGATACTTATTCATTGATTGCGAGGCGAGTGGGCCACCTCACCTAGGATTTAGCCGTGAACTCTTAGGTTATACACACTTATGTCCGAGTTTGAGGTTTTGGCATTTGGTCGCTCGTCTGCCATAGTCGGAATCACGGCTTCCCTTTGACCCGAGCGAAGTCCCACGCCGAGGATCACACCCCCTTCGATCCTCGGCGCACCCATGAAACCCCCGCGGCGCCCCATCACACGGCGACAGGGGGTTTCAGGCGTTTACAAGGGAGGGACAGGCGTGCGCGCCGGGCCGGCATCCGGCGTCTCAGCGGTCGGCCACCCGCATCTCGAACCAGGTGATCTTGCCCCTGGGCAGCAGATCGGCGCCCCAGCGGTCGGACAACTTGTCCACGAGGAAGAGCCCCCGGCCCGTGATGTCCATCTCGTGGACCGGCATCAGACAGGGCAGCCCCCGCGAGGGGTCGCGCACCTCGACCCGGATCCACCCGCGCCGGCGCACCAGCCGCAAGCCGAACGACCGGGCCCCGGTGTGCCGTACGGCGTTTCCCACGAGTTCCGAGACCAGCAGGACCGTGTGCTCGGCGATCTGCGGCGACAGGCCCCACAGCCGGATCACCACGGACTGGGTCAGCCGGCGCGCCGTACCGGCGGATTCGGGCATGGACGGCAGCGTCACCTCCGCCTCGGCGGGATTGCCGTACAACTCCACGGCCCTGAGGCCCTGTTCCTCCTCAAGAGCCGCCGAGATCCGTACCGCCGGAGCGCCGCCGCGCTGCCGCGGCTGCTCCACACCCTCCAGGCCCGCCATGCACCCATCATGGACGGCCGCACCGCCGCTCCGGGCCGTTCCCCGGGAAAACACCCCCCGGGGTCCACCGATTCCCGGGGGGTGTTCCGGCATATGCGGAAGGCAATCGGAGGGCCACGCCACCGGTCTGACCTGGTGTGACGCGCTGCGCTCCGATGATCACGGTGAGTGGATCACCGTTTCGGCTTAAGGCTGCGTTAATGCCCGGCTAATCCACTCCCAGGGAGGAACGGCCGGCGAGGGTCAGCCTCAGAGGAACTTGGCCTTCCCCGGGCCCTCCTCGACGAAGCTGCGCATGCCGCGCTCGCGGTCCTCGGTGGCGAACAACCCCGCGAACCAGTTGCGTTCGATGGTCAGTCCGGTGTCGATGTCCGCCTCCAGCCCGGCGTCGACGCACTCCTTGGCGGCGCGCAGCGCGAGGGCCGGGCCCTGTGCGAGCTTCGCCGCCCAGGCGTGCGCCTGCTCGTACACCTCGGCGGCCGGCACCACCCGGTCCACCAGCCCGAGGGCGAGCGCCTCGTCGGCCTTGACCATGCGGCCGGTGAAGATGAGGTCCTTGGCCTTGGACGGGCCGATCAACCGGGACAGTCGCTGGGTGCCGCCGGCGCCCGGGATCAGGCCGAGCAGGATCTCGGGCTGGCCGAGCTTGGCGTTGTCCGCGGCGATCCGGTAGTCGGCGCACAGCGCGAGCTCGCAACCGCCGCCCAGGGCGTAGCCGGTAACGGCCGCGACGACCGGCTTGGGGATCCGGGCGACGGCGGTGAAGGCGTCCTGGAGCCCGCGGGACCGGGCGACCATGGCCGCGTGGTCCATCGTCTGCATCTCCTTGATGTCCGCACCGGCCGCGAACACCTTCTCGCCGCCGTAGAGGATCACCGCGCGCACGTCGGCGCGGTCGGTGGCCTCCACGGCGAGCTCGCGCAGCCGGTCCTGGGTGGCGATGTCCAGGGCGTTCATGGGCGGCCGGTCCAGGCGGAGGGTGCCGACGCCTTCGGAGACTTCGAGAGAGAGGGTCATACGGGGAAGGTTAGCGGCGGTTAACGCGAAGTGGCCCGGTGCTGTGGGTCACAGCACCGGGCCGACGATCACCTGCGGGTCAGGCGGGAGGGAACTACTTGATCCACTCCGACCAGTCCATGTTCCAGCCGTTGAGGCCGTTGTCCGGGGCGATCTGCTTGTCCTTGGAGTTCTTCACGACGACCACGTCGCCGATGAGGGACTCGTTGAAGAACCAGGCGGCGGGCTGGTCGTCGTCGCCCGCGCCGCGGGCGTCCTTGAGGCCGACGCAGCCGTGGCTGACGTTCTCCGAGCCGAACGTGCTCGCGGCGGCCCAGTAGTTGCCGTGCACGAAGGTGCCGGAGTTCGACAGGCGCATGGCGTGCGGGACGTCGGAGATGTCGTACTCCCCGCCGAAGCCGACGGTCGCGCCGTTCATCCGGGTCACCTTGTACTTCTCGCTGATGACCATCTGACCGTTGTACGTGGTGGTCGACGGGGCGCCCGCGGTGATCGGCAGGTTCTTGAGCACCTGGCCGTCGCGGACGACCTCCATCGTGTGCGCGGCCGCGTCGACGGTGGAGACCTGGGAGCGGCCGATGGTGAAGTGGACGGTACGGGTCTGCTTGCCGTAGACGCCCGGGCGGCCTTCGACGCCGTCGAGGGCGATCTTCACGGTGACCTTGGTGCCCGCCGCCCAGTACTTCTCGGGGCGGAAGTCGAGCCGGTCGTTGCCGAACCAGTGGCCCTCGACCGGTACGTTCGGCTCCGCCGTGACGGTGATGGCCTTCTCGACGGCCTCGGTGTTGGTGATGCCCCGGGTGAAGTTGATCGACACGGGCATGCCTACGCCGACGGTCTCCCCGTCCTCGGGGGTGTAGTGGCCGACGAAGGTGTTCGTCGGGGTGAGGGTGGTGAAGGTGGTGTCCTTGGCGGACTCCCGACCGGCCTCGTCCTTGGCGACGACGTGCACCTTGTACTCGGTGGCCGCGGCCAGGTTGCGGGCGGGCTCCCAGCTTGCCCCGTCGGTGCCCATCTTGCCGTCCACCGCGTTGCCCTTGGTGTCGGCGACCGTCACCGTGGCGAGCTTGCCGCCGGTGCTGGATATCTTCAGAACGCCGCTCGTGGCGACTTCCTTGGAGCCGTCGTCCGGCTTGACGTTGACCACGGCCTTGGACGCCTCGGTGCCGGTCTTGCCGCCACCCTTGCCGCCGGCGTCGCCGGCGGCACCGCCCCCGCCGTCTGCGCCGCCGCTGCACGCGCTGGTGAACAGCAGCGCCGCTCCCAGCAGAAGGGCCGGCAGGCCGGTGCGGACGCGGCCGCGAATCGGCTGCAGGTTCACTCGTGTTCTCCCCATGTCCCCCGCGCGGACAATCGCGCGCTTGACGTCAGGAAATCACATGGGGAGATCACGTGAAGGCACGGTCTTGTCACCGTTCCGTCCCAACTGGTGCGCGGGCCGTGCCCCGGCCGGCGGCCCGGAGCCGTCGGCCGCGCGGGTCAGCCGATGGCGGAGCCGGTGACCCAGTCGGACCAGGAGAGGTTCCAACCGCCCAGGCCGTTGTCCCCGGCCACCGTCTTGTCCTGCGAGTTGACCACCTCGACCACGTCCCCGACGAGCGAGCGGTCGAAGAACCAGCCGGCCGGGGTGTCCGAGCCGCCGCCCTTGTCATCGCGCAGGCCCACGCAGCCGTGGCTGGTGTTGAGGGAGCCGAAGGTGTCGGGGCTGGCCCAGTAGTTGCCGTGCAAGAAGGTGCCCGAGGTGGTGAGCCGCATGGCGTGCGGCACGTCGGGGATGTCGTACTCGCCGCCGAACCCGACGGTCTGGCCGTTCATGCGGGTGACGTCGAACATCTCCATCACCACCATCTTGCCGTTGTAGGTGGTGTTCTTGGGCGCGCCGGCGGTGATGGGCAGGGTCTGCACCAGTTGCCCGTCCCGGCGGACCTCCATGGTGTGCGCGGCCGCGTCGACGGTGGAGATCTGGGAACGGCCGACCTTGAAGGTGACCGTCTTGTCCTGGATGCCATACGCGCCGGGCGAGCCCTCGACGTCGCGGAGGTTCATGCGGACGGTGACCTCGGTGCCGGCCTTCCAGTACTCCTTGGGCCGGAAGTCGAGCCGGTCGTCGCCGAACCAGTGGCCGACGACCTTCACGGCGGGGACGGAGGTGATGGTGATGGCCCGTTCCACCGCGGCCCGCTGCTTGATGGAGCGGTTGAACCGGAAGGAGACGATCATGCCGGTGCCCACGGTCGAGCGGTTCTCGGGCCGGAAGTAGCCGATGAACCGTTCCTCGGGCACGTAGGTGGTGAAGGTGGTGTGCCGAGCCTGACGGCGGTCGTGTCCGTCGACCGCGACCGCGTCGACGGTGTACTTGGCCGCGAGCGCGAGCCGTCCGGCCGTCGGGTCGGGGCTCCAGCTCAGCCCGTCGTCGGCGATCGCGCCCGGGACCTTCTCCTCCTGGGCGTCCTCGACCTTGGTGACCACCACCCGCTCCAGCCGGCCCTCGGTGACCCTCACGGTCAACGGGCCGTCGGCGGGAACCCCCTTGGCGTTGTCCTCGGGGGTGATCCGAATGGCCTCGTCCGGCGACCGGGGTTTTCCGGGAAGCTGGATCTCGACCGGTGAGCGGCCGTCCTCGGTGCAGCCGCTCAGGGCTCCCAGCAGGGCCGCCCATACCGCGACGGCCGCCAAGCCCGCCCCTGCCCGCCTCGTCAGAAGAGTCACGTCCTGTCCAACGACCGGCCCCCTCGCAGGGAAACGTGGGCGCGGCCGACGTTCCGGGCGGGTCCGTGCGGGCAGAACAGTGGGAAGGACCAGACGGGGGCGGGCCCGGGCCGGGACGCCGGGGGCCGCACTCCCCTGCCCTCGCAGGTACCGAGAGCCGTGGAGGCGGGCAGTGTCGAGCGCAGCCGAGCAAGAGGCGGTGGAAACCGTCGCCGGAGAGGTACGGGTCAACGGGAGCGCGCCCGCGCCGCCCGTCGACGGACAGCCGGACGGTCACCCGCGGGCGCGGCCGAACGGCCAGGTCACCGGCCGGACGGGCGGCCGGGCCGTGCGGGTGCCGGCGCCTCCGGGGCCGCCGGTGTGGCCCGGGTCCTCGCACCCGCTGGGTGCCCGCTACCGGTCGGGCCCGGACGGGGTCGCGGGCACCAACTTCGCGCTGTGGGCGCCGGGTGCTGAGCGGGTGGAGCTGTGCCTGTTCGACGGGCGGGGCGCCGAGACCCGCTGTGCGCTGGCGGAGCTGACCCACGAGATCTGGCACGGCTTCGTCCCGGGCGTGCGGCCGGGGCAGCGGTACGGGTTCCGGGTGCACGGCCGCTGGGATCCCTGGACGGGGGCCCGCCACAATCCGGCGAAGCTGCTCCTGGACCCGTACGCGCGGGCCGTGGACGCGCGGCCGGGCAACGACTACGGCGCGCTGCCGCCCGAGGTGTACGGGCACGTGCGGGACTGGCCGCAGCAGTACATCGCCGACACCGTGCGCGACGACCGGGACTCGGCCCCGTACGTCCCCAAGGGCGTCGTGGTCCACGATGACGACGACTGGGCGGACGACGTCCGGCCGAAGACCCCGTGGGCCGATTCGGTGATCTACGAGCTGCACGTGCGCGGCTTCACGATGCGCCATCCGGGTATTCCCGAGCGCCTGCGCGGCACCTACGCGGGGCTCGCCCATCCCGCGGCGATCGAGCACCTGACCCGGCTCGGGGTGACGGCGGTGGAGTTGCTGCCGGTGCACCAGTTCGCACACGAGGACCACCTGCTGCGCAGGGGGATGCGCAACTACTGGGGCTACAACTCGATCGGCTACTTCGCCCCGCACGCCGCCTACTCGTCGAGCGGCACGGCCGGTCAGCAGGTCGGCGAGTTCAAGCGGATGGTACGGGCGCTGCACACGGCCGGGATCGAGGTCATCCTCGACGTGGTCTACAACCACACGGCGGAGGCGGGCGAGCTGGGGCCGACGCTGTCGTTGCGCGGGATCGACAACCGGGGCTACTACCGGCTGCAGAACGACCAGCGGCGGTACGCGGACTACACGGGTTGCGGCAACACCCTGCACGCCGGGCGGCCGAACGTGCTGCGGCTGATCACCGATTCGCTGCGGTACTGGGTGACGGAGATGGGGGTCGACGGCTTCCGCTTCGACCTGGCGGCGGCCCTGGCCCGCTCCATGCACGACGTGGACATGCTCTCGCCGTTCCTGGCGGTGATCGCCCAGGACCCGGTGCTGCGGCGGGTCAAGCTGATCGCCGAGCCGTGGGACGTGGGCTCGGGCGGCTACCAGGTGGGCGCGTTCCCGCCGCTGTGGACGGAGTGGAACGACCGCTACCGGGACGCCGTCCGGGATTTCTGGCGGGGCGCGCTGCCCGACGTAAGGGACCTGGGGTACCGGCTGTCGGGGTCGAGCGACCTCTACGCGTGGGGCGGCCGGCGCCCGTACGCCTCGGTGAACTTCGTGACCGCGCACGACGGTTTCACGCTGCGGGACCTGGTGTCGTACGAGCGCAAGCACAACGAGGCCAACGGGGAGGACGGCCGGGACGGCACCAACGACAACCGCTCATGGAACTGCGGGGCGGAGGGCGAGACGGACGACCCGCGGATCGGGGCGCTGCGCCGGCGGCAGTTGCGCAACCTGCTCACCACGCTGCTGCTGTCGACCGGCGTACCGATGTTGGTGGCGGGTGACGAGTTCGGCCGGACGCAGGGCGGCAACAACAACGCGTACTGCCAGGACAACGAGACGAGCTGGCTGGACTGGTCGCTGCCACGGGACCCGGCCTGGGCGGAGCTGCTCGCGCTGACCACCCGGCTGACGGCGCTGCGCCGGGAGCATCCGGTGTTGCGCAGGCGGGCGTTCTTCTCCGGGCGGGCCCAGGACGCGGACGGACTGCGCGACCTGGCGTGGTTCACCCCGGCGGGGACGGAGATGACGGAGCGGGACTGGTACGCGCCCGCCGCGGCGCTGGGCCTGTACCTGTCGGGGCGGGACATCCCGGGCCGGGACGAGCGGGGGCGGCAGGTGAGCGACGACAGCTTCCTGGCGCTGCTGCACGCCGGGGACCGGCCCGTGGAATGGATGCTGCCGGGCGCGCCGTGGGCGGCGTCGTACGAACTCGTGCTCGACACCTCCCGGGAGGAGCAGTCGGCGGCGCCCGGCACGCGGCACCGGGGCGGGGAGCCCCTGACGGTCCCGGCGCGGGCGGTGCTGCTGCTGCGGGTGGCGAGCTGAGACGCCCCCGCCTCAGCCCGTCTCGGCCTGGAGCAGCATCCGCTTGAGGAGGGCGGCGAGCACCGCGCGGTCGGCGGCGTCGAGGGGGGCGATCAGCCGCGCCTCGGCGACACCGATCCAGCGCATCGCCTCGGTCCAGCGGCGGTGGCCGTCGTCGGTGAGTTCGACGTCGACGCGGCGGCGGTCCTCGGCCGGGCGGATGCGGCGGACCAGGCCGGACTTCTCCAGGGTGTCGAGGCGGCCGGTCATCCCGGCCGAGATGGGGCCGCGGGGGTTATTTCGTTGACGAATCATTCGCTGCCGAAACACCCGTCGCCCGCGTTCGTGCCGCCTCCGCTTCTGGCGGCCGTGGTCACCGCCGCGAACCTCTCCGTACCGCTGCTTCAGGACGTAAGGGCTCATCCGGAGCCGAAAGCCGTGGACGCCCTGCGATGATGTGCCCTTCGTACACACATACGTCGTACACACATCCGTTCCGAAGGGGGCTTGCGTCGATGCCGAGAGTCGGGACCGCACTGCGGGAGCTGCGCGGGGCGCAGAAGTCGGCGAAGGGGGTGTCGCTCTACTCGCGGTTCGTCAACCGGCCCGCCGGGCGGTACCTGGCCGCCGGTTCGTACGCCCTCGGGCTCACCCCGAACCAGGTGACGCTGGTCAGCGCCGCCTTCAGCTTCGCCGCGGTGGCGGCGGTCGCGCTGGCCGAACCCTCCTGGGGACTGGGGACCGCGGTGTGGGCGGCGCTCGCGGTCGGCTTCGCCTTCGACTCGGCGGACGGACAGCTCGCCCGGCTGCGCGGGGGCGGCAGCGCTTCCGGCGAGTGGCTCGACCACGTCGTGGACTGCGCCAAGCTGACGGTCCTGCACACCTGTGTGCTCATCGCCTTCTACCGCTTCCCGGACGCGTACGGCATCGGCGGCGACGGCACCGGCGCAGGCCGGGCCGGGCTCGGCGGCTGGCTGCTGGTTCCGCTGGGCTTCCAGTTCGCCTCCGTCGTCACCTTCTTCGGCGGGCTGCTCACGGAGAAGCTCAAGCCCAAGCCGGCGCCCGGGAACCCCGCCGCCGCCCCGTCGGCGCTGCGGGCGGTGGCGTTGCTGCCCGTGGACTACGGGGTGTTCTGTCTGGTGTTCCTCTTGCTCGGCGACGGCGCGCTGTTCCGGTGGGCCTACGCCGGGCTGGGGGCGGTCGCCGCGCTGTTCCTGGCGGCGTTCCTCGCGAAGTGGTTCCGGGAGCTCAGCGCAGTTCCGCGGTGAGGGCCTCGGGTGCCGGCTGCGCCAGGACGTCCAGCGCCCGGCGCAGTTGGGTGCTGGAGGTGTGGACCGTGTAGGGGAAGTAGACGACGTCGACGCCGTGTGCGGCGAAGTCCTTCTCCAGCCGGTCGCCCTTGGGGGTACCACGCCAGTCGTCGCCCTTGAAGATGACGTCGAAGCGGACCTGCTTCCAGGTCTCCACCTTGTCGGGAACCGTCTCCACGAAGGCCGCGTCGACGTACTTGACGCTGCGGACGATCTCCAGTCGCTCGACGAGCGGGATCATCGGGCGGCGGCCCTTGGCGAGTTCGGCCATCTCGTCGGACACCACCCCGGCCACCAGGTAGTCACACTGACTGCGGGCGTGCCGAAGGATGTTGAGGTGTCCGATGTGGAACAGGTCGTATGCGCCGGGCGCGTAGCCGACCCGATACGGCCTGTGTGCGGGCGCGCCAAGGTCGGCCATGTCCTGCTCCGTCATCTCTTACCCCCCAGAAGCCACACCCCCCGGTGTGGCGGATTAGCAGACAATAGCGTGCACGTTCCGCACCACGCCGGTGAACGAATAGGGTGACGTGCGCATCATTCAGGGGGGAAGGGGACGTCCAGTGTCCAGATCCGGTCATCGGCGACTGCTGCTGGTTTCCACCAATTACGCTCCCGAGCACGCGGGGATCGGGCCGTACGCCACCCAGATCGCGGAGCACTGGGCGGATTTCGGCCATGAGACGCACGTCCTCGCGGGCATGCCGCACTACCCGGCCTGGTCGTTGGAACCGGAGTACAAGGGGGCGCTCCGGCGCACGGAACAGCGCGCGGGAGTCACCGTGCACCGGCGTGCGCACACCGTGCCCCCGCGCCAGACCGCCTTGCGGCGGGCCCTGTTCGAAGGATCGATCCTGCTGCACGGCGCCGTGGCCCCGCCCCGGATGCCGAAGCCGGATGCGGTCCTCGCCCAGATGCCCAGCCTGGCCGGCGGGGTGCTCGCCGCGCGCCTCGCCGCGAAGTGGAAGGTCCCCTACGTCCCGGTCGTCCAGGACCTGATGGGCGCCGCCGCCGCGCAGAGCGGCATCAGCGGCGGCGACAAGGCGGCCGCGCTGGCCGGACGCGCCGAGGCGTACGCGCTGAAGCGCGCCACCCTGGTCGGCGTCATCCACGAGACCTTCGTGGACCGGGTCGTCGGGATGGGCGTGCCCGAGGAGAAGATCCGCCTGGTGCCCAACTGGTCGCACGTGGCCGCGCCGACCAAGCCGCGCGGCGAGACCCGCCGCCACCTCGGCTGGGCGCCGGGCCAGACGGTGGTGCTGCACTCCGGGAACATGGGCCTGAAGCAGGGCCTGGAAGTCCTGGTCGGCGCCGCCCGGCTCGACCCGGACGTGCGGTTCGTCCTCATGGGCGACGGCAGTCAGCGCGCGGCCCTCGCCGACCTCGCGGCGGACGTACCGAACCTCGACATCATCCCCCCTGCCGCCGACGGGGAGTTCCCCGATATCCTCGCGGCGGCGGACGTGCTCGCGGTCACCCAGCACGCGGCGGTGCTCGACATGAGCGTGCCCTCCAAGCTGACCTCCTACTTCCAGGCCGGCCGGCCCGTCGTCGCGTCGGTGGCGGCGCGGGGCGGGACCGCCCAGGAGGTGGAACGTTCCGGCGCGGGGGTGCTCGTACCGCCGGAGGACCCGGGCGCACTGCTCAAGGCCGTACGGGCACTGGCCGGGGACCCGGAGACCGCGGACACCCTCGGTGCCGCCGGGCCCGTGCACGTGGCGGCCCACCTGAGCCGCGAGGCGGGGCTGGCCCGTATCGACGCACTGATGGACGAAGCACTTGGGGGTTCCCGGCCGTGATCGAGACGAACCGGCCGGCAGCGGCCCCCGCCGAGGACGAACCGGACCTCCTGCGGGACCAGTTCCGACAGCTCCTGCGCTACCGCCGGCTCCTCGGCGCGGGCATCGGCATCGGACTGCTGGGCGGCGTCTACCTCGGCGTCTCCACGGCGGACACCTACGTCGCGACCGCCGACATCGTCCTCCGCGCACCGACCGACGACCCCTTCAACCCGAGCCTGGCGCCCGACAAGGCGATCAACATCGGCTCGGAGCGCCAGGTCGCGCTCAGCTCCTCCACGGCCGACGAGGCGGCGAAGAAGCTCGGCGTGGCCGAGTCCGGCGTCGCCTCCCTGCGCAGCGGCCTCCAGGTCACCAACCCGCCGCAGACGATGGTGCTCCGCTTCACGTACACCTCCTCCTCCCCCGGGGAGGCCGCGAAGCGCGCCAACGCGATGACCACGGCCTACCTGCTCAAGCGGCAGGAGGCCCTGGACGTCACCCGGGACAAGATGGTCAAGGGCTACCAGGACCAGCGCGATCCGGTGGCCAAGCAGCTCGACGACCTCGTCAAGCAGATCAACGCCATGCCCTCGGGCCCCGGCCGCGACGCGGCGTACTCCTCCAAGACCGACCTCCAGAGCAAGGTCAACACCCTCAACAGCAACATCGCCAAGCTCCAGGCGCTGGACATGGCTCCGGGCCGGGTCACCAGCCCCGCGACCCCGCCCGGCGACTCCGACGGGCCGGGCCTGCCGATGTCCCTCGCGCTCGGCGCGGCCGTGGGCCTGGCCCTCGGTCTGCTGGCCGCCTGGGTCCGACTCGTCTTCGACCCGGCGCCGCGCTCCGACGGCGATGTGGCGCGGGCCCTGCGCGCCCCCGTACTGGGCTCCCTGCCGCGCGACAAGACCGGTGGCGGGCCGCTGCTCGCGGCCGGTGAGGAAGACCCGCGCCTCGCGGAGGAGTTCCGGTCGGTGGCCTTCCGGCTCGCCTACGACTCCCGCTTCGCCGACCGGCGCCGGCTGCTGGTGGTCGCGCCGCGCGGCAGCAGCGAGACCGCCGCCGCGGTCGCCGTGAACCTGGCCGCCTCCTTCGCGGAGACCGGCAAGGACGTCCTGCTGATCGAGGCCGACCTGCGCACTCCGGTGCTGGCCAGCCAACTGCCGACCGACGCGGGCGGGCGCCCGCGCTGGAGCCAGATGCCGGGCGGCCCGGGCGCGGGCGGTCAGCCGGGGCAGCAGGGCGACTCCGACTGGCCCGACGGGCGCCAGCTCGTCGTGGACGCCGGGGAGTCGGGCGCCTTCGACCTGATCCCCGGTGAGCGGGTGCGCAACGTCGCCCGCGCCCTGACCTCACCGCGCGCCACCCGGCTGATCTCCGAGGCCGACTCCCCCAACTCCACCGTCGTGGTACTCGCGCCACCCGTGCTCTCGTACGCCGACGCGCTCGCGCTCGTCGACCGCGTCGACGGCGTCCTCGTGGTCTGCGACCCCCGCGCGGTGCACCGCAGTGACCTGTCCCGCATCCGCGAGCTCATCAGCGGCGCCGGCGGGACCGTGCTCGGCGCGGTGCTGCACACGCCGCTGCCCGGCGAGAAGCGTGGCGGCCGGGGCAAGGGGAAGGGCAAGGGGGCCGCCCCGGCGGCCCCGGCTCCGGCTCCGACTGGGGCCGGCAAGCAGGCGCCGCGGCCCATCCCGTACGAGGTCGCCGAACAGGAGCAGCACATCCCCGGTGACGGCACCGACACCGTCGCGCTGCGCACGGTCCGCATGGGCCGGCGGTGAGGCGGGGCGGTCTCGCCGCGCTCGCCTCGGTCCTTGACCAGGCCGCTTCCAGCGCCACCAACATCCTGGTGCTGGTGCTGGCCGCCCGGCTGTCGTCGGCGTCCGGCTTCGCCGACTTCTCGATGGTGTACGTGACCTTCACGGTGCTCCTCGGGCTGAACATGGCGTACGTCGGCCAGACCGTGGTGCTGGAGAAGGACGGGGAACGGCTCGGCGCGGCGTGCCGTTCGGGCCTCGCCTTCACCGGGGCCGCCTCGGCCGCGGCCGGGGTGGTGCTCGCCCTGGTGGGCCTCGTGTTGCCCGGGGCCGGGGGGTGGGCGTTCCTCGCGCTGGGGCTCGTCCTGCCGTTGGTGCTCGTACAGGACGGGCTGCGGTACTGCTTCTCGGCGCTGCGCGCGCCGGAGCGGGCGCTGGCCGCCGACGTGGTGCGGCTGGTGGGTGTGGTCGGCGCGCTGCTCGCGCAGCCCGAAGGGGCGTCGGCGGGGCGGCTGGTGCTGGTGTGGGGGGTCTCGGCGCTGCCGGCGCTCGCGCTGGGGCTGTGGCTGCTGCGGCCGTACGTGCGCGGGGCGCGGGTGGACCTGCGGCCGTACGTGCGGCGCGGGCACCTGGGGCAGCGGTTCGTGGTCGAGTTCGCGGTGGGCAACGGCTCCAGCCAGCTCGCGGTGCTGGGGCTCGGGGTGTTCGCGACGCCGCTGGCGGTCGGTGCGCTGCGGGGTGCGACGACGTTGTTCGGGCCGCTGAACGTGCTGTTCAACTCGGCGAACGCGTTCGGGCCGCCGGTGGTGGGTCGGGCGTCGGGCAAGCGGGGCGTGGTCCGGCTGACGCTGCTGATGGGCGGGGTGCTGGCGGCGCTCGGCGCGGGGTGGGGCGCGGTGCTGTACGCGCTGCCGGAGACGGTGGGGCGGCAGTTGCTGGGCGAGACGTGGGGGGCGGCGGCGACGCTGCTTCCGGCGACGGGGGCGCAGTACGCGGTGATGGGGCTGGGGACGTGTGCGTTGCTGACGCTGCGGGTGCTGAACCCGAGGGCGACGCTGTCGTTGCAGGTGGTGTTCTCGTTGCTGTCGGTGGCCCTCTTGTTGGGCGGGTACGCGGTGTGGGGGGTGGCGGGCGCCGCGTGGGGCCTGGCGGCGGGCTCGGCCGCGAAGGCGGCGGCGGCCTGGACCCGCGTCTCCCGCCTCCCGGACCCCGCCGTCCCGACCCCGACCCCGACCCCGTCGACGGAACCGGCCTGACCGGCCGGGGCCGCCCCGCCCGGGGTGCGGCGCCACCGCGCAAGCGCCCCGGCTCCACCGGGCTCCCTGGGGCTCCGCCCCAGACCCCGCGCCTCAATCGCCAGCAGGCTGATTTCGCGCCGGCCCGGCGATTGAGAGCGCGGGAGTCGGTGGCTCAACCGTGGCACGTCGGGCAGCATTTCAGCCCCGCCGGCGATTGAGGCGCGGGGCCGACGGATCAGCGGAGGCGGGCCGATTTGTCCTCGCGGAACGTCGCGACGAGCGCCAGGCAGAGCGCCGCGATGGCGATCCGCCCCGACGCCTGGAGCAACGGGCCGCGCAGCAGGATGAAGGAGTACCCCGCGACCAGCGGGACCACCACCGAGATCAGGCTCCCCGGTGGCGACCTCCTCGTGGCCCGCTTCGCGTAACGGCGGTCCACCCGGGCGGCCGCGTAGCCCATCCCCAGCAGTCCGGCCCCCATCCCGAGCGGCCCGAAGTCGATCCACAGCTCCGCCCAGATCGGGGACGACAGGTTGGTGTTGACCGTCCCCATCCACTCCCCGATCATCACGCCCGTGTCCTTCGGCTTTCCCGGCCACACCGACCGCGGCACCGCGAAGAACACCGACCCCGCGAGCTGACGCCCGTACAAATGGCCCGGGCCGGAGTTGGAGTAGGTGATGGTGTTCGCGAACATGCCGATCTGGTCGTAGTCCTTGAGGGCCATGGGCTCCAGGAAGGACGTCGTCTCGACCGGCTTGTAGTTCTTCTCGTCGTACCGGAAGCGGTCCGCGAACGGGAAGACGAGGAGCGCGATCACCACGGCCATCGACAGCGCCACGCGGTACATCGCCGCGCTCACCGGGAAGACGGTGAACAGCAACGCGAACATGACCGTCAGGAACCAGTAGCGCGGGTTGGAGATCGGGTTGTTGACCACCAGGTTCAGCAGCGCGAGCGCGCCCCACGTCGCGAGGATCGAGACCTTGCGCCGGGCGTACTTGGAGGTGATCAGCCAGCGCGTGTACAGCAGCAGCGCCAGCAGCGCCGGCACCGTGCCGAAGCCGCGCAGCAGTGCTTGGCCCGCCTGGCCGTCGCCGTTGGAGACGCCCGCCTCCTCGATGCCCGCGATGATCTCCTGGCGGCTGGAGAAGAAGACCGCCGGGCCGCCCAGCTTCATGATGAACGCCGCGCTGCACAGGAACGCGAGCGCGGTGAGCAGGTACAGGCGCCGCCGGTGCGCCAGGACCGGCCGTTTCTCCTTCTGCGAGCCGCCCGCGCGGCCCGTCGGCCGGTGGCGGGCCAGCAGTACGCCGACGTCGAAGGCGGTACACCCCAGCAGGACGAGGGCGATGGCGGTCGTGAGGTCGTAGCGGGGGCCGACGACGGGCGTCGGGACCCGGCCGAGGACGGCCTGGGCGAGCGGGGCCACGCCCATCGCCATGTAGACGAAGAGCCAGAACGAGCCCTGGAGCAGTTTGCGCCGGCTGGTCAGGACCATCGCGGACAGGCGGGCGCCCGCGTACATCGTCAGCAGCAGTTGCAGCCAGAAGGCGGCGTCGTGCTGCCCGTCGCCGGGCTGGACGGCGACGAAGAGCGGCAGGAAGACGGTGAACCCGAGGATCAGCGGGACGGACAGCGCGCGCGAGAGCAGGGTGCGCGGGGTGGTGACGCGGCCCCACTGCGCCTCGTCCCGCGGCGTCGGTGCCAGGGCAGCTACGGGCGGCCTGCGTATGTCCGTTGCCACTGCCGCCCCCACCCCATGTGCCTGGTCCGCGCGCAGTCTAGTCTGAGCGGGCCGCGCCCGGGGAGGCGCGGCGGGGTGGTTGTCGGGGGCGGACTATGGGGGCGACTTTTGCGTGATCTTCCTTCCTTCACGCTGGCCGGGTACGACAAGGGGCGCGGGCTGCTGACGCAGGCGCTCTGGTTCGCCGTGATGAACACGCTGTTCACGGCCTGGTTCTGTCCGGCCCAGGTGCGGGTGGCGTTGCTGCGCGCGTTCGGGGCGCGGATCGGCGAGGGCGTGCTGATCCGGCACAAGGTGCGGGTGCTGTGGCCGTGGAAGCTGACGGTCGGCGACCACGCGTGGATCGGGGAGGGAGCCTGGCTGCTGAACCTGGAGCCGGTGACCATCGGTGCGAACGTGTGCGTCTCGCAGGAGGCGATGCTCTGCACCGGTTCGCACGACCACCGGGCCGCCGACTTCCGCTACCGCAACGCGCCCATCGTCGTGGAGGACGGTGCGTGGGTGGCCGTACGGGCCACCGTGCTGGCGGGTGTGACGATCGGGCGGTGCGCCGTGGCGGGCGCGGGCGCGGTGGTCCACAAGGACCTGCCCGCGCTGACCCTGCAGACCCAGGACGGGCGGCGCCGCCCGGTGGAGGAGCCGAAGTGAGTGCCACCCTGAAAGTCCTGCACGCGGTGACGCTGCACTCCCCCTCGCACGCCTTCGGCGGGCCGGTCCGGGTCGCGTTGAACCTGGCCAAGGGGCTGCGGGCGCGCGGTCACGAGGCCCGCCTGCTGGCGCTCGGCGAGGGGTTCCCCGATCCGTGGCCGACCTCCGTGGAGGGGGTGCCCGCGAAGCTGTTCCCGGCCCGGCGGCTGCTCCCGCTGGGCTTCAGCGGGATGACCTCGCCGGCGCTGCTCGCCTCGGCGGGGCGGCTGGTGCGGGAGGCGGACGTCGTCCACGTCCACCTGGCGCGGGACCTGGTGACGCTGCCGGTGGCGCTGGCCGCGCTGCGGGCCCGCAAACCGCTGGTGCTCCAGACCCACGGGATGGTGGACCCAAGCGGGAAGCTGTTGGCCAAGGTGCTGGACGCGGTGGCGGTACGCCGGTTGCTGCGCGGGGCGGACGCGGTGCTGTACCTGACCCCCCACGAACGGGACGGCCTGGACGCGGTGGCGGGCCCGCCGGCGCTGGCCACGGCGGTGCGGCTGGTCAACGGCACCCCGGCGCAAGAGGAGCGTCCGGTGCCGGCGGGGGCGCCGCGCATCCTGTACTCGGCGCGCCTGCAGGCGCGTAAGCGGCCGGTGGACTTCGTGGACGCGGCCCCGGCGGTGCTGGCGGCGCACCCGAACGCGGAGTTCGTGGTGGCGGGGCCCGACGAGGGCGAACTGGCGGCGGTCCGGGCCCGGATCGCGTCGCTGGGGCTGGGCGCGCGCTTCACGGTCACCGGGGCCCTGTCGAGCGCGGAGGTCCTGGCGGAGCTGCGCCTCGCCCACGTGTACGTGTTGCCGTCGGTGGAGGAGCCGTTCCCCATGTCGGTGTTGGAGGCGCTGGCGGTGGGCGTGCCCTCGGTGGTGACCCACTCCAACGGTCTGGCCCGGGACATCGCCGCGGCGGGGGCCGGGCGCGCGGTGGACCCGGGTGCGGCGGGGGTCGCGGAGGCGGTCCTCGCCCTCCTGGACCCGGACGCGAACCGGTCGGCCTCGGCCGCCGCCCGGAAGTTGGCGGCGGAGTCGTTCTCGATGGACGCGGTGGTGGACACCCTCCTGCCGGTGTACGCGTCGGCCCGCGGCGCGGGGGCGTAGCCGCTCCCCCGCCCCGGCGGGTCAGATGATGTCGCGGCCGCGTTCCTCGACCACCGGGAGCACCCCGGCGGCCCGACGACGGCGCAGGACGCTGGAGTACACGGCCAGGCCGATCGCGCCCGCCGCCATCATGATCAGGCCGACGAGAGGGAGGTTGACGCCCTCCATCCGCCAATCGCTCGCGAAGGTGAGGATCGCCCCCACCACGATCAGGGCTATGCAGCCGCCGATGCCTCGCATGTCAACTCGCCTCCACATTCGTGGTCTTGTGACGGCGCGAGTACCCCGGGCCGGGACATGGAAACGCCCCCGCGGGCAGTGTCACCGCCCGCGGGGGCGTGGAGTGGGACGGCGGGCCCCTACGCGGGGACCCAGGCGTAGCAGGCGGTCGAGGTGAACTCGGCGGTGCCCGCCGGGATCGTCGCCGTGATCTTGTCGCCGGCCTTCGGCGGGGTCGCCGGGCCCGAGGCGAGGACGGAGCCGTCCTTGCCCTTGGCCTCCCAGGCGCAGGTGGTGCTCTGGGTCAGCGCCCGGTAGGTGCCGGGGGCGGGCGACTGCCGGCGACCGTCGCCGAAGCCCTTCTCGGCCGCGTCCAGGATCGGCTTCTGCTCCGGGCACAGGAACGGGATGGCGTCCTTCGCGCCGGGGATCTCCCCGGCGACGACGGCCCCGATCGCCGCGTCCTTGTCGTGCTTCGCCGTGCGCTCCACCCGCTGGCAGGACTCCTGGCCCGTCTGGAGGACGGCCGCGGGGTCCATCTTCTCCGGGACCCGGCCGCTCAGGTACTTCTTCTCCGTCTCGGTGAAACTGCCCGTCTTGGGGACGAGTTTCGCGTCGGGCAGGACCGGGCCGGTCGGCTTGCCCCCGGCGGGGGTCGGCGCCGCCGGGCTGTCGGCCGGGTCCGGCACCGAGGAGGAGGCCGGCGGTTTCGGCTTGTCGGCCGCGGAGTCGGCCTTCCGGTCACCGCCCGAACCGCAGGCGGTCAGGGTCAGGGCGGCGGCCAGCAGAACAGCAGCCGCTGCGGAGCGTCGGTACATCAGGGGGCTCCCGTACTTGCCGGTGGTGGACAAAGGAGTACGGGGCCTGCCGCCCGGGCAGGCCCCGTACTCCGTCAGGCGGGTGGTGCCTCGGCCGTTACTTGGGGCCGAAGGTGAGGATCAGCTGCGGCGCGGCGTCCGCGGCCGTCGCCTCCGAGGACCAGAGCCACAGCGGGTCGGTGCCCGTGCTCGTCAGGGCCATGCTGTAGCCGTTGGTGCCCAGCACCGCGGAGACGGCGGTGGTGTCCAGTTCGACGTTCTGGATCGCCGAGCCGTCCGGCACGCCCGCGAGGGATCCGAGCGGGGTGGTGCCGAGGGTCGGCTTGGTGTTGAACGTCGTGCCCGCGGCGCTCCAGGTACCGGTGACCGGTACCACGGACACGGTGTCGGCCGTACCGGCACCGGTCTGCGTCGTGGTCTTGAACTGCAGCGAGGCCGCCTTCAGGACCGTCCCGGCCGGAGCGGCCGGGATGTTGAAGCGCAGGTACGTCTCGTACGCGGAGGTGCCGCGCACCGCGAGCGAGGTGGACGTGCCGTAGGCCTGGCCGGGGGCGCCCTGGTTGATGTAGGTGTCCTCGGTCGTGACGACCTTGGAGACCGTGTCGGTGGGGGCCTTGGCGAGGTCGTAGTGGTTCTTGACCTGGGCCTGGGTCAGCGCCGTCGGGTAGACGGCCGTCTCGTCGATCTGTCCGGCGAAGAAGTTGCTCGTCGGCCGGTTCGGCCAGCTGCTCAGGTTGTCGCCACCCACGTGCCAGAAACCGGCGTACTGCTGGAAGTTGGTGACGTTCAGCGTGCCCTTGTTTTGACCGTCCACGTACAGTGCCATGCCCGAGGGGCCCTGGGTGCCGACGACGTGGTGCCACTTGTTGTCGTTGTACGTCTCGAACAGACCGGTGGAGACGGTGCGGGTCGAGCCGTTGTAGACGCCGAAGACCAGGCGGCCCGTGTTGGTCATGTACAGCTGCTTGTCGTACGAGCCGCTGTTGCGGTCGGTGTTGTTGCCGAAACCGATCAGCTTGCCGCCGCGGGTGGTGTTCGTCTTGAACCAGGTCTCGATGGTGTAGCTGCTGCCGACCGTCTGGCGGTGGTCGCTGTAGACCTGCTGGCTGGTGCCGTTGAAGCCAATGGCGGTACTGGCGCCGGAGATGGCGCCGGGCGTCTGGCGCAGGGCCGGGGCGTTGAGCTGGATGCCGCTGGTGTTGCCGTCCGTGGAGGAGTCGGCGACGTAGGGGCTGACGGTGTCGTCGTAGCGCCAGTACAGGTTGGCGCCGTCCGCGCGGACCTGGTTCGGGTACGACTGGATCGAGGCGGGGACCGTCACCGAGGCGGTGGCCGACAGCGCGCTGGTGTTTCCGGCGGCGTCGGTCGCGGTCACGCGGTAGGTGTAGGACTGGCCGGCCTTGACCGTGGTGTCGGTCCAGGACGCCTGCTGCCGCTCGAACTCCAGGGAGTCGGCGGTCATGGTGTGCGCCGGCGTGGACGAGCCGTTCCGGTAGATCCGGTAGGTCAGCTTGCTGTCGTCCTCGTCGTAGCTGGTGCGCCAGCGGACCTGGACCTCGCCGGGCTTGACGCTCGCGGCACTGGCGACCGGGGTGGTCGGCGCGCCGACGTCACCGGTGGAGGCGAAGCGGGTCAGGCCCTGCTGCGCGACGCCGTTGACGGTGGTGAACTCGCCGCCGACCCACATGTACTTGGTGTCGCCCTTTTCCGCGACGGCCATCACGCGCGGGCCGATGCCCTCGCCGAGGCCGTCGTTGGTGTCGGGGAACCAGCCGAGCTTGCGGGGGCTGGCCACGAAACCGTCCACCGGCGCGGGCGGCGTGCCCTGGTAATTCGTGGGCTGGGCCAGCAGGTGGTGCCGGCGGCCGTCGGGGTACTCGCCGTTGAGGGTGCAGTCGTGGGCGTGCGAGGAGCTGTAGAGCACTCCGTCGTACGGCAGGACGAATTGGGTCGCGCCGAGGCAGCGGTCCCGCCACTTCTCGCTGAAGTCGCTGAGGTTGAGACCGATGCGGCCGTCGAAGACACCGCCGCCGGAGCCCTCGTTGCCCGTGTAGAAGCCGGTCGCGTCGGTGGCGATCGACTTGACGACCGAGTTGGACGGGATGGTGCTGTAGGTCTTGGCGACGGCGCCGGTGGCGGAGTTCACGACCGCCAGCGCGTGCGTGTTCTGGCCGTTGACGGTGAAGAAGTCGCCACCCAGGAGCACGTTCTTGCCGTCGGGGGTGACCGCGACCGCCCGGCCGGGCTCGTCGGCGTCGGCCGTGAAGGGCTTGAGCGCACCGGAGCCGGCGTCGACCGCGGCGAACCGCTCGCGGGTCTGGCCCTCGACGGTGGTGAAGTCACCGGCGGCGTACAGCGTGTCGTCGGTGACGGCGAACGCGCGCACGGTGGCGGGGAAGCTTGGGTGGAACGACGCCTTGGGGGTGCAGGTGTCGATGTCGATCGCGGCGACGCTGGAGACCGGCGTGCCGTTGACGGCGCCGAAGTAGCCGCCCGCGTACAGGGTCTTCTTGTCCTTGGAGACGGTCAGGGCGCGGACGGTCGCGCTGCCGTCGCCGACGGTGAAGGCGAGCTTGCAGGAGGTCGGGGCGCCCGTCGCGGCGTCGAGCGCCACGAAGTTCACCGCTTCCTGCTCCGTGCCGCTGCCGCTGCCGTCGGGCGGCCGGACCGCCGAGAAGGTGCCGCCGGCGAAGACCGTGCCGTTCGCCTGGGCCATCGCCCAGACGATGCCGTTGGGCTGCCAGGTGGGCAACTCGTCGGCGGTGAATGCCACGGGAGGCGTGATGGCGGACGCCTCGGGCATCAGCACCAGCCCTATACCGGTGCCGGCACCGGCCAGTGACAGGACGAGGGCAGCAGTCAGCCCTCTGGATCTACGCATGAGCCCCCCAGGGCAATCGCCCGGTTTGATGGCTGGAACTATCCGATCAGCCATATGTACTGGCGCAGAGTAGGGCTCACGCGAGAGCCCGGTCACCTCACTTGACCCATTGCATACCAACTTGGAATCAACAGGACCTACAGGGAGGGCGCGCGGCGGACATACGACGGTTCGCCCCGGTCATGCGGCAGGGATCTGCACGGCATGACCGGGACACGGCAAATCAATAGGCGAAATATAAGGCGTCTAGCGGTCGATGCGGACCGTCACGCCCGCCAGTTGGTCCTCGACCTGACGGATGTCGGCCTCGACCATGATCCGGGCGAGTTCCTCCACCAGGACCGTCGGCTTCCAGCCGAGGATCTCCTGCGCCTTGGAGGCGTCGCCGATGAGGGCGTCGACCTCGCTGGGGCGCTCGTACTTCGGGTCGTAGCGGACGTGCTCGTTCCAGTCGAGGCCGGCGTGCCGGAACGAGGACGCGACGAACTCGCGGACGGTCGCCGCGACGCCCGTGGCGACCACGTAGTCGGTGGGCACGTCCTGCTGGAGCATCCGCCACATGGCGTCGACGTACTCCGGCGCGTAGCCCCAGTCGCGGACGGCGTCGAGGTTGCCGAGGTAGAGGTGGTCCTGGAGACCGGCCTTGATCCGGGCGACCGCGCGGGTGATCTTGCGGGTCACGAAGGTCTCGCCGCGACGCGGGGACTCGTGGTTGAAGAGGATGCCGTTCACCGCGAACATGTCGTACGCCTCGCGGTAGTTCACCGTGGTCCAGTACGCGAAGACCTTGGCGGCCCCGTACGGGCTGCGCGGGTGGAACGGGGTCAGTTCGTTCTGCGGCGGCGGGGTGGAGCCGAACATCTCCGAGGACGACGCCTGGTAGATACGGGTGTCCACACCGCTGGCCCGGATGGCCTCCAGCAGGCGCAGCGCCCCGAGGCCGGTGACGTCGCCGGTGTAGAGGGGCGCGTCGAAGGAGACGCGGACGTGGGACTGGGCGCCGAGGTTGTAGACCTCGTCGGGGCGTATGTCGCGGAGCAGGTTCACCAGGGCGACGCCGTCGGACAGGTCCGCGTGGTGCAGGACGAGGGAGCGGTTCTCGGTCTGCGGGTCCTGGTAGATGTGGTCGATCCGCTCCGTGTTGAAGCTGGAGGACCGCCGCACGAGCCCGTGCACCGTGTAGCCCTTGGAGAGCAGGAGCTCGGCGAGGTACGAGCCGTCCTGCCCGGTGACGCCGGTGATCAGTGCGGTCTTGCCCATGTGGGGTCCCCCTGGTTGTCGTGGTGCGCTGTTGCGGTGAGCGGGGCTCGCCCCCACCCGATCTGCGGGGCTGCGCCCCCTGGTCTCTCACCGGGCCTCGCGGCCCGGTGTGCCGGGGCCGTCCCGCCGCCTCGTACGGTGGGCGCCCGCGCGGCCCGGGGCCGGATGGGTACCGTACACGGCCCCTGCGGAACCCCTCGCGCCGCATTCGGCCCGCCCGTTCCGTCGGGGAGGCTCCGGGAAAGTGCGTGGCGGCGGACTGGCATCATCGGCGGTATGACAAGTTCGCTGCCGCTCCTGCCCCCGCACGCCCGGGTCTTCGTCGCCGGCCACCGCGGCCTCGTGGGGTCCGCGGTCGCCCGGCGGCTGACCGCCGACGGCCACGAGGTGCTCACCCGCAGCCGCGCCGAGCTCGACCTGCGCGACGGCGCCGCCACCGAGGCGTACCTGCGCGACGTCCGCCCGGACGCCGTGGTGCTGGCCGCCGCCAAGGTGGGCGGGATCATGGCCAACAGCACGTACCCGGTGCAGTTCCTGGAGGACAACCTCCGCATCCAGCTGAGCGTCATCGCCGGCGCGCACGCCGCCGGGGTGGGCCGGCTGCTGTTCCTCGGCTCCTCGTGCATCTATCCGAAGCTGGCCCCGCAGCCCATCAGCGAGGACGCGCTGCTGACCGGCCCGCTGGAGCCGACCAACGAGGCGTACGCCCTGGCCAAGATCGCCGGGATCGTGCAGGTCCAGTCGTACCGCAAGCAGTACGGCGCCTCGTACATCTCGGCCATGCCCACGAACCTCTACGGTCCGGGGGACAACTTCGACTTGGAGTCCTCGCACGTCCTGCCCGCGCTGATCCGCCGCTTCCACGAGGCCGCAGCTAAGGGGCGCGAAGAGGTCACCCTGTGGGGATCGGGCACCCCGCGCCGCGAGTTCCTGCACGTCGACGACCTCGCGGCGGCCTGCGCGGTGTTGCTGGAGAGCTACGACGGCGACGAGCCCGTGAACATCGGCTGCGGCGAGGACCTCACCATCAAGGCCCTGGCCGAAACGGTCGCCGAGGTGACCGGCTTCGAGGGCCGGCTCGCCTGGGACACCTCCAAGCCCGACGGGACGCCCCGCAAGCTGCTGGACGTCACCCGCCTGACCTCCTTGGGCTGGAAGCCCGGCATCCCGCTGCGCGACGGGATCGCGTCCAC
This sequence comes from Streptomyces sp. NPDC046557, assembly GCF_040645975.1. Classification (NCBI taxonomy): domain Bacteria; kingdom Bacillati; phylum Actinomycetota; class Actinomycetes; order Kitasatosporales; family Streptomycetaceae; genus Streptomyces; species Streptomyces sp. NPDC046557. The sequence goes on from NZ_JBEYZH010000002.1 coordinate 296,092, forward strand.
CTACCGCTGGTGGCTCGACTCCCTGACGTCGCCCTGACCCCGAGGCTGATCGCAAGGCCGGCCCTCAGTACGCTCCGCGGCCGTCGACGACGGCGCGGAGCGTACGGCCCATGACGTCGACATCGCTGGTGAAGGACCAGTTGTCGACATACTGCAGATCAAGCTGAATCGTTTCGTCCCAGGACAGGTCCGACCGTCCGCTGATCTGCCACAGGCCCGTCATCCCGGGGCGCACGCTCAACCGGCGCAGCTCCACCTCGTCGTACCGGGCCACCTCGTCCGGCAGCGGCGGGCGCGGTCCCACCAGCGACATGCTGCCCGTCAGCACGTTGAAGAGCTGGGGCAGTTCGTCGAGGGAGGTCCGGCGCAGCAGGCGTCCCACCCGGGTCACCCGCGGGTCCCGGCGCATCTTGAACATCAGGCCGTCGTTCTCGTTGGCCCCTTCCAGCCCGGGCTTGAGCCGGTCGGCGTCCACGACCATCGTGCGGAACTTCCACATGACGAACGGGACCCCGTCGCGCCCGATCCGGCGCTGGCTGTAGAGGGCGGGGCCGGGCGAGCCGAAACGTATCGCCAGGACCAGGGCGAGGAACAGCGGCGACAGCAGCAGCAGTCCGACGGCGGCCCCCGCGCGGTCCAGGGCCGACTTGAGCAGCGTCTGCACGCCCCTGCTCAGGGGCGGCGCGATCCGCAGCACGGCGAGGCCGCCGGCGGAGAGGGTTTCCAGCCGCTTGACGGATATCTCCACCAGACCGGGGAAGACGGCCAGTTCCAGACCGGCGTCGTGCAGGGCCCAGGCGACCCGGCGCAGCCGTTCCCCGGTGATGCGCACGCCCGGGGCGACGAGCACCAGGTCGGCCTGGTGGCTGCGGACGGCGCCCAGTACGGCGGTGGCGTCCGTGTTCGGGCCGTGCGGGGTCGCGCCCAGCCGGTTCGCGACGGGTACGCCGCTGTCGAGTCGCCCCTCGCCGACCGGGACGACGCCGACGACGACGTAGGGGTGGTCGGTGCGCGAGGCGAGGTGTGCGATCACGCCTTCGGCCGCCTCGGGTTCACCGACGACCAGGACCCGGCTGACCGCCTGGGCCTCCCGGCGGGCGGCGGTGAGGTGGCGGTAGGTCAGTTTGTGGCAGGCGACGGTGATGAGCAGGGCGGGCAGCAGCGCCCCCAGCGCCGCCAGTCGCGGGGTGCTCTCACCGGTCACCACACGGGCGACGGCGAGGACACCGATCAGAATCAGCCAGTCATGGACGACGGGCAGCACCCCGCGGGATTCCCCCAGCACGCGGGTCGCGTAACGTCGGCGCAGTGCCTGGACCGCCGTCCACGCCAGGGCCGCGCCGACCGCGCAGTAGACGGGCCGGGTCTGCTGCGCCGCGTCGAAGACGAGGCCCACGGGAACCGCGGCGCCGAGCAAGTCGGCCGCGACCGCCGCGGGAAGGTACCAGCGCGCCTTGTCGCCGAGTCGGCGCGAAGGCGCGGACGTCGGCCCGGTCGGTTCAACGGCCGTCCCGGCCACTCTTTGCGCAGGAAAATGGACATGCCTCATGGGCCCCCCTGGCACGTGGTCTATGACAGTGGCGTAGGCCCGTGGCTTCCCCTGGCGACGGGCATCTGACGCACCGGCAAACAGTACGACAAACACCCGTACGCTAGGTGCCGTTTGCGTTAACGGGACTCCTCGTTGCTCAAGTGTCACCAAGCGGTGTCTGTTGTTCCGGGCGTTTCACCCTCCTCTCTCACACAAAAGTGAATGGTTCGGATACCGGATACGTCTCTTCGGACAACGGACTGTTTCCAGCCAACCTTTTGATGTGGCCCTGACATCGACGCCCGCAGGTGACACTCTTCGACCGTTCATCGCACCAACCCTGATCTGCCCGGAGGCCCACCCAGCGTCCGGAACCCCCCTCGCAGAAGGAGTTTGCGTTGAGTTTCACCCCCCAGCGGCGTGCCACCGCGGCCGGCGCTCTCGTTGCAGCCGCAGCCCTGCTCGCCGTAGGCATTCAGGCCGGAACCGCCACCGCCGACGCCACCGCGTCGCAGTCCACCAAGGCGGCTCAGCCCAACCCGGGCGCGGCCGCACGCCTACTCAGCGCTTCGGAGCGTGCGACGCTCCTCGCCGATGCCAACTCGACCACCGTGCAGGCGGCGAAGGCCCTCGGCCTCGACGCCAAGGAGCGCCTGGTCGTCCGTGATGTGGTCCAGGACGCCGACGGCACCACCCACACGACGTACGAGCGCACGTACGACGGCATACCCGTGCTCGGCGGAGACCTGACGGTCCACGCCAAGGGCGGCGTCACCAAGAGCGTGACCAAGGCCACCAACCACGAGATCAAGGTGGCGGACACCAGCCCTTCCGTCGCCCCCTCGGCGGCCGAGAGCCAGGCCGTCTCCTCGGCCAACGCAGCCGGCGCCAAGCAGACCAAGCCCTCCAAGAACGCCCGCAAGGTGATCTGGGCGGCCGAAGGCGCGCCCGTCCTCGCCTTCGAGACCGTGGTCAGCGGCCTCCAGGACGACGGCACGCCGAGCGAACTGCACGTGGTCACCGACGCCAAGACCGGCGCGAAGATCACCCAGTGGGAGGCCGTCGAGCGCGGCACCGGCAACACCATGTACAGCGGCCAAGTGACCCTGGGGACCTCGCAGTCGGGTAGCAACTACACGCTGACCGACGCCGGGCGCGGCGGCCACAAGACCTACGACCTCAACGGCGGCAGCTCCGGCACCGGCACGCTCTTCACGAGCACCAGCGACACCTGGGGCAACGGCGCCGCTTCCAACCGGGCGACCGCCGCCGCCGACGCGCACTACGGCGCGCAGGTGACGTGGGACTTCTACAAGAACGTGATGGGCCGCAACGGTCTGCGCAACGACGGCGTGGCCCCCTACAGCCGCGTCCACTACGGCAGCGCCTATGTCAACGCGTTCTGGGACGACGGCTGCTTCTGCATGACGTACGGCGACGGCACCGGCAACACGCACCCGCTGACGTCCATCGACGTGGCCGCGCACGAGATGACCCACGGTCTGACCTCCGTCACCGGCAACATGACCTACAGCGGTGAGCCCGGCGGTCTGAACGAGGCCACCTCGGACATCATGGGCTCCGCGGTCGAGTTCTACGCGAACAACCCGACCGACGTCGGCGACTACCTCATCGGCGAGAAGATCGACATCAACGGCGACGGCTCCCCGCTGCGCTACCAGGACAAGCCGAGCAAGGACGGTTCGTCCGCGGACGCCTGGTACAGCGGCGTCGGCAACCTCGACGTCCACTACTCCTCGGGCCCGGCCAACCACTGGTTCTACCTGGCCTCCGAGGGCTCCGGCGCCAAGGTCATCAACGGCGTGAGCTACAACTCGCCCACCTCCGACGGCTTGCCCGTCACCGGGATCGGCCGCGACGCCGCCTCCAAGATCTGGTTCCGCGCGCTGACGGTCGGCTACTTCAAGTCGAACACCAACTACGCGGCCGCCCGTACGGCGACGCTCCAGGCCGCCGCCGACCTGTACGGCCAGGGCTCGACGACGTACAACAACGTGGCCAACGCCTGGGCCGGCATCAACGTCGGGGCGCGCATCACCTCCGGCGTCTCGGTCACCCCGATCGCCAACCAGACCACCCAGGTCAACACCGCTGTGAGCCTTCAGGTCCAGGCGACCAGCACCAACGCGGGTGCGCTGAGCTACGCGGCGACCGGTCTGCCGGCCGGCCTGTCGATCAACTCCTCGACGGGTCTGATCTCGGGTACCGCCACCACCGCGGGCACGTCCAACGTGACCGTCACGGTGACCGACTCCGCGGGCAAGACGGGCACGGCGTCCTTCACCTGGACCGTCGGCACGTCCCAGCAGAACGTGTTCGAGAACACGAACGACTACCAGATCGCGGACAACTCGACCGTCGAGTCCCCGATCACGGTGACCCGCACGGGCAACGCCCCGAGCACCCTCAAGGTGGACGTCAACATCGTCCACACCTACGTCGGTGACCTGAGGGTCGACCTGGTCGCGCCCGACGGCTCCGTCTACAACCTGCGCAACCGCACCGGCGGCAGCGCGGACAACATCGTCCAGAGCTTCACCGTGAACGCCTCCTCCGAGGTCGCCCAGGGTGTCTGGAAGCTGCGGGTGGCGGACCTCGCCTCCGCGGACACCGGCTACATCAACAGCTGGAAGCTCACGTTCTGACCCCTGACGGGGTGACGGGGGCCGAGCCGCTCGACGGCTCGACCGATTGATCGCGGGGCCGCCCGGGAGACGACCTCCCCGGGCGGCCCTGTTCCACGACGCGGGAGAGCCCGGCACCCACGGGGGTGCCGGGCTCTCCCGTCGTGCGTGGCGGGTCAGCCGATGGAGCGGAAGATGCGGTCGAACATGTCGGGACCCTGTTCGGCGGGCCGGCCCTGCTCCTCCTCCTGACGGGCCTGCTCGTCGCGCATCCGCTGTTCGTCGCGGGCCTGCTGCTCCTGCCGGGCCTGGTCGTCCCGGCGGGCCTCCTCCTGGCGTGCCTGCTCCTCGCGCCGGATCTGGTCCTGCCGGGCCTGGTCCTCCCGCTGGGCCTGCTCGTCACGGGCCTGCTGGTCACCGGCCTGGTCCTCGCGGGCCTGGTCCTCGCGGGGCTGGTCCTCGCGGGCCTGGTCCTCGCGGGGCTGCTCGTCACGAGCCTGCTCCTCGCCGGCCTGCTGCGAGCCGGGCCCGTCCGTCCGCGGCTTCACCGACGGGCGCACGGCCGGCTTGGTGGCGTTGTGGTGCGGCGCACCCGGCAGGCCCGGCCGGGCGTCGTGACGGCCGCGGTCCTCGTCCCCGTTGCCGAAGTCGTCGCCCCGTCCGTCGCCCCGTCCGTCGCCCCGTTCGTCGCCGCGCCCGTCGCCCCACCCGTCCTGACGTCCCTCGTGACGGCCTTCGTTGTCGTCGTCCACCGGCTTGAAGAGCACCGAGCGGACCTGCACGCCGTGCACCCGCTGCCCCGGCTCCAGCACGCGCTCCGCGCGCTCGCCGCAGTCGCGGTCCCGGAACAGCACCGCCAGCGACTCCGTCTCGTTGCGCACGGTGGTCGCCGGGTTCTCCCACGAGGTGCCCGTCAGCCGGTAGCAGGTGTCGTTGTCCGCCGGACGGATCTGGCGGTGCTCGTTGCCACCCTCGTCGTCATCGTCGACGAGGTACTCCAGCCGGCCCAGCGAGCGGCGGCCGTCATCATCGTCGTGGTCGACCGCCAGTGAGGTACCGGCGGTGGGCAGAACGAGCGCGAGAGCACCGAGGAGTGCGGCGGCGGTGGTACGAGCACGCATGAAGAGTCCGTTCTCTGGTCGGCTGGAATGCCGGTCCGGTGGCATCCAGCCGGCAGCGTAGGAGCGGACGGATCAGACGAAACGATTCAGCATGGCCGGCGCGTTCGAAGGTTCACCCTCCTGGATCGGTCGGCGGGGCCCATACGGCAGTCCCCGCGCCCCGCCCCGAAACCGACCCGGCCGACCCTGCCCCGCCCCGCTTCCGCTACGAACCCGGTCCGGGCGCCGGCACCGTCAGACCCGGTCCGACACCGCGACGGCCCCCGCCGCCCGGGCCCCGGTCTTCGCCGCGTCCCCACTCCGTCCCGCCGAACGGATCAGCAGGACGACGGCGAGGGCTCCCACCAGTCCCATCACCCCCGAGGCGACGAAGGTCTCCCGCAGCCCGCTCACGAAGGCCGCCTCCACCCAGGACTTCGCCTCCGGGACCGTCGCCAGCAACCGCCCCGCCCCGCCCGACGCCAGCGCCTCGGCGGTCCCGCGCGGCCGACCGGCGTCGGCGAGTCCGTCCGCCAGCCCGGAGTGGAAGAGGGAGCCGAGCACCGCGATGCCGAAGGCCATGCCCAGTTGCCGCGCCGTGTTCAGCGCACCGCCGGCCATACCCGCCCGGGCCGGGGCCACCGCCCCCATCACCGTGGCGGCCAGCGCGGGGATCGCCGCTCCCACCCCGGCGCCCGTCACCAACAGGCCCGGGACCAGCGCCGGCCAGCCGTCGCCCGTGTCCAGCATCCACGCCTGGAGCAGCGCGCCCGCCCCGATCAGCACCCCTCCGCCGCCGATCGTCAGCCGCGCCGGGGCCCCGTGCAGGAGCCGCCCGGCCAGGGCCGAGACGAGGAACGCGGCCAGGCTCATCGGCACCAGCACCAGGCCCGCGCCGATCGGGTTCATCCCCTCGACGGACTGGAGCCAGAGGGAGACGTACATCAGGTACGAGAACGCCGCCCCGGACAGCAGCAACGCGGCGGCCATGACGCCGACGAAGGTCCCGCTGCGGAACAGCGAGAGGTCCAGCATGGGGTGGCCGCTGCGCAGTTCGACGAGGACGAAGACGGCGAAGGCGACCGCGCCCAGGCCGAGGAGGCCGAGGGTGGCGGCGGAGGTCCAGCCGTTCTCGCCGGCGCGTATCAGCGCGTACGTGACGGCACCCGCCCCGGTGGTGAAGGCGGCCATGCCGGGCAGGTCGAGGCCCTTGGCGTGCGGGTCGCGGGAGTCGGTGACGGCCTTGAGTGTGACGTACACCGCCAGGGCGCAGACGGGCAGGTTGATGTAGAAGATCCAGCGCCAGCCGAAGTGCTCGGTCAGCAGCCCGCCGATGATCGGGCCGGCCGCGGCGGCGGCGCCGTTGACGGCGCCCCACACGCCGAAGGCGATCCCACGGTCACGGCCCTGGTAGGCGGAGCTGAGCAGGGCCATGGTGGTGGCGAACATCGCCGCGCCGCCGAAGCCCTGTACGGCGCGGAAGGCGATCAGCGCGGCGGGGCCGGTGGCCAGGCCGCAGGCGAGCGAGGCGGCGGCGAAGACCACGATGCCGCCGAGGTAGACGCTGCGGCGGCCGATCCGATCGGCGAGGGAGCCCGCGCCGAGCAGCAGGGCGGCCAGCGCCAGGGCGTATATGTCCATCACCCACTGGAGGGCGGAGAACCCGGTGTGCATGTCGGCGGCCATGTCCGGCAGGGCGACGGTCACGATCGTGACGTCGACCAGGAGCATGAAGGCCCCCAGACAGACCGCCGTCAACGGCAGCCACTTGCGCATGAATCTCTCCTCGTCGGGGTGGTGGTTCGGTGGGCCCACGGTCCCAGCCCGCACCCCCGGTCCCCCACCCGTCACCCGTCTGCCGCCGGATTTCCGTCATGGACGGCCCTGGGATGATGGAAACCATGAACCGGACCGCACCGACCGAGGAGCTCGATCTCCTCGACCGCTCCCTGATCCAGGCGCTGATGATCGACGGACGGGCCTCCTTCAGCCGGCTCGCGGAAGTGCTGGAGGTCTCCGACCAGACGGTGGTGCGCCGCTACCGGCGGATGCGCTCCGGCGGCACGATCCGGGTGATCGGTCTCCCCCAGGGCCGCCGCGTCGGACTGTTCGAGTCGTGGCTGCGCGTGCAGTGCGCGCCCGACGCGGCTCTGGTGGTGGCCGAGGCACTGGCCCGGCGGCCGGACATCTCCTGGGTGAAGCTCGGCTCGGGTGGAACCGAGATCCACTGCCTGACCAAGGCGCGCACCCGCGCCGACCGCGACGGCCTGCTGTTGGAGAAGCTTCCGCGCACCCGCCGGGTGACCGGGGTCAGCGCGCACACCCTGTTGCGGATCTTCGTCGGGGGCCCGGAGCGGTGGTGCGGGCTGGACGTGCTGCGGCCCGAGCAGGTGGCCGCGCTGGAGCGGCCGCCGGTCCTCCCGGGGCGGGAGCGGCACACCCTGGACGATGTGGAGTCGGCGCTGCTGTCGGTGCTGGGCCGGGACGGGCGGGCCGGCTACCCCGAACTGGCCCGCGCCGCGGGCCTCTCGGAGTCCACGGCGCGCCGCCGCCTGGAACGGTTGCGGGAGCTGGGGGCGCTGTACCTGGACGTGGAGCTGGTCCCCACCCGGCTCGGCTACGAGGCGGAGGCGACCTTGATGCTGACCACGGCGCCCTCCCGGCTGGCGGAGGCGGGCGCCGCGGTCGCCCGGCACGATGAGGTGCCCTTCGCGGCGGCGGTGACCGGGGCGGCGAACCTGCTGGCCGTGGTGGTCTGCCGGGACACGGAAGCGCTCTACACGTACCTGACCGAGCGGATCGGCGCCGTGCCGGGCATCGAGCGGGTCGAGGTGATCCCGACCCTGCGGAACATCAAGCGGGCCGGGATGCTGGTGGAGGACGGGCGGCTGATCGACCCCTGAGGTCCGGGCCGCCGCCCGCCCTCCCGTGCCTCACCTCACCTCAGCAGGACCCCGCCCACCGCGTCGGTGTCGGCGGCGTCCGGGGGCCCGGCGACCAGTCCGAGTTCGGCCGGGCTCGCCAGCAGCGGATGGGCGGGCAGGATCCGTACGGTGTAGCCGTAGGGCCCCGTACGGTCGAGGGCGAGCGGGCCCTCGTATACCCAGCGGCCCTCCAGGTCCGGCCCGGAGGCCGGCTTCAGCGGGAAGGTCCGGGCGCCCTGGATCACGTCCTGGGCGTCCACCCGGCCCGCCACGGCCTGCACCTCGACGTCCTCCGGCGCGAGCGCGTCGAGCGCCACCCGTACCCGCAGGGTGAGGGTGGCCCCCAGCTCGGCGGTCCCGCCGACGGGGGCGGCGGCGAGCGCCTCCACGTGCTCGACGGCGACCCCGGGCCAGGCCGCGCGGACCCGGCCCTTCCACCAGGCGAGGTCCCGCGCCACCTCGGGGCCGAGGGCGCGGTGCGCGAGGGCCGCGGGGGCGTAGAGCCGTTCCACGTACTCCCGCACCATCCGCCCCGCGAGCACCTTGGGGCCGAGGGAGACCAGCGTGCGCCGGACCATCTCGATCCACCGCTCGGGCAGTCCGCTGCGCCCGGCCCGGTCGTAGAAGCGGGGCGCGACCCGGCTCTCGATGAGCTCGTAGAGGGCGTTGGCCTCCAGGTCGTCGCGCCGGTCCACGTCCGTCCCGGCGCCGTCGGCGGTGGGGATGGCCCAGCCGAAGTCGGGCTCGAACCACTCGTCCCACCAGCCGTCCAGCACGGAGAGGTTCAGGCAGCCGTTGAGGGCGGCCTTCATCCCGCTGGTGCCGCAGGCCTCCAGCGGGCGCAGCGGGTTGTTCAGCCAGATGTCGCAACCCGGGTAGAGCTTCTGGGCCATGGCCATGCCGTAGTCGGGCAGGAAGACGATCCGGTGCCGTACCCGGGGGTCGTCGGAGAACCGCACCAGCTCCTGCACCAGGCGCTTGCCGCCGTCGTCGGCGGGGTGTGCCTTGCCCGCGACCACGATCTGCACCGGCCGGTCGGGGTCGAGCAGCAGCCGGCGCAGCCGCTCGGGGTCGCGGAGCATCAGGGTGAGCCGCTTGTAGGAGGGGACCCGGCGGGCGAAACCGATGGTCAGCACGTCGGGGTCGAGTACGGAGTCCACCCAGCCGAGTTCGGCGTCGGCGGCCCCGCGCTGCTTCCAGGAGGCGCGGAGGCGGTCGCGCACCTCCTGCACCAGCTTTTCGCGGAGCACCCGGCGCAGGTCCCAGACCTCCTGGTCGGCGATGCCCGCCACGGCGTCCCAGCGCGGGGAGCCGCCGACGGACAGGGCGTCCTCGGTGCGGCCGGCCCCGATCTGGCGTGCGCCGAGCCGGACCACTTCGGGCGCCACCCAGGTCGGCGCGTGCACCCCGTTGGTGATGGAGGTGATCGGCACGTCGACCGGGTCGAAGCCGGGCCACAGGCCGGCGAACATGCCCCGGCTGACGGCGCCGTGCAGGGTGGAGACGCCGTTGGCTCGCTGGGCGAGGCGCAGGCCCATGACGGCCATGTTGAACACCCCGGGGTCGCCGCCGGGGTAGGACTCCGCGCCCAGTTCGAGGATCCGCTCGACGGGTACGCCGGGCAGTTCGCCGCCCTCGCCGAAGTGGCGGGCGACCAGGGCGCGGTCGAAGCGGTCGATGCCGGCGGGGACCGGGGTGTGGGTGGTGAACACGGTGCCGGCGCGGACGGCCTCGACGGCCGCGTCGAAGCCCAGGCCCTGCTCGCCTTCGAGTTCCCTTATGCGTTCGAGGCCGAGGAAACCGGCGTGTCCCTCGTTGGTGTGGAACACCTCGGGGTCGGCATGGCCGGTGAGCCGGCAGTACGTCCGTACCGCGCGGACCCCGCCGATGCCGAGCAGCATCTCCTGGAGCAGCCGGTGGTCGCTGCCGCCGCCGTAGAGACGGTCGGTCACCTCGCGGGCGGCGGTGTCGTTGTCCTCCACGTCGGAGTCGAGCAGCAGCAGCGGGACCCGTCCGACGCGGGCTTGCCAGATGTGCGCGTGCAACGACCGCCCGCCGGGGAGACTCAGGGTCACCCGGGCGGCCGTACCGTCGGCCTCGCGGACGAGGGCGACGGGGAGCTCGTTGGGGTCGAGGACGGGATAGTGCTCCTGCTGCCAGCCGTCGCGGGAGAGCGACTGGCGGAAGTAGCCGTGGCGGTAGAGCAGTCCCACTCCGATGAGCGGGACCCCGAGGTCGCTGGCGGACTTGAGGTGGTCGCCGGCGAGGATGCCGAGCCCGCCGGAGTACTGCGGGAGGGCTGCGGTGATGCCGAACTCGGGGGAGAAGTAGGCGATGGCGGCGGGTAGGTCCCCACTGTTCTCGTGGGTCTGGTACCACCTCCCGCCGTGGACGTAGTCGTCGAGGTCGGCGGCGGCCACGGCCAGCCGCCGCAGGAACCGCCGGTCGCCGGCGAGCTCCTCAAGACGGCCGGCGGACACGGCGCCGAGCAGTCGCACGGGGTCGCCGGCAGCGGCCTGCCAGCCCTCGGGGTCGACGGATTGGAAGAGTTCGCGGGTTTCCGCGTGCCAAGACCAGCGCAGGTTGCGCGCGAGGTCGGCCAGTGGCAGCAGCGGCTCGGGGAGGACGGGGCGCACGGTGAATCGACGGATAGCCTTCACGTGTTCCACCTTCGCAGGGGATCGCGGATCGGAGCGGCCGCACCACGCTGTGCGCCCGCGCATCCGTCCACTTCGGTCCACTTCCGGAGCCACGAGACTAGCCGGCGACCGGCACGCACCGCCACGGCGCCGACGGGCGGGCGGGCCGCGAACGCGGTATACCGGTGTAGGTCCGGGAGTCCTCAGCCGACTTGACGGAGCCTCGGTGAATGTCGAGCCGGGGCTTGGTTGTCGGCGTGCCACTACGTACGAGTAGTTAACCAAGCACGCGGATTGGGCGGGACGAGAGTGGGAAGGGCTCCCCGGGTACACGCACGGCGCACACCGCCCACCACCTCCCGCCACCCGAGTGAACGCGGACAGGAGCGGCCATGCCCGCAGCCCAGCCGTCTTCTGAACGGCTAGAAACAGAGCGAACAGAGCGTGCACTGCCGGCTGCCCCGTCAGCCGGAGCGTTGCCACCGAGCCCCGCGAACTGCCTCCAGGTGATCCCATCATGATCGGTCGCATTCCCGTGCTGGACGTCCGCCCTGCCGTCGACTGCGGCGCCAGACCCGCCAAGGCGGTCGTGGACGAGGTCTTCCGGATCTCGGCCACCGTGTTCCGCGAGGGCCACGACGCGGTGTCGGCCCACGTCGTGCTCCGAGATCCGAGCGGACGGCTGCGGCCGCCCGTGCCCATGTACGAGCTGGCCCCCGGTACGGACCGGTGGGGAGCGAGGGTCTGCGCCGACACCGAGGGGCGGTGGACGTACACCGTCGAGGCGTGGAGCGACCCGATCGCGACCTGGCGGGCGCACGCCGCCATCAAGATCCCCGCGGGCATCGACACGGGACTGATGCTGCTGGAGGGCGCGGAGCTGTACGCGCGCGCCGGCGCCAAGATCCCCAAGAAGGACGGGCGCGCGCACGTGCTGGCCGCCGCCGAGGCGATGCGCGACGAGGACCGGGAGGTCTCGGTGCGGTACGCGGCCGCCCTGGCGGCGCCGGTGACCGAGGCCCTCGCGCGGCGCCCGTACCGGGAGCTGGTCAGCGCCGCGAAGCCGCTGCCGCTGCTCGTCGAGCGCAAGCGCGCCCTCTTCGGCTCCTGGTACGAGATGTTCCCCCGGTCCGAGGGAGCCGTGGTGGAGCCGGGGGCGGCCCCGGTGAGCGGCACCTTCCGGACCGCCGCCGAGCGGTTGCCCGCGATCGCCGCCATGGGCTTCGACGTCGTGTACCTCCCGCCCATCCACCCGATCGGGAGCACCTGGCGCAAGGGGCCGAACAACACGCTCTCCGCGGGCAGTTGGGACCCGGGCGTGCCGTGGGCCATCGGGTCCACCGAGGGCGGCCACGACGCCGTCCACCCCGAGCTGGGCACGATCGAGGACTTCGACGCCTTCGTGGCGCGGGCCCGGGAGCTGCGGATGGAGATCGCCCTCGACTTCGCGCTCCAATGCTCGCCCGACCACCCGTGGGTGGAGAAGCGGCCGGAGTGGTTCCGCCACCGGGCGGACGGGACGATCGCGTACGCCGAGAACCCGCCGAAGAAGTACCAGGACATCTACCCGATCCACTTCGACACCGACATGGCCGGCATCGTCGAGGAAACGGTCAGGATCCTTCGGCACTGGATGGACCACGGCGTCCGGATCTTCCGCGTCGACAACCCGCACACCAAACCCGTCGTCTTCTGGCAGAAGGTGATCGCGGACATCAACAAGACGGACCCGGACGTGATCTTCCTGGCGGAGGCGTTCACCCGCCCCGCGATGATGCGCGCCCTGGCCTCCGTGGGCTTCCAGCAGTCCTACACGTACTTCACCTGGCGCAACACCAAGGCGGAGCTGACCGAGTACCTGACCGAGCTCACCGACGACCGTTCCGCTGCCGTCATGCGGCCGAATTTCTTCGTCAACACGCCGGACATCCTGCACGAGTACCTTCAGCACGGCGGACGTGCCGCCTTCGAGGTGCGGGCCGTGCTCGCCGCCACCCTCTCCCCCACCTGGGGGATCTACGCCGGGTACGAGCTCTGCGAGAACGAGCCGGTCAAGCCGGGCAGCGAGGAGTACCTGAACTCCGAGAAGTACGAGTTCCGGCCACGCGACTGGGCCGCCGCCGACCGCGAGGGCCGCACCATCGCCCCGCTGATCACCACCCTGAACCGGGTCCGCCGCCGCAACCCCGCCCTCCAGCAGCTGCGCGAGCTCCACTTCCATTCGACCGACAACGAACAAGTGATCGCCTATTCGAAGCACGCCGGGGCCAATTCCGTACTGGTGGTCGTCAACCTCGATCCGCACCACACCCAGGAGGCGACCGTCTCGTTGGACATGCCGGTACTCGGCCTCGACTGGCACGGGTCCCTCGCGGTGCGCGACGAGCTCACCGGCGAGACCTATCACTGGGGCAGGGCGAACTACGTGCGCCTAGAGCCGGGTCGGACGCCCGCGCACGTACTGGCCGCTCTGCGACCGTCCCCGCCCACCGGAGGGTCACCCATCACATGATGATCAACGATCCCGTCCACGACACGTTCGAGGACACCCCTGCCAAGGACCGCGACCCCGACTGGTTCAAGCGGGCGGTGTTCTACGAAGTCCTCGTCCGCTCGTTCCAGGACAGCAACGGCGACGGCGTGGGCGACCTACAGGGCCTCACCTCCAAACTCGACTACCTCCAGTGGCTGGGCGTGGACTGCCTCTGGCTTCCGCCGTTCTTCGCCTCCCCGCTGCGCGACGGGGGCTACGACGTCTCCGACTACACCTCCGTCCTGCCGGAGTTCGGCGACCTCGCCGACTTCGTGGAGTTCGTGGACGCCGCCCACCAACGCGGCATGCGGGTGATCATCGACTTCGTCATGAACCACACCAGCGACCAGCACGAGTGGTTCCAGCAGTCGCGCAAGGACCCGGACGGACCGTACGGCGACTACTACATGTGGGCCGACAACGACAAGCAGTACCAGGACGCCCGCATCATCTTCGTCGACACCGAGACCTCCAACTGGACGTACGACCCGCTGCGCAAGCAGTACTACTGGCACCGCTTCTTCTCGCACCAGCCGGACCTGAACTACGAGAACCCCGCCGTCGTCGAGGAGATCATCTCGGCGCTGCGCTTCTGGCTGGACCTCGGCATCGACGGCTTCCGCCTCGACGCCGTGCCCTACCTGTACGCCGAGGAGGGCACCAACTGCGAGAACCTCCCGCGCACCCACGCCCTCCTCAAGCGGGTCCGGGCCGAGATCGACGCGCACTACCCCGACACCGTCCTGCTCGCCGAGGCCAACCAGTGGCCCGAGGACGTCGTCGACTACTTCGGTGACTTCGCCAAGGGCGGGGACGAGTGCCACATGGCGTTCCACTTCCCCGTCATGCCGCGCATCTTCATGGCGGTGCGAAGAGAGTCGCGCTATCCCGTCTCCGAGATCCTGGCCAAGACCCCGGCGATCCCGGACCGCTGCCAGTGGGGCATCTTCCTGCGCAACCACGACGAGCTCACCCTCGAAATGGTCACGGACGAAGAGCGCGACTACATGTACTCCGAGTACGCCAAGGACCCGCGGATGCGGGCCAACATCGGCATCCGGCGCCGACTCGCCCCGCTCCTCGACAACGACCGCAACCAGATGGAGCTGTTCACCGCCCTGCTCCTGTCGCTGCCCGGCTCGCCGGTGCTCTACTACGGCGACGAGATCGGCATGGGCGACAACATCTGGCTCGGCGACCGCGACGGCGTGCGCACGCCCATGCAGTGGACCCCGGACCGCAACGCCGGTTTCTCGTCCTGCGATCCGGGCAGGCTGAACCTGCCGGTCATCATGGACCCCGTCTACGGGTACCAGGTCACCAGTGTCGAGGCGGCGATGGCATCGCCCTCCTCGCTCCTGCACTGGACGCGCCGGATGATCGAAGTCCGCAAGGCGAACCCCGCCTTCGGGCTGGGGTCGTACACCGAACTGCCGTCGAGCAACCCGGCGGTGCTCGCCTTCCTGCGCGAGTACGGGGACGACCTGGTGCTGTGTGTGCACAACTTCTCGCGCTTCGCCCAGCCCACCGAGCTGGACCTGCGCTCGTTCAACGGGCGGGTGCCCGTGGAACTCACGGGCGATGTGCGGTTCCCGCCGATCGGCGAGTGGCCGTACCTGCTCACGCTCGCGGGCCACGGCTTTCTGTGGTTCCGCCTGCGCAGTGAGTAGTCCGGCTTCGAAAAGCGGGTAACGGCGGTACGGGGCGGGCGCGCGAATGGGTCAATCGCCCGCCCCTGTACGGATCATCCTGACCCGACACTCGCCCACCGCCGGACAGCAACCATCGCCATCCGGGACACTCTGCGCATTCTGTGACGGCCCGGGGAAAGGACGCGACGCCATGTCGGAGGCTGCATCCGCCCGGAGCCGCCAGGGAAGCCTGGCAGGAGTCCCGCTCGGACCGCTGGAGCCCATGCTGCGAGCCTGGCTGCCGAGACAGCGCTGGTTCGCCGGCAAGGGACGCCCCATCACCCGGCTCCGGCTGGTCTCGGCCGTCGAACTGCTGCCGCCCGGCGCCTCGCCCGGGCTGCTCCACCTGCTCGTCGGGGTGGACGCCGAGGGCAGTTCGGACTGCTACCAGTTGCTGCTCGGGGTACGCCCCAACCTGCCCCCGGGACTGGCTCCCGCGCTCATCGGGTACGCCGAACAGGGCCCGTACGCCGGGCACGCCGTGTACGAGGGACTCGGTGATCCGCGGCTCGCGGCGCTGTTGCTGGAACGATTGCGCTCCCCGGGCGCGCTGGGCCCGTTGCGCTTCGAGCGGGACCCGCACGCGATGATCCCGGCGGCACCCGCCCCCCGGCCGCTCTCCGGCGAGCAGACCAACTCCTCGCTCATCTACGGGGATTCGCACATCCTCAAGGTGTTCCGCCGGGTCGGCCCCGGGGTCAACCCGGACCTGGAGCTGCCCCGCGCGCTGGCCGCCGTCGGCTGCGCGCGGGTGCCCGCGCCCGTCGCCTGGTACGAGGCCGAACTGCCCGGTTCCGAACCGCTGACCCTGGGCGTGCTCCAGCCGTACCTGCGCGGCTCCGACGACGGGTGGCAGCTCGCGCTGCGCCGGCTCGGCGCGGGGGCCGACTTCACCGCCGAGGCGCACGCGCTGGGCCGGGCCACCGCCGAGGTGCACAGCGCGCTCGCCGACGCCCTGCCCACGCTGGCGCTGGACCCGGAACAGACCGCCCGGCTCGCCGCCGGGATGACGGCCCGGCTGGCCGCCACCGCCCGGGAGGTGCCCGCGCTGCTGCCCTACGAGGCGGGGCTGCGCGGGGCGTTCGACGCGCTGGCCGCCTCCCGGGGCACCGGGGTCGCCGCCCAGCGCATCCACGGGGACCTGCACCTGGGGCAGACCCTGCGGACACCCGACGGGAGCTGGGCACTGATCGACTTCGAGGGCGAACCGGCCCGGCCGCTGGCCGACCGGCGCCGTCCCGAACCGGCGGTGCGCGACATCGCCGGGATACTGCGTTCCTTCGACTACGCCGCCCGCTCGCACCGGCCGTTCGCCCCCGCGTGGGCCGACGACTGCCGGGCCGCGTTCTGCGAGGGCTACGCCCGCACCACCGGGCGCGACCCGCGCGAGGACCCCGTCCTGCTGCGCGCGTACGAGACCGACAAGGCCGTGTACGAGGCCCGCTACGAGTCCCGGCACCGCCCCGACTGGCTGCACGTCCCGATGGCGGCGATCCGACGGCTCTCGGAGCCGCAGCGACCGGCCCACAGGCTGCCGCCGGCCCCGGGCGCCGCCGCCCATCCCCAACCCCGCCCGAAGCCCCCGAGGAGGCCGCTCGCGTGAGTGCCGCACGACAGCCGTCATCGACCGTCCGCGACAAAGCGGCCACCGCACCCGAGCCGGCGCCGAAGGCTCGTGCGCCACGGGCCCGGCGGGCCGCCGCGCCCCGGGGCGTCGCCCCCGCCCCCGCCCCCGCGCTCGACGCCGGGGAACGGGCCCGGCTGCTGGAGGGCCGCCACCACGATCCGCACGCCGTGCTGGGGGCCCGCCCCGAGCCGGGCGGGGTCACCTTCCGCGCGCTGCGCCCGTACGCGAAATCCGTCACCGTGATCGCCGAGGGGCTGCGGGCCGAGCTCCACGACGACGGGGACGGGCTGTTCTCCGGGCTGCTGCCGCTGCCCGAGGTGCCGGAGTACCGCCTGCTGGTCGGGTACGACGGCGACGAGATCGAGGTCCACGACCCCTACCGGTTCCTCCCCGCACTGGGCGAGCTGGACCTGCACCTGATCGGCGAGGGCCGGCACGAGGAACTGTGGACGGCCCTCGGCTCCCGCGTCATGGAACACCAGGGCGTGTCCGGCACCCGCTTCACGGTGTGGGCGCCGAACGCGCAGGGCGTGCGGGTCACGGGCGACTTCTCGTACTGGGACCCGGGCGCCTACCCGATGCGCTCGCTCGGTTCGACGGGGGTGTGGGAGCTGTTCCTGCCGGGGATCGGCGAGGGCACTCTCTACAAGTACGACATCACCCGCCCCGACGGCGGCCACACGGTACGGGCCGACCCCATGGCGCGGTACGCCGAGGTCCCGCCGGCCACCGCCTCGGTCGTCACCGACTCCCACTACGCGTGGCAGGACGCCGAGTGGATGGCCACGCGCGGCGCCCGGCCGGCGCACCTGGCGCCCATGTCGATCTACGAGGTGCACCTGGCGTCCTGGCGGCCGGGGCTGTCCTACCGCGAGCTCGCCGAGCAGCTCCCGGCGTACGTGCGGGAGCTCGGCTTCACGCACGTGGAGCTGATGCCCGTCGCCGAGCACCCCTTCGGCGGCTCCTGGGGCTACCAGGTCACCGGCTACTACGCGCCGACCTCGCGGATGGGCACCCCGGACGACTTCCGGTTCCTCGTGGACTCGCTGCACCGGGCCGGGATCGGCGTGATCGTCGACTGGGTGCCGGCGCACTTCCCGCGCGACGAGTGGGCGCTGGCGGAGTTCGACGGCCGGCCGCTGTACGAGCACCACGACCCGCGGCGGGCCGCCCACCCGGACTGGGGGACGCTGGAGTTCGACTACGGGCGCAAGGAGGTGCGCAACTTCCTCGTCGCCAACGCGGTGTACTGGTGCCAGGAGTTCCACATCGACGGGCTGCGGGTGGACGCGGTGGCCTCGATGCTCTACCTCGACTACTCGCGCGACGAGGGCCAGTGGGTCCCGAACGAGCACGGCGGCCGGGAGAACTGGGACGCGGTGGCGCTCCTCCAGGAGATGAACGCGACGGTCTACCGGCGCTGCCCGGGGGTGGTGACGATCGCGGAGGAGTCCACGGCCTGGGAGGGGGTGACCCGGCCCACGGACGCGGGCGGTCTGGGCTTCGGCCTCAAGTGGAACATGGGCTGGATGCACGACACGCTGCGCTACATGGCCAAGGAGCCGGTGCACCGCAAGTACCACCACCACGACATGACCTTCGGGATGATCTACGCGTACAGCGAGAACTACGTGTTGCCGATCTCGCACGACGAGGTGGTGCACGGCAAGCGGGCGCTGGTGTCGAAGATGCCCGGCGACTGGTGGCAGCAGCGGGCCTCGCACCGCGCCTACCTGGGCTTCATGTGGGCCCATCCCGGCAAGCAACTGTTGTTCATGGGACAGGAGTTCGCCCAGGGGGCGGAGTGGTCGGAGGAGCACGGGCCGGACTGGTGGCTGGTGGACTCCGGGTACTCGGCGGCCGGTGACCACCGGGGGGTGCGCGACCTCGTGCGCGACCTGAACCACACGTATACGGCGACGCCGGCGCTGTGGGAGCGGGACACCGTGCCGGAGGGCTTCGCCTGGGTGGAGGCGGACGCGACGGACGACAACGTCTTCGCGTTCCTGCGGTACGCGCAGGACGGCTCTCCGCTGCTCGCGGTGTCCAACTTCTGCCCGGTGGTGCGGCACGGTTACCGGATCGGGGTGCCGGAGCACGTGGCGCAGTGGCACGAGGTGCTCAACACGGACTCCGAGGCGTACGGCGGCAGCGGGGTGCGCCACCTCCGGCCGCTGCGCCCCGAGCCGATGTCGGCCCAGGGCCGCCCGGTGAGCCTGCGCCTCACGCTGCCGCCGATGGCGACGATCTGGCTCAGGCCGTAACGGCCGGCCCGCCGGCCCGCAAGACGAGCACGGTCGGCGCGGACAGCACCCGTACCGGTGACGGTGGCGGGGTCGCCGTCCGCGTCGATCCGGACGACCTCGATCCGGTCCGCCTCGTCGTCGTCAGCGGCGGCGAAAGGCGGAGAGGGCGGGTGGGGGCGCGACTCGGCTCACGGGTTCAACTCGCATGCGGGCCGATCGTTCCCCCCGGCGGCGACCTCGGCGTCGGTCAGCTGCCGCGCGACCTGCTCGCGCACGTCGGCCAGCCGGCCGATCAGCTCGTCGAGCTCGGCGAGCTTGCGCCGGTAGACGGCGAGGGAGGCCGGACAGGAGTCCCCCGCGGGGTGGCCGGCGCGCAGACAGTCGACGAAGGGCCGGGTCTCCTCCAGCTCGAAGCCGAAGTCCTGGAGCACCCGGATCTGGCGCAGCAGGCGCAGGTCGTCCTCGTCGTAGGTGCGGTGGCCGTTGGCACCGCGCCGCGCCGGGAGGAGGCCGCGGGCCTCGTAGTAGCGCAGGGTCCGCGTGCTGGTTCCGGCGCGCTCCGCCAGTTCACCGATTCGCATGCCGAGACCGTAAGCCTTGACGCCGACGTCAAGGCAAGGGGCTTTCGGGGCCCTCGCCACCCCCGTATGCGAGGGCCCCGGTATGGATCACGCAGGGGAGCGCCGGCCGGTTCACGACCTGTGACGGGTATCACTCGCCCTTTGTTCCGATACCGCTGAAATGGAGTGGCCTGATCCGTACGCTGAAATTGGATCTTTACCCTCTCCGATTACCGGACGGTCGCCGGGAAACCCGCCCAAAGCGCCGAACTCCATAGGACGTTCCTACGAGTTATGGGCTTGTTTGAATGGTCTGTAGTCGCCACCCCTTGGTGACTCCTACCGTGTGGCCTGTGCATTCCAGCCCCCCTTTCAATGCCCCCGCCGCGCGTCGTCTCCGCGCGGCCCTGGGCATGGCTCCCGGTCATGTCGCCTACGGCCTGCGCGCCCAGTACGGCCTGACGGTCGCGCCCGAGACCGTGATGGCGTGGGAGCGCGGCGAGATCTCGCCCTCGTCCGCCGAACTCACGGCGCTCGCCGGCGTGCTGTGGTGCGCCCCCGGCGAACTGCTCGCCGAGCCCGTGACCTTGAGGGAGCACCGGATCGCCCGCGGTCTGGCCCCCGACGACCTGGCCCGGCGCATCGGACTGGAGACGAACGCGTACCAGAAGATGGAGGACTCCGGCCGCTGGAAGGGCAACGAGCGGCAGTCGGCCGCCCTCGCCTCGACACTGGGGCTGACGCTGGCCCAGTTCGTGACGGCGACCGGCAAGGAGCAGGAGCTGGCCGAGATGTTGCGCAGTGCGGTGACCACGCGCTGGCAGGCGTACGGGAAGCCGCTCGCGAAGCTGTTGCCGGTGCCCCGGGCGAACCTGGACCGGGCGCTGGAGAAGATGCACGGCGAGTACCAGTCGCGGATGGTCGCCACCTTGAGCTGGGGCGGCGGCGGGGGCGCGGGGGCGACGGGGGACGCCGGCCGGGAGTACCTCGCGGAGATCGTGGACCGGTTCTGGGCGGTGGCCGGGGGCGCCGGGTAGGACGCCCCGCGTGTTCCCACGGCCCCCGCGCCCGTCCCCCTGCCCCTGTTTCCCTATGGCCCGCGCCGTCAGAAGACCGACTCGGCCTCGTACATGCGGTGGTCGGGGACCCGCTTGAGCTCGGTGACGGCCGAGGCCAGGGGGGCCATGACGATGTCGGTGCCGCGCAGGGCGGTCATGTTCCCGAAGTCGCCGCGGTGCACGGCCTCGACGGCGTGCCAGCCGAAGCGGGTCGCGAGGACGCGGTCGTACGCCGTCGGCGTGCCACCGCGCTGGACGTGGCCCAGGATGACCGGGCGGGCCTCCTTGCCCAGGCGGTGTTCCAGCTCGACGGCCAGGCGGTTGCCGATGCCGGCGAAGCGCTCGTGCCCGTACGCGTCGATGGCGCCCTTCTCGTACGGCATGGAGCCCTCGGCCGGGTGCGCGCCCTCGGCGACGCAGATGACCGCGAACTTCTTGCCACGGGAGAAGCGTTCCTCCACCATCTTCACCAGGGCGTCCACCTCGAACGGGCGCTCCGGCAGGCAGATCCCGTGGGCGCCGCCGGCCATGCCGGACTCCAGGGCGATCCAGCCGGCGTGCCGGCCCATGACCTCGACCACCATGACCCGCTGGTGGGACTCGGCGGTGGTCTTGAGGCGGTCGATGGCCTCGGTGGCGACCATCACGGCGGTGTCGAACCCGAAGGTGCGGTCGGTGGAGGAGATGTCGTTGTCGATGGTCTTCGGTACCCCGACGACCGGCATCCCGGCGTCCGCGAGCATCCGGGCGGCGGTCAGCGTGCCCTCGCCGCCGATCGGGATCAGCGCGTCGAGACCGTACCGTGTGGACAATTCCTGCGCGTGCTCGGCGGCTTCGTGCAGTCGGGCGCGCTCCATGCGGGCCGAACCGAGGATCGTCCCGCCGCGGGCCAGGATGCCGCTGACCGCGTTGATGTCCAGGGGGCGGTAGTGGCCGTCGAGCAGACCCTTGAAGCCGTCCTCGAAGCCGATGACTTCGTCCCCGTGTCCGACCAGCGCGCGGTGTACGACCGAACGGATGACGGCGTTCAGCCCCGGGCAGTCGCCGCCTGCGGTGAGAACTCCGATACGCATCGTGCTGTGTCTCCTGCTCCTGGTCGTACCTGGCCGTGCGCGTGCGGGCGGGCGGCCGTACATGTGAAGGACGTATTACTGAAGCCTTGTCCGATTCTTCCACGGGGGCGGGGGGAGGCGCTCATCGCGCCCCCGGCCCCGTCGGGCCTTTAGGCCCTCCCGGCCGGGCCCTTTCCCGGCCTGCGCCTTAGCTACACGCAGAGGTATTGTCAAGAGGTCAAGCCCACACCAACTGGGACAACCGACTCGGAGATCCGCCGGGGGCCGTCTGAGCGGCTCCGGGGGCGACACATGGACGGAGAGCACGCGTGACGCGCAGCGTGTACGTGACCGGTATCGACCGGGGGGACGGCCGACAGGTCGTCGAGCTGGGGATCATGGAGCTGCTGGCCCGGCAGACGGGCCGGGTGGGCGTCTACCGTCCGCTGCTGCACGACGGTCCCGACCGGCTCTTCGACCTCCTGAAGGCCCGCTACCGGATAGACCAGGACGCGGCGTCCGCCCACGGCATGGAGTACCAGGAGGCGTCGGCCGTCCTCGCCGAGAAGGGTACGGACGAGCTGGTCTCGCGGCTCGTCGACCGCTACCACCGGGTGGCCCGCGACTACGAGGTCATGCTGGTGCTGGGCACCGACTACGCCGACACGAACCTGCCGGACGAGCTCGCGCTGAACGCCCGCCTCGCCAACGAGCTGGGGGCCGTGGTCGTGCCCGTGGTGGGCGGTACGAAGCACTCCGCCGAGGCCGTCCGCGCGGAGGCCCGCAACGCCTACCGGGCGTACGAGGGCCTGGGCTGTCACGTGGTCGCGATGGCGGTCAACCGGGTCGCCGCCGAGGACCGGGACGTCATAGCCGAGTGGCTGGCCGCCCGCCTGCCCGTGCCCTGCTACGTCCTGCCCGACGAGAAGTCCCTCTCCGCCCCGACGGTCGCCGAGATCACCCGGGCGCTCGGCGGCGAGGTACTGCTGGGGGACGACGCCGGGCTGGCGCGCGACGCCCTCGACTTCGTCTTCGGCGGCGCGATGCTGCCGAACTTCCTGGGCGCGCTGACCCCCGGCTGTTTGGTCGTCACCCCCGGGGACCGCTCCGACCTGGTGATCGGCGCGCTGGCCGCGCACACCTCCGGCACCCCGCCGATCGCCGGGATCCTGCTGACGCTCAACGAACGCCCGGGCCGGGACATCCTGACGCTGGCCTCGAAGCTGGCGCCCGGTACGCCCGTGGTGTCGGTGGCCGGGAACAGCTTCCCCACCGCCGCGGAACTCTTCTCGCTCCAGAGCCGTTTGAACTCCGCGACCCCGCGCAAGCTGGAGACCGCGCTCGGCCTGTTCGAGCGGCACGTGGACACCGCCGAGCTGCGCGACCTGCTGTCGGTGGCCCGCTCCGAGCGGGTCACGCCGATGATGTTCGAGAACGAGCTGCTGGAGCGCGCCCGCTCCGAGCGCCGCCGGGTCGTGCTGCCCGAGGGCACCGAGGAGCGCGTGCTGCGCGCCGCGGACGTGGTGCTGCGGCGCGGGGTCTGCGACCTGACCCTGCTCGGCGAGGAGCCGGCGATCCTCAAGAAGGCCGCCGACCTGGGCATCGACATCTCCGGCGCCCAGCTGATCGACCCGGCCACCTCCCCGCTGCGGGAACGTTTCGCCGAGTACTACGCCCAGGCCCGCGCCCACAAGGGCATGACCGTCGAGCTGGCCAACGACGTGGTCACCGACGTCAACTACTTCGGCACCCTCATGGTCCAGGAGGGCCTGGCCGACGGCATGGTCTCCGGCGCCGTCCACTCCACCGCCGCGACCATCCGCCCCGCCTTCGAGATCATCAAGACCAAGCCGGAAGCGTCCATCGTCTCCTCCGTCTTCTTCATGTGCCTGGCCGACCAGGTGCTGGTTTACGGGGACTGCGCGGTCAACCCGGACCCGGGCGCGGAGCAGCTCGCCGACATCGCCGTCCAGTCCGCCGCCACCGCCGCCGCCTTCGGTGTCGAGCCGCGGATCGCGATGCTCTCGTACTCGACCGGCACGTCCGGCACCGGCGCGGACGTGGAGAAGGTCCGCAAGGCCACCGAGATCGTCCGCGAGCAGCGGCCCGACCTGCTGATCGAGGGGCCGATCCAGTACGACGCCGCGGTCGAGCCCTCCGTCGCCGCGACGAAGCTGCCGGGGTCGGAGGTGGCCGGCCGGGCGAGCGTGCTGATCTTCCCCGACCTCAACACGGGCAACAACACGTACAAGGCCGTCCAGCGCTCGGCGGGCGCCGTGGCGGTCGGTCCGGTGCTCCAGGGGCTGCGCAAGCCGGTCAACGACCTGTCGCGCGGCGCCCTGGTCCAGGACATCGTCACGACGGTGGCGATCACGGCGATCCAGGCCCAGTCGCCCGCTCCCTCGCCGTCCCGGCCGTAGCGGTAACCGTGGCCGTGGCGCTCGGCCGGCCGGCCCGTACGTCCCTCTTCGACCACCCTCACCAGAGAAGGCATCCGCACCTGTGACCGCATCACGCATCCTCGTCCTCAACTCCGGCTCGTCCTCGCTCAAGTACCAGCTCCTCGACATGGCCGACTCCTCCCGCCTCGCGGTGGGCCTGGTCGAGCGGATCGGCGAGGGGAGCTCCCGCCTCGTGCACGAGCCGCTGACCGGACCCGGCGCCGACGGCGGCAAGCGGGAACGCGTCGGGGCGATCGCCGACCACGAGGTCGCGCTGAAGGCGGTCGCGGCGGAGCTGGCCGCCGACGGGACGGGGCTGGACTCCCCCGAACTCGCCGCCGTGGGTCACCGGGTGGTGCACGGCGGGACCCGGTTCACCCGGCCGACGGTGATCGACGAGGACGTGCTGGCGGAGATCCGCAGCCTGATCCCGCTGGCCCCGCTGCACAACCCGGCCAACGTCACCGGCATCGAGGTGGCCCGCTCGCTGCGCGCCGACCTCCCGCAGGTGGCCGTCTTCGACACGGCGTTCCACTCGACGCTGCCGGAGTACGCGGCCCGGTACGCGATCGACGCCGAGACGGCGCGGAAGTACGCCGTCCGGCGGTACGGGTTCCACGGCACGTCCCACGCCTACGTGTCGCGAGCGACGGCCGCCCTGCTGGGCAGGCCGGTGGAGGACGTCAACGTGATCGTGCTGCACCTGGGCAACGGCGCCTCGGCCTCGGCAGTCCGGGGCGGGGTGTGCGTGGAGACGTCGATGGGGCTGACCCCACTGGAGGGCCTGGTCATGGGAACCCGGTCGGGTGACCTCGATCCGGCCGTGATCTTCCACCTGGCGCGGGTAGGCGGCCTCTCGGTGGATGAGATCGATTCGCTCCTGAACAAGAAGAGCGGTCTGCTGGGCATGTGCGGGGACAACGACATGCGCGAGGTGCTGCGGCGCGCGGGCGAGGGGGACGAGGCGGCGTCGATGGCGTTCGCCGCATACGTCCACCGGCTGAAGAAGTACATCGGCGCCTACTCGGCGGTGCTCGGGCGGGTGGACGCGGTGACGTTCACGGCCGGGGTCGGCGAGAACGCCCACCAGGTCCGGGAAGCTGCGGTGGACGGGCTGGCCGAACTGGGCCTGGCGCTCGACCCGGAGGCCAACGCGGTGCGCTCGTCGCGGCCACGGCTGATCTCGGCGCAGGACGCCCGGGTCGCCGTGGCCGTGGTACCGACGGATGAGGAGCTGGAGATCGCCACTCAGGTCTACGCGCTGGTTACCCGGTAGTCACTTGGACTTTCCACCAGACGGAATATTCCGCTACGAAACAAACCGATAGGATCCGCTCCATGCGCCGTTCCAAAATCGTCTGCACGCTGGGCCCCGCCGTCGACTCGTATGAGCAGCTGAAAGCGCTCATCGAGGCAGGCATGAACGTGGCCCGATTCAACTTCAGCCACGGATCCCAGGCAGAACACCAGGAGCGGTACGACCGCGTCCGGAAGGTCTCCGAGGACACCGGGCGCGCGGTCGGCGTCCTCGCCGACCTCCAGGGCCCGAAGATCCGACTGGAGACCTTCGCCGAAGGTCCCGTCGAGCTGGTGCGCGGTGACGAGTTCACCATCACCGTCGAGGACGTCCCGGGCGACAAGTCCATCTGCGGCACGACCTACAAGGGCCTGCCGGGCGACGTCGCCAAGGGCGACCCGATCCTGATCAACGACGGCAACGTCGAGCTCCGGGTGACCGAGGTCGACGCCGTCCGCGTCAAGACCATCGTCATCGAGGGCGGTGTCATCTCGGACCACAAGGGCATCAACCTGCCCGGTGCGGCCGTGAACGTGCCGGCCCTGTCGGAGAAGGACATCGACGACCTGCGCTTCGCGCTGCGGATGGGCTGCGACATGGTCGCCCTGTCCTTCGTGCGGGACGCCAGCGACGTCAAGGACGTCCACAAGGTGATGGACGAGGTCGGCCGCCGGGTCCCCGTCATCGCCAAGGTGGAGAAGCCGCAGGCCGTCGAGAACATGGCCGCCGTGGTGGACGCCTTCGACGCGGTCATGGTGGCCCGTGGCGACCTGGCCGTCGAGTACCCGCTCGAGAAGGTCCCGATGGTGCAGAAGCGGCTCATCGAGATGTGCCGCCGCAACGCCAAGCCGGTGATCGTCGCGACCCAGATGATGGAGTCGATGATCACGAACTCCCGCCCGACCCGCGCGGAGGCGTCCGACGTCGCCAACGCGATCCTGGACGGCGCGGACGCGGTCATGCTCTCGGCGGAGTCCTCGGTGGGCGCCTACCCGATCGAGACCGTCAAGACGATGTCGAAGATCGTCGCGGCGGCCGAGGAGGAGCTCCTCTCCAAGGGCCTCCAGCCGCTGGTCCCGGGCAAGAAGCCCCGTACGCAGGGCGGCTCCGTCGCCCGCGCGGCCTGCGAGATCGCCGACTTCCTCGGCGGCAAGGCGCTGATCGCCTTCACGCAGTCCGGCGACACGGCCCGGCGGCTCTCCCGCTACCGCGTGCAGCAGCCGATCCTGGCCTTCACCACGGACCAGAACACCCGCAACCAGCTCACGCTGAGCTGGGGCGTCGAGTCCTACATCGTCCCGCACGTGGACACCACGGACGCGATGGTCGACCTGGTGGACGGTGAGCTGCTCAAGCTCGGCCGCTACAACGCCGGCGACACCATGATCATCACGGCCGGCTCGCCCCCCGGCGTCCCGGGCACGACCAACATGGTCCGCGTCCACCACCTCGGCGGCAACCCCGCCGCCTGACCCACCCCGCTCACCTCTGCCGCACAGAGACCGAGGGCGGCGCCCACCCCCTCCCGGGGACCTGGGCGCCGCCCTCGGTGTACCGGGCGCGCCGTGGGCGCCGGCCCACGAGAGACCGCGGCCCGCACCTCCCGGAACGGGGGGTGCGGGCCGCGGTCGTGTACGACACGGGTCGGACTACCGCTCGGGCGGGCCGACGTAGTTGTGGAGGCCCGGGACCGTGAGGTTGCCGCCGAACTGGCCGGCCTGGACGACCTTGACGTTCGTGAAGAACGCGAAGGGGACGTTCAGGGGCGGCGGGGAGTTCGGGGTGAACTCGATCGGGATCAGCCCGAAGAGGTTCCCCTTGAGGCTCTCGGTGTACATCGTCACCTTGCCGCCGCGGATCGTGGAGGTCGAGCCGGGGCGGGACTTGAGGTGGGCGACGTTGCCCGTCTTCCCGACCGTTTGGTAGAGGTCCTTGATGTCCAGCGAGTCCGCGGTGAACTTGAGGACCTTCTTGGTCTTGCCGCCCGCCGTCTTCACCTCCACGATGCCCGCGTAGTCCAGGCCGTAGAGGGTCAGCAGGGAGCTGTCGAGGTACCACGGCTCGTCCGGCAGCAGCGGGATGCCCTGTTCCAGGGAGGCGTCGGCGAGAGCCTTGGCGTCGTAGGTCGGGCAGGGGAAGGGTTCCTTCCCGTTCGCGTCCTTCGTCGCCGAGGGGGAGCCGGACGGGGACGGAGAAGCCGTGGATGTCGCGTCGGCCGTCTTGCCCGTCTCGTCCTTGGGGGTCTTCGCCGTGTCCTTGACGTCCTGCGGCAGCTCCTGGACCGAGGCGCCCGCCTTCTTGGCCGCCTCGCGGATCGCGTCCGCGGAGGGGTCGGGGGCGGGCGTGGCCGTCTTGGTGGGCGCCGGCGTCGCCGGGGTGGCCGGCTGCTTCGCGTCCTGGAGGGGCTTGGTGAGCCCCCCGACGAGGCCCGAGAGGGCGTCCCCGACACCCAGCGGGTCCAGGGGGTTCTTCGGCTTCGTCGGCGCGGAGGCCGAGGGCGTGGGAGAAGAGGACTGCGGGGTGCTCTGCTTCGGCACCGACTTCGGTGCCTCCGCGGCCGGCTTCGACGCCGACGGAGTGGGCCCGGG
This sequence comes from Streptomyces sp. NPDC046557, assembly GCF_040645975.1. NCBI lineage: Bacteria > Bacillati > Actinomycetota > Actinomycetes > Kitasatosporales > Streptomycetaceae > Streptomyces > Streptomyces sp. NPDC046557. The sequence continues at coordinate 324,024 of NZ_JBEYZH010000002.1, forward strand.
CTTCGGGACGGCGCTCGCGCCGGGCGAGGCGGACGCGCCGGGCGAGGGCGAGGCGGCGGGGGAGGCCGAGTCGGACGGCGTCGGGGACGCCGACGGCGTGGGCTCGTCGGAGCGGGTCACGCACGGGCCGGGCGCGAAGGGGATGTCCTTGTCGTCGGCCAGGGCCAGCTTCGGGGCGAGGCCCATCCCGACGAACACGGCCGTCGGCATCGCCGCCAGCGCCATCGTCTTGCCGACGGGTATCTGGATCTTGTTCAGCAGCGACTTCCGGGGCGCCGCGTGGCGCGGCCCCCTTCTTTCGCGGGACTGCGCGTCAGGGACCACGCCCTGCTGCGTCTCGTCACCCCGCACTGTTCCTCCCGCCATCGGCGTGGGCAGTCGTCTCGCTCGGGTAGCTCGGGTAGCTCGGGTAGGCCGTTTCCGTGCCGCGGGGGCCGGGGACGCCGCCCACTGGGGCGTCCGCGAACGCCTCCTGGTGGTCCGTCGCGCCGTCGGCCTCGGGATCTACCGGCTTGCCCGGTGCCCACGACAGCGCGAGCGCGCCGCCGAGCAGCGAGAACAGGAAGCCGATGAAGAAGCCGCCGAGGTTGGAAACCGGCAGGGACACCAGGGCGAGGAGGATCGACGCCACACCGGCGAAGACCCGGATGCCCTGCTGGAACCAGAGGGCCACGCCGAGGGTCATCAGCAGGATGCCGATGATCAGCGAGCCCGCGCCCGCGGTGGTCGCCATGGCGATGGTGATGTTGCCCAGCCGGAGGTCCGCGTAGGGGAAGTACGCGATGGGAAAGCCGCCGATGAGAGTGAAGAGGCCCGCCCAGAAGGGCCGGCCACCCCTCCAGGCGCGGAAGCGGTAGTACACCACGGTGAGCCAAGCGTCGTCTGCGGCGCGAACCGGGGCCTGGGGGTTCATGGACAACAGCTCCCTGGAAACGGTGGTACGGAGAACTCTGTGGTGCGCGGAGGGACGGGCGGCGACGGCCGCCACCGCCCGCCTCTACCGGTCACCTGCCAGGAGTGACTACTTCTCGTCCTGGTAGCACGGCTGGTCACCGCTGAGCAGACGCAGCTTCAGGTCGGGCAGCGTGAAGGTGCCCGCCGTCGTCGCCCACGCCTTCTGGCGCACGTTCGTCAGCACGGCCTTCTTGGCGCGCTGCGAGAACAGGGCACCGTTGGCCACCGTGCCGGCCTGCGGCGCGGTGGGGTGGTCCTTGTCGGCCGCCGCGTCCACCGCGACACCGATGTCCAGGTTGGTGAACGTGGCGTCGGTGTCGAGCTCGGCGACATCCAGGTAGATGTTCTCCGCGACCGCCGGCTTGCCCTTGTTGCCGGTTTGGAGCTTCATCGTGATGGCGCCGAGCCCGGGGATCGGCGTGACCAGCGACTGGCACATGTTGGTGATCTCGGCGTGCCGGAACCCGGAGATCGTGACCGGGTGCGCCGCGTCCTTGCCGTCGAGACCCTTGCCCTTGGCGACGCTGCCGTACTGCAGCAGGTCGTCACCGTCCAGCTTGTCGGCCGAGACCTTGAAGTCCTGGCCGGAGACGCTGAAGGATGCCGCGAGGGCACCCTGCGCCAGACCGACACCGACCGCGGCCGTGGCCGCGATGCTCGGCACCATGACGAGCGCGAAGCGCTTCCATCTGGTCCCGCCACGAACCTGAGAACTCATCTTGTTCCTCCTTCTCGGACGTACATCTCCGGTCCGGGCCGTGCCCGTCCTGGGATGGGAGAAGTGCTACGTCCTCGGGAAGGAGCGCAGGCGGCCCCGCCGCGGCGGAGCCGCGTCGCGTACACCGGCGTTCACCCCCGAGCGACAACCACTGGGCCACGCGTTCGCGCAACCAGGAGGACAGGCTCCGCCGGTGCGGCGAAGACCCCCCTGTCCCACGGCCGGTGCCATTGCCACCGGCCGGCTCGGTGGGGACCCTCACCGCGGCTCCGGATGAGCGGCTCTGCGGGAAGGACCGAGCGTCGCCGATCGTGGTCCATTCCAGGCCGGTACACAAGGGGGTTCGTTACTGGCGGGTAACGGCTGGATAACCACAGTGGGTCGCGCCGTCGTCGGGCGGCAACACAGGGTGTTACCCAGGGCCACGACAATGAGGAGGAAGCGGAACCAACCGGACAGAACACGGGGTTCGATTTACTGGGAGTAACAGCAGCCGCGATTGCCAAGTTTTGGCAAAGCGCGGCCGCTGTTTATCTCCGTGTCAACAAATCGTCGGTGGCGCCCAGAACGACGCCACCCACGACACGGCCGTCGGGACCGGCCTAGAAGAGCACCCGGGCCAGCGCCGTGCGGGCCGCCGACACCCTCGGGTCGTCTGCCCCGATCACCTCGAACAGCTCCAGCAGCCGCACGCGCACGGCGTCCCGGTCCTCACCGAACGTGACGCGCACGGTGTCGACCAGTCGCGCGAAGGCGTCCTCCACGTGACCGCCGACCAGGTCGAGGTCCGCGGCGGCGATCTGCGCCTGCGGGTCCTTCGGGTTCTCGGCCGCCGCCGCGCGCACCTCCTGCGGGTTCATCTGCTGCACCCGGGAGAGCAGTGCGGCCTGGGCCAGGCCCAGCTTCGCCTCGGTGTTGCCCGGGTCGTCGACCAGTACGTTCTTGTACGCCTGCACCGCTCCGGCGAGGTCACCGGCGTCCAGCGCCACGACCGCCGCCTCCAGCAGCGCGTCGTACGGGCCGGCGGCGGGACCGGCGGACGCCGCGGTCGTGGCCGGGGCACCCTCGGCGGCCGGGTCGACCTGGAGGCCGAGCAGCCCGAAGCGCTCCTCGGCTACCTGGACCAGCTGGGCCAGCGTCGCGCGGATCTCCTGCTCCGGGGCCGCGCCCTGGAACAGGGGCAAGACCTGGCCGGCCACCACGGCGAAGACCGCCGGGATGCCCTGGATGCCGAACTGCTGCATCAGCGTCTGGTTGGCGTCGACGTCGATCTTCGCCAGCACGAGCCGGCCGTTCGCCTCGACGGTCAGCCGCTCCAGCAGCGGACCGAGCTGCTTGCACGGCTCGCACCACTCGGCCCAGAAGTCGAGGACGACCGGTACCTGGTCGGAGAGGCTGATGACGGTGCTGTCGAAGGCGGCCTCGTCTACGTCGATGACGAGTGCGGACGGCGGTACGGCGCCGGCGGACGCGGCGCCGGCGCCGCCGCCCTGCCGGGCGGACGCGGCGCGCGCCTGCTCGGCCTTCGCCTTGGCGTCGGCGGCCGCCTTCACCGCGGCGAGGTCGACGACGCCGCTCATGGACATGTTTCTGGGCTGCATGCGTACATCCTCCCCCGTGTGCGCGCGCCGACGAAAAGGATCGGACAAGCCGGCCCGGAAATTCCCGCGCCGGTGTTCCGTCGTGCGACGCCGGGTCCCCACCTGGCGCCTGTAGCTTCGCGTGGTTGTCGCTCTTACGCTACGAGCCGTAGCGTAACTCGCCGCCATGCCCTGTCGACCGTCCGGGGATCGTGATCTGAACCACAGCGTCAGCGGGGCCGGCCATTCCGCTACTGGCGGGTATGGTCTCGGCCATGCGCAACCCCAGCCCCGGCACCAGCCCCCCGCCCGGTCGCACCGGCCGCCCCCGCAGCGCGGCGGCGGACGCCGCGATCCTGGCGGCGACCCGGGAGGCGCTGGTGGAGCTGGGCTGGTCGAAGCTGACGATGGGCGACGTCTCGGCCCGGGCCGGAGTCGCCAAGACCACCCTCTACCGGCGCTGGGCGGGCAAGAACGAGCTGGTGGTGGACGCGGTCGCGGAGCTCTTCGACGCGCTGGAACTCCCCGACCGGGGCTCGCTGGAAGCCGACATCGAGTACGTGGTGCTCCAGTTCGCGCAGCTGCTGCGACGGCCGGAGGCACGTACGGCCCTGATGGCCGTCGTGGCCGAGTCCACCCGGGACGCGGCGCTGCGCGATCGCATCCGGTCCGCGATCGTCGATCGGCAGAAACGTCTCGTCGTACTGGGCCGCGAACGCGCGCAGGCCCGCGGGGAACTCCCGTACGAGGAGGACGAGTCCCTCACCGGGCACACCACCGACCTGATCTTCGACGTGATCGCGGGCACGGTGGTGCACCGGGCGCTGGTGAGCTGTGAACCGGTGGACGAGCTGTGGGTGGCCACCTTCACCGCCCTCCTGATGCACGGCCTCCGGGGGCCGTCCGGCGACTGACCGCCCCACCCCCGGCCCTACGGCTCCGACTTCGGCTCACGCTCCGACTTCGGCTCCGACTTCGGCTCCGGTCGGGGCTTTCCGGGGTAGTGCACGACGACCTGCCGGCCCCAGCCCTCCACCGGCGGCCCGAGCCCCGCGCCCGCGAGCGCGGCCCGGCCCGCGTACCGGCCGGCCTCCCGGTAGCCCTCGTCGCGGGAGTCGATCTCGTGGAATCCCCCGTCGGTGAGCAGCACGCTCGCCGCCACCCCGTCGAGCCCTTCCCGGATGCCCTCCCACACGGCGGGCAGGAACTCGTGGGGCAGCCGCGACGCGGGCACGGTGTGCAGGAACTCCGTCTCGCCGCCGGGGCCGGGCGGCTCGAAGTCGACGACGACGTAGGCGTACGGTCCGCAGCCGGTCTGCTTGACCACGCGGACGCTCACCCCGGGAACGGGAACAGGAAGGCCGGTCATGTCCGCCACCCTAGGCGGCTCCCGACCGGCCGTTCCACACCATTACGAGCGGGCACGGGGCCCGGGCCCGCTCGTCTCAGAAGCCCGGCGGCTCGGTGTAGGTGCCCCACTCGTCCCGCAGCACGTTGCAGATCTCGCCCAGCGTGGCCTCGGCGCGTACCGCGTCCAGCATCGCAGGGATCATGTTCGAGCCGTCCCGGGCGGCGTCCAGCATCCGCGTCAGCGCCTCGGTCACCTTGGCGTCGTCGCGGCGGCCCTTGCGTTCGGCGAGGACGCGGACCTGCTCGCGCTCGACCTCGTGGCTGACCCGCAGGATCTCCAGATCGCCGGTGACGGAGCCGTGGTGGACGTTGACGCCGACGACCCGCTTGTCGCCTTTCTCCAGCGCCCGCTGGTAGCGGAACGCCGACTCGGCGATCTCGCCGGTGAACCAGCCGTCCTCGATGCCGCGCAGGATGCCCGAGGTGATCGGCCCGATCGGGTGCCGGCCGTCCGGGTGGGCGCGCAGCCCGCGCTCACGGATCTGCTCGAAGATCTTCTCCGCGTCGGCCTCGATGCGGTCGGTGAGCTGCTCGACGTACCAGGAACCACCCAGCGGGTCGGCCACGTTGGCGACACCGGTCTCCTCCATCAGCACCTGCTGCGTGCGCAGGGCGATCTCGGCAGCCTGCTCGCTCGGCAGCGCGAGGGTCTCGTCGAGGGCGTTGGTGTGCAGCGAGTTGGTACCGCCGAGGACGGCCGCGAGGGCTTCGACGGCGGTCCGGACGACGTTGTTGTACGGCTGCTGGGCGGTGAGGGAGACACCGGCGGTCTGGGTGTGGAAGCGCAGCCACATCGTCTTGTCGGACTTCGCCCCGTACACCTCCTTCATCCAGCGGGCCCAGATCCTGCGCGCGGCACGGAACTTGGCGATCTCCTCGAAGAAGTCGAGGTGCGCGTCGAAGAAGAAGGAGAGCCCGGACGCGAAGTGGTCCACGTCCAGCCCGCGGGAGAGTCCCAGCTCCACGTAGCCGAAGCCGTCGGCGAGGGTGTACGCCAGCTCCTGCGCGGCCGTCGCCCCGGCCTCGCGGATGTGGTAGCCGGACACGGACAGCGGCTTGTAGGCCGGGATGCCGTTCGCGCAGTACTCCATGAGGTCGCCGATGAGGCGAAGGTGCGGCTCCGGTTCGAAGAGCCACTCCTTCTGGGCGATGTACTCCTTGAAGATGTCGGTCTGGAGCGTGCCGTTGAGCAGGGCGGGGTCGACGCCCTGCCGCTCGGCGGCGACCAGGTACATGCAGAACGCGGGCACGGCCGGTCCGCTGATGGTCATGGAGGTGGTGACGTCGCCCAGCGGGATGTCCTTGAACAGGACCTCCATGTCGGCGGCGGAGTCTATGGCGACCCCGCAGTGGCCGACCTCGCCGAGCGCGCGGGGGTCGTCGGAGTCGCGTCCCATCAGGGTGGGCATGTCGAAGGCGACGGAGAGCCCGCCACCGCCGGCGGCCAGGATCATCTTGTAGCGCTCGTTGGTCTGCTCGGCGTTCCCGAACCCGGCGAACTGCCGGATGGTCCAGGTGCGGCCGCGGTAGCCGGTGGCGTGCAGGCCCCGGGTGAAGGGGTACTCCCCCGGCCAGCCGATGCGCTCGAATCCCTCGTACGTGTCGCCGGGCCGGGGCCCGTAGACGGGGTCGACGTCATCTCCGGAGAGCGTCGTGAAATCGGCCTCGCGCTTGCGGGCCTTGTCATACCGGGCCTGCCAGCGACGGCGGCCCTCCTCGATGGCGTCAGCGTCCATACCCATGAATTTACTAGGACGTCCTAGTAAATGTCGATGGCAAACCCCCGGGAGTCCTCCCGGGGGCGGATGGATCAGGCGCGGCGCGAGCCGGACGCCGGGCGGAGCCTGCCGGGGCGCTAGGCGCGGGCGGTGGCCAGACCGTCGGTGACCAGCGGCTCGATCTCCGCGCGGACCTTGCGCTCGACGAAGAACGCGGCGAGCGGGATCGTGCCGCTCGCCAGCACCCAGATCATCTTGCCGAAGGGCCACTTCGCCTTGGAGCTCAGGTCGAAGGCGAAGACCAGGTAGATCATGAAGAGCACGCCGTGGATCTGGGAGACCACCAGGGTCAGGTCCGCGCCCTTGTCGAATCCGTACTTGAAGATCATGCAGGTGCAGAGCACCAGCAGCATGACGGCGGTGGCGAAGGCCATCACCCGGTACCGGGTCAGCACGCTCTTTTTCATGCCATCGAGACTAGCCGTCCGAAATGCGCGATCTTGACGGGGGCCCGGCGCCGGCGTTGTGACGCCGCGCACCCCGCCCGACGTCACTTCTCGTCGAAGTCCCCGGCCGCCACCCGCAGCGGGCGCAGCAGCGCGAAGATCTCGGCGCACTCCTCGGCGTCGTACGCGCCGAGCCCGAAGTCGATCTCCATCAGGTCCCGGGTGGCGGCCTCGACGACCTCGCGCCCCTTGTCCGTGATGGACGCGAGCGTGCCGCGACCGTCGTTCGGGTTGGGGCGCTTGTCCACCAGCCCCGAGCGCACCAGGCGGTCGACGGTGTTGGTCACCGAGGTCGGGTGGACCATCAGCCGCTCGCCGATCTTCGACATCGGCAGCTCACCGGCTTGCGAGAAGGTGAGCAGCACCAGCGCCTCGTAGCGGGCGAAGGTCAATCCGTACGGCTTCACCGTGGCGTCGACCTCGCCGAGCAGGATCTGGTGCGCCCGCATGATCGAGGTGATGGCGGCCATCGAGGGCACCGGCCCCCAGCGCTGCTGCCACAGTTCGTCGGCGCGGGCGATGGGGTCGAAGGGAAGGCTGAGCGGCTTGGACACCCGGCAGACCCTACCGGGCGGTCATTTGACGGTCAGCCCCGTCTCACGCTTCGGCCCCCACGGGTTCCGCCGTGGCCCGCAGCCGGGCGAGGAGCAGCAGGACGACGGCCGTGCCGAGCACGCCCGAGCCGGTCACGACGACGTGCACCGGCCAGAACTCGGCGGCGACCCCGGCCAGCGCCATGCCCACGCCCTGAAGGGTCATCAGCCCGGTGCTGAGGACGGTCATCGCCCGGCCGCGCAACTCCTCGGGGACCGCGTCGAGGTACATCCGGTCGAGGCCGAGGGTGTACGCGTGCGCCAGCCCGGCCAGCAGCAGTGCGACCAGGACGCCTACCACGCCCGGCCGCAGCGCGTACCCGAGCAGCGGCAGCATCCCGACGGAGGCGAGCGGCGCCGTGATCCGCGAACGCGTTCGGGCGGTGAGCGCGGAGCCCGCCCACAGTTCACCGGCGATGGTGCCGACCGGCAGCGCGCACAGCATCAGCCCGAGCAGTGCCGTGGAGACGCCGATGTCGTCCGCGTAGGGGGCGAGCAGCGCCTCGGGCACGACGACGAAGACCGGCGGCAGCCAGAACAGCAGGATCAGCACCCGCCTGCGCCGGTCCCCGAAGACGGCGCCGAGTCCGGCGAGCGGCGTGCTGCGCGAGGTGCGCGCACCGGTGCGGGCGGGCCGGTCCGCGGTGCCGAAGCGCAGCAGCAGCGCGGAGGCCAGCAGTCCTGTGGCGGTGAGGGCGAGCGCCCCGCGCGGGGCGAGCACGGTGAGCAGGAGCCCGCCGAGCCCGAAGCCGACGAGCTGCGCGCTCTGGGCCACCATGCGCAGCAGCGAGCGGCCGAGGACGAACGCCTCGCCGGGGCCGAGGACATCGGCGAGGGAGGCGTTGCGGGTGCCCTGGAACAGCGGTGCGACGAAGGCCATGGCGCAGCGCAGGACGAGCAGCCCCGCGACCGGGGTCCCCGGCAGGACCATGGCCGCCGCGCAGACCGCGCAGACGAGGTCACAGGTGACGAGCACCCGCCGGGCGGGGTAGCGGTCGGCGATCCCGGCGAGCAGGGTCCCGCCGAGGACGTAGGGCAGGAAGCCGAGCGCGAAGGTGAGCGCGCTCATCAGGGGTGAGCCGGTGACGCGGTAGACGAGGACGGTCAGCGAGATCTCGGCGACGACGAGGCCGAGTACGGACATCAGGTGCGCGACGAAGACGGCGCGGAACTCCCCGCCCGCGAGGACAAAGCGGTAGCCGGGGGTGGTGTTCTGATCGACGGAAGCCATACCGCAGACCCTGGTCGAAGGGGGCCCGCGCGGACAGGGATTCGGCCCGGTCCGAATCCCTGGGAGGTCCTGGGGAGGGAACCGGGACACTGGGCGGATGGCCTACCACTTCCGCTTCGACCCCGTGGACCTGCTGCGCTGCCGGTTCTCGCTCTCCCCCCGCTGGGAGACGCAGGAGGCGGTGCGGGTGCTGCGCGACGCGCGCCGCCAGGCGTTCCACCTGCCCTCTGATCGCGGCCCGCCACGGCCGGCAGGTGCTCTACGAACGCGCGCCCCTGGCCATCGCCCTGACCGCCCTGACGGAGGCGGCCCAACCTGATCGCCTGCGGAAGTGTCGCGACCCGACCGTTGTGACCGTTATGTCACCATGTCCCGGTCCGTTGCCCACCCTTCGCCCCGAGGAAGCCGCCGGATGTCAGGCCGTCGACGCAGAACCCGCCCCCGCGCCCCCGCCCTCGCCCTCGCGCTGCTCCTGGCCGGCGCGCCCGGCTGCGGCGGCCCCCCGCGGGCCCGCCCGGAGCCCGCGCCGCCGGGCGGCTCCCGCTCCGGAGCCGCACCGTCGATCACCGCCACGACCACCGCCTCCACCGACGGCTCACCGTTCTGGGTCGACCCGCAGAGCGACGCCGCCCGGCAGGTCGCCGCCTGGGACGCGGCCGGCCGCACGGGCGACGCCCAGGTTCTGCGCCGCATCGCGGACCGGCCGATGGCCCTGTGGGTGCCCGAGGACGACCCCGGCCCCGAGATCCGCCGCACCGCGCAAGGCGCGCACGCCGCCGGCCGGACCCTGCTCCTCACCGCGTACAACATCCCCGACCGCGACTGCGGCCGGCACTCCGCCGGCGGCGCCGCGGACGCCGGCGCCTACCGCGGCTGGATCGGCGCCGTCGCCGACAACATCGGCCGGCAGAAGACGGTGGTCGTCCTGGAGCCGGACGCCGTGCCCCACCTCGTGGACGGCTGTACCCGGGCCGAGCGCCGCCGGGAGCGCTTCCTCCTGCTCTCCGAGGCCGTCGACCGGCTCAAGCGCAACCGCGAGACCAAGGTCTACCTGGACGCGGGCAACCCCGCCTGGGTCAAGGACACCGGCAAGCTCGTCGACGCCCTGTACCAGGCGGGCCTCGACCGCGCCGACGGCTTCTCCCTCAACGTCTCCAACTTCCAGTCGGACGCCGACAGTCGGGCCTACGGCGCCGAACTGTCCAGGGCCGCCAAGGGCAAGCACTTCGTCATCGACACCAGCCGCAACGGCGCCGGCCCGCTGCCGGGACACGGGCAGGAGGCGTGGTGCAACCCGCCGGGCCGGGCCCTCGGCACACCCCCGACCGACGACACCGGCGACCCGCTGGTGGACGCGTACCTCTGGATCAAACGGCCCGGCGAGTCCGACGGCCCCTGCCGGGGCGGCCCGCAGGCCGGGCGCTGGTGGCCGGACTACGCCCTGGGCCTCGCGCGCCGCTCGAAGGACGAGTAGGCCCCCGCCGAACCCACCGCGCACCGCGCAGCCCGCTCCGCGCGGGCCCGTACGACTCAGGACTCCGGCCGCTGCGGCCCCTCGGGCTGCCGTTCCTCGGGCTGTGGTTGCACCTGTGGTTGCACCGGCCTCGCCACGGGCGCATTCACCCGGAACCACTTCGCCGGCGACGGCGTCCCGTCCGCGTCCGTCACGAACAGCATGTACCAGCCCGGCGGGACCAGCGTCGGGTCGCCCGGCACCTCGACCGTCACCGACCCGGCCGCCTTCGTCAGTCCCAGTTCGACCGACCGCTGCTCGACGTCCGTCGTGTGCGTGACGGCGCTCGGTCGCATCAGCCGGGCCCGCCGGATCCGTCCGGCGTCCGCCGCCTGGAAGGTGGCCCGCCCGCCCCGGTCGACCTCCTGCGGCCCCGCGCCCAGGACGGGCCGCCGCGCCGGGTCCCGGTACAGGTAGGGCGGGGTGTAGACCTCCAACCGGTGCTCGAACTTGCCCAGTTTGGTGTTGTCCTTGTCGTTGAAGAGCGGGTCGGAGCCGAAGGTCGCCACCCGCCCGTCCGGCAGCAGCAACGCCTCGGAGTGGTAGTTGCGCCCGACCGTCGGGTCGGCGGCGGCCACGAAGGTGTCGGTGCGCGCGTAGTAGAACTGCGCCTTGTGGATGTCGCTGGCGCTGCGGCCCCGGTAGTCGGTGGAGCCGCCCGTGGTGAAGACGGAGTCGTCCGGCAGCAGCACGCTGCTCAGGTACCGGGTCCCCTGCGGCAGCCGGGCGGTGTTGCGGAAGACCGGGTTGTCCTCCTTGAGGTCCACGACCGCGGTGCGCCGGGTGGCCCGCTTGGACTCGCCCACCCCGCCGCCGCCGAGCACCATCACCTTCTGGTCCTGGGCCGGCGGCAGCAGCACCGAGGAGGACGTCTCCAACTGGTCCGGGTCCTCCAGGCCTTCGACCTTGGTGAACTCGTTCGTCCTCAGGTCCCACACGCCCGGCTCGCGCCCCTTGTCCTTGGGCCCGTAACCGGCGTTGGACCCGGTGAAGAGCAGCTTGCCGCCCCGGGTGAGGAAGAGCGCCGGGTAGGTCGGGAAGTAGCGGAACGGCCCCTTGGTCCACTTCTTCGTCCGCGGGTCGTAGAACTCGTTGTCCCCGGGCACGACGTCGCCGACGTCGTTGAGGCCGGACACCGCGAGCACCCGCCCGTCCTCCAGCGTGACCAGGGTCGGGTACCAGCGGGCGTCCTTCATCGGATCGACGGGGACGTACCGCTCCGCCCGCGGGTCGAACTCGTACGCCGACTTGATGCCCTGGAAGTCCTGCTTGTCGACGCTGAGGCGCTCCGCGAGCCCGTAGACGTTGTCGGCGTCCTTGCCCTTGAGGCCGACCACCTCGTACTGCGCGGCCTCGGTCGTCAGACCTCGTGCCCCGGCCCGGACGGCCTCGACGAACACCCGCGCCTCGGCGGCGACCACCTTCGTCTTCCAGGGCATCATCCGCCCGCCCCGGCCGTAGGTGACCTCGAACTCGCGCTTGGCCTTCGGCACGGTGACATCGAACTTCGCCGCGTACTCGACGCCGGTCGGGGACCGGAAGAGGGTCCCCTTGGGCAGGGTGACGGCCTTGTCGGGGTCCTCGTTCTTGACCCGCATGCCGCCTCCGGCGCGGGTGACCTTCCCGTCGACCCGCGATCAGCAGCACCTTGCCGGTGTGGAGCAGCGCCGCGTGCATCGCGTTGATCCGGTACTGCTCGGGCAGGTCGACCAGCGCCCAGGAGCCGTACTGGATCCGGTAGCTGGACTGCCCGATCTTGTACGAGTGGTACGTGCCCTCGGCGAAGGTCAGCGCGGCCGGGGCGTTGAGCGCGGCCAGCAGGACGGCCGCGCCGCTGCCGAGGGCGGTCTTCCTGAGGTTCTTCGAGGGCCGGTAGGCCATGTCTCAGTTCCCTCCGGTCGTCGTGGCGAACGCCGGCTCCGGCTCGTCGCCCGGCTCCGCGCCGCCGCTGCCGACGGGGGCCGCTCGCGCAGCCGCGCGCGGTATCGGGCCCAGCGCTCGCGGCCGAGGGCGGTGCCCCAGACGAGGGGCGGCGCGAGGGCGATGAGCAGCGCGAGGACGGCCCAGATCCGCATGGCCGCGTGGGTGTGTCCGTAGCGGACGGAGGCCACCAGCGACGAGATCAGGACGGCCGCCCAGAACAGGTGGACGCGGAAGGTCGCCATCCGGTCGGGGCTGGCGTCACCGCCCTTGGGGGTGACGACGAACCGGCCCTCGGTGCGCAGGACCGCCGCCCCGAGCGACCGCAGGTAGACGGGAGCACAGACCGCGGACATGGCCATGCCGGCCAGGCCGCCGGAGCCCGCGGGCTCGTGCGGGGAGACGTTGTGCCGCCGGTTCCACAGGTACAGGCCGACCTGGAGGGCCGCCGTGTCGGTGTAGAGCATCAGCCACACCTCGGAGGACACCTCGATGCCGGAGGCGCCGAACCACAGGAACAGCACGCAGCTGAGGATGCCGAGCAGCCAGTTGACGGCCGTCATGGGGTAGTGGACGAGCATCAGGGTGTAGTTGAGCCGGCGCCCCGGGGGCATCCGGAAGAGGCCCTTCCAGTACTGCCGGAGGAGGGTTTCGTAGGTGCCCCGCGACCAGCGCAGTTGCTGGGTGAAGAAGTCGGTCCAGGAGGCGGGCCCCTCCCCGACGGCGAGTACGTCGGGGGTGTAGACGGAGCGCCAGAACCGGCCGGTGGCCGGGTTGCGCCGGCGGTGCAGTTCGAAGCCGGTGGCCATGTCCTCGGTGACGGAGTCGTAGAGGCCGCCGACCTCGCGCAGGGCGGTGATCCGTACCGCGTTGTTGGTGCCGACGAACATGGGGGCGCCGTAGCGGTTGCCGGCGCGCTGGATGAGGGCGTGGAAGAGGTACTGCTGGGACTCCGCCGCCTTGGTGACGGGCTCGGTGTAGTTGCCGTACACCTGGGGGCCGACGACGAAGGCGACATCGGGGTCGCGGAAGTAGCCGAGCATCCGCTCCAGGTAGTTCGGCAGGGGCACGTGGTCGGTGTCGACGGAGGCGAAGAAGTCGTAGTCCTCGCCGTACCGGCTCAGCCAGGCGTTGTAGTTCCCGTGCTTGGCCCTGGCCCGGTAGGGGCCCGACGGAGTGTTCCATCCCGGGTTCCCCTTGCGGGTGAAGTGGCGTACGCCGAGTTCCGCGCAGAGCGCCTTGATCTCGGGGTCGTCGCCCTCGTCCAGCAGCCAGACGTCCAGCGGGCCGTCGTGGCGGACGCGCACCGCGCCGAGGAGGGTGGACCGCACCATCTCCAACGGTTCCTTGCCGGGTACGTACGTCGTCAGGAACGCGACGCGGGTGCCCGGTTCGGCGGGGACGGGACCGGGTCCCGGGCGACCATCGTGGCGTGGGCGATCGACACCACGTTGACCAGCGTGAAGAACATGATCAGCCCGATGGAGCCGAGCATCACGGCGTCCAGTGCGACGAGCCGGCGCTCGCCGCCCTCGCGCACGGTCCAGTGCGTGGGCCAGACGAGGTAGAGCAGCAGCCCGGCGGCGGCCGGCGGCGCGAGCGTCATGAGGGCGACCGCGCGTATTCGCGTACGGGTGTCCTCGCGCGACAGCAGCGAGCGGTACCTCACCCGGTAGGCGGTGGGGTCCGGCTCCGCGAACGGGCCGGCGAGCCGGCTGTGGGTCTCGTAGTCGAAGCCTTCCGGCCGCACGGTCCCTCCAGTGCTCGACGCCGATGTCTCGACGGGTTGGTATCACCACAAAAGGTGACGGACACCCGGCGTGTCGAACGGGGTTCCGCCGACAGGGCGGTTCTGCCGCGGGCGGCCGGCTCAGGGCCGTACGGGGGACGCGGGGGCGGCCCGGGGACATGCGAACGCCCCCGGCCGGTGGGCCGGGGGCGTTCGGCACGAGCGGGGGCCGGAGGCGGGATCAGCCTCCGGCGAGGTGCCGTTCGACCGTCTCCACCTTCGAGGTCATGCCGTCGGTGACGCCGGGGCGGACATCTGCCTTCAGGATGAAGGAGACCCGGGGCGCACGCGCCTCCACGGCCGCGACCGCCCGCTTGACCACGTCCATCACCTCGTCCCACTCCCCCTCGACGGTGGTGAACATGGCGTCGGTACGGTTCGGCAGCCCGGACTCCCGTACGACGCGGACCGCGTCGGCGACGTACTCGCCGACTTCCTCCCCCACGCCCAGCGGCGTCACCGAGAACGCGACGATCATGCCTTCGCCGCCTCGCGGGCACGGGCCGCCAGCAGGCTTCGGGCCTCGTCGCGCTTGAGCACGCGGTCGCCGTAGAGACCGCCGAAGGGCACCAGGGCCAGCAGGAAGAACAGCGCGACCTTCTTCCTCGGCCACTTGGCCCGGTTCCAGACGTCCAGCAGGAAGACCAGGTACAGGAGGAAGAGGATGCCGTGCAGGGCGCCGAGCGGCATCACCAGGTTGATGTCCGAGATCCGGCTGAGCAGCGAGCCGAAGATCAGCAGGGCCGGGAACGACAGCGCCTCCGGTACGGAGACGAGGCGCAGCCGGTGGAGGGCGGAGGCGGTCTTGATGTCCACGAGGAACCTTCGGGGGGGTCGAGGCCATGGTCCGAACCAGTGTCTCAGCCGGCCGGGGAGATCTTGACCGGACCCCCGGCCGCCTCGGAGGTGTGGCGTATATCGGTCCGGGCGCCCTGTTCCGCCAGGCCCGCTACGGATACCGTCTCCCCGTGGCTCAGTTCCGACTCCAAGGCAGCAAGGTGCTCGCCGTCGACCTGACCGGGGACGCCGTGAAAGCGAAGAACGGCTCCATGGTCGCGTACGACGGCCAGATGGCCTTCAAGAAGATGACCGGCGGCGGTGAAGGGTTGCGCGGCATGGTGACCCGCCGGCTGACCGGCGAACAGATGACGGTGATGGAGGTCCAGGGGCACGGCACCTGCTTCTTCGCCGACCGCGCGAGCGAGATCAACCTCGTCGACCTGCGCGGCGAGAAACTGCACGTCGAGGCCAGCAACCTGCTGTGCACCGACGCCGGGCTGCGCACCGGCACCACCTTCACCGGCCTGCGCGGCGGGGCGACGGGCAACGGCCTGTTCACCACCACCGTCGAGGGCTCCGGCCAGGCCGCGATCATGTCGGACGGCCCGGCGGTGGTACTGCGCGTCAGCGGCCAGTACCCCCTCTCGGTGGACCCGGGGGCGTACATCGCCCACACCGGCGACCTGCGGCAGTCGTTCCAGTCGGGGATCAACTTCCGGACGCTGATCGGCGAGGGCTCGGGCGAGTCCTTCCAGATCCGCTTCGAGGGCGAGGGCCTGGTCTACGTGCAGCCCAGCGAGCGGAACACCATCGGGGGCGACCTCTGATGCCGTTCCGCGAGATCAACTCGAAGATGGTCGAGGCGCAGGTCGTGCCCGGGCAGACGATGTACAGCCAGCGCGGGGCGATGCTCGCCTACCGCGGTGAGGTGTCCTTCACCCCGAGTGTGACCGGTGGTCAGGGCGGGGTCATGGGCATGATCGGGCGCCGGGTGGCGAACGAGCAGACCCCCCTGATGACGGTCGAGGGCAGCGGCACCGTGATGTTCGGCCACGGCGGCCACCACATCCAGGTGATCAACCTGTCCGGCGAGACCCTCTACGTGGAGGCGGACCGATTGCTCGCCTTCGACGGGACCCTCCAGCAGGGCACCATGTTCATGGGCTCGCAGGGCGGTGTCATGGGCATGGTGCGCGGCCAGGTGACCGGGCAGGGCCTGTTCACCACCACCCTCAAGGGCCACGGCTCGGTCGCCGTGATGGCCCACGGCGGAGTCATCGAGCTGCCCATCACGCCCCAGCGGCCGGTCCACGTCGACCCGCAGGCGTACGTCGCCCACCACGGGGACGTGCGCAACAAGCTGTCCACGGCGCTCGGCTGGCGGGACATGGTCGGACGCGGTTCGGGCGAGGCGTTCCAGCTGGAGCTGTCCGGCCAGGGCGCGGTATACGTACAGGCTTCGGAGGAGAAACTGTGAGCTTCGGCCCCGTGACCGGCGGCCCCGGCGGCCCGACGGTGTTCGACCCGTACACCCTGCCCTCCGACGACAACGTGAACGCGTACACCTTCTGCGTGGAGCTCAAGGGGAGTCAGTGGTTCCTGCAGAAGGGCAAGATGATCTCCTACTACGGGAGCATCGAGTTCACCGGCGTCGGCAACGGCCGCTTCGACCGGCTGCTGCGGACGAGCTTCCACTCGCCCCTGCACGCGAGCGACTGGGTGGTGGCCGAGGGCCAGGGCAAGATGTTGCTGGCCGACCGGGCGTTCGACGTGAACTCCTACGACCTGGACGACGGGAACCTGACGATCCGGTCGGGGAACCTGCTGGCCTTCCAGCCCACCCTCGCGCTCAAGCAGTCGATCGTTCCCGGCTTCCTGACCCTGATCGGGACGGGGAAGTTCGTGGCGGCGTCCAACGGGCCGGTGGTGTTCATGGAGCCGCCGCTGCGCGTGGACCCGCAGGCGCTGGTGGGCTGGGCGGACTGCCCCTCGCCGTGCCACCACTACGACCACCGGTACATGTCCGGGGTGATCGGGGGCCTGCGCTCGCTGACGGGCATCGGGGGCTCCTCGGGCGAGGAGCACCAGTTCGAGTTCGTCGGGGCCGGGACGGTGCTGCTGCAGTCCTCGGAGACGCTGATGGCGGAGCAGTCGGTCGGGGCGGTGGGCACGGGCGCCACCGCCGGCCAGAACGACGGGGTACCGGGCGCGGGCCAGGGGCCGCTGGGACAATTGGGCGTGCCGCGGATGCCGGGACAGCTGGGTGATCTGCAACGGCGCCTCGGACTGTGACGTCCCCCGGGCACCTGCGGACGGGAGCCGACCGGGACCGTCTTCCACGATCGTCCTATTTTTGTACGTAATTCAACTTCTTAGGTAGAGTTCAATCATGGAGACCATGGAGACCGAGACGGCCACGCGCTGGCTGACCGAAGCCGAGCAGTGCGCCTGGCGCACCCATCTGGACGTCAGCAGGCTGCTGATGCACCAGCTGGAAAAGGATCTCCAGCCTTTCGGACTCACCAACAACGACTACGAGATCCTCGTGAACCTCTCGGAGTCGGAGCACCACCGGATGCGGATGAGCGACCTCGCGACCGCCACCCTCCAGTCGAAGAGCCGGCTCTCCCACCAGATCACCCGAATGGAGGCGGCCGGCCTGGTCACCCGCGTGAACTGCGAGTCCGACCGTCGCGGCCTGTACGCGGTGCTCACCGATGAGGGCATGGAGACCATGCGCAAGGTCGCCCCGCACCACGTGGCGTCGGTCCGGCAGCACTTCATCGACCTGCTCAGCCCGCAGGACCTGGCGGCGCTGCGCGCCTCCCTGGGCCCGGTGGCCGACCACCTGCGCGACCAGCGCGGCAAGGCCTGAGGGGCTCCCCGCGCCGGATCCGGCGGGCGCCCGGACAATGGTCGGTGACGCCCGCCGGCCGACCGCCGCGCAACCCCAGGCGCCCCGGCCGGCCCGAGGAGGTTCTGCCGATGAAGCGCAACGCGATCATCTCCACAGCCGCAGCCGTCGGCCTCATGGCCGGCGGCCCCGTCGCCCCGTCGCCGCGGCGACGGGTGACGCGGCCCGAGCCGTGACCACGGCCGCCGCCCGCGCCGACGTGAACGCCGACGGCGCCGTGGACGCGGCCCTCAAGCACTATCCCGGGGTCGTGGAGTCCCTCGACCAGGACGGCTCCGTGTGGCACGTCAATGTGGTCTCCAAGAACGGCAAGCAGGCCGAGATCGATGTCACCGGCAGCGGCAAGGCGACGACCCGCGACTCCGGCAACGACAACGACAACGACAACGACAACGACAACGACAACAACGGCAACGAGTACGCGCCGCTGATCGCCGCCAAGGTCAACGCCAAGCAGGCGATGAAGGCGGCCCTGGCCGCCGGTCCGGGCAAGGTCACGACCGTCGACTGGGACGAAAGCGACAACGGCGGCACCCGGTACTGGAACGTGCAGATCAAGGGGAACGACGGGAACACCAAGAGCGTGCACGTCGACCCGGCGTCGGGCAAGGCCACCACGGCGCCCACGGACTCGGGCGACAACAACTAGCACCGCTCGGCGGAACGCGAGGAAGCCGCGCCTCCTTCCCGGGGGGCGCGGCTTTCTCGTTCGGTCAGGCGTTGGGACGCTTGCCGTGGTTCGCCTTCTTCTTCTTGCGGGCCCGCTTCTTGTTGCCGCGCTTGGCCATGACGCCACTCCCTTCGCGGGGCACCCCGAAACCGCCGGGGCGCCTTTCAGGCATTCCGGACGCCGCCAGCTTAGGGGCGCAGCGGGTCCGGCGCCTCCGCTTCGGTGAGGGTGGCCAGCAGGGCGTCGGAGGCCGCGTACGGGTCCAGCTCGCCGGCGGCGACCTTGGCGGCGAGGGTCCCGAGGTGCGCGTCGCCGTGCAGATCCGCCATCCGGGCCCGCAGGGCCGTCACCGCGATGGTCTCCACCTCCCGGGCGGCGCGGGCGTTCCGGCGCTCGGCGAGCACCCCGCACTCGTCCATCCACGCCCGGTGCTTCTCCAGCGCCTCGACCAGCTCGTCGATGCCCTGGCCGCGCGCGGCGACCGTCTTGACGATCGGCGGCCGCCAGTCGCCCGGCCCGCGGGATTCCCCGAGACCGAGCATGTGGTTCAGCTCGCGGGCGGTGGCGTCGGCGCCGTCCCGGTCGGCCTTGTTCACCACGTACACGTCGCCGATCTCCAAGATGCCCGCTTTCGCGGCCTGGATCCCGTCGCCCATGCCGGGCGCCAGCAGCACCACGGACGTGTCGGCCTGCGAGGCGATCTCCACCTCGGACTGCCCGACCCCGACCGTCTCGACCAGGATCACCTCGCAGCCGGCCGCGTCGAGCACGCGGATCGCCTGCGGCGCCGCCCAGGCGAGACCGCCCAGGTGACCCCGCGTGGCCATGGACCGGATGTAGACCCCCGGGTCGGAGGCATGGTCCGACATGCGCACCCGGTCCCCGAGCAGGGCGCCCCCGCTGAACGGCGAGGACGGGTCCACCGCGAGCACGCCGACCCGCTTGCCGGCCTTGCGGTACGCCGACACCAGGGCCGACGTGGACGTGGACTTCCCCACGCCCGGGGAGCCCGTCAGGCCCACCACGTACGCCCCGCCGGTCAGCGGGGCCAAGGCGGCCATCACCTCGCGCAGGTGCGGGGACGCCCCCTCGACCAGGGAGATCAGCCGGGCCACGGCCCTCGGGCGGCCTTCTCGGGCCTGGGCCACGAGCGTGGGGACGTCCACCGTCGTCATCCTCGCGGTACCTACGCCTTCGCGCCGTTGCCGGGCACGCGGACGATCAGGGCGTCACCCTGACCACCGCCGCCGCACAGGGCTGCCGCGCCGACCCCGCCGCCGCGCCGGGCGAGCTCCAGGGCCAGGTGCAGCACCACGCGGGCGCCGGACATGCCGATCGGGTGCCCCAGGGCAATGGCGCCCCCGTTGACGTTCACCTTTTCCGGGGTCACGCCGAGGTCCTTCATTGACTGCACGGCGACCGCCGCGAACGCCTCGTTGATCTCGATCAGGTCGAGGTCGGAGACCTCCAGCCCCTCCTTCTTGAGGGCGTGCAGGATGGCGTTCGAGGGCTGCGACTGGAGCGAGTTGTCCGGGCCGGCCACGTTGCCGTGGGCGCCGATCTCGGCGATCCACTCCAGGCCCAGCTCCTCGGCCTTGGCCTTGCTCATCACGACCACGGCGGCGGCGCCGTCGCTGATCTGCGAGGAGGTGCCGGCGGTGATCGTGCCGGCCTTGGCGAAGGCGGGGCGCAGCTTGCCGAGGGACTCGGTGGTGGTCTCGGGACGGATACCCTCGTCGTGCGCGAAGATCACCGGGTCGCCCTTGCGCTGCGGGATCTCGACCGGGGTGATCTCGGCCTCGAAGACGCCGTTCTTCTGCGCGGCCGCGGCCCGCTGGTGGGAGGCGGCGGCGAACTCGTCCTGCGGGGCGCGCTCGATGCCCAGGCGGGTGTTGTGCTTCTCGGTGGACTCGCCCATCGCGATGTTCTCGAACGCGTCGGTGAGGCCGTCGTAGGCCATGGCGTCGAGCATCTCGATGGCGCCGTACTTGAATCCCTCGCGGGACTTCGGCAGCAGGTGCGGGGCATTGGTCATCGACTCCTGGCCGCCGGCGACCACGATGTCGAACTCCCCGGCGCGGATCAGCTGGTCCGCGAGGGCGATGGCGTCGAGGCCCGAGAGGCACACCTTGTTGATCGTGAGCGCGGGCACGTTCATGGGGATGCCGGCCTTGACGGCGGCCTGGCGGGCGGGGATCTGGCCCGCGCCGGCCTGGAGCACCTGGCCCATGATCACGTACTGGACCTGGTCGCCCGAGATCCCGGCCCGTTCCAGCGCGGACTTGATGGCGAAGCCGCCGAGGTCGGCGCCGGAGAAGGACTTCAGCGAGCCGAGCAGACGCCCCATGGGCGTGCGGGCCCCGGCGACGATCACGGAAGTGGTGTTGTTCGTTCCGGACATGAGGCACAGCCCCTTGGATGAGAGGAGTGAACGAGGGTTTACCCGAATGTACTGAGCGGTACCCGCCCCGTCACCGGGCTGTCGGTGTGATCGCTGGCACGTTGCGTGACCACCCTCCTCGGCTGTGCACTGTTCCCATGCTGACAAGAATCGACCACATCGGGATCGCCTGCTTCGACCTCGACAAGACCGTCGAGTTCTACCGTGCCACGTACGGCTTCGAGGTGTTCCACACCGAGGTCAACGAGGAGCAGGGTGTGCGCGAGGCCATGCTCAAGATCAACGAGACTTCGGACGGCGGGGCCTCCTACCTCCAGCTCCTGGAACCCACCCGCGAGGACTCCGCGGTCGGCAAGTGGCTGGCCAAGAACGGCGAGGGCGTCCACCACATCGCCTTCGGCACCGCCGACGTCGACGCGGACTCCGAGGCCATCCGCGGCAAGGGCGTCCGCGTCCTCTACGACGAGCCCCGCATCGGCTCCATGGGGTCCCGGATCACCTTCCTGCACCCCAAGGACTGCCACGGCGTCCTCACCGAACTGGTCACCTCGAACCCCGACCACTGAATGGCCCCTTTCCCCGGCCGGTACAGTGGCCATGGCTCGGCCGGGGTTCGGTGCGGAGACGGGGTCGGGGCCTGTGACCCCTGCCCCGGTATCTGACACCATTCCCCGGGGGCGTCGTTCAGCGGGCGAGCGATGCTCAATTGGGAGTGAGCTTGCGACCAGGGGACGGATGGGACCGCGCTGTGCGGGGCTACGAAAGCCAGGAGAGCCATCAGGCCGAGGCCGACCATCTCTCGCGCTTCGAGGCCGAGATGGAGCGGCTGAAGAAGGAGCGCGGGAAGGCCGTCCAGCACGCCGAAGACCTGGGGTACCAGGTCGAGGTGCTGCGCGCCAAGCTCCATGAGGTACGCCGCAATCTCGCGTCCCGCCCCGCCTACGACGGTGCGGACATGGGCTACCAGGCGGAGCAACTGCTCCGCAATGCCCAGATCCAGGCCGACCAGATGCGCTCCGACGCCGAGCGCGAGCTGCGCGATGCCCGGGCGCAGACCCAGCGCATCCTCCAGGAGCACGCCGAGCACCAGGCGCGCCTCCAGGCGGAGCTGCACGCCGAGGCCGTCAACCGGCGCCAACGGCTGGACCAGGAACTCAACGAGCGCCGCCAGACGGTCGAGGCGCACGTCAACGAGAACGTCGCCTGGGCGGAACAGCTGCGGGCCCGCACCGAGTCCCAGGCCCGCCGGCTCATGGACGAGTCCCGCGCCGAGGCCGAACAGACCCTGAACGCCGCGCGCGCCGAGGCCGCCCGGCACGCCGCCGAGGCCACCCGCCGGCTCGCCGCCGAGGCCGAGGCCACCCGCGCCGAGGCCGAGGCGACGCTGCTGCGCGCCCGCAAGGAGGCCGAGCGGCTGCTGGCCGCCGCCTCCGCGCAGGCCCAGGAGGCCACCGAGCACGCTGAGCGGCTGCGTACGAGCACCAGCGCCGAGGCCGAGCAGACCCGGCAGCAGACCCTCGACCTGGGTCGGGTCGCCGAGTCCCGGGTCCAGGAGGCCGACAACGCGCTGCGCACCGCGCGCGCCGAGGCCGAGAAGGTGCTGGCGGAGGCCAAGGAGAGCGCCGCCCGGCAGCTCGCATCGGCGGAGTCCGTCAACGAGCAGCGCACCCGCACCGCCAAGGAGCAGGTCGCCCGGTTGGTCGGCGAGGCGTCCAAGGAGGCCGAGGTCCTCAAGGCGGAGGCCGAGCAGGCCCTCGCCGATGCCCGCGCGGAGGCGGAGCGGCTGCGTACCGAGGCCGGCGCGCAGGCCCGTACGGCCGCCGCCGAGGAGATGGCGGCGCAGCTCGCGAAGGCGGCCCGCACCGCCGAGGAGGTGCTGGACAGGGCCTCACAGGACGCGCAGGCCACCACCCGCGCCGCGTCCGAGGAGGCCGAGCGCATCCGCCGCGAGGCCGAGGCGGAGGCCGAGCGGCTGCGTGCCCAGGCCGCGGCCACGGCCGACGAGCTCAAGGGCGCCGCGAAGGACGACACCGAGGAGTACCGGGCCCGTACGGTCGAACTCCAGGAGGAGGCCCGGCGGCTGCGCGGCGAGGCCGAGCAGTTGCGCGCGGAGGCCGTCGCCGAGGGCGAGCGCATCCGCGGCGAGGCCCGCCGCGAGGCGGTCCAGCAGATCGAGGAGGCGGCCCGCACCGCCGAGGCGCTGCTGGGCAAGGCCAAGGCGGACGCGGACGAACTGCGCGGCGGGGCCGCCGCCGAGAGCGAGCGGGTCCGCGCGGAGGCCGTGGAGCGGGCCGGCACGCTGCGCAAGCAGGCCGAGGAGACCCTGGAGCGGACCCGCGCGGAGGCCGAACGGCTGCGCGCGGAGGCCGAGGAGCGGGCCGAGGCCGTACGCGCCGAGGCGGAGGCCGCGGCCCTGGCCCGGCGCGAGGAGACCGATCAGGCGCTCGCCGCGAAGCGTGCGGAGGCCGACGAGGAACTGGTCCGCCTGCACTCGGACGCGGAGAACCGGCTGACCACGGCCGAATCGACGCTGCGCGACGCCCGGGCGGCGGCGGAGAACATCCGCCGGGAGACGACGGAGGAGACCGAGCGGCTACGCGCCGAGTCGGCGGAGCGCATCCGCACCCTGCAGACGCAGTCGGAGGCGGAGGCCGAGCGGCTGCGCACCGAGGCGGCGCAGGACGCGGGCCGGGTCCGGGCGGAGGCCGAGCAGGTCGCGGTGCGGCTGCGCGGCGAGGCCGAGGCCGAGGCGGAACGGGTGCGCACCGAGGCGCAGGAGACCGCCGACCGGCTGCGCGCGGAGGCGAAGGCCGCCGCCGAGCGGGTCTCCGAGGAGGCCGCGGAAGCGCTGTCGGCCGCCGCGGAGGAAGCGGCCCGGCGTCGCCGGGAGGCGGAGGAGACCCTCACGTCGGCCCGTACGGACGCCGAGAACGAGCGGGCCCAGGCCCGCGAGCAGAGCGAGGAGTTGCTGGCGCAGGCCCGCAAGCGCTCGGAGGAGGCGCAGGCCGAGGCGGCCCGGCTCACCGAGGAGGCGGAGCGGCGCGCGTCGGAGCTGGTGGCGGCGGCGGAGGCCACCGCGCAGCAGGTCCGGGACGCCGTGGCCGGGCTGCACGAGCAGGCCGAGGAAGAGATCGCCGGGCTGCGCAGCGCGGCCGAGCACGCGGCGGAACGCACGAAGACGGAGTCGGAGGCCGAGGCCGACCGGATTCGCGCCGACGCGCACGCGGAGCGGGAGCGGGCCGCGGAGGACGCCGCCCGCGTCCGCAGCGAGGCCCGGGTGGAGACGGACGCGGCGAAGGCGCTGGCGGAACGCACGGTGGGCGAGGCGATCGCCGAGGCCGAGCAGTTGCGCGCCGACACCGCCGAGTACGCGCAGCGGGTGCGTACGGAAGCGACGGACGCGCTGGCCGCCTCCGAGCGGGACGCGGCCCGGACCCGGGCGGACGCCAGGGACGACGCGAACCGGATCCGCGGCGAGGCGGCGGAGTCCCTGGAGGCGTCCCGCGCCGAGGGCACCCGGATTCTCGCGGAGGCGACGGCCGAGGCCGAGCGGCTCACCGAGGAGACGCTCGCGGCCAACACGGCGACGGTGGCCGAGGCGACCGCCGAGGCGGAGCGGCTGCGCGCCGACGCGGAGGAGGCGGCCGAGCGGATCCGCGCCGAGGCGGCGGGCACGCTGGACGAGGCGCGGGTGGAGGCCGGCCGGCTGCGTACCGAGGCGGCGGAACAGGCGGACCGGCTGGTTACGGAGGCGATCTCCGAGGCGGAACGGCTCACGGAGGAGACCCGGGCGGCCAACGAGGCCGCGCTGGCCCAGGCGACGGCGAAGGCCGAGCGGCTCACCACGCAGGCGGCCGACACCCTGGCCGCCGCCGAACGGGACGCGGCGCGCGTCCTGGTGGACGCCCGCACCGAAGGCGACCGGCTGGTCGAGGAGACCCGCGCCGCCAACGAGGCCACGGTCGGCGAGGCCGCGGCCGAGGCCGAGCGGCTGCGTACGGACGCCGCGCGGACGTTGGAGGAGGCGCGCGCGGAGGGCGGCCGGGTCATCGGCGAAGCCACCGCGGAGGCCGAGCGGGTCACCGCCGCGGCGGCGGAGACGCTGGCGAGCGCCGAGCGCGAATCCGAACGGCTGTTGGACGAGGCCCGCGAGGAGGCGGGCAGGCGTCGCACCGAGGCCGCGGAGCAGGTGGACCGGCTCATCACCGAGGCGGCGGCGGAAGCCGACAAGCTCACCGAGCAGACCCGCAAGGACAACGAGCGCACGGTCGGCGAGGCCGCGGCCGAGGCCGAGCGGCTGCGTGCCGAGGCCACCGAGGCGCTGTCCTCGGCGCAGGAGCACGCGGCCCGTACCCGGTCGGAGGCCGAGCGCGTCAAGGCGCGGGCGGCGACCGAGGCGGAGCGGGTGCGCACCGAGGCCCGCGCGGAGTCGGAGCGGCTGCTCGACGAGGCCCGCGAGGAGGCGAACAAGCGTCGCACCGAGGCCGCGGAGCAGGTGGACCGGCTCATCACCGAGGCGGCGGCGGAAGCCGACAAGCTCACCGCCGACGCGGCGCAGCAGGCGTTGGCGGCGACGACGGCCGCCGAGGAGCAGGCCGACGCGATGGTCGACGCGGCCCGCAAGGAGGCGGCCCGTATCGCCTCCGAGGCGACCGTCGAGGGCAACTCGCTGGTGGAGAAGGCCCGTACGGACGCGGACGAGTTGCTCGTCGGTGCGCGTACGGATGCCGCCGCCATAAGGGAACGGGCGGAGGAGCTGCGTAGCCGCGTCGAGTCCGAGGTGGAGGAGCTGCACGAGCGGGCGCGCCGGGAGTCGGCCGAGCAGATGAAGTCGGCCGGTGAGCGCGTGGACAAGCTGGTGCGCGCGGCGACGGAGCAGAGCGTGGAGGCCGAGGCGAAGGCCAAGGCGATGCTGTCCGACGCGAGCAGCGAGGCGAGCAAGGTCCGTATCGCCGCCGTCCGCAAGGCGGAGGCGCTGCTCAAGGAGGCCGAGCAGAAGAAGGCCGACCTGGCGCGTCAGGCGGAGCAGGCGCTCGCGGAGGCGAAGGCCGAGGCGGAGCGGCTCGTCGACGAGGGCCGTCGTGAGCTGGAAGTCCTCGTGCGCAGGCGGGAGGACATTCAAGCGGAGATCTCCCGTGTCCAGGACGTTCTTGAGGCGTTGGAATCATTCGAGGCGCCTTCGGGCGGCGGAAAGCCGGCGGTCGGCGGTCAGGGCGCGGGGGGCGTGAAGGCCGGAGCGGCAGCGGGTGCCACTCGTTCGGGTGGTAAGTCGTCAGAGGGCTAGTCGGCGTGAAGGAATGTGTGCTCCTGATGAAGGTTCACCCGAAGGAGTGACAAGCATTCTGCCGCCTTGCCACTCAAAAGGGGTGTCATTGTCCAGATCAAACGTGGATTGACTCGATGACACGCCGCTTGGGCGCCTAGGATTCCCCTAACACCTCACGTAGCACCTCATCGGTCTCATTCGACAGGAACCCCATGAGCGACACTTCCTCCCCCTTCGGCTTCGAGCTCGTGCGGCGTGGTTACGACCGTGGTCAGGTGGACGACCGCATCACCAAGCTGGTCTCCGACCGCGACAGCGCCCTTGGACGTATCAACTCTCTGGAAAAGCGGATCGAGGAGCTGCACCTCGAAACGCAGAACGCCCAGGCCCAGGTGAGCGACGCCGAGCCGTCGTACGCGGGTCTCGGCGCCCGGGTCGAGAAGATCCTGCGCTTGGCCGAGGAGGAGGCGAAGGACCTGCGCGAGGAGGCCCGTCGCGCGGCCGAGCAGCACCGTGAGCTGGCCGAGTCGGCCGCCCAGCAGGTGCGCAACGACGCCGAGTCGTTCGCCGCGGACCGCAAGGCGAAGGCGGAGGACGAGGGCGTCCGCATCGTCGAGAAGGCCAAGGGCGACGCCTCGACCCTGCGTGCCGAGGCCCAGAAGGACGCGGCCTCCAAGCGCGAGGAGGCGGACGCGCTCTTCGAGGAGACCCGCGCCAAGGCCGCCCAGGCCGCCGCCGACTTCGAGACCAACCTGGCCAAGCGCCGCGAGCAGTCCGAGCGCGACCTGGCCTCCCGTCAGGCCAAGGCGGAGAAGCGGCTCGCGGAGATCGAGCACCGCGCGGAGCAGCTGCGCCTGGAGGCCGAGAAGCTGCGCACGGACGCCGAGCGCCGCGCCCGCCAGACGGTGGAGACCGCGCAGCGCCAGGCCGAGGACATCGTGGCCGACGCCAACGCCAAGGCCGACCGTATCCGCAGCGAGTCCGAGCGCGAGCTGGCGGCGCTCACCAACCGCCGTGACTCCATCAACGCCCAGCTGACCAACGTCCGCGAGATGCTGGCGACGCTGACCGGTGCCGCCGTCGCCGCCGCCGGTTCCCCGATCGACGACGAGCCGGTCACCCGCGGCGTCCCGGCGCAGCAGACCCGCTGAACCCCGGTCACGGCGTCCGGCGCGTACACCCCCGATATTCGCCGGCAGGACCGAGGCGCGGCACGTGCTCGACGAGGGCCCTGGGCCACCTTCCGAGGTGGCGTAGGGCCCTCGGGCGTTCTAGCGTGGCCGCATGATCGAGCTTGAGGGCCTCACCAAACGATTCGGCGCCAAGACCGCCGTGGACAACCTCAGCTTCCAGGTGAGACCGGGAGTGGTGACCGGCTTCCTCGGCCCCAACGGGGCCGGCAAGTCCACGACCATGCGCATGGTGCTCGACCTCGACAATCCGACCAGCGGCACGGTGAGGATCGACGGAAAGCGCTACCGGGACCTGCCGGAACCGCTGAAACACATCGGGGCGCTGCTGGACGCGAAGTCCATGCACGGTGGACGCAGCGCCTACAACAACCTCCTCTGCCTTGCGCAGTCGAACCGCATCCCCGAGCGCCGGGTGTCGGAGGTGCTCGATCTCGTCGGGCTGACGCCGGTGGCGAAGAAGAAGTCGAAAGGATTTTCGCTCGGCATGGGGCAGCGGCTGGGAATCGCCTCCGCCCTGCTCGGCGATCCGGAGATCTTGATGTTCGACGAGCCCGTCAATGGTCTGGACCCAGAGGGAATTCACTGGATCCGCAATCTGATGAAGAGGCTGGCGTCGGAAGGTCGGACGATCTTCGTTTCCTCGCACTTGATGAGTGAAATGGCCCTGACGGCAGACCATTTGATCGTGATCGGGCAGGGCAGACTGCTCGCCGACCTGTCGATGGCCGATTTCATCCACCAGAACTCGCGCAGCTACGTGCGCCTGCGCTCGCCGCAGCAGGAACGACTCAAAGACGTCCTGCACGAGGCCGGCATCAACGCCGCCAGCGTTCCCGCCACCGGCACGCTGGAGATCGACGGCGTGGGGCCGGAGCGGCTCGGCGAACTGGCCGCCCAGCACCAGATCGTGCTGCACGAACTCAGCCCGCAGCGGGCGTCATTGGAAGAGGCGTTCATGCGCATGACGGCGGAATCCGTTGAATACCACGCCCACGCCCCGGACTCCCCCGGCGCGGCGCCCGCTCCCGACATGGCGAGCGACAACCCCGCGCGACCGGCCGAGGTCCCCGCGTGGGGTGCCGGTTTCGACGCGACCAGCAAAGGCGGTGAGTGACCGTGGCCCTCACCGCAGTCCTCTCGTCCGAGTGGACGAAGATCCGTACGGTCGCCTCCACCACCTGGAGCCTCGCGACCGCCCTGGTGGTCACCGTCGGCATCAGCGCCGGGCTGTGCGCGGTCATCAACGCCACCTTCGACAACATGCCGCCCGAAGAGCGGCTGACCTTCGACCCGACGCTCGCCAGCTTCTCCGGGATGCAGCTCGGACAACTGGCCATGATCGTCTTCGGTGTCCTGGTGATCGGCACGGAGTACAGCTCGGGCATGATCCGCACCTCGCTGGCCGCCGTGCCGCGCCGGGCCGACTTCCTCCTCGGCAAGCTCGTGGTCGCGACCGGGCTGGCCCTGGTCGTGGGGCTGGCCACCAGCTTCCTGTCCTTCTTCCTCGGACAGGCGATCCTGGGCGGGCGGAGCATCGGCATCGGCGAGCCGAACGTGCTGCGTGCCGTGATCGGGGCCGGGCTCTACCTGGCCGTGCTCGCGCTGTGCTCGATGGGCGTGGCCACGATGCTCCGCAGCTCGGCGCTCTCGATCTGCCTCTTGATCGCGTTCTTCCTGATCTTCTCGAACATCCTCGGATTCGTCGACGCGACCCGGAAGGTGGCCCAGTACCTCCCGGACCGGGCCGGCTCGGTGGTCATGCGGGTCGTTCCCGACGCGATGGGCCGCGATCCGGCGCCCTACGGCCCCTGGGGCGGCTTCGGGATCATGGTGCTGTGGGCGCTGGCCGCCGTACTCGGTGGCTACCTGGTGCTGAAGAAGAGGGACGCCTGACGGAGAGCGGACCCGTTCCTCCGGTGTACGGGAAAAGCCGGGGTCGGGATCAGGGGGAGATCAGGGATCCGGGACGGGACGGAACCGTAGGCCACTCGATATCCTCTTAACCCTTACAGGGGCGAAAGCCGCCCCGGGCCCGCCGGCCTGTCGAGGGGCAGAACCATGATCGAGGCAGTCGGCCTGACCAAGCGCTTCGGCGCCAAGACCGCCGTCGACCAGCTGTCCTTCCAGGTCAGGCCAGGTCACGTCACCGGATTCCTCGGACCCAACGGGTCGGGGAAGTCCACCACCATGCGCATGATCCTCGGGCTGGACCGGCCCACCGCCGGTCATGTGACGATCAACGGGCACCCCTTCCGGGAGCTCCCGAACGCGCAGCGGCACGTCGGCGCCCTGCTCGACGCGAAGGCCATGCACGGCGGCCGTCGGGCGCGCACCCACCTGCTGTCCATCGCCCAGCTCTCCGGCATCCCGGAGAAGCGGGTGGACGAGGTCCTGGCGGTCGTCGGCCTCCAGGACGCCGCCCGCCAACGCACGAAGGGCTTCTCCCTCGGCATGGGCCAGCGGCTCGGCATCGCCACCGCCCTGCTCGGCGACCCCCGGGTGCTGCTGTTCGACGAACCCGTCAACGGTCTCGACCCCGAGGGCATCCTCTGGGTCCGCAACCTGATGCGGCAGCTCGCCGCCGAGGGCCGCACCGTCTTCGTCTCCTCGCACCTCATGAGCGAGATGGCCCTGACCGCCGACCACCTGATCGTGATCGGACGGGGCCGGTTGCTCGCCGACATGAGCACCCAGGAGTTCATCACGCACAATTCGGCCGGATTCGCTCGGGTACGCGTGGCCGACAACGACCCCGATGGCCGGGACGCGTTCGCCGAGACCCTCCGCGGGGACGGCGCCCGCGTCCTCCAAGAGCCGGACGGCGCGCTGCGGGTGACGGGCCTGGAGCTGCCCCGGATCTCCGACCTGGCGCACGCGGGCGGCCTGCGCCTGTGGGAGCTGTCCCCGCACCGGGCCTCGCTGGAGGAGGCGTACATGCGGATGACCCGGTCCTCCGTCGAGTACACCTCCACCGAGGACCCGCGGGCGCAGCTGTGGGAGCCGGACCCGCTGGCCCTCCCGGACTGGGAGGAGGGCCCGGAGGCCCCCGAAGTCCCCCGTACGGGCTTCTTCGCACCCCCGCCGCCCGGCGAGGGCGGCGGGGCGTTCCTGATGCCCGGCGAGCCCGGCGAGCTCGCCGCCTCCGCCCGGAACAACCCGGAGGCCACCCGATGACCGGCGCGCACACCGACCGCCGTACCGAGCCCCCGGCCGAGCCCCGGACCGGCCCGCCGAGCCCGCCCTACAGCTCTCCCCTGGAGAGCCGGCGCCCCCACCTGGGACACGCGCTGGCCTCCGAGTGGACCAAACTCGTCTCGGTCCGCTCCACCCTGTGGACGCTCGGCTCGCTCGTGGTGGTGGTCGTCGGCATCGGCATGGTCTTCATCGCGCAGACCTCCTCGGGCGACTACGCGAACATCCCCTTCACCACGCCGGCCCTGATCGGCATGTTCGTCGGGCAGCTCGCGGTGATGGTGCTCGGGGTGCTCACGATCACCTCCGAGCACGGCACGGGCCTGGTCCGCACCACCTTCACCGCCGCGCCCGACCGGCACCGCGTCCTCACCGCCAAGTACCTGGTCTTCGGCCTGACCGCCTTCCTCGCCACCGCCGGTTCCGTCTTCGTGGTCGGCACGGCGGCGGCCATCGCCCACAACGGCCCCGCCGCGGGCAGCCACACGGCGGGCGAATGGGCGGGCGCGCTCGCGGGGAGTTTCTACGTCACCCTCCTCGGGGTGCTCGCGCTGGCCGTCGGCGCCCTGGTGCGGCACTCTGCGGGGGCGATCGCCGTCATGATCGGCGTCGTGACGCTGCCGCCGGTGGCGGGGGCGATGCTCAGCATCTGGGAGGCGTCGGCGCCGCTGGGGCGGGTGGTGCTCCGGCACAACGCGCCGGTCGCCCTGATGCAGTTGTTCGGGATGCCGTCGGGCACCACGAGCCCGTCCGGTTCCCCCGAGGCGATGCCGGCCGATCTGACGCAGATGGCGCTGATGCTGCTGGTGACGGGCGCCGCGATGGCGGCCTCCTACGTGGTGGTCGGCCGCCGCGACGTATGACGCGACACGGGCCCCCGACGCGGCCGGCAGACCTTCCCGGTCACAGCACTAGTACTTCGGCGCGTTCCTGGACCGCTGCACCCGTGAGGTGCGGCGGTCCTTCGCGTTCCAGCACGCCTTGTGCCAGTGCCGGCGGTCGTCCACGCCGCCGTACTCTGGCCAGGCCACCAGGTGCGGTGTGCCGGAGGGGATCTCCTGGTCGCAGCCGGGGCAGCGGTAGCGCTTGCCCGCCGCGCTCGCGCCCGCCACGTGGCGGACCTTCCACTCCTCGCCGAGGTACTCCTCGGTCTGTTCGAGGCCGAACCGGTCCAACCCGCCGGAACCGGACCCGGACCACGACCCGGACCCCGTACCCGAACGGTCGGCTGGATTCCCGCCGCCCCTGGGGCGGTTGTGGCGCGGTGACACGTATACCTCACGGATGGGCGGACGGCAGTGACTTTCTCCCAGACTACGCGCAGCGAGCCCGGGTACCCGCAGGGTGTTCGGAGAGCGGGCTCGCTCATGAATGCCGGCCTGACAATCCCAATAACTTTGCCGTCGGGCCGTGCCCTTGGCACGTGTCGGGCGTTGTTGCCATCAGACGTTGATGTCATGAACGTCGGAGAGCCGGTCCACCTGGGGAGGCCGCGTCAGCCGCGAGGAGGCCAAGCGCGATGCGCGTAGGAGCGTTTGTAGTGGGGGCCCAGTTCCCGGGCCAGGGGCCGGGGGAGGCACTGCACCGGGCGGTGCGGACCGCCGAGGTCGCCGAGGAGTCCGGGCTGGACGCGGTCTGGCTCGCCGAGCACCACTTCGTGCCGTACGGGGTCTGCCCCTCCGCGGTCACCCTGGCGGCCCTGCTGCTGGGGCGGACCGAGCGGCTGCGCGTGGGCACGGCGGTGAGCGTACTGCCGAACACGCACCCGGTGGCGCTGGGGGAACAGGCGGCCCTGCTGCACCTGACCTCGGGCGGCCGTTTCATGCTCGGGGTGGGCCGGGGCGGCCCATGGGTCGACCTGGAGGTGTTCGGCGGGGGCCTGGACGGGTACGAGACCGGTTTCCCGGAAGCCCTGGACCTGCTGCGGCGCTGGCTGACCGAGGCCCGGGTGGGCGCGGCCGGCGACCGGTACGGCTTCCGCGAGGTGGCCGTCGTACCGCGTCCCGCGGAGGCGCTGGACGGTGACGGGAAGGGGCCGGAAGTGATCGTCGCCTGTACCTCTCCGGCGTCCGTACGGCTGGCCGCGGAGCGCGGTCTGCCGATGCTGCTCGGCATGCACTGCGGGGACGAGGACAAGGCGGACATGGTCGCGCTGTGGCGGCGCACCGCCCTGGCCGCGGGGCACGCGCCGGACGCGGCGCACGTGTCGGCGGGGGTCTGCCAACTCGCGGACCGCACGGCGGACGCCCGGGAAACCCTGGTGAAGGCGATGCCGGGCTGGCTGCGCCAAGGCCTGGACGCCCATGTGACGGTGGACGGCCGACAGCGCGCGATGCGGGACCCGGTGGCGTACACGGAGCTGCTCTGTGAGCTCCACCCCGTGGGAACCCCGCGGTTCGCGGCGGACCGCATCGCGGCCACCGCCGAACGCACGGGGATCACGCGCTTCGCCCTGCTGACGGAGGGCTCCGGCGACCTCGCCGCGACGGAGGAGAACGTACGGCGCATCGGCGCCGAGGTCCTGCCCCGCCTCGGCTGAGAGCCGGACTGCCGCTCCGGTACCGGTCGTACCTCCCGCGACACGGAGCGGCAGCGGGCGGCTCTTCGAGCAGGACCTGCTCGGGAGCTAACAGTCCCGCAGCTCCGGCGACTGGTTGAGCAGCTGGCCTCGTATCGAGGTGAACTTGGCAAGCCGGTCGTCCACCACGGGGTCCAGCGGGAACACCGCTACACGGTGGCAGTTCTGGAACGCCAGGCGCACCCCGAAGTGCCGCTGCAGGGCACCACGTATCGCGTCACTCGCGAGCGCGCGCAGCAGTTGCCCGCGCGCCTGCTCGTCCGGCGGCGGCGTCTGGTTGTCGGCGAATTCTCCGCCTTCAACCTCCAGCTGGGCCACCAGCGAGCTGACCATCTCCCATGCGTAAGGCAGGGAGGTCCGGACGCAGTCGACGAAAGCGGCTTCGTCGACCTCGCCTCGCTCGGCCTGTTCGAGTAGGGCCGGTGAGACGTCGAGCGACATGGGTTCTCCTCTCGTGACCCCGGCGGTTTGGGTGTCCGGAGTCCTACGGGCAGGGAAGGCGGCCGCGACGCAGCGTGCACGTTCGACAACCACCCGCTCACCACGGTAGGCGCCCCCGGGTTGGCGCACCAGGAGAATGCGCATACAACGCGCCATCGACGAAGGGGGCTTTCACGGGCGAATCGCGTGGAGGCCCATCGGTCGAGTAGCGTTGCCGACCATGCGTCTCGTCATTGCCCGCTGCTCCGTCGACTACGCGGGCCGGCTCACCGCCCATCTGCCCTCCGCACCCCGTCTGATCCTCGTGAAGGCCGACGGCAGTGTCTCCATCCACGCGGACGACCGGGCGTACAAACCGCTCAACTGGATGTCTCCTCCGTGCACCCTCAAGGAGGGGACCGGCGCCGAGGAGGGCGTCTGGACCGTCGTCAACAAGGCGGGCGAGAAGCTCATCATCACCATGGAGGAAGTGCTGCACGACTCCTCCCACGAGCTGGGCGTCGACCCGGGCCTGATCAAGGACGGCGTGGAAGCACACCTCCAGGAGCTGCTCGCCGACCGCATCGACACGCTGGGCGACGGCTACACGCTGATCCGCCGCGAGTACATGACGGCGATCGGCCCGGTCGACATCCTGTGCCGTGACGGCTCGGGTGCGACCGTGGCCGTGGAGATCAAGCGGCGCGGTGAGATCGACGGCGTCGAGCAGCTCACCCGGTACCTGGAGCTCCTCAACCGCGACCCGCACCTGGCGCCGGTCCGGGGGGTCTTCGCCGCCCAGGAGATCAAGCCGCAGGCCCGTGTCCTGGCGACGGACCGCGGCATGGACTGCGTGGTGCTGGACTACAACGCCATGCGCGGCATCGAGGACGACAAGCTCCGCCTGTTCTGAGCAGAGGGCCGGCGCCGGCGCCGCGACGTCACTGCGCGGCCGACGGGGCCGCCTCGGAGGCGGACTGGGAGGTGCCCGATCCGGGCGGGGGGTCCGGCGACGGGCTCACCGGCGGCAGGGACGAGCCGGTCGGACTCGGCGGGTCGGTGTGGACGGGGGGCGTCGACGTCGGCGCCTTGGTGCCCGGCTGCGCCGGCGGCGTGGGCTTGTGCGAGGGGGTCCGGCCGTCCGGCCTGGAGCCGGGGGCCCGGGTGGTCCCGGGGACGGGTTGCGCCGCCGGTTCGCCCGGCCCGGGCGTCGCCGCGTCCGACGGGGTCGCCGACGGGGCGGTGGTGCCCGGCTCCGGCGCGACGGCCGGGTCACCCGCGCCGGAATCGGTGCCCAGGTCGGTGTCCGGCGACGACGACACCGCCGGGTCCTTCGGCGGTGTCGTGTCCGAGCCGGAGACCGTCAGGCCCACCACGGTCCCGATCACGGCCACCGCCAGGGCGCCGGCCGCGGCGAGGAACGCCGTCCTGCGCCGCGAGTCCGGATCCCCCGCCGGGGCGCGCCCCGACGCGAGGGGCGCACCGGGCACCGGCTCCTGCTTGGGTGCGGGCGGGAAGGCGTCCTCGAACACCTGGGAGAGGGTCGACGGAGTCGTCGGCGCCTCGGGCCGCCGGACCGCCGGCACCATTTGGGTCACGGCCTCGGAGGCGACGGGGGCCGCGGAGGGCGGCGTCACCGGCCGGGCCAGGGGCGGGGTCACCGGGGAAACCACCGGGCGGGCGAGCGGGCGGGTCACGGCCGAAGCCGACGCCGGTCCGGCCGGCGCGGACGCGGCCGAAGCCGAAGCGCGCAGGGCAGACGCGGGCGGGCCGGCCGCGGCCGACGCCGACGTGGAGGACGCGGCCGAGGCGGGCGTGGCCGGGGCCTCCAGCCGCAGGGGCGGCGACACCTGGGCCGCCGCCGCCTCCCGGTCGGTGACCAGCGCCAGCGCCCGCCGTCCCGCGACGGTCCCCCGCTTGTCCGCGAGCGCGCCCCGCAGCCCGATCGACGCCTCCAGCTCGGCCCGCGCCCGCTCCAACCGCCCCTCGCACAGCGCGAGCACGCCGAGCTCGTGGTGGAAGTACGCCTGCTCCGCGACCTCCCCGGCCTTGCGGGCGGCCTCCGCGCCCGAACGCAGCGCCCGCTCCCACGCCTCCCAGTGCAGGGAGGCCGCCAGGGCCGGGGCCGCCGTGCGGGCGAGCATGACGGCGGCCACCACGTCGGCGCCCGCCAGCGCCGCCAACACCGCGTCCGCCTCGGTCGCGACCCGCTCGGGGGTCACCGAGGCGTGCCCGGTCCACCAGGCGTAGTGCCGGGCGGCGGTACGGGCCTCCTCGGCCTCGGTGTCCCCGTACCCGGCCTCCTCCAACTGCCGGGCGACCCCGTGGGCCAGCCGGTAGCGCGGGCCGACGGGGGTGAGCAGGCCGCAGTCCAGCAGCTCCGCGACCGCCGCGTCGGCGTGGGTGTCCCCCACCAGTGCCGGCAGGTGCGCGTGGTGCGGCATCTCCCCGCCGAGCGCGCAGGCGATCCGCAGGGCGGCCCGCGCCGACTCGCTCACCCGGGAGGCCAGCAGCTCCGCCGGCGCCGCGCCCTCGGCGAGCGTCGGCAGCGGTACGTGCGCGGCCTCGCGCGGCCGGCCCTCGAAGACGCCGGGCTCGTCCTCGTCGTCCGGCTCGTCACGGTGGTTCAACTCGTCGCGCCGGCGCAGCAGCGCGGCCGCCTGTACGAAGCGCAGGGGCAGCCCCTCGGAGGCGAACCGCAGGTCTGCCGCCCAGGCCGTCTCCTCCTCCGTCAGGGGACGCCCGGTGAGAGCCTCCAAGAGCGCGACGCACTCGGCCCGGCCGAGGCCCCCGAGGAAGATCTCCTCCAAGTGGGAGTGGTCGGAAGGGGCTTTGACGTCGGGGGTGGCGGCGAGCAGGTAGGCGCACTCGGGTGTGGCCCGCAGGAGTTCGTCGAGGGCGGCTCCGCCGAGCTCCAGGTCGTCGATGAGGACGATCGCGCCGATGTCCCGTACCCGGGCGAGGAGTTCGGTCCGGTCGGGCCGTTCGACGGCGCTCTCGTACACGGCGGTGTGCAGCGCGTGCAGCAGTTCCAGCGGCTGCTGTTGGCCGTATCCGCTCAGTCGGACGACTCCGTCGGGGGCGAGGTCGGAGCACGCGGCGGCAACCGAGTCGAGCAGCGCGGAACGGCCCGATCCGGCCGGTCCGGTCAGTCGTACCGAGCGGCCGCGGCCCAGCAGCCGTTGGAGGCGCTCCCGTTCCTCCTCGCGCTGGAGCAGCGGGCGGGAGGGGATGGTGGAGCCGGGCAGTGCGGGGGGCCGGCCGGCGGCCTCCCGGGAGGCGCGGGCGGCCGGGCCCCGCTTGGCGGGCCGGGGCGTCCCGGTGCCGGGACGCAGGGGTTCTATCTCGCTGCCGTCGACGGGGTTGACGGTGAGGGTGAAGTCGCCCGCGGTCAGTGTGACGACGCGTGCGACACCTCCGGTGGACGCGGCGCCGGCGGCGGGCCCCGCCGATGTGGTGGTTCCGGTTCCGGAATCGCCCGCGCCGCGTCCCGCGTCCGCTCCGGGCTGCCCCTGAGTACGGTCCATGACCAAGTCCCCCGATCGCGCCGCGTGCCGCGCCGCTGCCGCCGTCGTACCGCCCGGCCTTCGCACGCACACACCGCTGTCGCTACTGGTCCGGTTTCCGCCCGGAGCCTAAACCGTGGCCGGGCGCGCGGGAACCGTCAGAGGGCCTTCACCACCGGAACGTTACGTTTCCGCAGGAAAGAAGCGCCCCTCGTATCACACCCGCGGGAGGGATTCCGCTTCCAGTCCGCCCTCGATGGCGAGGATCCGGTGCAGCCGGGTCGCGACGAGCAGCCGCTGCATCTGCGCGGGCACTCCGCGCAGGACGAGGCGGCGCCCGGTGCGGCCCGCGCGCCGGTGCGCTCCCATGATCACACCGAGGCCGGTCGCGTCCCATGAGTCGAGCCCGGTGAGGTCCAGCACGAGGTCGCCGTGGCCACGATCGAGGGCGGTGTGCAGGGCCGTACGGGCGTCCGCCGCGCTGCGCACGTCGAGGCGGCCCCCGACAACGAGTTCGGCGTGGTCGCCCCTGATGTGCATGTGTGCTCCCGCAGTCCCGCGTACGTGCCGCGTACGTATGGTCCGACTGGTCCGTGGTCGGCCACTCTCACTGGAACTGACTGCCCCGGGGGCGGGGAAGTTGCCGACTGTGAGCGAACCGATACTCTCATTCACACCAACGGGTGAAGGCGTTCGAACGATGGCCGTCAGTGCTTGTAGAAACCCTGTCCGCTCTTGCGGCCGAAGTCGCCCGCGTCCACCATGCGGCGCATCAGCTCCGGCGGCGCGAACTTCTCGTCCTGCGACTCGGTGTAGATGTTGCTGGTCGCGTGCAGCAGGATGTCGACCCCCGTGAGGTCTGCGGTGGCCAGCGGCCCCATCGCGTGCCCGAAGCCCAGCTTGCAGGCGATGTCGATGTCCTCGGCGGTGGCGACGCCCGATTCGTAGAGCTTGGCGGCCTCGACGACCAGTGCGGAGATCAGACGGGTCGTCACGAAGCCGGCCACGTCGCGGTTGACGACGATGCAGGTCTTGCCCACGGACTCGGCGAACGCCCGGGTCGTGGCGAGGGTCTCGTCGCTGGTCTTGTAGCCGCGTACCAGTTCGCACAGCTGCATCATCGGGACGGGCGAGAAGAAGTGCGCGCCGACGACCCGCTCCGGGCGCTCCGTCACCGCGGCGATCTTGGTGATCGGGATGGCGGAGGTGTTGGACGCGAGGATCGCGTCGTCCCGCACGAGCTTGTCGAGCGCGCGGAAGATCTCGTGCTTGACCTCGAGCTTCTCGAAGACGGCCTCGACGACGATGTCCGCGTCCGCTACCGCGTCGAGGTCGGTGGTCGTGGTGATCCGGGCGAGCGCCGCCTCGGCGTCCTCGGCCGTCAGCTTGCCCTTGGAGACGAACTTGTCGTAAGAGGCCTTGATCCCGTCCGTGCCGCGGGTCAGCGCGGCATCGGTGACATCGCGCAAGACGACGTCCCACCCCGCCTGAGCGGAGACCTGAGCGATCCCGGAACCCATGAGTCCGGCACCGATGACGGCGAGCTTCCCAGCCACTGCACACCCCTCGTTCTCGCTACGGCCCAGTCTCGTAGCCTCTCCGGCGGAGACTAGCGTCCGTGAGGGACGGTGTGACCGCGAAGTAACACGCGTCACGTCTCAGCTGACGGACATCACACCGGTACGGCCCAGCGGCGGTTGGAGGCCGCGCAGTTGACCCGTGCGCACCTTTGTCCGGGTACGCGCCTTCCTCCCCGGGCCGCACCGCCGTCCTTGTCATTAGGCTGGAACCATGGTGAACCTCACGCGCATCTACACCCGCACCGGCGACAAGGGCACGACCGCCCTCGGCGACATGAGCCGTACGCACAAGACGGACCTGCGGATCTCCGCGTACGCCGACGCCAACGAGGCCAACGCGGCCATCGGGACGGCGATCGCGCTGGGCGCCCTGCCCGAGGACGTGGTGAAGGTCCTGGTCCGGGTGCAGAACGACCTGTTCGACGTCGGGGCGGACCTGAGCACCCCGGTCGTAGAGAACCCGCAGTACCCTCCGCTGCGCGTCGAGCAGTTCTACATCGACAAGCTGGAGGCGGACTGCGACCGCTTCAACGAGGAGTTGGAGAAGCTGCGCAGCTTCATCCTCCCCGGCGGCACCCCCGGCGCGGCGCTCCTGCACCAGGCGTGCACGGTGGTCCGGCGCGCCGAGCGTTCGACGTGGGCGGCGCTGGAGGAACACGGCGAGGTGATGAACCCGCTGACCGCCACCTACCTGAACCGGCTCTCGGACCTGCTCTTCATCCTGGCCCGCACCGCCAACAAGGAGGTCGGGGACGTGCTCTGGGTGCCGGGCGGCGAACGCTAGGGGGTGCACCGCCGCCGCTGGTTCGGGGCGCCGCGCGCGGGCGCGGCGGGCTTCCCGCTGTATTGGCGCGTGAGTCGGGTCCCCGGTGGGCCACTTGAGAGGAGGTCTGGACCTCTTGACGGTTGGTCCAGACCTTTCTACGCTCACCGGAACTGTGGTGAGCGTGCCATGACAAAAGATCCCCCGGCAGGCTCACGGGCGGCGCAGGTCCCACCCCCATGTCGAAGTCGGCCCCGCGACTTCGACGGACCTACGGAGGACGACCTTGAGCACAGCACCCCCACCCCGCACCCGTCTCTTCAGAAGGCTCGCCGCTACGGTGGCCGCCTTCGCCCTGCCGGCGGCGGGACTCGTCGCCCTCGCCGGCCCCGCCCAGGCCGCCGGCTCCGCGACCGCGACGTACACGAAGGTCTCCGACTGGGGCTCCGGCTTCGAGGGCAAGTGGACGGTGAAGAACACCGGCACCACCACCTTGACCGGCTGGACCGTGGAGTGGGACTTCCCCTCCGGCACGACGGTCACCTCCGCCTGGGACGCCGACGTCACCGGCTCCGGCACCCACTGGACCGGCAAGAACAAGGGCTACAACGGCACCCTCTCCCCCGGCGCGACCATCAGCTTCGGGTTCAACGGCGCCGGCGCCGGCGCGCCCGCCGGCTGCAAGATCAACGGCACCTCCTGCGACGGCGGCACGACCCCCACCGACGCCCCGCCCTCGGCACCCGGCACCCCCACCGCGAGCGGGGTCACCGACACCTCCGTGACCCTCGGCTGGAGCGCGGCCACCGACGACAAGGGCGTCAAGAACTACGACGTCTTCCGTGACGGGGCCAAGGTGGCGACCGTCACCGGTACCGGCTACACCGACTCCGGCCTGACCAAGGCAACCTCCTACGGCTACACCGTCACGGCCCGTGACACCGCCGACCAGACCGGCCCCTCCTCCGGCGCCCTCTCCGTCACCACGACCGGCGGCGGCACCACGCCCCCGCCCACCGGCAGCAAGGTCAAGCTCGGCTACTTCACCGACTGGGGCATCTACCAGCGCAACTACCAGGTGAAGAACCTCGTCACCTCCGGTACCGCCGCGAAGATCACGCACATCAACTACGCCTTCGGCAACGTCACCGGCGGCAAGTGCGCGATCGGTGACGCCTACGCCGACTACCAGAAGACGTACGACGCCGCGTCGAGCGTCGACGGCACCGCCGACACCTGGGACCAGCCCGTCGCCGGCAACATCAACCAGCTGCGCGAGCTCAAGAAGAAGTACCCCGGCATCAAGGTGCTGTGGTCCTTCGGCGGCTGGACCTGGTCCGGCGGCTTCGGCCAGGCCGCGGCCAACCCGGCCGCCTTCGCCGACTCCTGCTACAGCCTGGTCGAGGACCCCCGCTGGGCGGACGTCTTCGACGGCATCGACATCGACTGGGAGTACCCGAACGCCTGCGGTCTGTCCTGCGACACCAGCGGCGCCGCCTCCCTCAAGAACCTGCTGGCCGCGCTCCGCGCAAAGTTCGGAGGCAGCAACCTGATCACCGCCGCGATCTCCGCCGACGGCTCCAACGGCGGCAAGCTCGACCTCGCCGACTACGCGGGCGCGGCCCAGTACGTCGACTTCTACAACGTGATGACCTACGACTTCTTCGGCGCCTGGGACGCCAAGGGCCCGACGGCCCCGCACTCCCCGCTCACCTCCTACGCGGGCATCCCGATCGCCGGCTTCAACTCCGAGGCCGCGATCACCAAGCTCAAGGGCAAGGGCATCGCCGGCTCCAAGCTGAACCTGGGCATCGGCTTCTACGGGCGCGGCTGGACCGGCGTCACCCAGGACGCCCCCGGCGGCGCCGCCACCGGCCCCGCCCCCGGTACGTACGAGCAGGGCATCGAGGACTACAAGGTGCTCAAGAGCAGCTGCCCGGTGACCGGCACGATCGCCGGCACCGCCTACGCGAGGTGCGGCAGCAACTGGTGGAGCTACGACACCCCCGCCACCATCGTCGGCAAGATGACCTGGGCCAAGCAGCAGGGCCTCAGGGGCGCCTTCTTCTGGGAGTTCAGCGGCGACACCGCGAACGGTGAACTCGCGAACGCCATCCACACCGGTCTCCAGTAGCCCCCACGCACGGGGCCGGTGAAAGACGAAGCCGGGGAGAAGGGTCCGCCCCCTTCTCCCCGGCTTCTCCTTCTTGACGCACCCCTCGCACGGCTCGGCCCCGGGGGCCTCCCCGACGTCGCGCCGCTGCGCCGGACTCCGTCCGGCGAGGGCGATCCAGCTCCGTCGGCCCC
Organism: Streptomyces sp. NPDC046557; assembly: GCF_040645975.1. Lineage (NCBI taxonomy): Bacteria > Bacillati > Actinomycetota > Actinomycetes > Kitasatosporales > Streptomycetaceae > Streptomyces > Streptomyces sp. NPDC046557. The sequence goes on from NZ_JBEYZH010000002.1 coordinate 365,526, forward strand.
TCAGGCCACGTTCACCCTCTGCCCGGGAGGCGCCGCCTCCAGCCAGGCGAGGAATCCGGTCAGCGCGTCGTCGCTCATGGCCAGCTCCAGGCGCGTCCCCCGGTGGGAACAGCCGAGCACGACGGCGTCGGAGAGCAGCGCCAGCTCCTCCTCGCCCTCGGGGGCGCGACGGGCCAGCACCTCGATGGAGGCTCGCTCCAGGAGACGGCGGGGTCGAGGCGAGTAGCTGAACACCCGGAACCATTCGATCCGGTCACCGCTGTAGCGGGCGACCCCGTACACCCAGCCCTTGCCGGAGACGTCGGGCTCCTCGGCCACGCCCCAGCGCAGGCTGCAGTCGAAGGTCCCGCCGGACCGCTGGATGAGTCTGCGGCGCAGCCCGAAGACAAACAGCCCGATCACCACCAGGGCTACGACCAGGCCGCTCACAAGCAGAGCGAGGAGCATCTTCACCGACCTCCTCGCTCATCGAATACAGCACACGAAAAACTGATCCGCATCGCCTCAGCCGCGACCCGCTCCGGAGAAGTCCGGATCGGGCCGCGGCTGAGGACGCACACTGTTCGGTAAGGGGCTCAGTGCCCCGTCACCGCGCGCAGCCGGACATCGGCGCGACGCTCGGCGGCCGCATCGGCCTCCGCCTTCGCGCGCTCCAGTGCCCGCTCCGCCCGCTGGACGTCAATCTCGTCCGCGAGCTCGGCGATCTCGGCCAGCAGGGACAGCTTGTTGTCCGCGAACGAGATGAAACCGCCGTGCACCGCGACGACGACAGTGTTGCCGTCGCTGGTGCGGATGGTCACCGGGCCCGATTCCAGCACACCGAGAAGCGGCTGGTGACCGGGCATGACGCCGATGTCGCCCGACGTGGTGCGCGCGACAACAAGGGTGGCCTCGCCGGACCAGACATTGCGGTCCGCCGCGACCAGCTCGACGTGCAGCTCAGCAGCCAAGGTGGCTCCTCGGGTCACCACCCGGCGGTTCGGCCGGGTGTTGGGTCAAATTCTAATGGGCGTGGGGAGAGGGACGGGACACACCCGCCCCTCTCCTGGGGGCACCTCCCGGCGGTAGCCGGGGGACATTCAGCGCTGCTCACCAGGGAGCGGGGCTTCAGGAGACGCCCAGCTCCTTGGCGTTGGCCTTGAGGTCCTCGATGCCACCGCACATGAAGAACGCCTGCTCGGGGAAGTGGTCGTAGTCACCGTCGCAGATCGCGTTGAACGCGGTGATCGACTCGTCGAGCGGAACGTCCGAACCGTCCACGCCGGTGAACTGCTTGGCGACGTGGGTGTTCTGCGACAGGAAGCGCTCGACGCGACGGGCACGGTGGACAACGAGCTTGTCCTCCTCGCCCAGCTCGTCGATACCGAGGATCGCGATGATGTCCTGGAGGTCCTTGTACTTCTGCAGGATCCCCTTGACACGCATGGCGCACGCGTAGTGGTCCGCCGCGATGTACCGCGGGTCGAGGATGCGGGACGTCGAGTCCAGCGGGTCCACGGCCGGGTAGATGCCCTTCTCGGAGATCGGACGGGAGAGAACCGTCGTCGCGTCGAGGTGGGCGAAGGTGGTGGCCGGCGCCGGGTCGGTCAGGTCGTCCGCGGGGACGTAGATCGCCTGCATCGAGGTGATCGAGTGACCGCGGGTCGAGGTGATGCGCTCCTGCAGCAGACCCATCTCGTCGGCCAGGTTCGGCTGGTAACCCACCGCGGACGGCATACGGCCGAGCAGCGTGGAGACCTCGGAACCGGCCTGGGTGTAACGGAAGATGTTGTCGATGAAGAAGAGCACGTCCTGCTTCTGCACATCGCGGAAGTACTCCGCCATGGTCAGACCGGCGAGCGCGACACGAAGACGGGTGCCCGGGGGCTCGTCCATCTGGCCGAAGACGAGCGCCGTCTTGTCGATGACGCCCGAGTCGCCCATCTCCTCGATGAGGTCGTTGCCCTCACGGGTACGCTCACCGACGCCCGCGAAGACCGACACACCGTCGTGGTTGTTGGCGACGCGGTAGATCATTTCCTGGATCAGAACGGTCTTGCCGACACCGGCACCACCGAACAGACCGATCTTTCCACCCTTGACGTACGGGGTGAGGAGGTCGATGACCTTGACGCCGGTCTCGAACATCTCGGTCTTCGACTCGAGCTCGTCGAACCGGGGGGCCTTGCGGTGGATCGGCCAGCGCTCGGTCACCTCGGAGTTGGCCTCCGGGTAGTTGAGCACCTCACCGAGGGTGTTGAACACCTTGCCCTTGGTGAAGTCACCGACGGGGACGGTGATGCCCTCGCCCGTGTCGGTCACCGCGGCCTGGCGGACCAGACCGTCGGTGGGCTGCATGGAGATGGTGCGGACCAGGCCGTCACCCAGGTGCTGGGCGACTTCCAGGGTCAGCGTCTTGAGCTTGCCGTTCTCGGCCGGGTCGGCGACCTGGACCTTGAGGGCGTTGTAGATCTCGGGCATGGCGTCGACGGGGAACTCCACGTCGACGACCGGGCCGATGACCCGGGCGACGCGGCCCGTGGCGGCGGCCGTCTCAACAGTGGTCGTCATTACTTGTCACTCCCCGCGGTCGCGTCAGCCATGGCGCTCGCGCCACCGACGATCTCGCTGATTTCCTGGGTGATTTCGGCCTGGCGGGCCGCGTTGGCAAGCCGGGAGAGGCTCTTGATGAGATCCCCGGCGTTGTCGGTTGCCGACTTCATCGCGCGGCGGCGGGCGGCGTGCTCGGAAGCGGCCGACTGCAGCAGCGCGTTGTAGATGCGGCTCTCGACGTAGCGCGGCAGGAGGGCGTCGAGGACGTCCTCCGCCGACGGCTCGAACTCGAACAGCGGAAGGATCTCGCCCTTCGCGCGCTCTTCGTCCTGAGCCCCAGCGGAGGTCTCCGCGAGGCTGAGCGGCAGCATCCGGCCGTCCACGGCGTTCTGCGTCATCATCGACACGAATTCCGTGTAGACGATGTGCAGCTCGTCCACGCCGCCCTCGGCCGTCTCCGTCTGGATGGCCTCGATCAGCGGTGCGGCGACGCGCTTGGCGTCCGCGTAAGCCGGGCTGTCGGTGAAGCCGGTCCACGAGTCCGCGATCTTGCGCTCGCGGAAGCCGTAGTAGGCGACACCCTTGCGGCCGACGATGTAGGCATCGACGTCCTTGCCCTCAGCGCGCAACCGCTCGGTGAGCCGGTCCGCCTGCTTGATGGCGTTCGAGGAGTAGCCGCCGGCCAGACCGCGGTCGCTCGTGATGAGCAGGACCGCGGCGCGGGTCGGCGCCTCGACCTCGGTGGTCAGGGCGTGCTTGGTGTTCGAACCGGTCGCCACCGCGGTCACCGCACGGGTGAGCTCGGTCGCGTACGGCATCGATGCCGCCACCTTGCGCTGCGCCTTGACGATGCGCGAGGCGGCGATCATCTCCATCGCCTTGGTGATCTTCTTGGTCGCCGTGACGGCACGGATGCGACGCTTGTAGACCCGGAGCTGCGCTCCCATGAGTCAGGTCCCTTCCGTCGTCACTTGGAGACGTTGACGGCCGGAGCGTCCTCGCCCAGGAGCTTGCCGTCAGACGTCTCGAACTGCTGCTTGAAGGCAGCGATGGCGTCCGCGATCGACGTCAGGGTGTCGTCGGACATCTTGCCGCCCTCGGCGATCGAGGTGAGGAGGTCCTTGCGCTCACGGCGCAGGTGCTCCAGCAGCTCGGACTCGAAGCGACGGATGTCGTTGACCGGGACGTCGTCCATCTTGCCGGTGGTGCCGGCCCAGACGGAGACGACCTGCTCCTCGACGGGCATCGGCTGGTACTGGCCCTGCTTGAGCAGCTCGACCATGCGCTTGCCGCGCTCCAGCGAAGCCTTCGACGCGGCGTCCAGGTCGGAACCGAAGGCGGCGAACGCCTCCAGCTCGCGGTACTGGGCCAGGTCCACGCGCAGACGGCCGGAAACCTGCTTCATGGCCTTGTGCTGCGCGGAACCACCGACGCGGGAGACCGAGATACCGACGTTCAGCGCCGGGCGCTGGCCCGCGTTGAACAGGTCGGACTCCAGGAAGCACTGACCGTCGGTGATGGAGATGACGTTGGTCGGGATGAACGCCGACACGTCGTTCGCCTTGGTCTCGACGATCGGCAGACCGGTCATCGAACCGGCACCCATCTCGTCGGAGAGCTTCGCGCAGCGCTCCAGCAGACGCGAGTGCAGGTAGAAGACGTCACCCGGGTAGGCCTCACGGCCCGGCGGGCGGCGCAGCAGCAGCGAGACGGCGCGGTAGGCGTCGGCCTGCTTCGACAGGTCGTCGAAGATGATCAGGACGTGCTTGCCGGCGTACATCCAGTGCTGACCGATGGCGGAACCGGTGTACGGCGCCAGGTACTTGAAGCCGGCCGGGTCGGACGCCGGGGCGGCGACGATCGTCGTGTACTCGAGCGCGCCGGCCTCTTCCAGGGCGCCGCGAACGGACGCGATGGTCGAGCCCTTCTGGCCGATTGCGACGTAGATGCAGCGGACCTGCTTGTTCACGTCGCCCGAGCGCCAGTTGTCGCGCTGGTTGATGATCGTGTCGACGGCAAGAGCGGTCTTGCCGGTCTGACGGTCACCGATGATCAGCTGACGCTGGCCACGGCCGATCGGCACCATCGCGTCGACGGCCTTGTAGCCGGTCTGCATGGGCTCGTGCACCGACTTACGGACCATGACGCCCGGGGCCTGCAGCTCAAGGGCGCGGCGGCCCTCGGTCGCGATCTCGCCGAGGCCGTCGATCGGGTTGCCGAGCGGGTCGACAACGCGGCCGAGGTAGCCCTCGCCGACACCTACGGAGAGAACCTCACCGGTGCGCTGCACCGGCTGGCCCTCCTCGATACCGCTGAATTCGCCGAGGACGATCGCACCGATCTCGCGCTCCTCGAGGTTGAGGGCGAGACCGAGGGTGCCGTCCTCGAACTTCAGCAGCTCGTTCGCCATGGCGGAGGGCAGACCCTCCACCTTCGCGATGCCGTCGCCGGCAACGCTGACCGTTCCGACCTCCTCGCGCGAGGCCGCGTCCGGCTGGTACGACTGGACAAAGTTCTCCAGTGCGTCCCGGATCTCCTCCGGCCGGATCGTGAGCTCCGCCATCTGGGTTCCCTGCTCTCCTTGTTGGGCCTGAAGCTTCATAGGGGTCTGGGGGCGACCCCCAGGAATCTTCTGCAAGTTCTGCACGGCCCAACCGGGCCGCTAGGAATGCGTTGTTCTATTGGTGGCCGGTCAGCCGGCCATGCGGCGGGACGCCTCTGCGAGGCGGTCCGCGATGGTGCCGTCGATGACCTCGTCGCCGACCCGCACCGAGATCCCGCCGAGGACCGTGGGGTCCACGTCGAGGTTCAGATGCATCTGGCGGCCGTACAGCTTGGCCAGCACCGCGCCGAGACGCTGCTTCTGCACGTCGCTGAGCGGAACCGCGCTGGTCACGGTGGCGACCATGCGGTCACGGCGCTCGGCGGCGAGCTTGGAGAGGGACTCGAGTCCCGCTTCCAGGCTACGTCCACGCGGCCGCGTGACGAGACGGATGACCAGTCGCTCCGTGGCGGCGTTCACCTTGCCGCCGAGCAGGCTGCGCAGCAGCTCGCTCTTGGCGGAGGCGGTCGCCGCACGGTCGGTCAGCGCGGAGCGCAGCTCGGTGCTCGAGGACACGATCCGGCCGAACCGGAACACCTCGTCCTCGACGTTGTCGAGCGCACCCGCGCGCTGGGCCGCCGTGAGGTCGGCGGTGGCCGCCAGTTCCTCCAGCGAGTCGACCAGGTCACGCGACTGCGACCAGCGGGACCGGGCCATGCCGGACACCAGGTCGAGGGTTTCCCCGCTCACCTGGCCGCCCAGCAGGCGGCCCACCAGCTCGGCCTTGGCCTCGCCGGCCTGCGACGGGTCCGTGAGGACCCGACGCAGCGAGACCTCACGGTCGAGCAGCGCGGTGACGGAGGCCAGCTCGTCGGCGAGCTTCGCCGCGTCGACGGACGTGTTGTCCGTCAACGCGTCGAGACGCTCACGCGCGGAGGCCAGCGCCTCGCGGCTCGCTCCGTTCATCGGGCGGCCTCGGCCTTCTCCTCAAGCTCGCTGAGGAAACGGTCGATGGTGCGGCTCTGCCGGGCGTGGTCCTCAAGGGACTCGCCGACGAGCTTTCCGGCCAGGTCGGTGGCGAGCTTGCCCACGTCCTGGCGGAGCGCCTGCGAAGCGGCCTTGCGGTCGGCCGCGATCTGGGCGTGGCCGGCAGCGATGATCTCCTCACGCTGCCGCTGGCCCTCTGCGCGCAGTTCTTCCTTGAGCGCAGTGCCCTGCTCCAGCGCTTCCTGGCGCAGGCGCGCGGCCTCGTGCCGGGCTTCGGCGAGCTGGGCCTTGTACTGCTCCAGCACGCTCTGGGCCTCGGTCTGAGCGGCCTCAGCCTTCTCGATACCGCCCTCGATGGCCTCGCGACGCTCGTCCAGAACCTTGTTGATGTTCGGGAGGAGCTTCTTCGCGAGGAAGCCGAAGACGATGACGAAGGCGATCAGACCGATGACGAGCTCGGGGATCGGCGGGACGAGAGGGTTTTCCTTCTCGGCCGCGAGAACCAGGAGGTTCACATCAGTGCCTTTCGTCTAATCGGACTAGTGGTCGCGGTTCGTCAGCTGTAGACGAACGGCATGACCAGACCGATGAGGGCGAGCGCCTCGCAGAAGGCGAAGCCGAGGATCTGGTTGGCGCGGATCAGACCGGCAGCTTCGGGCTGACGGGCGAGAGCCTGCGTGCCGTTACCGAAGATGATGCCGACGCCGACGCCGGGGCCGATGGCCGCGAGACCGTAACCAACGGAGCTGAGGGAGCCGGTGACGGCGGCAAGGGTCTGGGACATGCCAGTTCTTCCTTCTCTTTCACGGACCGGTGGGGGTTGGCCACCGGACGAAATGGGGGCTGAGCGGGGCGGGCCTGGCTCAGTGGTGCTCGGCGAGCGCGCCCTGGATGAAGCTGCAGGCCAGGAGGACGAAGACGTACGCCTGGACAGCCTGGATGAAGAGCTCGAAGGCGGTCATCACGATCACCATGACGAACGAGACGCCCGCGTAGGCGATGCCGATCCCGTTCAGCAGGTACCAACTGGCGATGGTGAACAGCAGCAGCAGGGTGTGACCCGCGAACATGTTCGCGAACAGTCGGACCGCGTGGGTGAAGGGGCGGACCAGGACGTTCGAGAAGAACTCGATGACCATGACCAGCGGCAGAACGCCGCCCAGGCTCTTGTCGTAGCCCGTCAGGTTCTTGAGGCCGCCGACGAAGCCGTGACGCTTGAACGTCACCGACATCCAGATGAAGTAGACGATCGCCGCAAGGACTGCCGGGAACGCGATGATCGAGGTCACCGGGAACTGGGCCAGCGGAATGATCGACCAGAGGTTCAGGATCCAGACGAAGAAGAACGTCGCGACCATGAAGGGGACGTACTTCTCGCCCTCCTTCTTTCCGAGCGTCTCGTAGACGATGCCGCGGCGCACGAAGTCGTAGCCGGATTCGGCGACCATCTGGAGCTTGCCCGGGACGACCTTCGGCTTGCGGAAGGCGGCCCAGAAGAACCCGACGATGACGACGGTGCCCAGGAGCGCCAGCAGCATCGGCTTGTTGAAGTACAGGTTGCTGTCGGCGTCGCCCCACAGCGGCTCGAAGAGGAACGAGTGCAGGCCCGGGCCGGGGAAGCCACATCCGTCGAAGATGTGACAGTCGGTCTCGAAGGCGAGCACCTGCGTCGGGTCAGGACTCACCGCGGGCTCCTTCAGCGTGGCGCATGGGTACGGCAACCTCGTTGTGTCGGCGCGGCGCGAAGCCGCGGTTCGGCACTGGACTGGTGTAACGGATGTGGGGGCGGCGGTCAGGCATCGCGCCTCGCGATGGAACAGGCGTCAGCTCGGATGCCCGCGCCCGCAGTGCCGCAGTTTGAACCGGACGATAGCAGCATCTCGAACGCACACTTATCCCGGCCCTACCCCTCACGGCTTCGACCCCGGACTTCCGGGCTTGTCGCCCTTCGTGGACTCGGGTTCGACGTAAAGAATCTTGGCCTTCATGTGGGCCCGCGTCTGCGCGCCGATCCACACGAGGGTGGTGGCGACGAGCGTGATCGCGAATGCCCGGGGGTGGAACAACGTCGTGTTCTTGAACACGGCGAGAAAGACGAAGAGCAACAGGATCTGGGCCGCGTAAAGCATGAGGCCCATCGCCTGGAACAGGTGCGGCAGAGATTTCGCCGTGCGTTGGAGAACCAGGAATCCAAGGCCCATGAAGACAATCACCAGCAGCGTCGCCACGACGGCACCGATCGCGCCCTTGCCGCCCACGACCGCACCGCTGATCGCGACGGCTACAGCGCCGGCGACAGCCGTGGGTACGGCGGTTTGCAGGAGGGATCGGACGTCATCTGACCGCATGGCGGTTTGCTCCGCGTGGTGGTGGGGGCACGGACTCGTACGGGACTCGTACGGGGACGAGCGTAAGCCCGGTCCGAGGCAGCGCCTCGGGCCAATGGACCGTCGCACTACGGTCCTTCGGCTCTGTCGCCGGGTTTAGTGAACGGTATCACAAAGTATTTGATGAGAGCTTTACCCGGGGAGTGTGCTGACTGTCACACATGAGGGTTACCGCGCCCGTGTGTGCAGGACACGGGGGCACCTTGTCTGGTAAAGGGCGTTCATGTCGGACATGCTCTCGGGGCGTCAGCGAGCCGATCCGGCCTTACGCCGGTCGGGGAAGCGCGAACGGGGGCCAATGGCGGTCGCCCCGTTGACGCCCGAGACACCAGCCGCGATCGGCCGGGCCGGCTCGGGTTCCGTGCCCGAGGCATCCAGGGCCGCCGCCTCCGCCGCCCGTTCCGCGTGCCGGTAGCGCGGCGGGACCAACGCCTCCGCCCACCGCGGGGCGCGCGGGGTGAACCGCGGCAGGAGCAGCAGGACGAGACCCAGGGCGCTCAGCCCCGCGATGCCGAGCACGATCCACATCGAGGTCGAGTGCACCGAGTAGGCCACCGCCCCGAAGGCGATCAGGCCCGACCAGAAGTACATGATCAGTACGGCACGGCTGTGGGAATGCCCGAGTTCCAGCAGCCGGTGGTGCAGGTGCCCGCGGTCGGCCGCGAAGGGCGACCGGCCGTTCCAGGTGCGCCGGACGATGGCCAGGATCAGGTCCGCCATCGGGATCGCGATGATCGTCAGCGGCAGCACCAGCGGGATGAAGACCGGCAGCATCGCGTGCGTCGCGTTGCGCTCACCGCCCGCGAAGAGCTTCAACGTGTCCGGGTCCACCTGCCCGGTGATGGAGATCGCGCCGGCGGCCAACACCAGGCCGATCAGCATCGATCCCGAGTCCCCCATGAAGATCCGGGCGGGGTGCATGTTGTGCGGCAGGAAGCCCAGGCACATGCCCATCAGGATGGCGGCGAACAGCGTCGCCGGCGCCGCCGACTCGATCCCGTAGCCGAACCAGATCCGGTACGCGTACAGGAAGAACGCGGTGGCGGCGATGCAGACCGTGCCGGCCGCCAGGCCGTCGAGGCCGTCCACGAAGTTCACCGCGTTGATCGTGAGCACCACGAGGGCCACCGTCAGCAGGTTGCCCTGCCACGGGGTGACCGAGACCGTACCGATGAAGGGCACCGGAATCCACAGGATCGTCAGACCCTGGATGACCATCACACCGGCGGCGATCATCTGGGCGCCCAGCTTGATCAGGGCGTCGATCTCGAACTTGTCGTCCAGCACGCCGATCAGCCAGATCAGCGCGGCGCCGGACAGCAGCGCCCGGGGTTCGTTCGAGCCGGTGAACACCCCGTTGAGGTTGCGCAGGTGGTCGGCCACGAGCAGTCCCGCGCACAGTCCGCCGAACATCGCGATCCCGCCGAGCCGAGGGGTCGGCTCGCGGTGCACGTCACGGGCCCGGATCTCCGGCATGGCCCCGACCGCGATCGCGAACTTCCGCACGGGCCCGGTCAGCAGGTAGGTCACCGCGACCGTGACGCAAAGCGTCAGCAGATATTCACGCACTGGCAGCCCCAGATGTATCGCCGGCCATCTCAGCCCCACACATTAGCCGCGATGTCACCGCTACCGAGGACGCGCGGGGTGCCTACCCCGGTTGCGGTACGCCCCGCTCGTCCGTGTTACGCCCCATAAGGAGGAAATCCACCGGCCAGCTCGGCGACCTCCGTGCGGGTCCGAGCGGCTTGCCCGCGCAGCGCCGCCCCGCACAGCGCGGCGATGCGGGCCATCTCCGTCTCCCCCATGCCCTGGGTGGTCACGGCCGCGGTGCCCAGGCGGATCCCGCGCTGATCGCCGTAGGGCAGGGCGCAGGTGTCCAGCACGATGCCGGCCGCGGCGAGCCGGCCCCGGGCGGTCGGACCGTCGATGCCGAGCGGGGCGGGGTCGGCGCAGATGAGGTGGGTGTCGGTGCCGCCGGTCGTCACGGCGAGACCCGCGGCCTCCAGGGCCTCGGCCAAAACTCGGGCGTTGGCGACGACCCGGTGGGCGTACGTGGTGAACGCGGGACCGGCCGCCTCACCGAAGGCCACGGCCTTCGCGGCGATCGTGTGCATCTGGGCGCCGCCCTGCGTGAAGGGGAACACCGCCCGGTCGACGCGCTCGGCCAGTTCGGCGGTGCACAGGACCATCCCGCCGCGCGGGCCGCGCAGCACCTTGTGGGTGGTCGCGCAGACGATGTCCGCGTACGGGACGGGGCTGGGGGCCGCCCCGCCGGCGACGAGCCCGATCGGATGCGCCGCGTCGGCGATCAGGTAGGCCCCCACCTCGTCGGCGATCTCCCGGAACACGGAGTACTCGGGGTGGCGGGGGTAGCAGATCGAGCCGCAGACGATGGCCTTGGGCCGGTGCGCGCGGGCGAGTTCCTGCACCTGCTCGTAGTCGATCAGGCCGGTCTCGGCATCGACGCCGTACCCGACGAAGGAGAACCAGCGGCCGGAGAAGTTGGCGGGAGAGCCGTGCGTGAGGTGTCCGCCGTACGGGAGGCCCATCGCGAGCACCGTGTCGCCGGGGCGCAGCAGCGCGGCGTACGCGGCCAGCACGGCGGAGGAGCCGGAGTGCGGTTGGACGTTGGCGTGTTCGGCGCCGAACAGCGCCATGGCCCGCTCCACTGCGATGCGTTCGGCGAGGTCCGCGTACTCGCAGCCGCCGTGGTGGCGGGCGCCGGGGTAGCCCTCGGCGTACTTGTTGGCGAGCGCGGAGCCGAGCGCGCCGAGCACGGCGGGCGAGCAGAAGTTCTCGGCGGCGATCAGCTGCAGGGAGCCCGCCTGCCGTTGGGCCTCCCCCGCGAGCACGTCGGCCATCCTCGGATCCTGCTGCCGCAGCAGGTCCGTGGGCGGGGTGATGACGCTCATGGCGCGGCTCCCAGTGCTGTCCCGGATACGGCCACTGTAGGCCCGCCCCCACGATCCCGCCCCCGGACGCCGCCGCCGGCCGCGCCGGGCCGTCAGCGGGAAGCCGTGACGCCCGTCAGGGCGGTGACCACCGGGTCCAGCGCCTGGTTGATTTCGTCGCCGATCGAGCGGAAGAAGGTGATCGGCGCCCCGTACGGGTCGTACACCTCGTCCGCGTCGGCGGACGGCGCCAGCAGCCATCCGCGCAGCGCCGCGGCCGCCCGTACGAGGGCCCGCGCGCGCTCGGCCATGCCGTCGTCCAGCGGCGGCAGCGTGGCGGGGTCTATCGCCCGCACCAGTCGCGTGAACTCCTTCAACGTGAACGTCCGCAGCCCCGCCGAGTGGCCCATGGAGATGACCTGCGCCCGGTGGTCCCGGGTCGCCGTCAGCACCAGGTCGGCCCGGATGACGTGTTCGTCCAACAGCTCCCGCCCGGTGAAGCCGGAGGCGTCCGCGCCGAAGTCCGCCAGCACGGCGGCCGCGTTGGCCTCCATCGGGGCCCCCTCGTGGCCCCACGTGCCGGCGCTCTCCACGATGAGTTCGCCGGCGACGAGACCCCCCAGCCGGTGGCTGAGGGCGTGCCGCGTCAGCCGCTCGGTGATGGGCGAGCGGCACACGTTCCCGGTGCTGACGTGGAGGATGCGGAAGCAGTCCCCCCCTGCCTCCGCCGGAAGACGCCCCGTTGCTATGCCACGCCCCTGAGGGCTCACGGGGCCACCTCGAGGTCGGGTACGACCTCCCGCAGCTGCTCGGCGGTCAGCGCCCCCGCGCGCAGCAGGACGGGAACCTTCCCCGTCACGTCGACGATCGAGGACGGCTGGATGCCCGGGGTGGGGCCGCCGTCCAGGTACACCGACACCGCGTCGCCCAGCATCGCGCGGGCCGCGTCGCAGTCCTCCGGCGCCGGGTGCCCGGTCAGGTTCGCCGAGGACACGGCCATCGGGCCGACCTCGGTCAGCAGCTCGATCGCCACGGGGTGCAGCGGCATGCGCACGGCCACGGTCCCGCGGGTCTCTCCCAGGTCCCAGGCCAGCGACGGCTGGTGCTTGGCGACGATCGTCAGCGCGCCCGGCCAGAACGCGTCGACCAGCTCCCACGCCTGCTCGGAGAAGTCGGTGACCAGGCCGTGCAGCGTGTTCGGGGAGCCGATGAGGACAGGGGTGGGCATGTTGCGACCGCGCCCCTTGGCGGCGAGCAGGTCACCGACCGCCTCAGCGCTGAAGGCGTCCGCGCCGATCCCGTACAGGGTGTCGGTGGGCAGCACGACGAGTTCGCCGCGGCGCACTGCGGATGCGGCCTCCCGCAGGCCCGTCTTGCGGTCCGTGGCGTCGTTGCAGTCGTATCGCCGGGCCATCAGCGGGCCTCCTCATGCAGCGGGGTGGTGACGTTGTCCGGGAATGGGGTCGCGCGGATCACGGCAAGGCCTTGCGGGCGGTCGCGAAGCGCGGGCGTTTGTTGAGGTCGGGGTGGTCGGCCGCGTCGGCCCAGCCCCGCTCCTCGGCGAAGATCCACGGCACCTGGCCGCCCTGGGTGTCGGCGTGCTCGATGACGACGATGCCGCCGGGCCGCAGCAGCCGGTGCGCGGTGCGTTCGATGCCCCTGATGGTGTCGAGGCCGTCCTCGCCGGAGAACAGCGCCATCTCGGGGTCGTGGTCGCGGGCCTCGGGCGCGACGTACTCCCACTCGGTCAGCGGGATGTACGGCGGGTTGGAGATGACGAGGTCCACCTGGCCGTCCAGCTCGGGCAGCGCGCTGAGCGCGTCGCCCTGGTGCACGGTGACCCGGGAGCCCTCGGCGTTCTTGCGGGTCCACCGCAGGGCTTCCTCGGACAGCTCGACCGCGTGGACGCGCGAGCGCGGCACCTCCTGCGCCATGGCCAGCGCGATGGCACCGGAGCCCGTGCAGAGGTCGACGATCAGCGGCTCGACCACGTCCATGGCCCGGACGGCGTGTATCGCCCAGTCCACCACCGATTCGGTCTCGGGCCGGGGCACGAAGACCCCGGGCCCGACCTGGAGCTCCAGGTACCGGAAGAAGGCGCGCCCGGTGATGTGCTGGAGCGGCTCGCGCGCCTCGCGGCGGGCGACGGCCTCCCAGTAGCGGGCGTCGAAGTCCGCGTCCTTGACGTGGTGCAGTTCCCCCCGCTTGACGCCGTGCACGAAGGCCGCGAGCTCCTCCGCGTCGAAGCGCGGTGAGGGCACGCCGGCGGCGGCCAGCCGCTGGGTGGCCTGGGCCACCTCGGCAAGCAGCAAGTTCACGCTGGTCCTCCGGGCTGCTGTCGTACGGGGGTGGAGCGGGGGTCAGGCAGGCGCCACGGTCAGGCGGTCGCGGTCAGTGCGCGGCCGCGAGCTTGGCGGCGGAGTCGGTGTCGACGCACGCCTGGATGACCGCGTCGAGGTCTCCGTCGAGCACCTGGTCCAAGTTGTACGCCTTGAAGCCGGTCCGGTGGTCCGAGATCCGGTTTTCCGGGTAGTTGTACGTGCGGATCTTCTCGGACCGGTCCACGGAACGCACCTGGCTGCGGCGCACGTCGGAGGCTTCCTGCTCGGCGGCTTCCTGGGCCGCGGCCAGCAGCCTGGACCGCAGGATGCGCATCGCCTGCTCCTTGTTCTGGAGCTGGCTCTTCTCGTTCTGGCAGGAGGCGACCACACCGGTGGGGATGTGCGTGATGCGCACGGCCGAGTCGGTGGTGTTGACGGACTGGCCGCCGGGGCCGGAGGAGCGGTACACGTCGATGCGCAGGTCGTTCATGTTGATCTCGACCTCGACCTCCTCGGCCTCCGGGGTGACGAGCACGCCCGCGGCGGAGGTGTGGATGCGGCCCTGCGACTCGGTGGCCGGAACCCGCTGGACGCGGTGTACGCCGCCCTCGTACTTCAGGCGCGCCCAGACGCCCTGGCCGGGCTCGGTGGCGCCGTTGCCGCCCTTGGTGCGGACGGAGACCTGGACGTCCTTGTAGCCGCCGAGCTCGGACTCGGTGGCGTCGATGATCTCGGTCTTCCAGCCCACGCGCTCGGCGTAGCGCAGGTACATGCGCAGCAGGTCACCGGCGAAGAGGGCGGACTCGTCGCCGCCCGCGCCCGCCTTGACCTCCAGGAGCACGTCCTTGTCGTCGCTGGGGTCGCGCGGCACGAGCAGCAGGCGGAGCTTCTCCGTGAGCTCTTCGCGCTGGGCGGCCAGTTCCTTGACCTCGGCGGCGAAGTCGGGGTCGATGGCCGCGTACTCCTTGGCCGTCTCGATGTCCTCGGCGGTCTGCTTCCAGGCGCGGAAGGTCGCGACGATCGGGGTCAGCTCGGCGTATCGCTTGTTGAGCTTGCGCGCGTTGGCCTGATCCGAGTGGACCGAAGGGTCGGCGAGCTTCTTCTCAAGGTCGGCGTGCTCGCCGACCAGTTCCTCGACCGCCTCGAACATCGGGGGCTCCTGTGGTGAAAGTGAAGAAATGGCTGCGGGACGAGAAAGGCGCCGGGCCCGGCTGCCCGCGTGTGACGCGGTGCAGCCGGGTTCCGGCGCCGGAGGCTCGCTACTTCGAGCCGGCAGCCTTGCCGAAGCGGGCCTCGAAGCGGGCCACGCGACCACCGGTGTCGAGGATCTTCTGCTTGCCCGTGTAGAACGGGTGGCACTCGGAGCAGACCTCGGCACGGATGGTGCCCTCGGTCAGGGTGCTACGGGTGGTGAACGACGCGCCACAGGTGCAGCTGACCTGGGTCTCGACGTACTCGGGGTGAACATCGCGCTTCAAGGTGTCTCCTAGATTCGGGAGGGCGCCGGGTCGCAGGGGCCGAATTGCGCGCTGCGTGAACCGGGGCCGACAGACCAGTCTGCCAGGACCGGGCCGCCTGTCAAAATTCTGAGGACACCCTCCACAACGGGGAGGGGCCGGCATCTATTCCACCCGGTCTGCGAACCCCCGTGACCAGGTGTTCGCGCTGTCAGGGCTGCTGGACGATGCCGCCCGCGGTGCCCTTGTCGCCCATGGAGTCCGCCGTCGCCTCGGCCGGGATCGGCTGGTCCGCGAGCAGGGCGTCCCAGACCATCTTGGACTCCTTGGCGAGCGGGGCGACGCGGTCGTGGTCGAGGGCGTCGGCGGTCACCGGCATGGTGATCATCTGGAGGTTCTGGGCGTCGATGCCGCGCAGGCTCTGGGCGAAGCCCAGGAGCGACTTCACGTCGCCGAGCTGCTTGTCGGTAGTGAGCGCCTTGGTGCCGGTGTCGGCGAGGTCGAGCAGCCGCTTGGGGTTGTCGAAGACGCCGATGCCCTTGACCTGCTTGATCAGGGCCTTCATGAAGGCTTGCTGGAGCTGTATTCGACCGAGGTCGCTGCCGTCGCCGACGCTCTTGCGGGTGCGGACGAGGCCGAGGGCCTGTTCGCCGTTGAGCTTGTTGGGGCCGGCGGGCAGGTCGAGGTGGCTGGAGGCGTCCTTGATCGGCTTGGTGGTGGTCACCTGGACGCCGCCGAGGTTGTCGATGATCTTCTTGAAGCCCGTGAAGTCGACCTCGATGTAGTGGTCCATGCGGATCCCCGACATCTTCTCGACGGTCTTGACCGCGCAGGCGGCCCCGCCGATGGTGAACGACTCGTTGAACTGCGAGCGCGTGCTGCCCCGGTCCGTCTTCCCGTCCGCCGTCTGGCAGGCGGGTCGGTTGACCATGGTGTCGCGCGGGATGGATACGACGCTCGCCTTGTGGTGACCGTCGTAGAGGTGGACGATCATCGCCGTGTCGGAGCGGGCGGACCCGCCGTCGTCCCGGCCGTACTCGCTGTTCGCCCCGCCGCGGGAGTCCGAGCCGAGGACGAGGATGTCCATCGAGCCGTTGTCGATGTTCTGGGGACGGTCCTTGCCGAGCGCCGCGTCGATGTCGACGGTCTTCAGGTTCCCGTTGAACTTGAAGTAGAAGTAGCCCGCACCCGCGCCACCAAGCAACACCACGCCGGCGGCCGTCCACGCGACGACGGTGAGGCCCTTACGGCGCTTCGGCGCTTTCCTGCGGCGCCGGCTGCCCGCGGCGCGGCGGCCGCGGCCCCTCGTGTCCTCGCTCATGCTCTCCTCGGTCCCCGGCCCGCTCCCGCGACCCGTTCGGCCTGTCTGCGACCCCCGCTGTTCTCTGACACAGACGGAGGAACGCCTTCCAGGGTTCCACGATCCCGGGTGGGGGTCGTACCGGGCCGGCCGGTCGCCGGAAACGGCTCTGACCGGCTGTGACACCGCGCCTACCGTCCGTACCGGAACCCGGACGAAATCGGTGCTGTGGGGCCCCGCCGACCGGGCGCCGGTGTGGCGAAGGTCGCAGTGGGAACGAGCCGCGGTACGAACGAAAAGGGACCGCCCCCCCCTCGCGGCTGTGAGGGGGGCGGTCCCGTCGGACGGTCCGGCTACGGCGACGGTCAGTCGTCGTTCTTGCCCGCCGGGGTCGTCTTGGCGATCTGCATCAGGAACTCGGCGTTCGACTTCGTCTGCTTCATCTTGTCGAGCAGCAGCTCGATCGCCTGCTGCGAGTCGAGCGCGTGCAGCACCCGGCGCAGCTTCCAGACGATGGCGAGCTCCTCCGCGTTGAGAAGGATCTCCTCCTTGCGGGTGCCCGACGGGTCGACGTCGACGGCCGGGAAGATGCGCTTGTCGGCGAGCTTGCGGTCGAGCTTGAGCTCCATGTTGCCGGTGCCCTTGAACTCCTCGAAGATCACCTCGTCCATGCGCGAGCCGGTGTCGACCAGCGCGGTGGCCAGGATGGTCAGCGAGCCGCCGTCCTCGATGTTGCGCGCGGCACCGAAGAAGCGCTTCGGCGGGTACAGCGCGGTCGAGTCGACACCACCGGACAGGATGCGGCCGGAGGCGGGGGCGGCGAGGTTGTACGCGCGGCCCAGGCGGGTGATGGAGTCCAGCAGGACGACCACGTCGTGACCCAGCTCGACGAGACGCTTGGCGCGCTCGATGGCCAGCTCGGCGACGGTGGTGTGGTCCTCGGCCGGACGGTCGAAGGTCGAGGAGATGACCTCGCCCTTGACCGACCGCTGCATGTCGGTGACCTCTTCCGGACGCTCGTCGACCAGGACGACCATCAGGTGGCACTCGGGGTTGTTGGTGGTGATCGCGTTGGCGATCGCCTGCATGATCATGGTCTTGCCGGTCTTCGGCGGGGCCACGATCAGACCGCGCTGGCCCTTTCCGATCGGCGACACGAGGTCGATGATGCGGGTGGTCAGCACCCCCGGGTCGGTCTCCAGACGGAGCCGGTCCTGCGGGTACAGCGGGGTCAGCTTCTGGAACTCCGGGCGGCCGCGGCCCGATTCGGGCGCCATGCCGTTCACCGAGTCCAGGCGCACGAGGGCGTTGAACTTCTCGCGGCGCTCGCCGTCCTTGGGCTGGCGCACGGCCCCGGTGGTGTGGTCGCCCTTGCGCAGCCCGGCCTTGCGGACCTGGGCGAGGGAGACGTACACGTCGTTCGGGCCGGGCAGGTAGCCCGAGGTCCGGATGAACGCGTAGTTGTCGAGGATGTCGAGGATGCCCGCGACGGGGATCAGGACGTCGTCGTCGGCGACCTGCGGCTCGCTCGGCGCGAACTCGTCGCGGCCACGACGGCCACGGCGGTCGCGGTAGCGGCCACGACGGCCGCGCCGGCCGTCCTCGGAGTCGAAGTCGTCCTGCGGGCCGTTGTCCTGACGGTCCTGTCGACCCTGCTGGCCCTGGTTCTGGCCCTGACCGCGGCCGCCCTGCTGCTGACGGTCACCGCGCTCCTGACGGTCCTGACGGCTGCCGCCCTGACCACCTTGGCCCTGACCGCCCTGGACCTGACCGCCCTGCGCCTGGCCGCCCTGGCCAGGCTCGTCGGCCTTGGCACCGCGGTCGCGACGGTCGCGCCGACCGTCGCCGCGCTCGCCCCGGTCGCGGTCACGGCGGTCCCGGCGGCCGCGGCCCTCGCCGGCCTCCTGGAGCTGCGTCTGGCCTTGGCCCTGGCCCTGTGCGGAGACGGCGGTCGCGGCCTCCACCTTGAGGTCGGTCTGCGTCGCGGGCGCGGTCTCGGTCTTCTGCTCGACCTGGACGGCGACCGGGGCCGCGGACTCCGGGCTGCCGGTGGGCGCGGTGGCCCGACGGCGGCGGCGCTCGCCGACCGGGGCGTCGTCGCTGGCCGGCTGGCCGGGGATCTCGATCTGGGCCTGCGTGGCAGGCGCCTCGGCGGGCGCCTCGGCGGCGGCCTCACCCGTACGGGCCTTGCTGGTGGCGCGGCGCTTCGGCTTGGCCTCGGCGGTGTCCGCGACGGAGGCGGCGGCCTTGGGGGCGCTTCCGCCCGCCTGCGCCTCCTTGATGACCTCGATCAGCTGGCTCTTGCGCATCCGCGCGGTGCCCCTGATACCGAGGCCCGACGCGACCTGCTGGAGCTCGGCGAGGACCATGCCGTCAAGGCCGGTGCCGGAGCGGCGGCGCTTGGGGGCGGCGCCCGCGGCGGGGGCACTGGTGTCGACGTTGGTGTCGGCAGCGCCCATCAGATCGGTGGTGTCGCTCACGAAGGGTCCTTCCCTGGAGCGGACGTCGGCCTGTCTGGCTCGGCGACCGGTTGTGCTGTCCGGCGACAGTCTGTGACCCGATGGGTCATAAACTGCAGCCGGGGCGGTGGTCCGCCGGTAGAGATACGGCGGAAAAGAAAACGTGCGTGCTGGTTACGGCGAGAAGCCCCCGAGCTGGAAGCGTGGGAATGTCACGCCGATTCCGGAGCGTGCTCGAAACTGCCGGCAACGATCAGAGCAGTCGGGGAGGCTCCCGGAAGAAAGGTGGTCCCGAATGGGGACACTGAGCACCGAGCCATGGCGGCTTCGGATGCGCACTCGAGATTAACACTACCGGATCCAACAGACATTCCCCCTCTCAATCACCGGCAATCACGCCCTTCCGCGCGGTCGGCCTGCCCAGCCGCCGCACCGGCCCCCTGGCCGGCCGGGCCCCCGGGGCCTAGCCGCCCTGGGTGCCCAGCGGAAGAACGCTCGCGCCCGGGACGTCGAGGGCCAGCCGGTTGGCCGCCCACCCCTCGCGCGCGAGCCGCGCGACCTTGTCGGCCGCACCGTTGTCGACCAGCGCCAGGACCGTGGGGCCCGCGCCGGAGATGACCGCGGGGATGCCGTCCGCCCGCAGTCGGGCCACGAGAGCCACGCTCTCGGGCATCGCCGGGGACCTGTACTCCTGGTGGAGCCGGTCCTCGGTGGCGGGCAGCAGCAACTCGGGACGCCTGGTCAAGGCTTCGACGAGCAGGGCCGCGCGACCCGCGTTGACGGCCGCGTCCACATGCGGGACGGTGCGCGGCAGCAGGCCGCGGGCCGTCTCGGTGAGGACCGGCTTGGAAGGCACGAAGACCACCGGAACGATGGAATCGGCGGG
The DNA here is from genome assembly GCF_040645975.1 of Streptomyces sp. NPDC046557. Lineage (NCBI taxonomy): Bacteria > Bacillati > Actinomycetota > Actinomycetes > Kitasatosporales > Streptomycetaceae > Streptomyces > Streptomyces sp. NPDC046557. The sequence goes on from NZ_JBEYZH010000002.1 coordinate 385,291, forward strand.
GTCCATCCGGATCGCCTTGGCGCTGCCGCCGTCCATCCAGGCGAGGGTGAAACCGCCGAGCAGGCAGGCGGCGACGTTGTCGGGGTGGCCCTCGATCTCGGTGGCGAGTTCCAGCAGGGCCGCGTCGTCGAGCTTGGCCTCCGCGCCTATGGTCACGGCGCGGGCGGCGACGATGCCGGCGCAGATCGCGGCGGAGGACGAGCCGAGTCCGCGCCCGTGCGGGATGCGGTTGGCGCAGACGACCTCCAGGCCGCGCGGCTGCCCGCCCAGCAGGTCGAAGGCGGTGCGCATGGAGCGTACGAGGAGGTGGCTCTCGTCGCGCGGGAGGTTGTCGGCGCCCTCACCGGCGATGTCGATGTTCAGGCCGGAGTCGGCGACACGGACGACCACGTCGTCGTAGAGCCCCAGGGCCAGGCCGAGGGCATCGAAGCCGGGGCCGAGGTTGGCACTGCTGGCGGGGACGCGCACTCGTACGGCGGCGGCGCGGAACGCTGGACCTGCCATCGGTCGATGACACTCCTTGTGACTGTGCGAGATCTGGTGCTTGGCGGGATCTTCGCTGCGAATGTACTGGAGAACGCACGACACCCGAAGGCCCTTGGGGCAGCACCGCGTCATATGCGCGGTGGCGGATGTAAGTACAGCCTATCGAAGGAAGGTTCTCTCGCGACATAGGGCGCACAGGAGGCGCACGATGCGTGTCGCGTTCTTCCGTCCGAGTTGCCGGATTCCGGGACCTCCCGGAATCCGGCGACGCGGCCCGGGCCCGCGCGGGGCGGCCCCGCGCGGGGCGGCCCCGGGCGGCCGACCCGACCGGGCCAAACCCGGCCTGGTCAGACCAGGCCGAGCCGGACGGCCGCGGCCTCGGCGTCCACCGGAACGGTGACCGGCTGCGGGGCTCCGGCGACCGCCCAGTCGGGGTCCTTGAGACCGTTGCCGGTGACCGTACACACGATCTTCTGGCCGGGGTCGACCAGTCCGGCCTCGGCGGCCTTGAGCAGACCGGCCACCGACGCGGCGGAGGCAGGCTCCACGAAGACGCCCTCCTGCGCGGCCAACAGGCGGTAGGCGGCCAGAATCTGGCGGTCCGTCACCTCATCGATGAAGCCGCCGGACTCGTCGCGCGCGGCGAGGGCGTACTCCCAGGAGGCCGGGTTGCCGATGCGGATCGCCGTCGCGATGGTGTGCGGCTCCTTGACGATCTCGCCGCGCACGATCGGCGCGGAACCGGAAGCCTGGAAACCCCACACACGGGGCGTACGGGAGGCCAGGCCGTCGGCCTTGTACTCCTTGAAGCCCTTCCAGTACGCGGTGATGTTGCCCGCGTTGCCGACCGGCAGGACATGGATGTCGGGGGCGTCGCCCAGCGCGTCGACGATCTCGAACGCGGCCGTCTTCTGACCCTCGATACGGACCGGATTGACGGAATTGACCAGCGCCACCGGGTAGTTGTCGGACAGCGCGCGGGCCAGGGCCAGGCAGTCGTCGAAGTTGCCGTCCACCTGGAGGATCTTGGCGCCGTGCACCAGGGCCTGACCCATCTTGCCGAGCGCGATCTTGCCGCGGGGCACGAGGACGGCCGAGACCATCCCGGCACGCACCGCGTACGCGGCGGCGGAGGCCGAGGTGTTGCCGGTGGAGGCGCAGATGACCGCCTTGGCCCCCTCCTCCTTGGCCTTGGTGATGGCCATCGTCATGCCGCGGTCCTTGAAGGACCCGGTGGGGTTGGCGCCCTCGACCTTCAGGTGCACCTCACAGCCCGTGCGCTCGGAGAGCACCTGGGCCGGGACGAGGGGAGTGCCACCTTCGCGGAGCGTGACCACGGGCGTCGCGTCCGTCACCGGCAGGCGGTCCCGGTACTCCTCGATGATGCCGCGCCACTGGTGGGTGCGATTGCTGCTCATGGGTCCTTACTCCCCTTCAACACGCATGATGCTGGCCACACCGCGCACGGTGTCCAGCTTCCGCAGCGCCTCGACGGTCCCGGAGAGGGCGGCGTCGGGGGCCCGGTGAGTGACGACGACGAGGGAGGCCTCGCCGTCCTTTCCCTGCTGGCGGACGGTGTCGATCGACACCCCGTGCTCCGCGAAGGTCGTCGCGACCTGGGCGAGGACGCCCGGCTTGTCCGCCACATCGAGGCTGATGTGGTAGCGCGTGACGACGTCCCCCATGGGGCTGACCGGCAGCTGGGTGTACGCCGACTCGCCGGGCCCCGTTGCCTCGGCGAGCTTGTTGCGGCAGACGGCGACGAGGTCGCCGAGGACCGCGGAGGCGGTCGGCGAGCCGCCCGCGCCCGGGCCGTAGAACATGAGCCGCCCGGCGGCCTCCGCCTCGACGAAGACGGCGTTGTACGCCTCGCGGACCGACGCCAGCGGGTGGCTGAGCGGGATCATCGCCGGGTGCACGCGGGCGGTCACCGACCGGCCGTCCGCGGCCCGCTCCAGGATCGCGAGGAGCTTGATGGTGCAGCCCATGCGCTTGGCGGAGGCGAAGTCGGCGGCGCTGACCTCGGTCATGCCCTCGCGGTAGACGTCGTCGAGGCGGACCCGGGTGTGGAAGGCGATGCCGGCCAGGATCGCGGCCTTGGCGGCGGCGTCGTACCCCTCGACATCGGCGGTGGGGTCGGCCTCGGCGTACCCGAGGGCGGTGGCCTCGTCGAGCGCCTCCTGATAGCCGGCGCCCGTCGAGTCCATCTTGTCGAGGATGAAGTTGGTCGTGCCGTTGACGATGCCCATGACCCGGTTGATCTTGTCGCCCGCGAGGGACTCGCGCATCGGGCGGACCAGCGGGATCGCGCCGGCGACGGCGGCCTCGTAGTAGAGGTCGAGCCCGGCCTCGTCGGCCGCCGCGTGCAGTGCGGCGCCGTCCTGGGCGAGCAGCGCCTTGTTCGCGGAGACGACGGAGATGCCGTGCCGGAAAGCGGTGGTGATCAGGCCGCGGGCCGGCTCGATGCCGCCGATGACCTCGATCGCGATGTCGATGTCGCCGCGTTTGAGGAGGGCGGTCGCATCGGTGGTGACCAGCGCCGGGTCGATGCCCTCGCGCACCTTGGAGGGGCGGCGCACGGCGACGCCGGCGAGTTCGACGGGCGCGCCGATCCTGGCCGTCAGGTCTTCGGCGTGCGTCGTCATGATGCGCGCCACCTCTGAGCCGACCACACCACAGCCCAGCAGCGCCACCTTCAGCGGACGCGTACGCATCATTCGACCTACGCCTTTCGATCTTTCATCGCCACCCGGCACACGGTTTTGCGTGCCAGGTCTGACCAGTCTCACGCAATGGACAGTAGTTTCCATCCTCGGTCCATTGAGTGAGACGTCCATTTTGGGGGTCCTGGGGCCTACCCCAGAAATACCGGCATCATCCGAGGTCCAGACGCAGGAGATCTTCCTCCGTCTCGCGCCGGACGATCACGCGCGCCTGTCCGTCGCGCACGGCGACGACGGGCGGCCGGAGCGCGTGGTTGTAGTTGCTGGCCATGGAGCGGCAGTACGCGCCGGTGGCCGGGACGGCGAGGAGGTCGCCGGGGGCCAGGTCCGCCGGCAGGAAGGCGTCCTTGACCACGATGTCGCCGCTCTCGCAGTGCTTGCCGACGACGCGCACCAGCATCGGCTCGGCGTCGGAGACGCGGGAGACGAGCGTGACCGCGTACTCGGCGTCGTAGAGGGCGGTGCGGATGTTGTCCGACATGCCGCCGTCGACGCTGACGTACGTCCGCAGCCCCTCCAGCGGCTTGATGGTGCCGACCTCGTAGAGGGTGAAGGCGGTCGGGCCGACGATCGCCCGGCCGGGCTCGACCGAGATCCGGGGGGCCCGCAGACCCGCCGCCTCGCACTCGCGCGCCACGATCTCGTACAGGGCCTTGGCGATCTCGTGCGGCTCGCGGGGGTCGTCGGCGGAGGTGTAGGCGATGCCGAGGCCGCCGCCGAGGTCGATCTCGGGCAGTTCCACGCCGTGCTCGTCGCGGACGGCGGCGAGCAGCCGCACGACGCGCTTGGCGGACACCTCGAAACCGGCCATGTCGAAGATCTGCGAACCGATGTGGGAGTGGACGCCGAGCAGCTCCAGCGAGTCGTGGCCCAGCGCCCTGCGGACGGCCTCGGCGGCGGACCCGTCGGCCACCGCGATCCCGAACTTCTGGTCCTCGTGCGCCGTGGCGATGAACTCGTGGGTGTGCGCTTCGACGCCGACGGTGACGCGGATCTGCACGGGCTGGCGTACGCCCAGGCCGGCGGCGATGTGCGCGACGCGGGCGATCTCCTGGAAGGAATCGAGCACGATGCGACCCACACCGGTCTCGACGGCGCGGGTGATCTCGGCGACGGACTTGTTGTTGCCGTGGAACGCGATCCGCTCGGCGGGCATCCCGGCGGCGAGCGCGGTGGCCAGCTCGCCCCCGGAGCACACGTCGAGGTTGAGTCCTTCTTCCCGCAGCCACTTCACGACGGCCTTGGAGAGGAACGCCTTGCCCGCGTAGAAGACGTCGGCGTCGGCCCCGAAGGCGTGCGCCCAGGCCCGGCAGCGCTCGCGGAAGTCCTCTTCGTCCATGAAGTACGCGGGCGTCCCGAACTCTTCCGCCAACGTGGTCACCTCGATCCCGCCGACGGTCACGACGCCGTCCGCGTTGCGGGTGACGGTGCGCGACCACACCTTCTCGTCGAGGACGTTGAGGTCGGCGGGCGGCGGCGCGTAGTGGCCCTCGGGCAGGACATCGGCGTGGCGGGGCCCGGCGGGGTGCGCGGAACGGCTCATCGGAATCTCTCTTCGCGGGTCACAGGCGTTCGGGGGCGGCGATGCCGAGCTGGGACAGGCCGCCGGCCAGCACCGTCCCGGCGGCTTCGGCGAGGGCCAGCCGGGCGCGGTGGGCGGCCGAGGGTTTCTCGTCTCCCTTGGGGAGCACGTCGTACTGGAAGTCGAGCAGCGCGTCGGCCAGCCGGACGAGCTGCCGGGCGAGGCGCTCGGGCGCGCGGTGGTGCGCGGCGGCTTCGAGGGCGAGGGGGTGGTCGGCGAGGGCGCGCAGGAGCGCGTCGGCGGCGGGGGTGTGTTCCGTATCCCCCGGCTCGGGGCGGAAACCGAGGTGGGCGGCGTTGCGCAGCAGGGCTCGGGCTCGGGCTCGGGCGTACCGCACACGGAAGAACTCGCTCGACTCGTCCTGGACGAGGAGCCGACCGGAGAAGGAGGGGGTCTCGTGCGGCGGGACGGCGAGCATGGCCCACCGGGCGGCGTCGGCGCCGTAGCCGGCGAAGACGTCCCCTTCCTTCTTGGGCACGGGCGCGATCCGCAGTCCGCCGGTGTCGGGGTCACCGCCGAGCCGCAGAACGGCTCGGCGCACGACATCGGCGCGCGTCTCGGCGTCCGTGACCGTGACCGTGACCGTGACGGCCTGCGGGAAGCACCCGTACCGGTGGCCGCGCTCGCGCACGTCCCGTACCAGCACTTCGGCGGAGGGCCGTCCCATGACGAAGTTCAGGAACCCGGAGCCGGTGACCTCGACCCGGTCGATCCCGGGCGCCCCGGCGAGCCAGCGGGCGAGCACGCGCGCGACGTCCCCGGGGGGCCATCCGGCGCTCTTGGCGAGGGGGAAGGCGACGGCGGTGGCGTACTCCCCCACCCCGCCGGGCCGCGTCCGGTCCACGACCACCCGCTGCGGCAGCTCCGCCCCGGCGGGCAGTTCCCCGTCCTCGACGGCGCCACGCACGGCGTGCGCGACGGTACGGGAGAGGTCGGCGGGGGTCACGGGACCCAGCCTAGGGGAGAACCCCGGACGTCATGCCGAGGGTTTCGCCATGTGAACAGGGCATGAGCAGCGCGGCCGGCGTCACCCTCTCCCGGTCCCGGCGGGAGCCCCTTCCCGCTCGCGCCGGTCCCGCCGCTCGACCAGCCGCCGTACGACCCGGACCAGCTCGGCCGGCTCGAAGGGTTTGGCGAGGAACGCGTCGACCCCGGCGGTGATCCCCGCCTCCATCTCGTGCTGCGTGCAGGCACTGACCATGGCGAGCGGCACGTGTCGCGTCCGCGGATCGGCCCGCAGCCGCGCGGCGGTCCCGAACCCGTCCAGCCGGGGCATGACCACATCAAGGGTGATGACGTCGGGACACACGTGATGGACGACGTCCAGACACTCGGCACCATCGTTCGCGGTCACGACCTCGAAGCCCTCCAGCTCGAGATTGACCTTGATCAGCTGCCGGATGACCTTGTTGTCGTCGACAACAAGCACCCGGCGCGAGGCGCCTGGCACAACTCGAGAGTAGGTCCGCCTAAGCCTCCGCGTCCGGGTTTTCCCCACTTCCACCCCCTCCGGGCGACCCACCCCTCCCCACCCCCGCAAACCGTTTCTGATCACCCCCCGCGAGCTGGTAGTGTTCAACCCGTCGCCGCAACGCGAACGACACGCCCCCGTAGCTCAGGGGATAGAGCAACGGCCTCCGGAGCCGTGTGCGCAGGTTCGAATCCTGCCGGGGGCACTTCTGCCGGACCAGCATGAAACACCTGCTGACCTGCACAAGTGCCAAGCATGAAGACCTGGACCCAGTCCCACTGAGTCCAGGTCTTTGTCGTTGTTGCGCACCGGTCGCGATAGACCTGCGATAGACCCTCCCATCACTGCGCGAGCAAGGCCAAGCAGTTGCACTCGCTGATCGTCACTGGGACGACGGGTCGGTTCCCTGCTGGGACGAGGGGTCCGTTCCCTGCTGGGACGAGGGGTCCGTTCCCTGCTGGGACGACGGGTCGTGACCCTGCTGAGACGAGGGGTCGGTTCCCTGCTGGGACGAGGGGTCGTGACCCTGCTGAGACGAGGGGTCGGTTCCCTGCTGGGACGACGGGTCGTGACCCTGCTGGGACGACGGGTCGGTTCCCTGCTGGGACGACCGGTCGTGACCCTGCTGGGACGACCGGTCGTGACCCTGCTGGGACGACCGGTCGTGACCCTGCTGGGACGACCGGTCGTGACCCTGCTGAGACGACCGGTCGTGACCCTGCTGGGAGGTCCTATTCATGTCGGATGTCCTGTTGGTGTCGCTGCTCTTCAGGGAGTCACACTTGGCGTACCACCATTCGAGGCTACGCTGTTGCTCCGCACTCGACGGCTTAAATGAGTGGGCAACACTTGCTAGGAACTTGCACTGTTCTGCGAGGGTGTCACGGCTGAGAATGCCTTGGAGAACACAGTCCCAAGACTTATAGGTACAGTCTCGCTGAATGGCAAGCACAGGCTGGCTTTGACTGGTCACGTCACCCTTGGTAATTCCACTGGAGGTTGCTGCAGCCAACGGAGTGGTGACAACAGCCATAAATGGAACGAGGGGAAAAACAAGGGAGATCATTGTCGATCTCTTCATTTGCGCTGTCTCCTTCCGGCCCATGGCTCCCGCCAGCGTCGATCTAAACCGGTCGGGAACTGGCCTCAACCCCCTCCCTATTTTACCATCCTTGGCAAGCACAGGCTCCCTCAACGACGGCAGGAAGTAAGCGACATTCTCTCAACACACCCGTGTAGAGGCAGAAATCGCGCTACGGCCTCTATCCGTGCATTGACACACTGCGGCAGCCCAGCACTTATAACCCCGTTTCGCCATGCTCCCACATGGAAATCGGCGACAATCTACTCCATTCTCTCAGTTGACCGCTCGCCCCCCTCGTTAGACTCGACCCGTAGGTGCGGGCTAGTTGTCGTACTGTCAGATTCCCTCTAGCCGGCAAGTTCCCTTTCGATTTTGGCGTTCATCAGGTCTTTCTGGCCATATATGCAGCCTTCATAGACCCGGTGAATCACCTCAGGCGAGTTTCCAACCCGCCGCGCCACCTCAGCCACAGGAACTCCTGCGTTCAGCCATGTGGTGATGCAGGTGTGCCTGAGGTCGTACGGGCGTCCCCCAAGGGCGGAGGCTTGGAGATCCAGCGGAAGCGCGTACTCACGGGCGTCACGCCATACCCGCCAGTACGTACTGCTGCCCACCAGACCGCCCCGTTCGTTCGTGAAGAGCCGTCCATCCTTGGCCGTGCCGAACTCCTCCAGGTGGGCGCGGAGCATGTCCACGAGCGGCGGAGGAATCGGGACCGGCCGATCCTCCTTGGCCTCCCTGGATTTCAGACCACGCCTGTCGTGACGCTCGCCGCTGTCCGTCCACTGCTTGCCCGACACGGGGTGCGTGTCGTGGAGGGTGAGCTCGCCCCAGCCCTTCTCGGGGAGGTAGCAGTCCGTCTTTCGCAGCCCCACCGCCTCGCTCGGGCGGAGGGCCGCGAAGTACATCACCGCGTAGAACGCCACCAGACGACGCCCCTTCTTGCGGTCCCACGTCCCGACGTACGAAACCGCGGCGAGCAATTGAGCGGCTTGCGTCTTGTTCACAAGAACGCGCGGGTCGACACGATCCGATGAAGAGACCTTCACCTTCTTGAGCGCGGCAAGAGGGTTCTCGACCAGGAGCTTGCGCTCGATCGCGTATTCCACGGCGGTGTTCAAGGCGCGGCGCCTGCGGCGGGAAGTCTCCCCCGCCGCAGGCGTCCCGTCCAGCTTGAACAAAAGCCGGTACTGGACGTCTCGCAGAATCTTCGGATCTTCCAACGCGGAAACAAGCAGCGACTTCTTCGAAAGCCACTGATGGGCATCTTCGAGTTCGGCCGGCGGCTCCAACTCGGCGTTTGCCGGGACAACGGCCCAGCGAAGAGCGAGGCGCAGCTCCTCCACCTGGGGCATCTGCTTGTCCTGCTCCACCATGGCCAGGGTCACTGCGGCGAGACCATCCGCGATGCCCTCGCGCGTCTTGGCAGCAGCCGTGGGCCAGCGCATGGCCATGTACTCACGGCAGAACGTGAACCAGGAAAGCTCCTCCCGAGCATCCGCGGGCTCTGCGGCCTGCGTGGCGGCGCGGACTTCGGACTCAGGCAGGCCGTCTTTAATGCGGAACGCCTCGCCGCGCTTCATGGCCAACCACAATTCGGACCGGCGGCTCCCCGCAAGCGCCACGGTGGCAAACGTCTTACTGCTGACTTTGCCTCCGACGATCCAACGGAGCTGATACGGGCGGGTCTTGCTCTGCGCCTTGGTCACATTCCACAGGCGGACATCGAGGGAAAACCCTTCCGGGTCCAAGCCATTGTTCTGCTCGGACCCGGAATCGGCGTCGTTCGTCACGCTGATTCCTCCCGCATCTCCAGCCAACGGACCAGCTCGGAACGGCGAATACGCACGGAACCATTCGGGAGCTTGATGGCCTTGGGGCCCTTCTTGCACTGCCGCCAGCGATAGAACGTGGCTCGTGGAACACCGATCTCTTCGACCACCTGCGGGATGGTCAGCATTTCGTCGCGGGGCTTGGCCACGGCGAGACTCCTTCGGGAAGGTGTGGATTGGGGAGCAAGAACCCCGGGACCGCTGACACAACTGACAGAACCTCGGCGAGAACGCGTTGACCTGCGGATTCTGGGTTGAGGGCGGCTCTGACAGAACTCGCGGAAACTCCGACAGAACCTCCGGCAGCGGGTTCCGTCACAGCCGACCGGTGGGGTTCTGTCGGAGTTTCCGGAGGTTCTGTCACGGTGGCCGTAGGGACCGTTTACGCAGGTCAACGGGCCAGATCGGGGGTTCTGTCAGTTGTGGCAGTCCGGTGGGGGTTGTGTCAGGCACCGCGAGCGAGGCGCGGGTGCGCGTCGTACTTCGGGGAGGGCGGCCGGCCGCCGCGTCCGGTGCGCGGGGGCAAGGGCTGCTGGCGGATCCAGCCGTGTTCTTCCAACAGGGCCAGGGCCGGATCGAGGTCGGTCATGGCGGGGAAATCGCCGCGGGAGAGCTGGCGGAACAGGTCCCGCTTGGTGAAGCCGGTCAGCCGGGCCTCCCGAAGGTGTACGAGCACCTGGCGGGCGGCTTCCTGGGCGGGTGCTGCGCCCATGGCATCGAACACGTGCTGGGCGTGGGCAGTGAAGTAGTCCCCGAGGCGGGTGGCGTCGGCCAGGGTGGTGGCCTCGATGGGGCGGGTCCACCCGCTGTCGGTGTGGGTAGCCAGGTGGAGCAGCCCTGCGATGCGGGCAACGGCCCCGTCCCTCTTGCTGGCCCATTTGACGATGTCCGCGAGTGAACCGCCCTTCCCGATACGGGATTCGGTGACCTTTTGGTAGGCCAGCATGACCGCGTCGGCCTCGGGGGTGAGGGTGAGTACCGCCGGGTCGGTCCAGCCGTTCAGTGCCATGGCCAGACCGCCGAGCTGGCGGGTGTAGGTGTCGGCCACGTCGTCGGGGATGAGTTCCGGGGTGAGGTTGCGGCGGCCGACCAGCGATTCGGGCTGCGCGTACAGGAACCGGGCCAGCAGTCCGCGGCCGTCGGCCCCTTTGATCTGCCCGATGGATTCGAGGACTTCGGGCTGGACGGCGAGGCCCATCGTGACGGCGGGGTGTTCGACGTGCTGGGCTTCGCGGCCCTGCCGGTTGACGCGAACCATGTCCCCTGCATGGCCCTTGAGGAAGATCTCCATGTTGGGTGCTCCGCTGTAGCGGCCCGAGATGATTTCGAAGATTCCGCCCTCTGGGGAGAGGACGGAGATCCGGCCTTCCTGCTCGGTGAGGAGGGTGGCCAGGTTCTCCGGTGTCACGTCGTCCGCGACGAGCTGGGGCTTGCAGGGGACCTTGATTTCCTCTGCGGCCTGGGCGAGGGCGACGGCCTCGGCGGTGAGCTGGTCGCGCATCCCTGCCTCGGCGCTGGCGGCCTTGGCCGCTGCTTTATCGGCTGCGGCCTTGGCCAGGCGGGCGGTGGTCTCGGCCTCGGCGCGGGCCGGGCCGGAGAGTTCCACGAGGGCCTTCTCCACTGCCATGAGCGGCTCGGTCATCAGGGCGAACACGGCGCTCTTGCGGTTGCCGGGGTCCAAGGCCACGGCGGTGTAGAGGTTGACCGGCTCGCGCCACCGGCCGCGGACGCAGACGGTGGCCCGGCCGCCGGCGGCCGTGGCGATCACTGCCAGGGCCAGGCATCCGGCGAGGTCGGCGGGGGTCTGGGTCTCCTCGGCGACGGCGGCGACCATGGCGGACAACCACGGCGGGAGCGTCTCCACGGGGAAGGTGGGGAGATCCCGGCGGCCGGTGAGCGGGACCGGCTCGTCCCAGACCGGGCCGGTCACCTCCTCGGCGGCGAGGGCGTCGAACCCGGCCCAGAGGTCGGCGTCAGTGGGCTGTGCGGTCATGCTGCGGTCCTGCCTTCCTGCGGGCCACTGCGAAGGACTGAAAGGACGGCCTGGCGGCCGACGACCTTCGGCGCACTACTGCCGTCCCGGGCTTGGTGCCGTCCGGCGGAGCTGGGGTTGTCGGTGGTCATGCCGCGTCTCCCCTGGTGTTGCGGGCGCTGCGGTGGATGCCGTCGCGAATGCTGGCCGCGACCCGGGAAGGCGCGAGCCCCTCCGGCGCGGCGGCGGTGAGCGCGTCGGTGACTTCCGTCTCCGTGAGGGTCCCGGCGGCGATGAGGCGGCCGAGGGCGTACGCCGCGTTGTACAGAGTCGTGTTCTGGGCGCCGGAGGCAGCAGCCGCGACCTTGGCGACCTCGCCGTTGAGCGCGGCGGTCGCGTACCGGTCTGCCTTGCCGATGCGGGCACGGAGCACGGCCACGGGAACGGGGGCGGGCGCGGGAGGCGTGATGAGCAGGTCACAGAGCCACGTGGGGAGGGGGGCCGGGGGCGCGTCGTGAATGATCTCGTACGAGCCAGTGCCCACGGTGCTGCCGGCCGCGACCACGTACCCGCCCCAGGCTCGCGTGTCGACCTTCCACCCCAACCGCCCTGCGCTCCCACGTAGCTGCTTTTCGGCGGGGGTCGTGAAGTACAGGTGTTGTCCGCCACGGCGGGTGCGCACGGTGTACGTCTCGGTCGGCAGCCGCTCGCCGGCGCGCTCGCAGATCATGGCGAACACGTCCAGGCCATCGGTGGCCCCCGCCCATTCCGGGGGCGGGGTGCCGTCGTCTTCCTTGGGGATGTCGAGGTCCACGACCAGGAGTCCGGCGGGGCCGGTGGCGATGCCAACGTTGTACGGGGCCGCCTGCCAGCAGGCGGTGATCTGTTCGGGGGCGAGGGTGGCGCGCTGTTCGGGGGTGCGGTGGCCGTCCGTGCAGCGGCCGGTGCGGGGGCAGTTGCGTTCGGGGTGTCCGGCGGGCCGCTTGTCCCCGGGGCGGAGCGGGAAGACGGGCCAGCCGCGCTCTGCGGCGGCCAGGGCGGCGTGCAGCAGCGCCGGGGTGGGAGTTGGTGTCATGCTGGGGGTCTCCTGTTTCTGCGAAGGGACTGGGGAACCGGGGCGGTCGTGGTCTTGTGGTGAGAGGCGACCGCCCCGGGCGTATGTCAGGTGGCGTTGAGAGTGAAGAAGCGCCGGCCCTCGGCGTCGTGCTGGGTGAGGTAGCCCCAGTGGGCGAGGGCTTTGAGGTCGCCGCGGGCGGTTGCCCGCTTGGGGCCCCATCCGGCGCCCCGGTAGAGGTGGTGGGCGCGCAGGGTCGTCCACTCGCCGGAAGCGGAGCGGATCGTGTCGAGAAGGCGTATCCGGCGGATGTTCAGGGGCGGCGGGAACGTGGCGGTGGTCATGGCGGTGGGTCTCCTGTTTCTGCGGAGGGACTGGGGAACCGGGGCGGTCGCGGTCTTGTGGTGAGAGGCGACCGCCCCGGGCGTATCTAGAGGTCGGTGAGCGCGGTGGTGGGGATCTCGTAGACCTCGAACACGTCGGCCACGTTCGACCAGTGGCCCGGGGCGTAGTGGACGTAGGCGACGTGCAGCGGGATTCCGTCGCGGCTGGTGAAGGCGTAGACGTTTACCGCGTCCACGGTTTTGGGGCTCTTGCGGGCCTTGCGGATGCCGGATAGCGCCGCGTACAGGCTGATCGGTTCGGGCCGGTAGTTGGCACCGTCGACTTGGGTGTGGAGCGTGACGGGACGGGCGTTGGTGGTGGTCATGGCTGGGTGGTCCTCTCGGTTTAGAAGGGGGGCTGGTTGTGGATGCAGTTCGGGTCGGTGCACCACGGGTCGTGCGCCACGTGCGGGCGGCGCGTCCAGGCCGGGCGCTTGGGCAGCCAGACGAAGACCAGCGGCAGGAACGGGGCGCAGTGGCAGTCGTCGTAGCCGGGTTCTTCCTGGCCGTAGACGCCGCACTCCAGCTCCCCTTGGCCGCCGCAGGTGGCGCAGTTCGGGTCGGGCAGGCGATGAAGGGCCAGGATGGGGCGCGGGCCGACCTGACGCCCATCGCGCCGTGTGGTGACCCAGCCGCCCCAGTAGCGGACCTCCAGGCGCCTACGGGCCAACAGTTTTAGGATCATGCGGCGTTGTCCTCCTTGGTGATGTCGATCGCGGGCAGTTCGGGCAGCCCGGCCCGGGTGAGTTGGGCCGGGTCGAAGCCGGGCAGTGCGGCTCGGGCGGTGAGCGCGGCAGCGAGGGCCTGGGCGTAGTGGGCCCCCTCACGGGCGACTTCGATCTGTGCTCCGGCGCGCAGGGCTTCGACGCGTTCGATGTGGGCGTGGTCTTCGCGGTGGCGTTCGTGGGCGACTGCTTCGCGGCGGTCGGTGCGCCAGTAGCGGGCGGCGAGTCCGTAGGCGATGGCGGTGGCCAGAGCCCACAGCAGCAGTGGGAGGGAGAGGCCATCGGCGTATCCGGCGACTCCGGCGAGGGCCAGTCCGCCGGAGGCCGTGAACGCGGTACCGGCGATGACGCTGCCCCCGGAGCGGTTGCCGGAGGAGAAGGCGCCGGCGGTCGCGGCGCCGGCGGCGAGGACGACCATGAGGGCCGCGTTCCCGACGCTGTGTTCGGCGCCGTTGGCGTTCCAGATGCGGCCCAGGATGAGCACGGTCGTGGTGGCCAGTGCGGGGGCTGCCTTGGGGGCGAGGTCGATGGCCCAGTGCCGGTAGGTGAGCGGTTCGTTCATCCGTGGCTCCCGAGGTCGGAGACGGCGCTGATGACGGCGGTGGTGAGTTGGTTGATGGGGCCGGAAGCGCCGGTGGAGGCGAGGAAGAAGCCGAACATGATGGCGACGAACGCGGAGCCGTAGCCGAGGGTCTTGGATCGGAGCAGGAAGAACAGGACCAGCCCGAACAGGGCGACGAGCGAGACGGTGATGGCCACGGGGTGACTCCTTCACTGGTGGGGTTAGCGGGTGCCTTCGCGGTGGAGGCGCATGGCGACGTTGAACAGGTGGCGCCCGACGCGGATGCGCTTGCGGTCGCCGTGGCAGCGGCGGCAGGTCTTGCCGGGCTTGAGGCGTCCGCGGCGGTCCTTCTTGAGGGCGTAGCCGAAGCCCTTGCACTTGCGGCAGTTGCCGAACGGGCTGGACGCACACAGCCCGGCGTAACAGAGCGTGAAGAGCAAGGTCAGCAGGCTAGCGGTGAGCATGAGGGTCACAGGGGGCCTCCCAGGGCGGTTTCGGGGTGTGCGAGGGGGAGCCCGCTAGGTACTAGCGGGCTGATCAGGCATTGTTTGGGGTGCTAGCGGGGGTGCTAGACCTAGCGGGGTCTCCCGCTAGGTCTAGCGGCGGGTGGCGACTAGCCCGCGTCCCGCTTTCCGTCACGCTCCGCAATTGCTGCGGTGACCTTGACGCGTTCGAAGCCGCGCCGGTTGGCGCCCTTGCCGTCCTCGGTCTTGCCCCACACCTGGCCCGTGGGGATGCCGTAGGGCTTGAGTGCGGCGGTGAGTTGTTCCGCCTCCCAGCCGCCGTACACGTCCGGCCGCAGCTCCGCCAGACGCGCGACGGCGACCTCGTTCCAGACCTTCGGCTCTTCCACCGGCACGACCGCGAGCAGGTCGCGCAGCAGGTCGTAGCTCGCGGTCTTCTCCGTCTCGGGCGCCTGTCCGGCCGCGTGGCCGGTCAGGGTGCCGGCGTCTTCGTGGAGCTTGCGGGCGCGGGAGGCGATGACCTCGGCGGCGACCGCGTCCACGTAGACACTCCGCACGATGCGGGCATCCGAGCCCTCACCGACGAAGTAGTGGATGCCCTTGTCTCCCCAGGCGAACATCGTGGCCCGCACGCCCCGCTTGTAGGAGCCGGTACCGAGGACCATGTCGTTCTCGATCTGGCCCATGACCTTCATGCAGAACCGGGTGCTCGCGTTGGCGCTGATGCCGGTCGGCAGGGACTTGGAGTCCGGGCGCTGGGTGGCCAGCAGCAGCGTGATGCCGGTGGCCGGCCCCCGCTTGACCAGGTCGGTGCAGATCTCTTCAAACTCCCCGCCGTACTTGGGGTGCTCGAACCACACCTGGCACTCGTCCACGCCGATCACGATCGGGTGCAAGCCCAGCTTCGGCTTGCCGGCCAGCTCGGATGTCACCTTGGACTCCGGGCAGATGTCGCGGGGCAGGGAGCGGATCATCTTCGCCCGGCGCCGCAGCTCGTCCCGCAGCGCCCGCAGGTCCTGAATCGCGTACTCGATGTCCTCCTCATCCTCACCGGCACGGTGGCGGTGCGAGCACTTCTCCCCTACCGGGTCGAGGTCGCCGGTGCCCTTGAGGTCGTAGGTGTGCAGCTCAGCGCGCGGGTCGAGAGCGGCGATGAGCAGGAGCAGGCGCAGCAGGAACGTCTTGCCCATGCGCGGGATGGCTCCGACGATCCCCGCGATGTACATGAGGGACAGGCTGACCCAGCGTCCGCGCTGGTCGGTGCCGAACGCGGTGGGCTTGAACAGGTCCACGCTGCCGGACTTGGCCAGCGGCCATACCGGCTGCTTGGCCTTGGACATGTCCTGGTCTCCCACCCACAGCACCAGCCGTCCGGTGTGCTCGTCCGGTACCGCCTCGGGCCACACACAACCCAGCGGCCGGCGCAGGCCGGAGGCGAGGCGGTCGCGGCGGTCCATCACGTCCGAGACGGTCACGCCGTAGGGCAGGTCCCCTTCCGCGCGCCAGCCGGGGCCGTCGCGGGTGATCGGGGCGGTGAACACGAAACCTTCCCGGCCCTTGGCCACAGCCTGGTTGATCTGCGAGATCGACAGTGCGGCCAGCGCGCGGAGCACGATGTCACTGGTGAGCTTCTGTGCCTTGGGCAGCTCCACCGCCCGGTTGATGACGGGCGCGTCGGGCGACTCCCCTGCATATCCGAGCGCCATGAGTACGGCGCCGAACGAGAGGGTCATCACCCAGGCCGGGGCCAGCACGTACAGGGCAAGCGCGGAGCCCAGGCCGATGAACGACGCAAGCACCAGAACCAGGGTCCGCAGGCGCACGCGTCCGTCACGCTGCCGGGAAAGCTTGAGGTAGGTGGCAGCGTCCTCCTTCTGCACCATGGCCAGGCGGACCGGCTCGCCCTCCTTGTCGGCCACCCACCGCAGGGTTCCGCCGACGAACTTCGCCGCACCGCGGGGAGACTGCATCGCCAGTCGGGCGGCGTAGGCCGGAGAGCGGAAGGCGTGGTACCCGACCATGTGGCCGTAGTGGCGGGCCACCCATCCGGCAGCCGTCTTGAGTTCGGCGGTCGACCGCAGCCACTCCGGTACGACCTGGCGGCGCCTGGCTCCGGCCAGGCGGCCCAGGTATCCGGGGCCCTTCTGCTCCGGCCCGTCGACCCGCGCTCGGGCGCCCGGGTCAACCGGCTCCCTGACGGGCTCCCCGGCGGCCGACTCGCGGGCCAAGCGGGCCTTGTCGAGGTCGACTACTTCGGCGTCATCGGCGGCCAGGTCGACTTCGAGGCGGTTGAACAGTTCGCTTTCGTCGTCGTGGTTCACTGCTGGTTCCTTCCGGAAACGGGAGATGCGGTAAGGGGTCCGGACGGCACTTAGCCGGTGGGCGTCCGGACCCCGCAGGGGGAGTGCTGCCCGCGGTTTCAGGCAGCGATCTGGGGTGCGTCGGCGCAGGCCACGCACATGCCGAGCGAGGTAGGGATGCGATATCCGGCATCCCGCCGGCACTCGGGGCACACCCGCTGGGCGGCGTTCGCCTTGGCGAGCGCGGCCCACTTCGCGGGAGTCATCGGCCGCACGGGCTTCGCGCGGTCGAGGCGGTAGAGGTAGGCGACACGAATCGGGCTCTTGCCCGTGCGCCAGTAGCGCCGCGAGTACCAGAGGACCTGTGCGGCAACGCCCTGCCCGCCCGGGCGCAAGCCGCGGGCTCGCAGTTGCCGGTGCGTGGCGTACTCCTCGGGGGCCATCCGCCACGGGTAGGTCGGCATGCCGTACCGCTCACCGGCCGGGTCGTAGAAGCGGCCGGCCATCACGCGGCCACCGCCTCAGCGCCGTCGCCCGACTCCGAGCGCTCCGCCTTGAGCGTGTCGCGCAGGGTGCGGCCGTTGGCGGACGACGTACGGACCGCCTTGCGGATCGCTTCGGCCGTCAGCTCGGCGTCGGACCAGTCGGCCGTGAGCGACCGTGCCTCGGTGAGGAGTTCGTCCGGGGTGCGAGTCGGTCGGGGGGTGCGCGCCGACTGCGGTACCCGACCGGTCGCCCGGCGCGGAGCCGACTCCACAGCGGCGACCGACTTCACCGGAGCCGACTGGGGAACCTCGACCGGCTCGACTGCCGGAACCGACTCGGGCACCGCCACCGGCTCGATGACCGGCAGCGGGTCGGCCGACTCAAGGGCGGGAAGTTCGACCGCCTCGGGCAGGGCTTCGGGGGCCGACTCGTGCAGGTCAGACCTCAACCGATTTACGGTGAACTCCGCTGTTTCATCCTGGTTTGCGGGAGCGGTGAACATGGCGGCCAAGGCGGCGTCCGCCCCGCTGGTGAGCCGGTCGCGCTGGACGTCCAGGAGTCGGGCGCCCAGCGATGCGTCCCCCAACCCGACCTTCCGGGCCAGTCGCCACGAAGTCTGGTCAGACCACTTCCGCACCCATGACCATGGGTGGTTCGCGGCGCGGGCCCGGTGGTAGGCCAGCGCCCGCACCACGGTGGCCGCCTTGGCTTCGGCCTCGGCGTCGCGGCCGTCCTGGTGGACCACGATCCGCCGGGCCAGGAACGCCATGCCCTCCGCCGCGACACACATGCCCATCGGCGTGACGGCGTAGATCACGGTGCGGCCCGGGTCATCGGCGGCCATCGCGGCCATGACCGACGCGGCAGCGGGCAGCGCCCACAAGCCCACCCGGATGATGCGGGGAGAGGACTGGCCGAGCATCGTCAGTCCGAGTAGCACCAGCGCCAGAACCGCGGTCGCTCCCTCACCGGCCGCCACCGCGCCCAGCGCCGTTCCGGAGCCGTAGGCACGGCTGATGTTGCTGTAGGTACCCAGGCCACCGGCGACGCCGGTGCCGAGCATGGGCACGAACGCAGCCGTCAACACGACCTTCTGCACCTTGGTCAGTGCCTTGCGGGTCGCCATCACGCAGCCTCCCCGCTGGTGCCCCGGCGGCCGTCACGACGACCGTTGACCGTGGCCACGGCAGGAACGGTGAGCCGCTGGGCGATGCGCCAGCCCCCGCCGCGCTGCTTGGCTCGGTACATCTGCTCGTCCGCGCGGCGCAGCAGAGTCGGCAGGTCACCGGTACCGGTGCGGTAGTAGGCCGCCCCGATCGAGGCGTGAACCTCGATCGGTTGGCCGTCGAACGGCACCGGCTGGTCGAGTCGGCCGGTCAGCATGAACAGGTCGGCGCGCAGCTTGTCGATGCCGTAGCCGGGGATGACGGCGGCGAACTCGTCCCCGCCCAGGCGCCCGGCGACGCCGGCGTGCTCCTCGGCCCACCGGCCAAGGCGTTGCCCAGTGGCGCGGAGGACCGCGTCTCCGGCAGCGTGCCCAAGCGTGTCGTTGATCTCCTTGAACCGGTTGAGGTCCAAGACGAGCACGGCGCGCTGGCACTTCTGGGACAGGCTCTTGCGGGCCCGCTCCTCGAACGGGTCCCGCGTCCACAGCCCGGTCAGCGGATCGCGGCGGGCAGCCTCGATCCGGCGCCGCATCCACAGACTGTGGACCGACCAGCCGGACACAAGGGGCAGCACTGCCGACAGTGTCGTCATGGTGTGGCTCATGCCGCTTCCCCCGTCCGGGCGGAGCGGCCGGCGTCACGTGCAGCGCCCCGGAGGAAGGGGACGGTGCGGGTGAGCGCGTCGGCGTATAGCGCGTCCCACGCGGCGATCTCGTCGCCGCCCTCGCCCAGGGCGGCCAGCTCCGCGATGACCTCACGGGCCACCGCCTCACGGGCCGCCCGCTCCTGCGCGGTCTCCGGGGTGAGCGGACCGCGGAACAGATCGCGGTCCAGTCCCAGGGGCAGTTCATCGAAGCCGAGCGCCAGCTCTTCGAACTCGGCGGGGTTCACGATCTGGTGGGTACCGATGTACGAACGCATGTCGATCTCTCCTGATGAGCGAAGGGAACCGGGGCGCCTCGGTCCGTGGTGAGAGGCAGCGCCCCGGGGGTGAAGCCCGAACTTCGCGGCTCCCCTCCACCCCGCCCGTACGTGACGGGCGGGGGAGGCAACCGGCCGCAGGCTGCGAGCACTGCGGAAGGGAGAGCAAGCCGTGCGAGCAATGCCGGGTGTGAAGCCCGGAGACGCCTCGCAGGGCGGTTGAGCGGTGACACGAGGGGCGCGGCCGGCCGTACCGGTCCAGTACGGCCAGCGCCCGTAAATGTCGGTGGATCACAGGAGCCTCCAAGCCGGAGGGGCGAGGCTTCACCGGCGCGCCGTTGCCACGGTGCTCCGGTCCCGAGCCTGGGAGTCGGGTGCGTCATCGTCACTGCTCTGACGCCAGCAGGGCGGCACGTACCGGGTGGCACCCCCGAGGGGGTGTTCTCCAGAGCCAGCACGCAAGAGAAGGTGTCGCCGCCGACGACTGCCCGTCGCCATGGGGACGGGGATCACGCCCCGTCTCGTTTCACTTGACACGCTGTTGAGTTCTTAAGGAACGGACGCTGCCTTCGTACTCACCCCCTCGGGCTTTCCTCCGGGCATAGCTCGTCACAGGACATCGATGCAGGTCAGCGCGGAGAACCGCCCCGATCAACATGCGATACATGCTTGAGCGTGTATCTCACAGTGGCGGCCCTGATTGCGCTTGTCAAGCCCCTCGCTCAACCGGGGTTCCATGTGATGTGCCATCAGAGTGCCGCCGAGGGGCGGGACGAAGTCACCACGTCCCTGGACGACTTGGGACGTCCCCGGTAGCGTTCCGTAGGTCGAGTACGTCCCTGGACGTCCCTGGGGGTGGGATGGCTAACGAGCGGTTGCGTTCCGCGATGCTGACGCAAGGCATCACCGTGGAAGCCCTGGCAGAGCACGTCGGGGTGGACCCCAAGACCGTGGAGCGCTGGATCACCAAGGGGCGGGCGCCGTACCGCCGCCATCGCCTCGCCATCGCAGCGATGCTGCGTGAGGACGAGTCGTACCTGTGGCCGGAAGGTCTCCCCGACTCCCAGCGCAAGGACGCTGCCGACGCCGAAGTCTTGAAGGTGTACCCACACCGGTCCTACGTGCCGGCCGAGCTGTGGCTCCAGATGTTCGGCAGGGCTGAGCGGGAAATCGGCGTGCTGGTGCACGCGGGCGTATTCCTCGCCGAAAACCCCCGATGGGCGCAGCTCCTCAAGCTGAAAGCGGCAGAGGGCGTCCAGGCACGCATCCTGCTCGGAGATCCGGAAAGCCCGGAGATCCAGCGCCGCGGCGAGGAAGAGGAGATCGGAGAGGGCGTGGCCTACAAGGTCCGCGAGGTCATGAAGCTGTACCGCCCGCTCTACTCAGTGCCGGGCATCGAGTTTCGCCAACATAGGTCCACCCTGCACAACTCGCTGTACCGCTCGGATGACGAGTGGTTGGTGAATACGCAGGTGTACGGGGTAAGCGCGCCCCTGACCCCAGTTCTCCACCTGCGCCGCGTGGCTGGCGCTGAACTGGTCTCGACATATCAGCAGAGCTTCGAGAAAGTCTGGACCGAAGCCGTTCCCCTCGAAAGGTGACCATGAGCCGCCGCACCGACTACTTCAACGATTCCTCCGCGCCGAAGGCCAACAGCATCGTGCCCGCAGTCACGGCCTTCGTGGTCAACGACGCGGGCGACGTCCTTATGGAGCGCAGGTCGGACAACGGGCGCTGGGGAATGCCGGGGGGAGTTCAGGAGATCGGCGAGGACATCGCCGGAACTGTCGTCCGAGAGGTACGGGAAGAGACCGGCATCACCGTTGAGGTGATCGGCCTGGTGGGCATTTTCACCGACCCCGGGCATGTCATCGCGTTCGCGGACGGCGAGGTCCGCCAGGAGTTCTCGCTCTGCTTCCGCGCCCGGCCGGTCGGCGGCGAGATCAAGGTGAGTTCCGAATCCTTCGAGGTCCGATGGGTCCCGCGGTCCGAAGTCGATTCACTCGACATGTCGCCGACCACGCGCCGACGCCTCGAAGAGGGCTTCCGGGAGTCCCCGGTCCCCCGGATCAGCTGAGAGCCGACCACTCCGCCTCGGCCCGACGCTGCCTCACCCGATCCACCCTCGCCAGCAACTCGGGACGGGCCGCGGAAACGGCTCGATAGACGACGTGTTCGGGGCCGTATCGGTCCAGCACTTCCGCCAACCGCTCGCCGGGGTCGACCAGGGCGCCGGTCGGGCTGCTCGTGAGGTCGCAGAAGGTGATGGCATCCACCAGTTCGGGCTCGGCGGGACCGAACTCCGAGAGGGCATCGTTCAGCCCCAGCTCGGACGCCTCCCACGGCGATGACGTGTGGAAGGCCACGAGACTGGACAAGCGCGGATCGGCTCCGACGACATCCCTCAGGTACCGGGCCCCGTCAATCATGTGCTGCCCGGTGTCGACGGCGGCCTGGGCGTATCCGACATCGTGCGCGATGGCCGCTGCCGCCAACAGTTCGGCGTCCTCCCCCAGGGCCGGGGCCAGGGTCAACGCCTGCGAATAGACGCGCTGCGAGTGGGCCCACCGCTTCGGCAGGGCCTCGGCGAGCAGCGACTCCGCAAGGTCATGGGCCCACTTGGCCAGCTGCATGAATTTACCTCCGAGGGCGTTGGGGTTCAGGCGGCGCTGCTGACGAATCTTCCTACCCCGTGCTGGGCCCTTACGTGCCCGGCCGTCTCCAGCTCCCGGACGGCACGGCGCACCGTCCCGCGGGAAACACCGTAGGTGTCGGCCATCGCTGCCTCGCTGGGCAGGCGGGCGCCGGCGGGGAGGGCACCCTCGCGGATCTGCTTCAACAGGTCCGCCATGATCTGCTCGTACGGTGCGCGCCCGGCGCCCCCGGGGAGCTGTCGGCCGACCCCGGCGACGGTGGCGACATCCCCCGTCTCCTCCAAGGCGCGCAAGGCTCGCCGCACGGTCGTACGGGCTACTCCGAACTCGCGCCCGATCTCGGCCTCGGACGGCAGACCGTCCGCGTAGCGTCCCTCAGCGATCCTGGCTCGCAGCGACTCCGAGACGAGCAAGTACGTTCCTCGTGGACTGGCCTGCGGCACGCAGCCTCCCTTTCCCGGGCCTTGACGGCGGTGGTTAACCACCCCAGCTTCGCACGCTGGGGGCCTCCCGCCGAGGCCCCGGCACGCACGCCAGCGCCCATCGCTGAGTGCCCCGCGCACGGTATGCGATAGAGATCGGTCCGGATGGGGGCGCCCGGCAGGGAAACACCAGGTCAGCGCATGTTTCCGGGGTGCCCTTGGCATGCCCTCCGGAGCCGTGTGCGCAGGTTCGAATCCTGCCGGGGGCACTTCGCAGGAAGTGCCCAAAGACCCCGCCATCAGCGAGTTCGCTGAGACGGGGTCTTCGCGTATGCGCGGCCGACTGGCGGGCTGCTGGGTGTTCGTCAGGGGGGCGGCTCCGTGAGCGGGGCGTCGCTGTCGGCGCGGAGGTAGAGGCGCGTGACGCCCGGTGGGAACTCGTGGGCGTAGACCTTGGTGCAGAGCCGGAGGGATCCGCCTTCAGGGGTCTTCGTTTCGCGAGGGCAGACGCTGGTGCTGCGCATGCTTTCGACCAAGGTCTCGGGTTCGGGCAGGCCGAGGTGGGTGAAGGCGTCGTCGCGGGAGTAGCCCGGTGGTTCCGGGTGCCGGTTGCCGGACATTTGGGTGTCCTCTCGGCGGAGCGGCCGTAGTAACCGGTCAGCCGGCAGCACTGCCGCTCGGGCCCGGCCGGCTGCCGCAGCCCGAACGTGACCGTCAGGAGCGTGCCCAGGACACCGAGAGCGCACAGGCCCGAGAACACCCAAGCGGCGGTGGCGAGGTGCGAGGTCCGCTGCACCGGACCGCCTTACGCGGGGAGGTGGGCGCTCGGGGGGAGGGGTGGGAGGAGGCTCGGGGCGCGGGGGGATGGGGGGCGGGTGAGGAGGGGGGTGCCCGTGGCGGATTCCTGGGTGGGGGCGTAGCCGGCCGCGCGGAGGGTGGCGAGGGTTTCCTCGGGCGGGGCCGTGGAGGTCAGGACGGTCGGGGCGATGCGGCGCAGGCCCAGCTTGGACAGGCCGCGGGCGTGGACCACCTCGGCGAGCAGGCCCGTGTCGTCGGAGCGGATGCAGCAGCCGGAGCGGACGACCTTGAGGCGGCCGTGGGTGCGGGCGGCGTCCTTGATCGTGTACGCGAGTGGTTGCGGGAGCGGGGTGCCGCCCTCGCTCACGGCGGTGAGGCGGTCGAGGAGTTCGTCGGCGCCCCAACCGGCGTCCAGGGCCCTCCGGATGGAGGCCGCCGTGATCCGCCAGACCACCGCGTGGCCCTCGGACTCGATGTCGCCGACGGTGGACAGGAGGTCGCAGAGGGCGGGCTCGGGCGCGCCGGTGACGGTGGCGGTCTGGTCGCTCTGGAAGCGGGCGGTGGAGCTGGGCTCGGGCAGGGCCGCGTACAGGGCCTCGCGCAGCTCGGTCACCGCGCGGGCCAGGTCGGGGCGGGCGGTGAGGTCCGCGCCCAGGCCGTCGGAGCCGCGGCCGGCCGGGTCGGCGCCCGCGCCGGGGACGGCGGGGTAGTGGCGGGCGCCGCCCGCCTCCAACACCCGGCACAGGGCCCGGCCGACGGGGGTGAGCGCGCCGTGCGAGACGACGCCGAGCAGCGTCGCCTCGGCCAGGGTGGCCACCAGTCGCTCGGGCAGGTCGTCGTCGGTTTCCGCGTGGTTGCCCAGGGGCGGGACGAACCACTCCGCCAGGTTGAGGAGTTCGGCGTGACCCCGCCTGGCCGCGTCCCGGCCGCAGCCGTCGGGGAGGGTGGCGAGGGCCCGGAGCACTCCGGTCCGTAGGCGCACGGCGGACTCGTCCTGCGGGTTGATCAGCGCGACCGGGGTCTCCTCCGGGTCCGGCCAGTAACTCAGGAGGGCCGGGATAACGGCCCAAGTGACCAGCAGCGGCAGGAGCTTGCCGGCGGCCGGGGCGGCGGCCCAGGCGTCGTAGCGGTCGCTGGGCAGGAGCCGGACCCCGGGCTGCGGGGCGTGAGGGGTCTTCGCGCGGCGGCCGGGCGCGGCGGGGGCCGGCTCCCGATGCGGTGCGGCGAGGCCGGCGTTGACGGCGAGGTCGAGCCACAGCCGGGTCTGGGCCTCGTCCGCCCCGGCCGCCTTGGCCAGCCGACGGGTGTCGCGTACGGCGATGCCCCCGGCCTTGCGGATCGCGACCGGCTCGGCGGCGAGCGCCCGCAGGACGAGTCCGGCCCGCCAGGCGGCGGAAGCGGCGGCCGCTCCTGCCTCCGCCTCCCACCCCGGGGCCGGCCGTGCGGTGACGGTGAGCGGTTCGGGCTCCAGCCGGGGGTTGGGTGCGGAGTCCTCGCCGCGCAGCGCGCGGGCGACCTCGTACGGCAGCTCCACCAGGTCGTGCCCGACGGGGATCAGCAGCCCGCGCGCGGCCAACCAGTCGGTGTCCGGGTCCCCGCTGCCGCTCGCCCGGAAGACGTACTTGGTGTCGGGGCCCGCGTACTGGGACCCGTACCGGCCGACGAAGCAGTGCGTGCGCAGCAGCGGCGGGCCGGGTACCAGGGCGTCCAGCATGTCCCGCGCCCCGGCCGGGGCCCCGGCAACCAGGGCCCGTACCCGGTCCGGGTCGCCGAGGAGGGCGGTGATCATGTCCTGGGCCCGGTCGCGGGTGCGGTTCGCGGCTTCCCCGCCGAAGAGGTCGGCGGCGATCCGCTTGATCTCGGGGGCGTTGTAGGCGGCGGTCAACAGGTGTGCGACGGGGCGGCCGTATCCGTCGAAGTCGGTGGCCCGGACGTGCAGCAGTGCGGGCAGCGCCAGCCGGCCGGCGGGGGCCGGCAGCAGCAGTGCGCGCTCACGCAGTCGGGCGAGGGCGCGCTCCGCGCGCTGTCGCTCCTCCCCCGGTTCGAACCAGGCCAGGACCTCCCGCTCGGCCACCATCCGGTCCGCGGGCTCCACCCGGACGACGGGCCGGTGCTGCTGCCAGGGGTACCGGACGGCGCCCTCGG
Source organism: Streptomyces sp. NPDC046557 (assembly GCF_040645975.1). Lineage (NCBI taxonomy): Bacteria > Bacillati > Actinomycetota > Actinomycetes > Kitasatosporales > Streptomycetaceae > Streptomyces > Streptomyces sp. NPDC046557. Next base: position 410,521 of record NZ_JBEYZH010000002.1, read on the forward strand.
GCTCCTCGGTGGCGGGGCCGTACCGCTCCAGGGCGAGGGCGGCGACCGAACCCAGCAGATCCAGCTCCCCGCGGTCGCACGCCAGGAGACCCCGGCCCACGGACAGGTCGGAGAGCAGGTGGTCCGCGAGGGCGGGGAGGGTGTCGATCGGACGGGGCCCGGCGGCGCGCGGCAGGTCCCGCTCTTCCAGCAGGGCGGTCAGCCGCCGGTCGTCGAGGGTGCCGAGCCATGTGGCGAGAGCGGTACGTGCCTTCACACGATCAGCCTAGGGCGGATCGCCTGCTCTTTGGGGTGAATCCGGAGCGGGGCCGGGGGGTCCGGGGGTGTCGGGGAGGCCGGGGGGTCCGGCGGTGTCCGGAAGGCCGGCGGCATCGGGAAGGCCGGGGGCATCCGGAAGGCCGGCGGCATCGGGAAGGCCGGGGGCGTCCGCCGTCAGCAGGCTGATGACCTGACTGTCCGGGGTCTGGGAGAAGTCGCGGTACCACTGACCCACGGAGGAGAAGCCGGGCGGGGTGGTGAGGCAGACGAGTTCGTCCGCCGCGGCGGCGAGGCGGGTGGCCGCCTCCGGTGGGGCCACGGGGGTGGCCATGACGACGTGGCTCGCACCCTGCGCGCGGACGACCTCGCAGGCCGCCGCCGCGGTGGCGCCGGTGGCGATGCCGTCGTCGACCAGGATCGCCGTGCGGCCCGCGACGGGCAGGCGGGCACGGCCCGCGCGGAAGCGTCGGGCCTGGTCGGCGAGTGCGGCGCGCTCCGCCCGTTCGACCGCCGCCATGTCCTCGGGGCGGAGCCGGGCACGGCGGACGACGTCCTCGTTGACGACCCGTACGCCACCTTCGCCGAGGGCGCCGAACGCCAGCTCGCGGTGGCCCGGGACGCCCAGCTTGCGTACGACGATCACATCGAGCGGGGCATCGAGCGCGCGGGCCACGTGGAAGGCCACCGGGACGCCGCCCCGGGGCAGGCCGAGCACCACCGGGTGCCGGGGTCCGTAGCGGCGCAGGGCTTCGGCCAGGCGGCGGCCGGCGTCGTCGCGGTCGTTGAACAGCACCCTTCGAACCAACGCCTCCCGGCGGTGTGGCGCAACTCGTACGAAGGAGGTGGTGCCGGGTCTGTGGGTTTTGGGGGATGGGTAGGCGTAAGCCGTGTGCGTAGGTTGACAAGAAAGCCACCCGGCGCCGCTGACCAGGCGCTTTGTGGCGGGCTCTGACGACGAGGATGGGGCGGACGCGATGCGTGAGCTGGTGGAGACGGCGCGGCGGTGGGTGGCCGAGGGGCGGGACGGGTACCTGGCACGGCCCGTCACCGAGCAGGGATTCGGGCCGCGCGACCCCGCCGGGGCGGTGCTCGTGGACGCCCGGGGCGACTGCGTCGGGGCCCTGTACCGGGGGGTGTTCGACGCCGAACTCGTCGCCGAGGCCCGGGTGATGGCGGCCGGCGAGACCGCGCGGGTGTGCGAGGTCTCCGTCGGCGCCGGGGAGGCGGTGGAGGCGAAGCTGACCTGCGGCGGGCAGGCGGAGGTGCTGCTCCAGCCGCTGTCGGCGATCCCGGCCGAGTGGTGGGAGCAGCTCGGCGCGGGGCACGGCGTGGCGCTGGTGACCCGGTTGAACGAGGCCGCGGACCGGGCGGTGAGCGAGGTCGTAGGGGCCGTCGACGCCCCGGCCGACGACGCCGCGCGGCGGGCCGGTGAGCTGCTGCGCACGCGGCGGCCGGGGCGGGACGCGCTGTACGCGGGCTCGGGGCTGGTGCTGGTGGAGGCGTACCCGTCGGAACCGCAGGTGGTGATCGGCGGTTCCGGTGAGCTCGCGGAGCTCATCGCGCGGCAGGCGACGCTGCTGGAGTGGGGCGCGGTGACGGTCGAGTCGGCGGCCGAGGCGGAGAAGGTGCTGGGCGCCCACCGGGACGCCGCCTGCCTGGTGCTGCTCAGCCACGACCCGGAGTTCGACGTGCCGGCGCTGCGCACCGCGCTCGCGCTGGGCATCCCGTACGTCGGTGCGCTCGGCTCCCGCCGGACCGCCGCCCGGCGCCGCGACGGGCTGCTGGCGGCCGGGGTGACGGAGGCCGAGCTGGCCCGGGTGCACGGGCCGATCGGCCTCGACCTCGGGGCGCGGACCCCGGCGGAGACGGCCCTGGCCATCTGCGCGGAGATCCTCGGGGTGCTCGGGGGCCGGGACGGCGGGGGGCTGCGGGACTCCGAAGGACCGCTGCGGGGGTAGCCGGGCTCTCGGCTTCCGGGAGAGCCCGGGGCGGGTGGCGGCCGCGTGTCCCGGACGGGTTCTCCCCACCTTGGGTGAATAGATCAGGTCAATACGCACGAAGAGGAGGAAAATAGTACGTATGAACATGCTCGCCTCGGACGACGTACCGAATTCCGTTTGGTTCCTCTTCGTCGGGTTCTTCATCGTCGCGTTCCTCCTCGCCGCCTTCAAGCTGGGCCAGCGGGTGCGTGCCAAGGAGCCCCCGCCGCCCACTGCCGAGAGCCACCCGCACCTGCCCGACGGGGGCGCCGTGTACGAGGTGCGGGAGGAGCGGGACCCCGTGGAGTTCCCCGAGGGCGGCCTGCGCCCGCACGAGATGCAGGGCTTCGGCAACTTCGGGTCCACCACCTCCGCCCACCCGGACGAAGTCCGCGCTGCCCGGGAATCGGGGTACCAACACTCGCACCCGCACGCCGGCCAGCGGCCGTCCTCCGAGGTCACCGAGCCTCCGCCGCCCGCGCCGCCGACCCCGCCGGAGCCGCCGGTGGCCCCGCCGCACGGGGGGACGGACCACACCTGACGCCGCCCGCCCCGGACCGCCCGGACGGACCTCTGACCGCGCTGCCGCGAGGCGCGCGTCAGAGGTCCGTCCGCAGTCGGAGCACCTCCGGCGGCGGATGGCGCAGCGAGGTGTGCCGGACCTCCGCCGCCAGCGGCGGATCGAGGGGACGGTAGGCCACCTCTCCCAGCCCGACGGCCGTGACGGTGGCCGGACCCTGTGCCCCCGCCCCCGCCTCCGCCGTCGACTCCGCCGGCGCCTCGCCCGTACGGGCGGCCAGGGCCTCGGACAGCTCCCTGCGCAGGGGCGCCGACAGGGGGCTCGACACGAGGGGCGCCTCGTCGTCGCCCGGCACGAGCAGCACCAGCGCCGCCGGCCGGCGCGACGTACCGGTGTAGCCGATCACCGCCGCGTCCCGGACGTCGGTGTGCCGCAGCTTTTGCCATGCGCGCCGGCCGGCCGGGTAGGACTGGTCCAGCCGTTTGACGACCAGGCCCTCGATCCCGCTGGCGGGCAGCGTCTCGTACCAGATCGCGGCCAGCTCCGGATCGGTCGTCATCGGCACCGGCTGCAGGGGCGGCCCGAGCGGAAGCAGCAGGTCCACCAGGAGCGCCCGACGCCGTTCGTACGAGCGGCCGCGCACGTCGACTCCGGCCAGCTTTAGGACGTCGAACGCCGCGTACGAGGCCGGCAGGCTCTGCGCGAGCGCCGGGGCGCGGGTCGCCGTCGCCGCCGCCCGCCGCTGGACGAGGGCGAAGTCCGTCCGCCCGTCGTGCCAGACCACCACCTCACCGTCGAGGACGGTCCCGGCGGGCAACCGCTCCGCCGCCCGGGCCAGGTCGGGGAACGCGCTGGTCACGATGCGGCCGGAGCGGGCCTGGAGCACCACGCCGTCCGCACCGCGCAGGATGACGAGACGGTGGCCGTCGAACTTCGGTTCGTACGCCAGACCGGGCGCCCGCGGCAGGGTCCGTACGGTGGCGGCGAGCGCGACCCGGACCCGGCTCACGGCAGGGCCCCGGCCTGCCCGGGGTCGGTGAGCGGGGCGAAGAGGTCACCGTCGCGGGCCAGCCGGGGCGCGATGTCATCGGCGAGGAACACCAGGTCGGAGGGGTGCGCGCAGGCTTCCACCTCCGCCCAAGAGAGGGGCGCGGAGACCGTCTGGCGGGCGCGGGCGCGCAGGGTGTAGGGCGCGGCGGTGGTCTTGGCGGCGGCGTTCTGGCTGTGGTCGACGAAGACCTTGCCGGGTCTCAGCGCCTTGGCCATGCGGTGCACGACGAGCTCCGGTAGGTCCCGTTCGGCCTCCTGGGCGAGCCGCTTCGCATAGGCGGACACCCGCGCCGAGGCGGTCGGCTCCAGGGGCGCGGACAGGTGCAGCCCCTTGGCGCCGGAGGTCTTCGGGTAGGCGTGCAGGCCGTCGGCGGCGAGCCGGTCGCGCAGCCAGAGGGCGGCGGCGCAGCACTCCACGACGGTGGCGGGCGGGCCGGGGTCGAGGTCGAGGATCAGCCGGTCGGCGACGGCCGGGCTGCCCGCCGTCCACTGGTGGACGTGGAACTCGACGACGAGGTTGGCGGCCCACATGAGAGTGGGCATGTCCGCGATGACCACCTGTTCGGCGGACGGGTCCTCCGAGCGCGGGACCGGGCTGGTCCGCACCCATTCGGGGGTACCGGGCGGCGGGTTCTTGGTGAAGAAGAGCTGCCCGTCGGGGCCGTCGGGGTAGCGCAGGAACGACACCGGCCGGTTGTGGACGTGGGCCAGCAGGGGCTGCGCGACGGTGGCGTAGTAGTGCAGCACCTCGCCCTTGGTGAAGCCGGTCTCCGGGTAGATGACCTTGTCCAGGTTGCTGAGCGCGATGCGCCGCCCCTCCACCATGGTGATCGGCGTCATACGATGAGATTGCCACGAAACGGGAGGAACTGTGCGATCCATCTGGAATGGGGCGATTTCCTTCGGCCTGGTCAGCATTCCGATCAAGCTCGTGAACGCCACCGAGAGCCACGCGATCTCGTTCCGCCAGATCCATGTGACCGACGGCGGACGGGTGCGGTACCGCAAGGTGTGCGAGCTGGACGGCGAGGAGGTGTCGGCCGCCGAGATCGGCAAGGGGTACGAGGAGGCGGACGGCTCGATCATCCCGATCACGGACGAGGACTTGGCGCGGCTGCCGATCGCCACGGCCAAGACGATCGAGATCGTGTCGTTCGTACCGGCCGACGAGATCGATCCGCTCCAGATGGACGCGGCGTACTACCTCGCGGCGAACGGTGCGACGGCGGCGAAGCCGTACACGCTGCTGCGGGAGGCGCTGAAGCGGAGCCGGAAGGTGGCGATCGCGAAGTTCGCGCTGCGGGGGCGGGAGCGGCTGGGGATGCTGCGGGTCGTCGACGACGTGATCGCCATGCACGGACTGCTGTGGCCGGACGAGATCCGCCGCCCGGAGGGGGTGGCGCCGGAGACGTCGGTGACGGTACGGGACGCCGAGCTCGACCTGGCGGACGCGCTGATGGCGACACTGGGCGAGGTGGACATCGAGTCGCTGCACGACGACTACCGCGGGGCCCTGGAGGAGATGATCGCGGCGAAGGCGGGCGGGGCGTACGAGCCGGCCGAGGCCATGGCGGAACCGGCCGGGCAGGTGATCGACCTGATGGCGGCGCTGGAGCGGAGCGTGCAGGCGGCGAAGGCGTCGCGGGGGGAGGGCGGTGGCGTTCCCGCGGAGGCCGGGGCCGGGTCGGGGGCCGGGTCGGGGGCCGAGGCGGACGTGACGCCGATCCGGCGGAAGGCCGCCGCCGCGCCCAAGGCGGTGGGCGGGAAGAAGTCCACGGCGACCTCCGGGTCGGGGGCGGCGAAGAAGACGGCGTCGGGGCGGAAGTCCACGTCGGCGTCGTCGTCGGCCTCCGCGAAGAAGACGGGGTCGGCCGGGGGCAAGTCGGGCGGTACCAAGTCCACGGCGGCGGCGGCGAAGAAGACGGCGGCGTCCGGCAAGAAGGCGGCGACACCGCGCAAGCGGCGCTCGGCCTGAGCCCGTGCCCTGGCCGGGTCGTCAAGCGGGCCTCCGCGAGGGGTTGCCCGGTGCGCCGGACGGGGTCGATGTCGCCTCAAACTCCCCCGGCTACCGCTGGGAGGTGCCCCAACGGGGCTGGGGTGGCTGCGCCCGGGGGCCGGCGTGGGGTGGTCGGGCGTGGGGTGGGGGTGTTACGGGAGCCAGGTTGTCGTGTCGCGGGCCAGGGAGAAGAGGGTGTCCGGGTCCGGGGGTTTGAGGGTGGGGGTGGCCGTCGTGAAGTAGGGGGCCGCCGTGGGGGGTTGGAGGACGAGGATGTCGCGCAGAGTGGGGGCCGCCTCGACCGTGGAGGCGTCGACCACCGCCACCACCGGGGTGACCGGCGTGCGCAGGGCGAGCGCGGCGTGGGCCGCCGCGCCGCGGATGTGGCGTACGTCGGGGCGGGGGTCGGCGCGGCCCACCGTGACCAGCAGGTCGCCGACCCGGACCCGCCGGCGCCCTCCCGCCACCGTGGCGACGCAGAACACCCCGGCCGGCCCGATCAGCAGGTGGTCGATCAGGCGGCCGTCCGGGAGCGGCACGGCGTGCAGGACCCGCCAGTCCATCGCTTCGAGGGCGTCCAGCTCCGACCCCATCAGTTCCCGGGCCTCCAGCTCCCGGCGCAGCCGGTGGCGGGCCCGGGTGCCCGGTGAGCCGTACGCGAGTTCCCCCAGCAGCGGTTCACCCGGGCGGTTCGGGGCCAGGTCCCGGTCCGGGGGAAGGGCCAGCCGGAGCCGTTCGGCGGGCGTGGGCACCGGCGGCGGCCCGACGGCCGGTTCACCGCGCAGGTAAGGGCGCAGGGCGGCCAGCACCGCCTCGCGGCGGGCCTCCTCCAGCAGGCTGATCCGGTTGGCGCGCCGGTCGTACCAGGCCACCGCCCGGCCGTCCGGCAGGTTGACGAACAACCGGCCGCGCCCGGGCCGTCCGCTCGGCAACACCGTGAGTCCGCGCATCGCCCTCACCCCCGGCGTCCATGGGAACAGGCGGTGCGCCGCCCGGCAATCCCCCGTAGGCGGCGCGTTGTGTAACGACTCCTACGGGACGCTGTCGGCCCACCGTTACAAGGCCATGGCCCTACCGCAACGGCGCGCCCCTACGTTGGGACGTCCTTGGCCGAGCCCGACCGCAGGAGGAGTTCCGTGACCACCGTCAGCCGCCGCACCCTCGTGCGCGCCGCCGCCGTGACCGTCTGCGCCGGCGCCCTGCTCACCGCGCCGACCGCCGCCGCGCTCGCCGAAGGGCTGCCGGCCGCCTCGGCCGGGGCGCGGACCCTGGTGAGCAACCTGTCCCTGGCCGACGGCCGCTCCACGGCCCTGGTCTACCGGCTCCCCGGGGACATGTACGAGGCCGACGTGCTGCGCGACGGCGCCCGCGTGGCGTCGCTGACCAGCCGTCCCGGCGCCCCCGCCACCGGTCAGACGCAGGGCCTGCACATCGCGTTGCGGGCAGACGGCCGGCTCTCGTCCTGGGTCGGCGCCATCGCCCCCGGGCCGGGCGGGCACGCGTTGGCCGGCGACGGGCACAAGACCGCGACCCGCGGCCGGCCGGTCTCCGCCGCCGTGGCGCCGCGGAGCGCGGCCGTCGAGGCGCTGCGCTCGTACGCCGTGCCGGACGGGCCCGGCAACGGGGCGCTGCTGCTCGCCGCGGGCGGTGGAATCGCGGCCGTCGGCGCCGCCGGGCTGGGCTTCGCGATGCTGCGGCGGGGTCGTACGGACGCCTGACGCCCGCGCGCCCGGTCACCTGCGCTTCCCACGGGCGACGCTCCCCGGCCGCCCGGGCGTCGCCCCCGTGTACGGGCGAACCCGGACCGGGTCGGCCTAAGGTTGGCGGGAAACCAACCTTCACCCCCGACCGTGTCAGAGGAGGCCCGCCGCTGTGCGCACGCTCGCCTTCCGCACGGTCATCGGGCTGCTCCTGCTGCCGCCGCTGGCGGCGTGCGGCGATCCGGGCGGGCTGGTCTCCGCCGGTCCGACCCCGACGGCGAGCGGGCCCGTACGACTGTGGCCGTGGCGCGAGGGCGCCGACGTACCGCCCGCCCCGCCAGGGGGCGTGCCGCCGGTGTACGTGCAGGGCTTGGCGCCGGTGCACGACCAGAACGTGCACGAGGTGGACGCGGTGGCGCTGGTGCGGGCGGATCTGCGCGCCCACCGGGGCGCCGTGGTCGGCGCGGACGGGATGCCGAAGGAGACCGCCGACGCGATCGGGGCCTGCGGGACGGAGGCCTCGGAGCGGTGCCCGGTGCTCGACCCGTACTACCGGGACCTCACCGGGAACGGGAAGGACGAGGTCGTCGTCGGGATCGAACTGCCCGACCACATGATGTCCGTACGCGCCTACACGGCCGACCCGGACGGACGGCTCAACCGGATCATGGCGACCACCGAGACCGTCATCGGCGTCGAGCTGGCCGGTCAGAACGTGGTGCTGCGCGTGCCGAGCGGGCATCCCGGATACGAGCTGATCAGTACGTGGTCGTGGGACGACAAGCAGCGGAGCATGCTGCCGACGCGCGAGCAGATCGTACGGGTGCCGGCGCGCCCGCGGACGTCATGAGGGCCCGGCTGCCCGCGTGGACCGCCCGGCTCACCTGGAAGTCGGCGTGCTTCATCGTGGTCATGTGCTGTGCGCTGGCGGCGGCGCTGGGCGCGCTCGTGCACGTCGAGGTCACCCGACAGACGGTGTCGAACGCGCGCGACCGCGCCCTGGAGAAGCTGGGCGACGCCACGCGCGCGTACGAGGCGGGCGAGGCGCTGCCGCCGCGTTCGTCGCTGGACCCGGCGGGCCTGCCGGAGGCGCTGCGGCGGCTGGCGGTGGGCGGACTGCGGGGCACGGTGGTGGCCGAGTACCGGGGGCGGCAGGTCATGTGGGCGGCGGGACCGGCGGACGGACGGGCCCTCGCGACGGCCGTGGACTACAGCCAGGCGGCGCGCACGATCAGCGGGCTGGACCACGCGATCATCGGCTCCTCGGTGCTGGCGATCGGCGGCACGCTGCTGTTGGGCGCGTTCGCGGTGCGGCGGGTGACGCGGCGGCTGCACCAGACGGCCACGGTCGCGCGGCGGATCTCCCAGGGGGACCTCGACGCGCGGGTGGGCGATCCCCGGACGCAGGACGCCTCGCGCCACCAGGACGAGGTCGCGACGGTGGCGGGCGCGCTCGACACGATGGCGGCGACGCTCCAGGGCAAGCTGGAGCGCGAACAGCGGTTCACGGCGGACGTCGCGCACGAGCTGCGGACGCCGCTGACCGGGTTGCAGGCGGCGTCGGAGTTGCTGCCCGAAGGGCGGGCGACGGAGTTGGTGCGGGAGCGGGTACGGACGATGCGGGGGCTGACGGAGGACCTGCTGGAGATCTCGCGGTTGGACTCGGGCCGCGAGGTGGTGGAGACGGACCTGCACCAGTTGGCGCGGCTGGCGCGGCGCGTGGTGCGGGCGTCCGGGACGCCGACCGAGGTGGTCGTGGTGCGGGACGCGCTGGTGGAGACGGACCGGCGGCGGCTGAGCGGGTGCTGGGGAACCTGGTGGCGAACGCGCACCGGCACGGGCGCGAGCCGGTCGTCCTGACGGTGGACGGGCCGGTGGTGACGGTACGGGACCACGGCGACGGGTTCCCGGAGTACCTGATGACGCGGGGACCGCAGCGGTTCCGCAGCGCGGGGGCGGGGTCCCGGGCCGGGAAGGGGCACGGGCTGGGGCTGACCATCGCGGTCGGCCAGGCCGGGGTGATCGGGGCGCGGCTGGAATTCTGCCGGGCGGAGGGGGGCGGGGCGGAGGCGGTGCTGCGGTTGCCGTAGCCCCGGCCGGGCGTTGAGCGGGGCCCCGCGGGGGTTGCCCGGTCCGCCGGGCAACCCCCGCGGAGGCCCGCTTAACGACCCGGCCGGGCCCACGGCCAGCGAACGCGGGGGCGGGTGCCCTCTGGGCGGAAGGTGTACTTCCAGCCCTTCTGGAGGCCCAGGCGTTTGGTCTGGCCCGCCGGGACCCGTTCGTACAGCAGGACCGTCGGTGCCGCCCCGTCCGGGTCGGGGACCGGGATCTCGTACCACTTCGGCGGGTGGCCGGTCGGGCCCAGCAGGATCGGCAGGGACCGGCCGTCCATGGGACCGCCCTCGAACGGGGTGGATTCGCTTCTCACCCCTCCAGTGTCACAGCAGGTGGGCCGCTTCGGAGACCACCGGGATCACCCGCCGGGCCAGCACCCCGACCGGGCCGTCCGCCGCTTCCAGGGCCAGGGCGGCCCGCGCGGCGGCGGCCGTCTGGGGGTCGGTGGCGGCGGTGGCGGTGAGGAGGGCGATGAACTGGTCCACCAGCCAGTCGCGGAGCGAGCCGACCTCCGGCTGCTTGCCCTCGTCGATCCAGTTCAGCGAGGCTCCTTCCACCGCCGTGATCCAGGTCCGCACCATCATCCGCAGCCGCGGCCCGGGGTCCGGGACGGCGAGGTGCACGAGGATCTGTTCGGCCGCCGCGCGGCGGATGCCGTCCACGGTCGCCGTCGTACGGGAGGTCTCCACGACGCTGCCGCCCTGGAGCAGCGCCGCGAAGCCGGTGTCGTGTTCGTCGACGAAGGCCAGGTAGCGGTCCAGGGCCCGGGACAGCCGCTGGGTGAGGGGCCCGGCCTGGGGCTGCGCGAAGCACTGTTCCAGCAGTTCCGCCGCCGAGCGCAGGGCGGCCTCGTAGAGCTGCTGCTTGCCGCCGGGGAAGTAGCGGTAGACCAGCGGGCGCGAGACCCCGGCGGCCTCGGCGACGTCGTCGAGGGACACCTCCTCGGGCGCCCGGTGCGCGAACAGCGACAGGGCCGCGTCGAGGAGTTGGGCCCGACGCTCCTCGACGCTCAGCCTGCGGTACGCCCGTACGGTCGTCATGCCCGCAGGGTAACCCCGGGCGGCGGGGGTCAGGCGAGGAGTCCCGAGCTGCGCCAGAGCCTGCGGCCGACGCCGCGCAGGACGCCGATGTCGTCGAGGAAGTCGGTGAGCCGTTTGGCTCCGGTCTGCATGACCTCCCGCCGGTGGCCGCTGGCCTTGACCTGGGCGACGGCTTCGCGCCGGTCCAGGCCGACGTTCTCGTAGACCTGGGGGTTGACGAAGGCCAGCGAGAAGACGCGGGCGGCCTCGCCGCAGCTGATGCGGGTGAGTTCCTGCTCCCAGCGCGGGGCGGTCAGCATCTGGCGGCGCAGTTCCTCGCGGGCGTAGCGGACGTGTCGGGCCTCTTCGATGACGTGGATGCGCGTGACCCCGCGCACGAGCGGCTGGATGCGCTCGTCGGGGAAGGTCAGGCGCTGCATCCAGTCGAGGATCTCCTCGCCGAGGAGGGTGCAGGCGAAGGAACCGGGGGTGGTGGAGACGGTCTTGAGGACGCGGGCGAGGTTGTGGTGGGTGCGCGAGACCGGGTAGGCGGGGGTGTCGGCCTTGCGGATCATCCGGGCGAACATCATGGAGTGCCGGCATTCGTCGGCGATCTCGGTGAGCGCGTAGCGGACGTGGTTGCTGACCAGCGACTTGTCGTAGATGTGCCGGACGAGCAGCTGCATCAGGATGATCTCGAACCAGATGCCGAGGGAGCCGAGCGCGGCCGCCTCGTGGCGGGAGAGGTCGATGCGCTGCTCCTCGCCCATCTTCTTCCACAGCGGGGTGTCGTAGAGCGAGAGCAGTTCGGGCGGCCAGTAGTACTTGCCGTCGATCGGCGGGGCGTCCCAGTCGAGTTCCCTGTCGGGGTCGAAGGAGTGCTTGGCCGATGATTCGAGCAGTCGTTCGGCCGTCTCCTCGCGGTCTTTGAGGAGGCCGAGCGCGTCCCTCGGCGCTGCTCGATCGGTCACGGTCGTCATGGCTTCGGACACCTCGCTCGTCGAGTTACCGGCGGTCACTGCTTATGAGACTGCTTGTCAGCAAGACCGTCAATCCCCTGGGCGCGACTTGTTGACCCCGCGTCTAGCAACGTGTGACGCTGCGGACGGTGGCCAACTGTGCAGTCCGGTACGCGAGTACATGAGACCGAGGGGGCGTCAGTGTCGACGCACGAGCTCTACACCAAGGACCCGGGCGAGGGCGTCTGGCAGGTTCCGGCCTCCGGCGCCGCCCGCTTCAGCTGGGAGTACGACGGAGGCCGGGAGCGGTTGCTCGCCCTGTACCAGAAGGGCAAGGACAAGCAGTGGGACGGCGCCAAGCGCATCGCGTGGGACCTGGAGGTCGACCCGTACGACCCGCTCGGCACGCCCGACGAGGCGCTGACGCTCCACGGCACCCGTTACTGGGCCAAACTCACCGACAAGGACAAGGGCGAGTTGCGCCGCCACTACGCGGCCTGGAACTTCAGCCAGTTCCTGCACGGGGAGCAGGGGGCGATGGTGTGCGCGGCGCGCATCGTCGAATCCGTGCCGGACCTGGACGCGAAGTTCTACTCTGCGACCCAGACCATGGACGAGGCGCGGCACGCGGAGGTCTTCGGGCGCTTCCTGCACGAGAAGGTCGGGACGCTCTACCCGATCAACGACAGCCTCCGGGGGTTGCTCGACGACACGCTGCGCGACTCACGCTGGGACATGCCGTACCTGGGCATGCAGGTACTGATCGAGGGGCTGGCGCTGGCGGCGTTCGGGATGATCCGCGACACGACCGACAAGCCGCTGCCCAAGCAGATCCTGGCGTACGTGATGCAGGACGAGGCCCGGCACGTGGCGTTCGGGCGGATGGCGTTGCGGGACTACTACAAGCAGTTGACGGACGCCGAGCTGCGCGAACGCGAGGAGTTCGTGATCGAGGGCTGCTACCTGATGCGGGACCGGCTGCGCGGGGTGGAGGTACTGGAGAACTTCGGCGTCCCGAGGAAGGAGGCGGAGGAGTTCAGCGAGCGGTCGGAGTTCCTGCACCTGTTCCGCAGGCTGCTCTTCAGCCGGATCGTGCCCTGCGTGAAGGACATCGGGCTGTGGGGTGACCGGCTGCAGCGGGCGTACGAGGAGATGGGCGTCTTCGAGATGGGCGACTCCAACCTCGACCTGTTGATGAGCGAGGACGAGGAGATCGCCGAGGCCCTGGATCGCGAGCGGTTCGCGGCCGAGGAGCGGGAGCGGGTGGCGGAGGTCCGGTCCGCCATCGAGGAGGGTGCGGGGGGCGGCACCGCGAGCGCCTGAGCGCGGCCCCGACCGTCACCCGGCACGGCTCCACCACGATTCCAGGGTGACTCCGGTGGGGTTCGACCGGCACTCCGGTGACGATCGGGCCCCGGTCGAGCGGAACTGCGGCTTCACAGCACCGGGAATCACCCGCCGCCCCACCCGTACCCCAGCGGCAGTCCGTCGAGAACCCGCCGGCAGTATCCCGGCAGTTCCGGGGCACAAGCTGCCGCACCCGCCCCCACCTGCGGTTCTCTGCCCGTGACCGGCAAATGTCGGGTCACGGGCGGGCAGCCTCCTGCCAGGCAGCTTCCTGGTCGCGCCAAACCTGGGCCCGAGGGCCCCGGGGGTGATTTCCTTTGGTCATGCGGTCGAGGGCCTCAGGAACCCGCCGACAGCACGGACGCCACAGAACACCACGGGCGCCCCGCAACGCAGCACCTCCCGCTCGAAGCAGGAACAGCCGCACCGCACCTTTCTTGTCTATGGGGGACAAAAACCATGATTTCCATCGCTCGCTGTACCGCCGTTGCCACCACCGTCGCCGCGACCGCGCTGAGCGCCCTGCTCTGGGCCGCGCCGGCCGAGGCCGCCGGGCCCTCCACCACCGCGGTCGTCACCGGCACCGACGACTTCGTCTGGGGCGGGGCGACGCACCTGGTGCCCGAACTGCCCTGCGGCGACCTTCACTTCCCGCAGTGCCTCGGCGACAACCCGGACGACTTCGTCTGGGGCGCCCCGCAGAAGCCGTGAACACCGCCGCGATCCCGCCGGTGGCGTCGGCCGCGGCCCCCGTCTCAAATCCACTCGCGGCGGGCCGCCAGCACCCCGGCTTCGAAGCGGCTCGACGCCCCGAGACGGTCCATCAGGTCGGCCACCATGCGCCGTTCGGTGCGCACGCCGATCCCCAGGGCCCGCGCCACGGCCTCGTCGGTGAGACCCGTGGCGAGCAGGCGCAGCAGCTTGCGCTCCTGCGGCGTCAGTCCGACGGCGCCGGTCTCGCCGGGGTTGTCGAAGGAGCTCGAATGCTCCCAGTACGCCTCGAAGAGCGCCCGCATCGCCAGGACGACCGGCTCGCTGCTGAACAGCAGGGCGGACGGTCGGGCCTGGCCGGGCAGGCCCGCGACGATCGCGGCCGTGGTGTCGACGATGAGCAGGCGCATCGGCAGCGTGGGCGACGTCCGCACCTCGCAGTTGCGCTCGGCCATCCACTGGGCGTGGCTCTTGGTCACGCGGTCGTTGGCCACGCTGTCCAGGTAGATGGTCCGGAACCGCACGCCGCGGGCCAGGGCGCGCTCGTTGAGCGGCCGGCCGGCCTCGATGGACTCCTTGGTGACCGTGTTGACCGGGTGGAAGGCAAGCGCCTCCCGCGTGCACGACTCCGAGAGCGATTCGAGGCGGATGCGGATGTCATCGACGGAGTCCAGGTGTTCCGTTCCGTCGAGCGTGCCGGACCAGTTCGAAGCCGTGTACTCCGCCGCGAGCGCGGCCAGCGCGGCACGGCTCTGCTCGATCCGCTGCTGCCGCGAGGCCAGTTCGCGCTGCTCCCGCTGGAGCAGCACTTTCAGGCCGAGCGAGGGGTTGACCGGGCGCAACCGTCCCGGTGCCTCCCGCGACGAGGCGAGCAGGGAAAGCTGGGCCAGTTTGTCCAAGGCCCGTTGCACCTCTTCGGCCGTACTGTCAAGCAGTTCGGCCAGCTTCTCAGGGTCGTGCTCCCGGTGGAAAAGAATGGCCCGGTACACGCCCAACGCTTGCTGATCAAGTTCAAAAACCTCGTCCACGTGGCGTTCTCCCCGTATTCGAACCACGCCTGAACGGCATCCCGCACGGTACCCCGTCGTCCTTTGTCCTCGACAGGTGGATACGACTTCAGGCCGGCCTCGTCGCAGGCAACTGCCCATCCCTAGGGGGTTTCTCGTGTCCCACTCAGTGCCCTCGGCCGACTTGCCGCTGGCCCGCGACACCGTTCTGGTGGTCGACGCGACCATCGGAATCGGCCGGGTGCTCACCCGTCGGCTGTGTCTGGCCGGGGCGTCCGTCGCCGTGGTGGGCGTGGGGCACCGGGAACGCGCGGACGACGCCGCGGCCAACGCGGCCTTCCTCTGCAAGGAGCTCGTCGCACTGGGGCTGGTGGCGCTGCCCTACCGGGCGGACGTGGACCGGCCGGAGACGGTGCGGGAGTTGCCGGCGCAGATCGCGGCGGACCTGGGGCCCGTCACCGCGGCCGTCGTGGTACTGGCCCCGGCCTCGGCCGGCCGCACGCTGGTCGAGCTGTTCCGGGGTGCGTCGGGGTTGTTGTCGGGGGCGTTGCCGCCGGGGGCGCGGCACATCGAGGTCCGGCTGTCCGAGGACGTGAGCCACGAGGAGCTCGCCGAGTCCGTGCTCTCCCGGCTGCTCGCCTCCGGGCCGCGCTGAGTCCGCGAGGAGCCCTGTCGCACCACTGCCCGGCCGTAACCGGCCGGTCCGCACCGTCTGTCATCGAGTCCCGGGGGTCGTGTCATGTCCGTACGAGTCGTCATCGCCGGCGATCACCAGCTTGTCCTGGAGGCGTTCGCCGAAACACTCAACCGGGCCGAGGGGCTGGACGTCGTGGGGCTCGCCACGGCGCCGGAGGCGGTGCTGCCCGCCGTCGAGCGGCACCGTCCCACGGTTCTGTTGCTCAGCGAGAGCACCATGGGCGGCGGGGCGTTGAAGGTGGCCACTGAGGTCCGCTCGCTGCACCCGTGGTGCGGGGTGGCGCTCATGGTGGGCGCGGCCACCCCGGCGGTGGTCGAACGGGCCGTGGCGGCGGGCGCGTTGGGGCTCGTACCGAAGAACGCCCGGATCCCGCAGCTGATCACCACGCTGATGGGGGTCGCGGGCGGCTGTCTCACCGTGGACCCGACGCTGATGAGACCGCCGGTCGACACCGACACGGCGCTGAGCGTGCGGGAGATGGACGTCCTACGGCTGACGGCGGGCGGAGCCACGGTGCGGGAGATCGCGGGGGAGCTCTACCTGGCCGCGGGCACCGTACGCAACGTGACCTCCGCGGCGATGAAGAAGCTCGGCGGTCGCAACCGCTTCGACGCGGCGCGGATCGCCGGGGAGCACGGGTGGCTGTGAGACCCGGCGGGCCCACCGGGCCCGCGCGCACGCCGGCCCCGGCACGGAGCGTGCCGGGGCTAGACGGGATGCCGCGCGCGCTGGTCGCGCGGGTACTACTTCTCCAGGCAGAACTCGTTGATCGGGTAGCCGACGTGGCGGTCCGCCGTCGGCAGGTGCCCGAGGATCGTGTCGCCCGGCTTGAGTTCGGTGCTGTTGAGTACGGACGCGCCGGGGCCGAGGACCCGTACGTGCCAGTCGTCCTGGAGGATCAGGTTGACCGCCTGCCCGTTCGGCGCGACCGCGTCGATGGAGATGAGCGGCCGGGTCTCGATCTTGACGCGGCCGACGCTGACCGGACGGGTGCGCCCGGCCACGTCGACGGCCAGGACGGTGCTGCCCGCGTGCAGTTCGCTGAGGTAGTTCGTCCGGCCGCCCTGCGAGACGGTGTACGAGTGCAGCGCGCCGGCGTTGACCCGGAAGGGACGCGTCGGCATGTACGGCAGCGGGTGGGTCTCGCTGACGCAGAGCACCATGCCCTTGGAGTGCGAACCGACCAGGATGCCCTCGTCCTTGCGGAAGTGGGTCGTGGTGTCGACGCAGGCGCGGTCTCCCATGCCGATGTGCGTGGCGGCCGTGACGGTCAGTTCCACCAGGGAGATTTCGCCGCTACGGGAGGTGGCCGCGGTACGGAGCGCGGTGGCGTCGCCGACGTGCGAGCCGGGCATGAGGACGCCGTCCGAGCCGAGTTCGAGGACGCCGTAGACGATCTCGGCCTCCTCCTGGTCCGCGGCCGTGGTGATGATGGAGCCGGGGGCGCCGGACGCGGCGGCGATGACGATCTCCAGCGGGATCTTCGTGGGGTCGCGGAAGCGCAGGACGCTCCACGCCTCCAGGCGGGCCGAGAGGCAGGCGTCCTCCAGCGAGTCCGCGTCGATGATCTCGACGTACCGTCCGAACTCCACGTCCGGGTGGGCCAGGGCGAGTTCGGCGCGTGCCTCCTTGCCGCCCGGGACGACCACCAGGTCGGCGGCGCCGAGGTCGGCCGGGACCTGGCCGTCCTCGAAGAGCAGGATCTTTTTGACGGTGGGGGGCAGACCGTCGAAGACGGCCGGGTCGGCGGCGACCACGCCGTCGATCTTCTGGTGCAGCGCCTCCTCGACTACGGCCGCGGTGGCGGGACCGGCGTCGCGGATGTCAAGCCAGCAGAGTTTGGCGTCCGACATGATGCGGACCTCCTGTCAGATGGTCGAAAGGGATTCTTCGAAGGGGGCGGGGGTGAGCCGTTCGTCGACGAACCGGTGGGCACCGGTGATGCCGAGATCGGCGGGTGCGCCGGCGGTGAAGCCGCCCGGCGCGAAGTGCTGTTCCGGGAAGTGGTGCACGATGCGGGCCACCTTGAGGGCGAGCCCCCTGGGGTCGGCGGCCCGGAAGATGTTGCGGCCCATGGCCACGCCGCCCGCGCCACCGGCGATCGCGGCGCGCACGTAGTCCAGGACGTCCTCCTCCGCGTCGAGCGCCGGTCCGCCCGCGACGAGCACCGGCACGGGGCAGGCGGCCGTCAGGTCGAGCATTTCGGCGGTGGAGCCGAGGAAGACGGTCTTGACCAGGTCGGCGCCGAGGTCGGCGGCGATGGTCACCGCGTGTGCCACGACCTCCGGGTCGCGGGGGTCGTGGATCCGCGGTCCGCGCGGGTACACCATGGCGAGCAGCGGCAGGTTCCAGCGGTCGCAGGCGTCAGCGATGCGACCGAGGTCCCCGATCTGCTGGCGTTCGTCGTCGGAGCCGAGGTTGACGTGCACGCTGACCGCGTCGGCTCCGAGCCGCAATGCCTCTTCGACGTCGGTGACGACGTACTTGGCGTTGGGGTCGAGTGCCTGGCTGGTACTCGCGTTGAGGTGGATGATCAGCGACATCGCGGCGAACCGCTCCGGGCTGATGTGCCGGACGCTGCCCTTGTGGAGGACGACGGCGTCCGATCCGCCGGCGGCGATCTGGCCCGCCAGGTGGTCGAGCGTGGTGCCCTTGGGTACCAGCGGACCGTCGTGGATCGAGTGGTCGAGTGGGGTGATCATCAACCCTGCGGTGCTGTGGCGGTAGAGCCGCCTGAGCCTGAGTGACCGGGCAAAATGCCCGTAATTTGTCATGGAGTGCCCTTTCTCGGTGCGCATCCCGGCTGGTCGGGGTGGGCGGGGGCCGTCACGCGACGGCGCGACGGGGCCCCGGGCGGGCGAGGCTGCCCGGGGAGTCTTCGGTCGGAGTGGTCACGGCCCGCAGGTAGGTGCGGTCCGGTTTCCCCGAGGCGGTGAGCGGGATCCGCGGCCAGAAGGAGATGCGTGCCGGGACGTGTTCGGGTGTGAGCACGGCCGAGACGAACCCCTTCAGGTCGCAGGAGGTCTGGGTGGCCCCGCCGGTGAGTTCGACCGCGGCGTGCACCTGCTCGACCAGGTCGTGGTCGCGGACCCCGTAGACGACCGCCTGGCTGACCTGCGGGTGGCGCAGCAGCGCCGCCTCGATGTCGGCCGGGTCGAGCTTGAGGCCGCCGTGCTTGATGACCTGCCCGATCCGCCCGTCGAGCCGCAGGTAGCCGTACGCGTCCCAGTGGCCGAGGTCCCCGGTGCGCAGCCAGCCGTCGCGCAGCACCGTCCCGGTCAGTTCCTCGTCGTCGAGGTAGCCGGCCGTGATGGTCGGCGAGGTCACCCAGATCTCGCCGCTCTGGCCGCGTTCGGCCGCGGTGTCCGAGCCGGGGGCCCGGATGTCCACGGAGACCCAGGGGAAGGGCCGGCCCACCGAGCCGAGCAGTTCCGGTTCGCGGTGGTCGAGCGGGTTGAGGCTGCTGATGCCGCCCGCCTCCGTGGTGCCGTACACCTGGATGAGCACGTCCCCGAAGAGCTCGACGGCCCGGGCCACCCTGGCGGGGGCGGCGGGGGTGCCGCTGTAGGTGATGCGGCGCAGCGAGCTCAGGTCGGTGGTGGCGGCGTCCGGGTGGTCGAGCAGCCGGTAGAGGTGGGGGACGGCGAGGTACACGTCGGTGACCCGGCGTTCCTCGAAGGCCCTGAGCACCTCACCGGCGTCGAAGCCCTCGTGCATGACGACGACCCCGCCGGTGGAGAGCACGGCGTCGGCCATCGGCGCCGTCGTGTGGCTGATGGGTGTGACGGAGAGCAGCGTCGCGGGTCCCCGGGGATCGAGGCCGTGTGCGAGCCGTTCCACCAGCTCCTCGCGGGTGCCGTAGCGCTGCGCCACCATCCTGGGCCGGCCGGTGCTGCCGCTGGTGAAGTCGACGACGCAGAGGTCGTCGGGCCGTACGGGCGGGAAGCGCAGGGGGAGCGCGGCCTCGGTCGGCCGCTCCCGGGGGATGGGCAGGACGGTGAGTTCCGGCATCCGGTGCGCGAGCCAGCGTCCGCGTTCGGCGCTCTCCTCGTCCACCAGGAGCAGTTGGGCTCCGGTGTCGCGCAGCAGGTCGGTCTGCGTGGCGAGCGAGAAGGTCTCGGTGTCGGTCCGGGGGTTCATCGAGCGTACGTAGACGGACGTGGCCCCCAGGAGGTGGATGCCGTAGCGGGCGCTGAGCATCAGGGGGTGGTTGGGGCCGGTCAGGACGCCGACGGTGTCGGAGTGGCCGATGCCGTGGGCGTGCAGCAGGGCGGTGGTACCGAGGATGGAGTCGGCCAGTTCACCCGCCGCGACGCGGGTGTCGCGCCCGTGCTCGCGTCCGTGCAGGACGGTGCGGGCCCGGTCCCGCTCCAGCACGTCGAGGACGCGCCGTACGTACGGGCTGCTTGGGTCGGCCATGTGTTCCCTCCTTCCGGGAGGCTCGGGTGGGCGGGGCTCTCGCGCGTTCTCGACTGACCAGCGGTCAGCTGATCTTCATTTGGCCCATCATTCCCATGGCGGAGTGGTCGATCATGTGGCAGTGGTACGGGTAGACCCCGCGGTGCGAGTCGAAGGTGAGCTGGAGCTTCGCGCTCTGGCCGGGCCACAAAAGGACCGTGTCCTTGAGGCCGCCCTCGGTCGGGGCGACCGGTTGGCCGTCGCGTTCGAGGACGCGGAACGGCGCCAGGTGCACGTGGAAGTTGTGCGGGATCTCGGTACTGGTGTTGCTGACCGTCCACACCTCGGTCGAGCCCCAGGTGATCTCGGTGTCGATCCGGGCCGGGTCGAAGACCTTGCCGTTGATGAGCGCGCCGGCGCCGGTCGCGGCGTCGGCGTCCATCTTGAGCGTGAAGGACCGCTCCACGGTCGGCGTGGGCAGCGGTGCCCGCGGGTTCAGCACGTCCGGCACCCGGCTGTTGTCGGGCGTCTTCTCGCCGACGTCGAAGCGCATGACCTTGCCGACGAGCTCGGTCGGCCCGGGGCCTATGAGGTTCTCCAGGACGAGTTGGGTGCCGGGCGCGTACTGGGAGAAGTCCAGGACGATGTCGGCGCGTTCGCCCGGGGACAGCACTGCGACGGGCATCTTGGCGGGGGCGGGCAGCAGGCCGCCGTCGCCGCCGATGTGCGTCATCGGGGAGGCGTCGCCCAGGCGCAGCACGAAGATCCGCAGGTTGCAGGAGTTGATCAGGCGCAACCGGTACTTGCGGCCCTCCACCTTCATCACGGGCCACGGCTTGCCGTTGACCAGGATCGTGGTGCGGTTGAAGGCGTCGTCCATGGTGTAGAGCAGCGCCGCGTTCTCGTCGAAGTGGGCGTCGCGGAGCACCACGGGCACGTCGTACTTCCCGGAGGGCAGCCCGAGGGCGTCCTCGGTGTCGTCGGCGAGCAGGTAGGCCGCCGACAGGCCCCGGTAGACGTGCTCGGACTCCATGTGGTGCGCGTGGTCGTGCGTCCACAGGGTGGCGGCCGGCTGGTCGTTGGCGTACACGTACGTCCTGCTGCGGCCCGGGGCGATGGTGTCCATCATCCCGCCGTCCATCGCGACGGGGTTGTTGCCGCCGTGCAGGTGCACGGACGTGGGCATGTCGAGCGCGTTGACCTGGCGGACCACGGTGGTGCGTCCGCGGCGGGTCCGGAGGGTCGGTCCGGGGAAGGACCCGTTGTAGGTCATCAGGTCGGTACGGGTGCCCGGGAGGACCTCGTGGCTGGTAAGGGCCATCCGGACGTCGTAGTAGTCCGTGTCCCTGGTTCTCAGCACGGGTCTGAGCACCGGTGGTGTCACGAAGGGCACGGTGAACGGTGCGACCGGCGTGGCCCCGGTCTGGGCGGCCTGGGCCGTGCCGCCGGCGACGAGCGTCTGGAAGAGCCCGCCCGCGGCACCGACCGCGCCGAGGCCACCCGCGGAGAGGCCGAGACTGATTGCATGACGACGAGTGAGCACGGGAACTTCCTTACGTCCTGCGCATGAAGGGAGTGAAGGGTCTTTTCGTCTTCCGAGCATGCGTGCGCCCCTTCGGAGCACCTAGCGTTTGACCGGCGCACCTGGCATCTGTCACGGAAGTCGATGACCTCGGTCACCGAATCGGCGGGGGGATGTCACCGGTTTTCCGGAGGGCTCACCGGGATATGCGCGCGGCCCTCACAGTGGCGTGTCCGAATTTCACCGATGGACCGCCCCGACGGGAGACCCCGTAATGCAGACCGACACACCGTCGCCGCCCCGCACCGCCCCGGTGCTCCGCGAGGACGTCCGGCTCGCCTTCGAGGGCGAGACGGCCACCCTGACCGGCCCGGCCACCACGCTCGTGCTGCGGCCCGTACGCGGAGCCGTCCGCACCGCGTTGAACCGACTGGCCACCGGCCCCGAACCGCTGGACGAGCTGCTGTCGGGCCTGGGGCCGGCCGAGCGGGAGGGCGTGCGCCGGCTCCTGGAGCGCACGAACCACCTGCTGCTGCACAGCGTCCTGACCCGCGGGCCGGCCGCCGGGCGCCGGGAGTTGCTCCGGCTGGAGCCGGTGGCCCGCGACGCCCGTCCGGGGCCGGTCGCACCCGCACCGGGGGCGGTGCTGCGGCTGTCCCGCTTCGCGTTCTGCAGGAGCCGCGAGGGGGTCCTCGTGCTGGAGTCGCCGCTGGTGAAGTTCCGGGCGGTCCTGACGGACGCCGGGGCGCGGGAGCTGGTGGCCGCGCTGGGCTCGCCCGGCTCGGCCGAGACGCTGCGGCGGGGTTCGGCGCTGGCCCCGGAGGAGGTCGACGACCTGCTCGCGCACCTGGTGGGCGCGGGGCTGGCGGAGACCGCGAACGCCTCGGGGGCCTTCCCCTCGGACACCGATCCCACCCTGCGCCAGTGGGACTTCCACGACCTGCTCTTCCACTCCCGCGTCCGCTCGGGGCGCTACGACGACGTGTTCGGCGCGGTGTATCCGTACCGCGGGGAGATCGACCCCCAGCCGGCCGTCAAGCCGGTCCCAGAGGGGCCCGTGACGGCCCTGCGCCGGCCGGACCGGGCGGAGATCGCCCGGCGGGACCCGTCGTTGACGGAGGCCGTGGAGACCCGCCGCTCCATCCGCGGGTACGGGGCCGAGGAGATGACCGCCGAGCAGCTCGGCGAGTTCCTGTACCGGGTCCAGCGGGTGCGCGCCCACTACACCCCCGAGCCGGGCGGCGACCGCGACGAGGTGGTCTCCCGCCCCTACCCCAGCGGCGGTCAGGGCTACGAGCTGGAGCTGTACGTCACCGTGCGGCGCTGCGCCGGACTGGCCCCGGGCAGCTACTACTACGACCCGGTGGCGCACTCGCTGGTCCTGGTCAACGCCTCGGAAGCCGACCGGGAAGCACTGTTCCTGGTGGCCTCCCGGGCCACCGGGATGGAGGCCCGACCGGACGTGCTGATCACGGTGACGGCGCGCTTCCAGCGCATGTCCTGGAAGTACCGGGGCATCGCCTACGCCACGACGCTGCGGCACACGGGCGTGCTCTACCAGACGATGTACCTGGTCGCGACGGCCATGGGGTTGGCTCCCTGCGGGCTGGGCAACGGGGACGCCGACATGTCCGCTCGCGTGCTGGGCCTGGACTACCTGCGGGAATCCTCCGTGGGGGACTTCCTGTTGGGCAGCCGCGCCCCGGACGACTCGGTGGTCGGGGAGCCCGGGGAGGGCTGGGAGATGCTCAACAGCCCCGAATGGACCGTGACCGACGATCGCTGAGCCGGCTTTCGCATGTGTTCGTCGGGGCGGCACATGACGCCGATTACGACCGGCGTGACAACTGTCAGGCGCCGGCCGAAAACTCTTGGCGGCGGCCGATTCGGTGGGCATTCTCTAGTTGTGCAGCCGAGAGGGTGCACAAAGAAAAGCGAAAAGCGGGAAACGAAAGACTTCCCGCTCCCAGGGAATTCGGAAAGGAATTCACATGAGCATCAACGACATCAACGGTGACGACGCGGCGTTCGACGCCTTCGACGTGGACCAGCTCGAGACCCTTGAGGTCGCCGACGGCGTGGCCCTCCCGGAGCTCGGTGCCTCCAGCGGCTCGATCGGCACCTCGTCGTCCTCGTCCTCCACCTGCTCCGCCTGCTGACGCAAGCACTCCCCGGACCGAAAGGAATTCACATGAGCATCAACGACATCAACGGTGACGACGCGGCGTTCGACGCCTTCGACGTGGACCAGCTCGAGACCCTTGAGGTCGCCGACGGCGTGGCCCTCCCGGAGCTGGGCGCATCCAGCGGCTCGATCGGCACCTCGTCGTCCTCGAGCTCGACCTGCTCCGCCTGCTGAATCGGTCCCCGCTGACTGATTGAGAGCACCAAAGGATGCGCCCATCCGGTCAACGGGCCGGATGGGTACATCCTTGCTCGACAGCTCGCACCACACGGCGGGCCGACAGGTCCCGTCGCAGAGGCCGCCCAGGCGGTGCTGTCGGTTCCGGGCTCAACCGCGCACGGCGACGTGTAGCGAGGAGCCCAGCAGCACCACCGCGGCCCCCAGACCCACCACGATCCGCACCGTCTCCCCCGCGGCCCCGGTCGCGGCGACGGCGAAACCGGCCACCGAGACCGCCGTCAGCAGCCAGGCGGTCCACTTGTACTGCCACTGGTCGAACAGCCGGGCCAGCGGGAGGAAGTGCAGGCCGACGACCAGGCAGATGCCCGGCGGGATCAGTTCGGGCCGGCCGGCCGCGTTCGACGCGGCGACCACGGCGAAGATCGCCACCACCTCGGCGACGTTGACCAGTCCGACACCGCGGTTCCACTTCTCCGGGAGCCGCACCTGGCGCACCACGGGGCCGGCGGCGCCCCGGAAGGCCGACACCACGGCCACGGCGGTCAGTACGACCGCCACCACCCCGACCGTCACGGACACGGGCATCGACGCGATGCCCGAGCCGCCCGCGAAGGCCCACACCAGGGCGAAGAAGGCCAACACGATCGCCCCGCGGCGGCGCAGGTTCCGGGTGAGCGCCTCGCACTCGGCCGTGTCCACGGCGTCCAAAGTCATTGCGCGAGAGTACAACCGGCTTGTCTGCCTTATGGCTTCTTTCGGCCACGCCTCGCGTTCGATTTCGATCACTCGAAAGGTACGAAGAACCATGGGGGTTGATGCTCCGGAGCGCACGGCCACGGCGCCGGGTTCCACCGGTCTGACGGGGGTGCGGCTCCACACCCGGATGCCGGTGTCGCCTGCCTGGCTGGCCCGCCACGTCGTTCCCGTCGCCCGTGCGCTGGTCGCACAGGGCGCTCCTGCCGTTCAGTTGCGCCGCGGCTGGCTGCACGGGCCCTACGTCGACATCCTCGCGCTCACGGCGCCGGGCCTCCCCGGACCCGACTGGGCGGAGGTCGCGGCACGGCTCGACGCGGGACCGCTGGACCCGCCACGGGCGCTGACCGAGGAGCAGTACCTCGTCCAGGCGCGTGAATTCGGCCGTCTGGAAGCAGTCCCTCCGCCGTACCTCCCGCTGCGCGAGCACGGCGCGGTCGAACGCGTCGAGCGGACCGCCGGCAGCTCCGCCGAGCCGCGCCTGGACCCCTTCCGCACCGTCGTCGCCGGCGCCCTCGCCAAACCCCTGCTGAGCATGATCGAAGCGATCGCCGCCGACCCGCGCAGCGCCACCGTGCGCCTCGCGGAGGCATTCGCCGCGCTCGCCGACACCCACGCCCTCGGCCTCGCGTACGGGGTCTTCTCCCCGCGCTCGCACGTCGAGGCCTTCCTGGCCTGGGCCGCTCCCACCAAGGACGTCCGACCCGTGTTCGAGGAGCGCTACGCGCGGGACCGGCAGCGGCTGCGCACCGTCGTGGAGCAGCGGGTGTCGGGGGAGGTCTCCCCCGCCGCCGCCGAGTGGCGCACCGCGTTCGCCTACTGCGCGGGCGCGCTGGAGAACGCGGTCGCCGCCGGCACCCTGACCCTGGACCTGCTCGACTCCGCCACCGCCGGCGTGGACAAGAGCGAGATGGGGCCGCCCGGCGCAGTGCGCACCGTCCCGCAGGGGGCGCAGCCCGACAGCGACTTCCACCGGGCCGTCGACGCGTCGGGGGTGGTGGCCGACCCGTCGAAGTGGTTCGCCGCCTTCCGCCTGCTGACCAACCTCTTCTACGAGCAGCTTCCCCTGCTGACCGTCTCCCCCATGCAGCGCTACTACATGTGCTTCGCCATCGCCGAGACGGTGGACGCGGTCCTCGGCGTCTCCTGGCAGGAGCGGCTCCGGGAGCGGCAGGACCGGGGCGGCCACGGCGGCAACGGCAGCAGCAGCGACAACGTCAGCAGCAGCGGCGGCAGCGACACCGGCGACAGCGCCCTCACCGAAACCGGAGCCCCCAGATGACCGAGCCCCTGAAGGAGCCGCTCTGGTTCCTGCGCGTCAACCCCCTGCGCCGCGCCCGCATCGCCGACCCGGCCCAGCGCGCCCTGCTCGCCGAGTACGCCGCGGCCCACACGGAACTGGCCGCCGCGACCACCGCGTGCTCCGACGAACTGTACGAGCGGATCGGCACCGTGGAGGGCCCCGAGCGGCGCGAACTGGTCGCCCTGCGCCGTACGGTCCTCGCCGGACGCGCCCCCAAGACCCCACCCGCGGCGACCGCCGTGACGACCGCCGCGACGGCCCCCGTCCCGACCCCCGTCATGACGCGCTGGCTGACCGCCCGGGAACGGCACGAGCGGCTGCGCGCCGAGCTCGTCGCCGGCTACCCCGAGGCCGCCGAGCGCGAACGGGCGGGCCTCGCCGCACTGCTGGCCGACCCCGACCTGCTGCGTTCGCTCGCGCTGGTGGCCCCCGAGGTGCACCAGGAGGCGGAGCGCTACCGCACGGCGGTGGCGGCCCCCGGACCGGTCACCTCCAAGACCCGCAAGTCTGAACGCGGTCTCATCCAGTACGTGACGCGGGCGATGGTCCGCACCAGTCCGCTCTCCCGCTTCACGGCGGTCGCCATCGCGGAGCCCGACCCGGCCGGCGTAGCCCCGGACGACGTGCCGTTCACCGGCGCGGTGGCCTTCCCGGGCCTGGACCGGGTCATGCTCGGCTACGTGCTCGGCGGTCTCCCGCAGGCCGACACGGCCGACCTGGAAGACAAGTGGATCGGGCTGCCGCCCACTTCGGCGCCCGACCCGGAGCTCGGGAAGCTGTTCTTCCTCAAACTGACCGACGGGGGCATGCGGCGCATGGCCGTCCCGCTGGACGGACCCGCCGGGCACCTCCTGGACGCGGTGTCGATGGGCCCCAGGCTCTTCCCCGCCGTCGTCGCGCACGTCGCGGAGCGCTCCGGACGGCCGCCGGCCGAGGCCGAGGCCCGGGTCCGGCAGGCCGTGACCCAGGGTCTGCTGTGCACCTTCAACGAGGCCGAGGACGGCAACGGGGACTACGAGACGCTGCTCACCCCCGCCGACCCGCGCGCGGCCGAGTCCGCCGCCGAAGTGCGCGCGGGGCTGCCGGAGCTGGCGGCCGCCCCCGCGGAGCGGCGCGGCGCCGTCCTCGGCGGGCTGCGCGGCTCGCTGGACCGGCTCAGCCACATCGCCGGCCGGCCCGCGCGGATCACCGTCGAGGAGGACTTCGTCATGCCGCCGCTGAAGGTGGCGACGGAGCGCTGGCACGCGCCGCTGGCGGACCTCGGGCCGGCCGTGGAACTGCTCACCGTATTCGACTGGCTGCACGACGTCCGGGTCCTGATGACCGCCGCCTTCGTCGAGCGGTTCGGGGCCGGCGCCGACGTGCCGCTGGCCGCGAACGCCGCCTTCGTGGTCGGCGAGGTATCCCGGCGGGCCGCCGCGATGGACGCGGTGTACGGCCCCCGCGGCACCGGTGACGCGTCCGCCCTCAAGGGCATCGGTCCGGCCGACGGCTCGCTGGAGCGGATGTACCTGCTGCGCCGGGAGCTGACCGAGGCGGTGCACACCCGGCTGTCGAAGACGGTGGACGAGGGCGCGGACACCCTGTCCTTCTCCCCCGCCGAGGTGCGCGAGCTGACGGCGGCCCTGCCCGATCGGTTCCGCCGGGACCGGCTCGTGTACGGGGTGCTGCTCCAGCAGGCCGACGGCCGACTGGTCCTCAACGACGGCCTGCCGGGCCACGGCATGCTGTACGCCCGCTTCCTCGACGCCGACCGCCGCCTCGGCGGGCGGGCCCTGCCGCTGCTCGCCGACCGCCTGCGGCGCACGTACGGCGCCGACGGCGCCCGGGTCACCGAGGACCTGGGCCTGCACCGGCTCAATGTCAACGCGCACGCGCCGATCCTGCCCGGCGGCCTGCACCCCGAGGACTGGTTCTCGCTGCGGCTGGTGCACGACGCGGACACCGACACCCTGCGCGTGGAGGACCCCGAGGGCCGGCCGACGCGCGTCCTGCCGCTCGGCACCGGCCACCCGGGATTGTTCCCGCCGCCGCTGTCGGTGGCGTCCGGGCTGGTCATCAGCGGCCGGCTGTTCAACTCACTGCCCAACAGCTGGCACGCGGCCACCCCCTGGGACCGGTCCGCCACCCGCGTCGCACCCCGGATGGCGGTGGGCGACGTGCTGATCGGTCGGCGCCGCTGGTACGGCGGCGACGAGTTGGACGCGGCGGTCGCCACCGGTCCCGACGAGCACGAGCGGCTGCTCGCCCTCACCGCGTGGCGGGCCCGGTACGGGGTGCCGGAGGAGGTCGTCATCAAGAACGCGCCGGAGGACGAGGGCCCGCTGTCGGTGGGCGCCCCCGACGTGCAGTCCAAACGGCTCCAGCAGAAGCCGCAGTACGTCGACCTGACGAGCGCGCTCGGCACCCGGGTGCTGCCGCGCATGTTGGAGCGGCGCGGTGCGGACGGTTGCTACCTCGAAGAGGCGCTGCCCGGGGTGCAGGACGGCACCCACGCCACCGAGTGGGTGGTCGAGGTCGGCCGCGAGCCCGGCGGCCGGTTCACCTACCAGGGTCCCGAAGGGGAGAAGTGATGACACCCACGACCGCACTCGTCGCCCGGCCCGACCTGCACTTCGCGCCCGTCCCGAACGGCGTGTACGTCAGCGGTCCGCGCGGCCGGTTCGTCCTGAGCGGCTCGGAACTGCTGCACGCGGTGGCCGAGGGCTGCGTGCCGTTGCTGGAGTCCGGTGCGAGCGAGGACGAGCTCGTCGCGGCGATCGGCACCGAGAAGTCCCGCCCCGCCGTGCGGCACCTGATCGGGAAGATGCGGGAGTGCGGCATGTTGCTCGATCCCGCCGCCTTCACCGTCGCGGCGCCCGCGCCGGAGGTACGGGAGCGGTTCCCCGAGGCGCTGGCCCGGCTGGAGTCGGCGCTGGACGACCCGTACGCGGCGTTCGCCCGGCTGCGGTCGGCCCGGGTGCTGTTGGCGGGTCCGGCCGAGGCCACCGGCCCGGCGGCCCGCGGGCTGCGCCGGGCGGGGGCGGGCGAGGTGACGGAGGCCGTTTCGCTGGCCGCGTACGAGGCCGCGCACCCGGGAGCGGCGTACGACGGCGTCGACGCGGTCGTGGAGATGACCACGGGGGATACGCAGCACCCGGCAGCCGTGCCGGACGGCGTCCCCCTCCTGACGGTGCTGCTGGGCGGCCGGGTGGCGCTGGTGGGACCGGTGCTGACCGGTCCCGGCCGGCACGGCGTCTGGGCCGCCTTCCGGGACCGGGCGTCGGCCTGGGCCGAGGCGGAGGCCTGCGACCCCGCGCCGCGGCCGGTCGCGGACGCCCTCGCGGGGGCGCTGGCGGGGCAGTCGCTGTTCGACTCCTTGGCGGGAACGGCGGAGCCCGGTACGGGCCACGTCGTGTACGGCGCCGATCTGGCCACCGACCCGGTGGCCGTCGAAGGGGCTCTTCACCCGGCGGCCGCGACCGGCCGGCCGAGCACCCTCGACGACGTCCCCGCCCTGCCGATGCCCGACGCCGAGGAGGCGTTGGAGGCCGCCGCGTCCGTCGCGCGCCGCTGGACCGGGCTGTTCGCCTCCGCGGCCGGCGAGGACCTGCCGCAGATGCCGCTCGCGCTGCGGGTGGCGGAGTACCGGGCCGGGCGCTCGGGCGCGGTGGTGGGTTGGGCCGCGCACCAGGAGACCGCGACCGTGGCCGCGGCACTGGCGGCGCTGCGGGCACGGGCCTCCCGGCCCGGTGTGCCCGCGGCCGGGCTGACCGAGGAGCACTGGCTGCTCGACGGTGTCCTGCGCGTCCTCGCCGGCGACCCGGCGTTGGAGCAGGACCCCGAGGCGCCCCTCGACCCGGAGGGGGCGCGCATCCTGGCGGGTCTGCGGGCCGCGGGGCGCGACCCCGAGGTGGCGGTGCTGCGGCTGCCGGAGCTGGACTGGCGGATCGCCCGGGTGAGCCTGGGCGGTGTGCCGCTGGGCCGGGGCTGGGGCGCCACCGCGGAGGAGGCCGTCCGTACGGCCCTGTGCACGGCGCTCGCCCGGGTTCAGGCGGGCGGCAGCGGCACCGTCGCTGAACTCTCCACCGACGCGCTGCTGTTCGCGGACGGCGCCGTCATCGGGCGGTTGCGCGAGCAGCTCACCGCCCGCGCCGCGCGGGCCGGCACCGGCTACCGCGGTCTGGCCGAACGCACCGACCCGGTGCTCGGTCCGCTCCCCCTCTGGTTCGGCGCGGTCGAGGCCGTGACCGTCGCACCCCCGCAGGAGGCCCGTGATGCCGGCTGACCCCACCCCGCAGACGCGTACGGCCTTCGGGCCGGGCACGGATTCGGCGTACGACGCCCCGGGCGGCGACTGGCGGTCGGCCGTGGCGGACCTGGCCGAGGCCACCGGTGCCTTGGTGGCCGTCAACCGCGGCTGGGACCTGGCCTGGGAGCGCGACCGGCTGGCGGACGCGGCCGGGGGCGGCTCGGACCTGCTGTCGGTCCGGGTGTTCGCCGACGAGGTGCTCGTCGGGCCGCTGTGGCGGCCCGGTGACAAGGACGGCGGGGGCTGTGCGGCCTGCGCCGAGGTCCGGGACCGCACCGTCGTGGACCACCCGCTGGTCGGCGACCTGGCGCGGGCGACCTCGGCCCCCCGGGCCGCCGCGCCGCTGCTGCCCGAACTGCTCCGGGCGACCCTGGAGCACCTGGCGCGGCGGCCCCTCGCCCCCGGCGAGCTGTACGTCGTATCGGCGGCCGGCAACCGGCGTCGGCGTGTCTCGCGCAGCTTCCACTGTCCCGTGTGCGGTCCGACGGCGGCCGAGCTCGACGGGACCGGGCTGCCGCGGCCGCAGGCGCTGGTCTCCCGGCCCGCCTCGGCGGGCGACCCGACCCGGTCGGCGCACAGCCGGCTCGTCGAGCACGGGGTGCTGCGCGCCCGGCTGGTGGACGACCGCTTCGGGCCGGTGCGGGCGATCCTGCGCGAGAGCCACGCGCCGTTCGCGATGAGCATGGCCGTACTGCCGGACGCCCCCGCGATGGGGCACGGCCGGGCGCAGACCTTCGCCGAGACCGAACCGGTCGCGGTGCTGGAGGCGTACGAGCGGCTCGGCGGGTTCCCGTACGACATCCCGGTCCTGACGGGGCGTTCCTATCGCGAGCTGGGCGAGCGGGCCGTGGACCCGGGCGGGCTGGGCCGCTACACGGCGGAGCAGCTCGCCCACCCCACCTCGCGGGTGACACCGTTCACCGAGGACACGCCGATGGACTGGGTGTGGGGGCACGACCTGTCGGACGGGCGGCCCCTGCTGGTGCCGGCGGACCACGCCTTCTACCAGTACGAGTACGCGTTCCGGCGGGACCGGAGGGCGGCCCGCGCGGTCGGTCCGCACGAGCGGGAGCACTTCTTCTACGAGTCCTCCAGCGGCTGTGCGGTCGGTGCGAACCTCGAAGAGGCCGCCCTGCACTCGTTGTTCGAGCTCGCCGAGCGGGACGCGTTCCTGCTGTCGTGGTACCGGGCGGCCCCGCTGCCGTACATCCCCGAGTCCTCGATCACCGACCCGACCAGCCGGGCCATGATCGAGCTGATCCGGGCGCGCGGGTTCGACGTCCACCTGCTGGTCGTCACCCAGGACATCGAGCTGCCGGTGGTGTGGGTGTTGGCGGTCAACCGGCTGAACCCGTTCCCGGCCACGTTCTCCTCGGCGGGCTCGGGCGCCGATCCGCGGTCCGCGATCCGCGGCGCGCTGCGCGAGGTCGCCCAACTGGTGACCAACCCGATCGACTGGACCCGCGAGCAGGTCGAACCGATGATCGACGACCCCTGGCAGGTCCAGGAGTTGGAGGATCACGTACGCCTGTACTCGCTGCCACAGATGCGGGAGCGGGCCACCGCCGGGCTCGGCGGACCCCCGGTGAGCCTGGAGGAGGCGTTCCCGGGCTGGCCGCAGAAGTTGGCCGTGGAGTCGGGCGGTGACGTGCGCGGTGCGTTGGACTTCGTCCGGGGCCTGTTCGCGCGGGCCGGTCTGGAGCAGATCGTGCTGGTCGACCAGACGAGCCGGGAGCACGCGGACGCGGGCATCCACGTGGCGCGTTCGGTGGTGCCCGGCATCCTGCCGATGTGCTTCGGGCACGCGCAGCAGCGGCTGACCGGGCTGCCCCGGCTGACGGCGGCGCTGCGCGGCACGGACCAGGAGCACCGCCCGGTCCCGTACGACCCGCACCCCTTCCCGTAACCCTGTCGAAGTCCCTCCCCCGGCTGCCCCCGGGACTTCGTCCGGAGGCAGCCCCAGAGGTGCCGCCGGGCCCGCGCCGATCGCGCGGGCCGGTGAGAGTCCCCGGGGTCCGGGCTGTCCCGAGACGGCCCGGACCCCGTGTCCACCCCCGGCCGGGCCGGGGCCCGATCCCCCCGGGCCCCGGCCCCGTTCTCTTGGAGGCCCGCAGATGACGCCCACGACCCCGCTCCGCACCCGACGGCCCTGCCCGGTCGACCTGCCGGGCCCCGAGGGCGACAACCCCATCGCGCGCGAGCCGCTCTGGTACGCGTACGGCGCCGGCGACGACCGGCCCGAACCGCCGCCCTGGACCTGGACCCCGCAGGCCCCGCCGGACACCCACGTGGCGCCCGCGCCGCCGACCGGGGCGGGGGCGCGGACGGTGCTGCCGCTGGGTACCACCGGGCTGCTCTCCGCCCTCCCCTACCCGGACGTGCCGGCCGGGGCGGGTGCGGGCGTGGCGGGTGCGGGCGTGGCGGACTGCGAGCGGTGGGCGCACGCGCTGACGACGGCTTTCGGGCCGCAGCGCCGCGAGCCGGAGAACCCGTACAACGACCACCGCCCGTACGCCTCGGCGCGCTGCCTGTTCCCCGTCGACGCCTTCGTGGACGGCGGCGGCCCGCGGCCCTGGCGGCTGCTCCAGCCGGACCTGCACGCGCTCACCGGCGCGGCGACGCCCGGCCCGGCCCGGCGGATCGCGCTGACCGGCCGTTACACGGCGATCCCGGCCGCCTACCAGTGGTTTCGCGGCTCGCTGGTCGCCATCGAGCTCGGCATGGTGTTGCGGGCCCTCGGCATCGGCCTGGAGCTCTTCGGGCTGCCGGCCCGGCTGCGGCTGCCCGGACCGGACGCGCACCGGTTGTTGGCCGAACTCGGCTTCGAGCGACCCTGGGAGTGGTCGCTGCCGCTCACCGTGGAGTGGGACGCCGCGACGCCGGCTGCGGCCGGGCGGGCGGACGTCGTCCCGCCGCCGGCCGCGCTCGCCGCGAGCGATCCCGCCTTGGACGACCTCGTACGGGTCAATCGCGCTCAGGTGTACGACGGCCTGCCGCACCCTCTGACCTCGGCGATCCCGGCGGGACTCCCCCGTTCGGCGGTGGTGCCCGACTGGGCGGAGCTGCTGTGGCGGCGTCACTCGGGCCGGATGCCGCGTGCCCTGCACGGGATGACGGGGCGGCGCCGGCGGGTGCCGTCCGAGGCGTTGGAGAGCGCGGTGCGTTGGCTGTCCGTACCGCCGCCCGGCCCGGACCTCGCCGCGGCCTTCGAGTCGGTCCGGGTCACGGTGGTGACGCAGGGCGTCACCGGCACGGCGGACGGGGTGCACCGGGTCGACGGCGGCGCGGCCCGGCTGGTTCGGGCGGACGCCTCGGCCGCCGGGCGGCTGGAGGAGCGGTACGGCTACGGGGTTTCGCCGGTGAACGGCTGCGGCATCCGCAACGCCCCGATGTCGGTGTTCCTGTCCGTCCGGCCCCGGGAGCTGTTCGACCGGCTCGGTCCGGCGGGCTGGGGCGCGGCGCAGCACGCGGCCGGTTGGGCGGTGCACGGGCTGTGCTTGTCGGCGGCGGCCTCGGGACTGTTCGCCCGCCCGGTGCGGGCGTTCAAGGAGATACCCACGCAGCGTGTCCTCGGCCTGGAGGAGGACGAGACGATCGTCCTGTCCGCGGTCGTGGGGGTCCCGAAGGAGACCGGTGGCGCGCTGCTCGACCTGCGACGGTGAAGGGAACCGGAGACATGACGGACACGGACACGCGGACGGACCAGCGGACCGATCGGCGGACGGACGGGCGGACGGACGGGCGGACGGACACGGGGACGGGCGGGCAGGGACGGGCGCCCACCGCCTGGACGGCCTGGCACCTGCACCTGGGCACCACCGCCCGGTCGGCCCACGACCGGGTGCTGACCGAGGCGGTGGGACCGGCCGTCGCGGAACTGGGCGGCCGGCCGTGGTTCTTCATCCGCTATTGGCAGGGCGGCCCGCACCTGCGGCTGCGCGTGGGCGATCTGGCCCCCGGCGAGCTCCCGGAGTTCGAGAAGGCCCTCGGAACGCGGCTCGCCGAGGCGGGCCGGCCGCGCGCACACGAGGAGCCGCTGGACGCCGAGGCGTTCCGGGAGGGCGCGGGCGTGCTGACGGCCGGGGAGCGCGGGGAGAACCGCTCCCTGCGGGCGCTCCTGAGCCCGGGCGTGCACGAGGCCCGGTACGAGCCCGAGTACGACCGGTACGGGGGCCGGGCTCTGATGCCCGCGAACGAGCGGTTGTTCCACGTGTCGAGCCGGCTCGTACTGGCCCTGGTGCCGAGGATCCGCGGCGAGGCGCACCGCGCGCGGCTGGCGCTGCGCGGCACGATGGCGGCGGCCGCCGCGCTCGGCGGGCCCGCCGAGCGGGCGTCGTACTACGCGCACGGTCTGGCGGCTTGGCGGGGCTGGGCGACGCAGGCCGGGTACGCGGAAGAACTGCTGGACTCGGTCACCACGATCGCCGGGGACGGGGGTGCGGCCGGCGTGGACCCGTCGGCGCACGGCCCGTTCGAGGGTTGGCACGAGGCGGCCGGGGTCCTGCTGGACGAGGTCCGCTCTGCCTCCCCGGTACCGCCCGGGGTGATCCTTTCCTCGCACACGCACATGCTGCACAACCGGCTGGGGTTGAGCATGCTGGAGGAGCTGCGCACGTACGCGTGGCTCGCGCACGCCTTCCCCGCCCCCGCGGGTTCGGTCGCCCACCCGGTGCCCGCGGGCTGAGCGGCCCCCGGCCGCGCCGGGCAACGCCGAGGCCCGGCCGGAGACTCTCCGGCCGGGCCTTCGGGGTACCGGCGGTGGGACCGCGGTCCGTCAGACACCCCCCTGGACGCCGCGGACGAAGACGGCGGTGACGCGCACGCGCAGCCGGGGTCCCACCAGGCCGCGCATCGCGCTCACGCCGAGCGCGTGCCGGTCGACGTCCGCGGTGGCGCGTACGACGACCCGTGCCCCGCCGTCCTTGGTCTCGATGCCCCCGGGGTCCACGTGCAGGGTCAGCGGGACGCCGGCGCCCTTGACGGTGAGCCGGCCGGTCACGGTCCAGCCCGCCGCGCCGCCGCCGTTGAGGCGCTCGCCGGTGAACCGGATCACGGGGTGGCGTTCGGCGTCGAGGAAGCCGGGGCCGGTGACCTGCCGGTCCCGGCCGGGGTTGCCGGTGTTGAAGTCGGCGGCGGTCAGGGAGATGTCGAGGCCGCGCAGGGTGCCGCCGTCATCGATCTGTACCGCGCCGGCGCCGACCGGGATGCGGCCGGAGACGGGGAACAGGAAGAAGTGCCGGGCGCGGAACTCGACGGAGCCGGCTTCGGTGTCGATGTCCCAGAGACCGGCCAGTTCGGCGGGGGTCGGTGCGTCGGTGACGCGGGACGAGGAGAGGGAGGAGGACATGAGGTTCCTTCCGGATGAGGTGTCGCGGGGTCGCGGCACGTCGAGGGGGCCTCGTGGTCGAGGCCCCCCGGGACGTGCACGCCGTACGGTCCGGTGCCCGGCCGGCTCTACTCCGGGCGGGGGTCCCAGCGGAAGCTGCGGACCGCGATCAGGGCGCCGATGACGCCCCAGGCCGCCAGGACGGCCAGTTCCTTCCAGTGGAAGCTGCCGTCACCGGTGAACGGCGCGAGCATGGCGTCGTTGAACGGCTTGACGGGCAGCAGCCCCGCGATCTTGTTCAGCACCTCGGAGTGGATCGGGAAGTAACTGCCGGAGATGAACACCAGCGGGAACTGGATGAACTGCACCACCGCCGGGGCGGCTTCGGAGTTCTTGATGAGCGAGGCGACGCCCACGCCCAGCGCGCAGAAGCTCGCTGCGCCCAGCACCAGGGTGAGGGTGACCACCGCCCAGGCCGTCGGCAGGGTCACGCCGTACAGCGAGCCGATGCCGATGACCAGTGCCACGTCGATCACGGAGACCACGACGCAGTGCACGAGGAGTCCGGCGAAGTACACCCAGGCCGGCAGCGGGGTGGCGTGCAGCCGCTTGAGGATGCCGGTCTGCCGGCGCATGGCCAGCACGATGGCGAGCTGGCCGTAGCAGGCACCCAGCACCGAGACCGCGGCGATCGTCGGGGTGTAGTACTGCATGCCCGACAGGCCGAAGAAGAAGGTCTCGCCCTCGCCGCCGCTGAAGACCGCGCCGAAGATGCCGATGATGACGATGGGCAGGACGAAGGTGAACACCATCGACTGCGGGTTGCGCCAGAAGGACAGCTGCTCGAAACGGATCTGGTGCCAGAGGAGGGCGAGGGTGCCGCGCTCCGTACCGGCCGCGGCCGGGCGCCCGCCGGTGCGGGATGTCGTGGTCGGGGTCAGGGTGGTCATGATCGGCTCCGATTCGGCCGGCGCCGTGTCCGGGCGGAGGACGGCGAGGAGGCTTCCGTGGACGCGTACTCCCGGGTCAGGCCCAGGTAGACGTCCTCCAGGGTGGGCTGGTCGACGGTCAGCCGCTCCAGGGGAGTGCCGCGCCGCAGGGCCCAGTCGGTGAGCTTGTACAGGGCGGTGGTGGGTTCTTCGACCTCCGCCGTGACCAGGCCCTCGCCCGCGTCGGTCACCGGAACGGGCACGTCGGAGACGACGGCGCCGCGCGGCAGCGCGAAACGGATCCGGGCGAGGGCGCTGTCGCGCCCGCCGAGGGTCTCGGGGGTGCCCGAGGCCACGACCTGGCCGGCCGCGACGACGACGACGGAGTCGGCGAGTGCCTGCGCCTCGTCCATGTAGTGCGTGGTCAGCACGATCGTGGTGCCGGCGTCGCGCAGGTTGCGTACGACGTCCCAGGCGCCGCGGCGGGCGTTCGGGTCGAAGCCGGTGGTCGGCTCGTCCAGGAACAGGAGCTGCGGGTTGCCGATGACGCCGAGCGCCAGGTCGAGCCGGCGCTTCTGGCCGCCGGACAGGTCCTTGACCTTGGCGCCGCGCTTCTCGTCGAGACCGACGAGGTCGAGGACCTCGTCGACGTCGCGCGGGGCCGGGTAATAGCCGGCGTTGCGGGCGACCGTCTCGCGTACCGACAGGTACGGCTCGACGGCGATGTCCTGGAGCACCAGGCCGATCTGGCCGCGCAGGTAGCGGCCGCCGTCCTTGGTGCCGGGGTCGCGGCCCAGCACTTCGACCCGGCCCTCGTCACGCTGCCGGAAGCCTTCCAGGATCTCCAGCGTGGTGGTCTTGCCCGCCCCGTTCGGGCCGAGCAGGGCGAAGATCTCGCCCTCCTGCACGGTGAAGTCAACGCCGCGGACGGCTTCGTGGTCACCGTACTTCTTGCGCAGGCCCTCTACGGCCACCGCGGTCATCGCGGCTCCTCCGGTTGCCTCACTGTGATCCTCCCAGGTCGTTGGTCGCCCGCGGAACGGAACTCCCGGGCACTTCACCGACGTTAGGGGCGGTCAAGCGGTACGACCGGCTCCGCGCGACGCCCGGATGACGGAGGTCACGGAAGTCACGACAGTTGTCAGGCGACGGGTGCCCCGACATTGCCGCCGGGGTGGGTGACACCCAAGCTCGGAGCCTGAAGGCCGGCAGGTCGTGGCAGAGGAAGGGCGGTCGGAGACGTGCGGTTCATGGAGGTCGGCGAGGACGCCGAAGAGGAACGGCAGCAGATCACCGTGGTGGGTGCCGGGATCGGTGGTCTGGCGCTCGCGGGCGCACTGGCCGCGACCGGCACGCCGTACACGGTCTACGAGCAGGCCGACCGGTTCGCCGAGGTGGGTGCGGGAGTGCAGCTCTCGCCCAACGCCTTGCGACCGCTGGCCCGGCTGGGTCTGGGGCCCGCGCTGGACGAGTGGGGCGTGCGGATCGAGGCGATGGAGGTGCGCGGTTGGACCGGGCGTCCGATCGCCCGGACCCCCCTCGGCGAGGAGTGCGAACGGCTCTTCGGGGCTCCGTACCGGACCATTCACCGGGCGCACCTGCACGAGGCGCTGCTCTCGTTGGGCGACCGGGAGCGGGTGCGGTTGAAGTCCCGGCTGGACTCGGTGGAGCAGACCCCGGACGGTGCCCGGCTGTTCTTCGCCGACGGTACGGTCCGCACCGCGGGCGTGCTGGTGGGCGCGGACGGGATTCACTCGACGGTGCGGGAGGTCCTGCGCAAGGACGACCCGGTCTTCTCCGGGCTGGGGATCTACCGCGGTCTCGTACCGGTGGAGAAGCTGCCGGCGGAGGCTCGCGAGGCCCTGGTGCGGCTGTGGCTCGGCCCGGGCGGACACTTCGTCTGCTATCCGGTGGACGGCGGCAGGCAGATCAGTTTCGCCGCGACCGTCCCGATGCCCCACGCCCCGCACGAGTCCTGGTCGGCCCCGGCCGATCCGGCCGATCTCGTACGGGCCTTCGGCGGGTGGACCGGGCTGGTGTCGGACATCGCCCGCAACGTGGAGGAGCTCCACCAGTGGGCCCTGCACGACCGGAGTCCGCTGCGCCGGTGGTCGACCTCGCACATCACCCTGCTCGGGGACGCGGCGCACCCGATGCTGCCGTTCATGGCGCAGGGCGCGAACCAGGCGATCGAGGACGCGATGGACCTCGCGGCCTGCCTGACGCGGGAGCCGCGGACCACGGTCGCCGAGCGGCTGGCCCGGTACGAGGCGCTGCGCGTCCCGCGGACCGCCGAGATCCAGCGGGCCTCGCGCGGCAACGCGGACTTCCTGCACCTGCCCGACGGGCCGGCCCAGCGCCGGCGCGACGCGCGGATGGCGGTCGGCGCTTCCCTGCGCGACCGGGCGACCCTCTACGCCCACGAGACGGGCCGCAGCGTACTGGCGGGCGCCTAGGTGCCGTGACCGGCCCTAAGGGAGGCGCGGGTTGGCCTGGAGCGCGGCCGTCAGGACGGCGCGGGCGATCGGGGCCGCCGCGCTGTTGCCGCTGATGTCCCCGCGGTCCGCCGCCGCGTCCTCGACGACGACCGCGACCGCGACCGCCGGCAGCGGCGCGCCCTCCGCCCTGGCCCAGGCGATGAACCAGGCGTAGGGGGTGCCCGTGTTGCCGACGCCGTGCTGCGCGGTGCCGGTCTTGCCGCCGACCACCGCGCCCGGGACGGCGGCGTTGCGTCCTGTTCCGTTCTCCACCACCTTGACCATGAGTTCCTGCATGCGCAGGGCCGTCGCCGGGTCCATGGCCCGGCTCAGCGTGCGCTGTTCGCCGCGGCGCACCTGGCTGCCGTCGTCCCGCGTGGTGCGTTCCACCAGGTAGGGGCGTTTCAGTTCCCCGCCGTTGGCGACCGCTGCCGCGACCATCGCCATCTGGAGCGGGGTCGCCTTGGTGTTGAACTGTCCGATCGAGGACAGCGCCAGTTGGTCGGGGCTCATGTCGGTGTCGAAGGTCGACGGGGACACCCAGGCCGGCACGCGCAGCCCGTTGTCGTTGAAGCCGAACCGCCGTGCCGCCTCGACCATGCGGTTCAGGCCCACCTGTACGCCGATCTTCGCCATCACCGTGTTGCACGACCACTGCACCGCCTCCGCCATCGAGGCGTCCTCGCAGCCGGTGGCCTCGTTCGGCAGCAAGGTGCTGGTCCCGGGCAGCGGGTAGGGGTCGGGGGTGTTGGTGGGAGCGTCCACGTCCTTGACCACCCCGGCGTCGAGCGCGGCCGCCGCCGTCACGATCTTGAAGGTGGAGCCGGGCGGGTACGTCTCGCGCAGCGCCCGGTTGAGCATCGGCTTGGTGGGGTCGGCGTTGAGCCGCGTCCATGCCTCCTTGACCCGCGCGCCGGTGCCCGAGAGCGCCCCCGGGTCGTAGGAGGGGCTGCTGACCAGGGCCAGGATCTTGCCGGTGGCCGGCTCCAGGGCCGCGACCGCGCCCCTCTTGCCCGCCAGCCCCGTGTACGCGGCCCGCTGCATCCCGGCCCGGAGCGTCGTGACGGCGCTCCCGCCCGGCGGGTGACCGCGCGCGAGGTCGTACCAGAGCGGGAAGGCGGACAGGTCGGGGTCGGTGCCGGCGAGGACGGTGTCCTCGGCGCGCTCGACGAAGCTGGTCCCGTACGTCTGGGAGGCGAAGCCGGTGACGGGCGCGTAGAGCGGGCCGTCGGTGTAGGTGCGTTCGTAGCGCAGCAGTTGGCCGCTGTCGCGGGAGCCGGTGACGGGCCGGCCGTCGACCAGGATGTCCCCGCGCGGCTTCGCGTACCGCTCGACGGCGGTGCGTTTGTTGGCCGGGTTCGCGCCGTAGGCGGACGCCTCCCACACCTGTACCCGGCCGATGTTGACCAGCAGGGCGACGAGCAGGACCGCGCAGAAGTACGCGCACCAGCGGATGTAGCGGATCACGCGGGGGCCGCCTCTCGGGTCACGCGAGGGCCGCCTCTGCGGCCGGCAGGGGTCTGCGGGCGCTGTCCCCGAGCCGGATCAACAGGGCGGCGATGATCCAGTTGGTGACGACGGAGGAGCCGCCCTGGGCCAGGAACGGCATGGCCATGCCGGTGAGCGGGATCAGGCCGGTGACGCCGCCCGCGATGACGAACACCTGGAGGGCGAGGATCGAGGCGAGCCCGGTGGCGAGGAGGCGCCCGAAGGGGTCGCGCAGCGCGAGTCCGGCGCGGAAGCCCCGGTCTACGAGGAGCCCGTAGAGCAGCAGGATCGCGCTGAGGCCGACGAGCCCGAGTTCCTCGCCCGCGGTGGCCAGGATGAAGTCGGACTTGGCGGCGAAGCCGATGAGGAAGGACTGGCCGTGGCCGAGGCCGGCGCCGAGGAGGCCGCCGGCGCCGAAGGCGAAGAGGGACTGGGCGAGCTGGCCGGGGCCGTCGCCCCGCGCGATGGAGGCGAAAGGATTCAGCCAGTCCTCGACGCGGCTGTGCACGTGCGGCTCGAACGTCCCCACGGCGTACGCGCCGAGCGCCGCGAGCAGCAGTCCGATCGCGATCCACCCGATCCGTCCGGTGGCGGTGAACAGCATGATCACGAACAGGCCGAAGAACAGCAGGGACGTGCCGAGGTCCCGTTCCAGGACCAGCACGCCGACGCTGAGCAGCCAGATCGTGAGGATCGGGCCGAGGACGCGGCCGGGCAGCAGGCGCAGTTTCCACAGCAGTCGGCGCCCGGTCAGCGCGAGGGCGGTGCGGTTCGCGGCGAGGTAGGCGGCGAAGAAGACGGCGAGCAGGATCTTGGCGAACTCGCCCGGCTGGAAGGAGTACCCGGCGAACCGGATCCAGATGTGGGCGCCGTTGACGGCCGGGAAGAAGACGGGGACGAGCATCAGGGCGAGTGCGGTGGTGACGGAGAGGTACGCGTACCGCTGGAGCACCCGGTGGTCCCGCAGTACGCCGACGACCAGCACGAACAGCGCCAGCCCGACGCCCGACCAGCGCAGTTGGCCCACGGCCGCGGCCGGGCCCGGGGTGGCGAGGTCGAGCCGTTCGATCAGGACCAGGCCGAGTCCGTTGAGCAGGGCGGCGATGGGCAGGACGAGCGGGTCGGCGTACGGGGCGCGCAGCCGCACGGTGAGGTGCGCGAGCAGGGCGGCGACGGCGAACCCGACGGTGTGCCGGGTGATCGCGTCGGGGAAGCGGCCGGTGGCGGCGAGTCCGACGTAGAGGTGACCGAGGACGGAGATCAGGACCGCCCCGACGAGCAGCGTGAGCTCGATGCCGCGGCCCTTGGGGGTCCGGGCGTCGGGAGGCGGGGGCGGAGCGGGCTCCGCCACCTTCGCCGTCAGAGCGGTCATAGGGGGGAACGTAGCAAGCGCGGGAACGCTATGTCCGCTTATGTCACAGTGCGCCGAAGAGTCGCCACAAACGGTCGGAACGTGAGGCGATCGCGAGCCGTGACGACCGCCGGAGCGCCCGCCCCTGCCTCCGAACAGGTGACGCGACCTCACCCCGCCGCCCCCGCTGGGCGATTCGTCATACCGGGCATGGCAGCATCGGCCACACCGGAGGTGATTACATGACAAACCGACCACTTCTTGTCCGCACCGTCTGCGTCGCCGCCGCCGTCCTGCTCACGGCCGCCGGCCCGCCGGCCACCGCCCGCGCCGAACCCCTCGCCGCGACGGAGCCCGCCGCGGCGCCCCTACCCGCGCCGCTTCCGGGCACCGGGCCCGCGGCCCGGCCCGCAGCCGCCCAGCCCGCCACCGCCGCCCAGCCGGCCACCGGCGAGTCCGTCGGGGTGCTGCTCACCCGCCTCCAAGACCTGTACCAGAAGGCGGAGCAGGCGTCCGAGGCGTACAACGCCACCGAAGTCGCCCTCAAGGCCCGCCAGGACGAGGAGCACCGGCTCACCACCGAACTCGGCAACACCCGTACCGCCCTCACCGCCGAGCGGGCCCGCGCCGGCCGGCTGGCCCGGGAGCAGTACCAGGGATCCCGCGGCGGCCTCTCCCCCTACCTGCTGATGCTCCTGTCCGGAGACCTCCGCCACGCCTCCGACCAGCGCCGGCTCACCACCCTCCAAGGCGCCCGCACCGCCGGACTCCTCACCCGCCTCGCACACGGCGAACAGCGCGCCGGGACCCTCGCCGACGCCGCCCGCAAGGCGCTGGAGGCCCAGCGGACCCTGACCGCGGAGCGGAAGCGGCACAAGGAGGAGGTCACCGGCCGGCTCAAGGAGGTCGAGCGGCTCCTGGCGTCACTGACCCCCGAACAACTGGAACGGCTCGGCGCCCGCGAGACGGAGGTCACCGCCGAAGCACAACGGAAGATGATCGACTCGGGCCGCCTCGGCCGGGCCGGTTCCCCCGCCGCCGGTCGGGCCGGTTCCCCCGCCGCCTCCCTGCCGGCCGCCACCCCCACCGCCGCCGGCGGCGCGGCCCTCGCCTACGCGGTGGCCCAGATCGGCAAGCCGTACGTCTGGGGCGCCGAGGGCCCGGCCTCCTTCGACTGCTCCGGGCTGACCTCCCGGGCCTGGGAGCACGCCGGGCGGCCCATCCCCCGCACCAGCCAGGAGCAGTGGGCGCAGTTGCCGAAGGTGCCGCTGGACCGGCTCCGTCCCGGGGACCTGGTGGTGTACTTCCCCACCGCCACGCACGTCGCCCTCTACATCGGCGACGGCAAGGTCATCCAGGCGCCCCGCCCGGGCGCGACCGTCAAGGTGTCGCCGATCGCCGCGAACCCGGTCCTGGGCGCCGTCCGCCCCGACCCGGCGGGCACCCCGCTCGCGTCGTTCACCCTCCCGCCGTTGCCCGAGTCGGCCACGACGGGGGACGACACCGGCTACTCGGGGTCCGGGCCCGACGCGGAGACCGAGGCCGAAACCTCCGCCAGGTAGTCCGCCGTGTCCTCGGGGTCGTAGAAGTACCCGTCGAAGTCGGCCGGGTTGTCGAAGCCGTTGGCGAATCGATCCGCCACCGGCGCCAGCTCCCCGGCCGCGCCGATCAGGTTCAGCACGTGCTCCGGCGGCACGCCCAACATGGCGTTGGTCCACTGGGTGACCGGCTTGCCGGTCGTGAACCAGAACTTGTCGAAGGTCGCCTTCATCCACGGCTCGTCGAACGGCTTGTCGCCGTGCATGAGGATCGACGAGAGGTAGGAGGCCGCGCACTTCGCGGCGGAGTTCGAGCCCTGTCCCGTGATCGGGTCGTTCGCCACGACCACGTCCGCGACGCCCAGCACCAGCCCGCCGCCCGGCAGCCGGCCGATCGGCTTGCGGACGACCGGCGCGTACCGACCGGCGAGGGTGGCGCCACCGTCCGTCAGGTCCACCTTGGTGGCCCGTGCGTACTCCCAGGGTGCGAACTTCTCCATCAGCTCCAGCGTCAGCGCCAAGTGCTCCGACGGGTCCTTGACGCCCTTGAAGACGTCCACCGGACCGCCCGGGAGGCCCTCCCAGAACAGGATGTCCGCCCGCCCCGAGGTGGTCAGGGTCGGCATGACGAACAGTTCGCCGACGCCCGGCACCAGGTTGCAGCGCACCGCCTCGGTTTCCGGGTGCTCGGGGCGCGGGCCGAGCCCGTGCACGTAGGAGACCGCCAGCGCGCGCTGCGGCGCGTCGTACGGGGAGCGCCCCGCGTCCCGCTCGAACATCGACACCAGTTCGCCCTTGCCGGCGGCGACCAGCACCAGGTCGTACGTGCGGGAGAAGAAGTCCAGGTCGGCGACGGACGCGCCGTGGATGACCAGCTGGCCACCGCGCTGTACGAACGTGTCGATCCAGCCCGCCATCTTCACGCGCTGGTCGACGGACTGCGCGAAGCCCTTCAACCGGCCGAGCCAGTCGACGGCGCGCCCGCCGTCGGGGGCCGCGACCGATACGCCGACGCCCTCGATCCGCGGGGCCTGCCGCTCCCAGAAGGCCAGCTGGAGGTCCCGCTCGTGCTGGAGCGCCGTATCGAACATGACTTGCGTGGACATGACCCGCCCGGTGCGGATCTCGTCCGCCGTCCGGTTGGACATGACGGTGACCTCGTACCCCTTCGACTGGAGTCCGAGGGCGAGCTGGAGACCGG
The DNA here is from genome assembly GCF_040645975.1 of Streptomyces sp. NPDC046557. Taxonomy (NCBI): domain Bacteria; kingdom Bacillati; phylum Actinomycetota; class Actinomycetes; order Kitasatosporales; family Streptomycetaceae; genus Streptomyces; species Streptomyces sp. NPDC046557. The sequence goes on from NZ_JBEYZH010000002.1 coordinate 454,821, forward strand.
ACTGGCCGGCCCCCACGACGAGTATCTTGCGCATCTCACGTTCTCGATTCGAGGTCGACGGTGCTACGGGGGGGCTGCGCTTCGCGCTATTCGGGGGTGACGTCCAGGGCATGCGTGACCAGGGCCAGCAGGGACTCGACGACCGTGTCCCGGCGCCGCGCGTCCATGATCACGACGGGGACGTACGGCGGGATGCCGAGCGCCTCGCGCACGTCGGCCTCCCCGTACTCCCGGGAGCCCTCGAAGTGGTTGACGGCGACGGCGTACGGCAGCCCGCAGCTCTCGAAGTAGTCGAGGGCCGGGAAGCAGTCGCGCAGCCGACGCGTGTCGGCCAGCACCAGGCCGCCGATCGCACCCCGCACCAGGTCGTCCCACATGAACCAGAACCGCTCCTGGCCCGGGGTCCCGTACACGTACAGGACGAGGTCGTCCGCGAGCGTGACCCGGCCGAAGTCCATGGCGACGGTGGTGGTGCCCTTGTCCGGGGTCGCGGACAGGTCGTCGGTGGCCGCACCGGCCTGGGTCATCACCGCCTCGGTGCGCAGCGGGGTGATCTCGGAGACGGACGACACGAGCGTGGTCTTGCCGACCCCGAAGCCTCCCGCGACCAGCACCTTCACGGCGACGGGCGCGCGCGAACGGTCGTACTGCCACGGCTGGACGGGCTCGTCCTCGGCCGCGGCCGGATCAGAGACGGCGAAGGCCACTGAGCACCCTTTCCAGCAGCGCGCGGTCGGGACGGCCGGCGCCGTGGCCCGTGCCGTAGACGCGGACGCGTCCCTGGTCGGCGAGGTCGCTGACCAGGACGCGGACCACGCCGAGCGGCAGTTTCAGCAGCGCGGCTATCTCGGCGATCGTGCGCATGCGCCGGCACACCTCGACGATGGCCGGCATTTCCGGCATCCGGTCGGCCGTTACGGCCGGTCCGGTGTCGAGGGCGGCGACGAACGTCTCCACCAGCAGGATCTGCGCGAAGCGGGTCCGGCCGCCCGTGAGGGAGTACGGCCGGACCCGGGCGGGGCGGCGGTCGGCGCCGCGTATGGGCAGCCGGTCGGAGGCCGGACTCCTCACGAGGTGTTCTCCATCGACTGGCGCAGCTCGCTGCGGACTTCGGGGGTCAGGACGTGCCCGGCCCGGCCCACGAACAGGGCCATGTGGTAGGCGACGACGCTCATGTCGCAGTCGGGGGTGGCGTGCACGCCCAGCAGCGAGCCGTCGCTGATGACCATGACGAAGACGGAACCGTGCTCCATCGCCACCATGGTCTGCTTGACGGAGCCGAGCTCCATCAGGTCGGCGGCGCCGCTGGTGAGGCTGCCGAGCCCGGAGACGATGGTGGCGAGGTCGGCGGAGGCCCCCCGGGGGCCCTTGGGCCGGTCCGCTTCCACGGGGGCCGTCGGCTGCGAGGAGAGCAGCAGCAGCCCGTCCGAGGAGACGACGGCGACGGAGTTGACGCCGGGCACCTCCTCGACCAGGTCGGTCAGCAGCCATTGCAGGTTGCGGGCCTGGGTGCTCAGTCCGTACGTACTGGGCGCGGTCATGTGCGTGCCTCCTGTGCGGTGTCCCCCCGGTCGGTCTGCCCCTGCTGCCGGCCCTGGTCCTGGTCCCGGCCCTGGTCCTGGTCCTGGTCCTGGGCGAGTTCGGCCGCCGCGACGCGCCGCCCGTCCTGGGAGCCCTGGTAGAAGCCGCCGAGTCTGCGGCGCAGCTCGTCGGCGTCCACCCGGCGGGGCTCGGACCGTGCCCCGGCGGGCCGGTCGGTCGTCGGGGCCGTGGCCGCGGGGCGCGGGGTTCGCTTCGGCAGGCCCTTGTCGGTGACGGCTTCCTCTGGGTGGCCGTGGTTGCCCTGGCGCGGGAGCCAGTTGTCCTCGGCGGCGGCCCGGCCGTGGGGGGCGGCGTCCGCCGGGTCGGTGTGGGGCCGCGCGGGCGCGGACCCCGTTTCCGGCTGTACGTCGGCCCCGGGCGCGGTCTCGGGCAGCGGCTCGACGCCCCCCGGGGCGGGGTCGGGCACCGCGAAGGCCACCGCGTCCGGCGCGGGCACGACCCTCGCGAGGAGTTCCTCCTCGGGACCCGCCCCGCTCGGCGTCACGGCGGCGGGGGCCGCCGCCGTGAACACCTGCTCGGCGGGGGGCAACTGCCCGGCGGGAGCCTCGAAGGTCCCCGCAGCGGCCTCGGGCACGACCCGGGCCGACGACTGCTGCCGCGCAGCGGCCCGCACGTCCCGGCCGCCGTCCGAAGGAGACCCGTCCGCAACCCCTTCGCCCGCCGCGGCCGCGAACTCCTCCGCGACGGGAGGCGGTTCGGGTTCAGCGCCCGCGCCCGTGTCCGCCACCGGAGGCGCCGGCTCGGCCGCCGGCGGCACCCTCGGGGGCAGCGTGTTCTCGTTCGCCTCGGCGATCACCCCGGGCAGCCGGAACTCCGGCAACCCCGACGTGGCCGGCGTGTGCACGGGCGAGGTCGGCGGTGCGGTCGGCAGCAGCGCGGCCGGGACGACCACCAGGGCCTCCGTCCCGCCGTGCCGGCCGGCACGCAGCTCCGCCGTCACCCCGTGGCGTGCCGCGAGGCGGCCGGCGACGTACAGGCCGAGCCCCAGCCCGTGCTCCGCCTCGGGCTCCTCGTCGTACGCCTCCGGCGTGGCCAGCCGGGCGTTGAGGGACTCCAGCCGGTCGGCGGTGACCCCGATGCCCTCGTCCAGCACGGACAGCACCACTTCACCGGAGTCCAGCAGCCGGCCCGACACCTTCACCTTGGCGTCCGGCGGCGAGAACGTCGTCGCGTTCTCCAGGAGTTCCGCGAGGACGTGCGAGATGTCGTCGGCGGCGTGCCCCGCGACCTGCGTGTACGACGGCAGTGCGGCGAGGTCGACCCGCTCGTAGCGCTCGATCTCGCTGACCGCCGCCCGCAGGACGTCCACCAGAGGTACCGGCAGCGCCTGTCCGTGGCCCTGTTCCTGCCCGGCCAGGACCAGCAGGTTCTCGTTGTGGCGGCGCATCACCGTCGCCAGGTGGTCCAGTTTGAACAGGGTCGCGAGCCGCTCGGAGTCCTGTTCCTTGGATTCCAGTTCCTCGATGACGGCGAGTTGCCGCTCGACCAGGCCGAGGGTCCGCAGCGAGAGGGAGACGGAGGTCGTCGACATGATGCGGCGGTGCTCTTCCAGCCCGGCCCGCAGCTCCTCCAGCTCCGCTTCCAGCCGGGCCCGGACCTCCTTGAGCTCCGTTTCCAGCGCGCTCCGGCCCGAGGACAGCGCCTCGTTGCGGCCGATGAGCCGGCGCCGGTCGGCGTCGAGTCCGGCGATCTTCGTGTGCAGGGCGACGGTCTGGTCCCGTACCGCGTTCAGGTGGCCGACGACCTGGGCGAACTCGTCGTTTCGGCCGGTGAACCGGACCGGCTCGACCGAGCCCTCGGGGGTCGCCAGCCGCTCCGCGCCCCGGCGCAGCACCGACAGCGGCCGGGTCAGCGAGCGGGCGACGGCCGTGGAGACGCCCACGACGAGCAGGAACAGCACGCCGAGGAAGGCGACGAGCAGCTCCAGCCGCTGGACGTCGTCGTCGCGCAGGGTGGCGAGGGCGGTGGACCGCCGGCCCGCCAGGGTGGACTCCACCGAACGCATCCGGTCGATCCGGGCGGTGAGGGCCGGGCCGACGGAACCGGCGTCGGCCTTGCGGTCGGCCGTGGACGGGGTCGGCCGCTCGGTGAGGCGCTTGAGGTAGTCGTCGGCCGTCTTGACCTCGGGTCCGGTGACGGTGTCGGTCAGCGTCTGCCGTACGTCGGGGCGCGCGGCCCGCGCGAAGTCGTCGAGGGCGGCCTGTTCCCGTACCCGTGCGCGCTGGGCGGCGGCCGTGAGTTCGTCGGCGGCGGCCGAGCCGGAGGACTGCTCGCTCCGGGGGACGGGGACGGCCAGGGCCGCCAGGAGCAGTCCGCGGGTCGCCGACGCCTGTTCCACGGCTTGGCCGAGGGGGGCGAGCGGGCGGGTGGTCGCGAGGGCGGCCTCCGCGCGCGGCGGGGTCAGTTCGGCGAGTCGGTCGCCGGGCGCGAGCAGTTCCGCGATGACGGCGGTGTACGCCTGGTGCGCGGCGAGGGCGCTGCCCTTGCCGTCGACGGCCTCGGTGCGCACCGCCTTGATCCGGCCGAGGGCACCGGCGAGTTGCCCGTCCGCGTCGGCCCGGACCTCGGACAGTTGTCGGTCGGTACCCGCGACGCGTTGTTGCACGACCGCCTTGGCGCCCGTGGGGCGGCCCTTGGCGGCGTACTCGACCACGGCGTCGCGCTCGTCGCCGAGGAGGTGCGCCAAGGTGAGGCTCCCCTGTGCCTGCTCGGCGAGGGTGACCAACCGCTGGGAGTCGTTCAGTTCCCTGGTTGCGGAGACGACGGCGGGAGCGCCTGCCGCGAGGACGGTGAGGCCCGCGACGGCCACGCCGACCACCAGCCTGCTGCGTACGCGGACGCGACGTCCTGCGGGGGCGGGTCCGTCTGCGCTGGCGGTGCCGTTCTTCCGAGACCGCTTCTTCTGCACCGGTGCTCGCAATCCTGTACGTGTGCTCGTGCTCGTCTACTCGTGTGGCCGAGGTAACGGCCGGTCAACAAGTAAACGCTCCCTGCCCCCTCGTACCGCCTCAGACCTTCGCAGTGCGATGGGAACAGAGCCGCACATCGCCCACCCCGCCACTCGAAGGAGTGAACATCACGGAGGAGGGGGCGGCCAACTCGGACGGCGCGTGCCAGGTGCCGTTCGTGGACGGGCGGTTGAAAGTTCGCGGGACGCTTTGGCAAGATGCCCCGCCCTTCCGGCCCGGGGGTCGGGCGCGGTGGCGTCCCACCCCTCCCGATTTGGTACGGACCTTCCCTGAACCGGGGTCCGTCCAACGGCCGTGGCGCGGGGCAGAATGTCCGCATGCGCATCGACTTGGCCTCGGTGGCCGGCAGCCCGGAACGCCCCAACGAGGACTGGGTCTCGGTGGCGACACCCGCGTTGGGCGGCGGAGTTGTGGTGGTTCTCGACGGGGTCACCCCACCGCGCGGCGACGACGGGTGCGCGCACGGGGTGCCGTGGTTCACGGCCCGGCTCGGCGGCCGATTGACCGAACTGTCCGGCTCCCGGCGGGACATGCCGCTGGAGCGGATCCTCGCGGAAGCCATCGGGACGACCGCCGCGGCGCACCGCGACGACTGTGACCTTTCTCACGTGCGGACCCCGCAGGCGACGGTGGTGATGGTCCGCTGGGACGAGACGCACGTGGAGCATCTGGTGCTGTCGGACTCGGTCCTGCTCCTCCAGGCGCCCGGCGGTGAGGTCACGGCCGTACGGGACGACCGGCTGGAGCTGGTCCCGCGCGAGGCGTTGCGCTCGGTGGCCGCGGCGGACGCGCTGCGCAACGCCGAGGGCGGCTTCTTCACGGCCGCCGCGGACCCGGCGGTGGCGGCCCGCGCGGTGACCGGGCGCACGCCGAGGGCGCGGGTGCGGGCGGTGGCCGCGCTCACGGACGGGGCCGGCCGGTGGACGGACATCTTCCGGGAAGGAGACTGGGCGGACTGCATGACGGTGCTGCGCAAGGAGGGCTCCGAGGGATTGATCGGCCGGGTCCGCGCGGTGGAGTCCGACCCGGCCCGCCCGTCGGCCCCCCACAAGCGCCACGACGACGCGTCGGCGGTGTACGCGGAGCTGTGAAGAGGACGGGCCGGGCGGCTATTCGGCGCCCTGGTTGAGCTGGTGCAGCAGCCGGGCCAGTTCGGCGACCTCGCCGCGGTCCCAGTCGGCCAGTGTGCGCATGTACTGCTCGCGTCGGGCGCCGCGGACCCGCAGGAACCGGGCCCGGCCCTCCTCGGTGAGCCCGACGAGGAAGGCCCGGCCGTCGGCGGGGTCCGGCTCCCGGGCCACCAGGCCCAGGACCTCCAGGGCGCGAAGCTGGCGGCTCATGGTGGCCTTGCCGACGCCGAAGTAGGCGGCGAGCTCGGTCGCCCGCTGCCGCCCGGCGGCCTCCAGCCGGACGAGGAGCCCGTACGCGGCCGGCTCCAGCTCGGGGTGGAGGGCGCGGGCCATCTCGCCGGACGAGGCGCGGGCGCGCCGGAGGAAGACGGACAGCTCCCGCTCCAGGGCAAGGAACTCCTGGTCTTCTCTCCCGTGCACGTCCGGCTCCCGTCGCTGATGTTCTCCCGCTGCCTCCCCCAGTATTTCGCAGTGGGCCCGCCGATCCAGCCCCGCGGGGGTGTCGTCGGCCCCGCCGGTGTTTGAGGCGCGGGGTGGGGGGCGGAGCCCCACGGGCCCGGCGGAGCCGGTTCTCCCGACCCCGCCGGCCGGGACGCACCCCGCCGCCCCGACCCCGCCGGGCGGAACGCACCCCGCCGCCCCGGCCCCGCCGGCCGGGACGCACCCCGCCGCCCCGACCCCGCCGGGCGGAACGCACCCCGCCGCCCCGGCCCCGCCGGCCGGGACGCACCCCGCCGCCCCGACGTCAGGCGGCAGCCGTCACGGCGGCCACCTCCGCCTCCGCGAGGGCCAGCTCCAGCACCTGGCGCACATCCGTCACCGGGTGCACCTCCAGTCCCTCCAACACCTCCGCCGGCACATCGTCCAGATCCGCCTCGTTCCGCTTCGGGATGATCACCGTGGTCAGCCCCGCCCGGTGCGCGGCGAGCAGCTTCTGCTTGACCCCGCCGATCGGCAGCACCCGCCCGGTCAGCGAGACCTCACCGGTCATGGCCACGTCGGTCCGCACCTGTCGGCCCGACAGCAACGAGGCCAGCGCGGTCGTCATCGTGATGCCCGCGCTCGGGCCGTCCTTCGGTACCGCTCCCGCCGGGAAGTGGATGTGCACGCCCCGGTCCTTGAGGTCGGCGACCGGAAGCTCCAGCTCCGCGCCGTGCGAGCGCAGGAAGCTGAGCGCGATCTGCGCCGATTCCTTCATCACGTCACCCAGCTGCCCCGTCAGCGTCAGCCCGGCCGCCCCGGTCTCGGGGTCGGCCAGCGACGCCTCCACGAACAGCACGTCGCCGCCCGCCCCCGTCACGGCGAGGCCGGTGGCCACGCCCGGTACGGCGGTGCGCCGCTCGGCCGGGTCCTGCGCCGACTCCGGGACGTGGTGCGGCCGCCCGATGAGCGCCCGCAGATCGTCGGCGCCGATGGTGAAGGGCAGGTCCCGCTCGCCCAGCTCGTGCTGCGAGGCGACCTTGCGCAGCAGGCGCGCCAGCGACCGCTCCAGGGTGCGCACGCCTGCTTCCCGGGTGTACTCCCCGGCCAGCTTGCGCAGCGCGTCCTCCTCCAGGACCACCTCGTCGGTGGCGAGGCCCGCCCGTTCCAGTTGGCGGGGCAGCAGGTGGTCGCGGGCGATGACGATCTTCTCGTCCTCGGTGTAGCCGTCGAGCCGGACGAGTTCCATGCGGTCGGCGAGCGCCTCGGGGATGGCTTCGAGCACGTTGGCGGTGGCCAGGAACACCACGTCGCTCAGGTCCAGCTCCACCTCCAGGTAGTGGTCCCGGAAGGTGTGGTTCTGCGCCGGGTCCAGCACCTCCAGCAGCGCTGCCGCCGGATCCCCGCGGAAGTCGGAGCCGACCTTGTCGATCTCGTCCAGGAGCACGACCGGGTTCATGGACCCGGCCTCCTTGACGGCCCGCACGATGCGGCCGGGCAGCGCCCCGACGTACGTCCGCCGGTGGCCGCGGATCTCGGCCTCGTCCCGTACGCCGCCCAGGGCGACCCGGACGAACTTGCGGCCCATGGCGTGCGCGACCGACTCCCCGAGGGAGGTCTTCCCGACGCCGGGCGGCCCGACCAGGGCCAGGACGGCGCCGCCCCGGCGACCGCCGATGACGCCCATGCCGCGCTCGGAGCGCCGCTTGCGCACGGCGAGGTACTCGGTGATCCGGTCCTTCACGTCGCTGAGCCCGGCGTGTTCGGCGTCGAGCACGGCGCGCGCGCCGCGGATGTCGTACTCGTCCTCGGTGCGCTCGTTCCAGGGCAGTTCCAGCACGGTGTCCAGCCAGGTGCGGATCCAGGACCCCTCGGGCGACTGGTCGCTGGCGCGCTCCAGCTTCTCGACTTCCTTGAGCGCGGCCTCCCGTACCTTCTCGGGCAGGTCGGCGCCCTCGACGCGGGTCCGGTAGTCGTCGGACTCCTCGCCTTCCTTCTCGCCGTTCAGTTCGCGCAGTTCCTTGCGGACGGCCTCCAGCTGGCGGCGGAGCAGGAACTCGCGCTGCTGCTTGTCGACGCCGTCCTGGACGTCCTTGGCGATGGACTCGGCGACGTCCTGTTCGGCGAGGTGGTCGCTGAGCGCCTTGATCGCGAGCTTGAGGCGGGCGACGGGGTCGGTGGTCTCCAGCAGTTCCACCTTCTGGGCCACCGTGAGGAACGGCGAGTACCCGGAGTTGTCGGCGAGGGCCGAGACCCCTTCGATCTGCTGGACCCGGTCCACCACCTGCCAGGCCCCGCGCTTCTTGAGCCAGCTGGTGGCGAGGGCCTTGTACTCCTTGACGAGTTCGGTGACGGCCCCCGGCAGCGGGTCGGGCACCTGTTCGTCGACGGTCTCGCCCTCGACCCAGAGCGCCGCCCCGGGTCCGGTGGTGCCGGCGCCGATACGGACGCGACCGCGGCCGCGGATCAGCGCCCCGGGGTCACCGTCGGAGAGCCGTCCCACCTGCTCGACGGTCCCGAGCACCCCGATCCCGGCGTACTTCCCGTCGACCCGCGGTACGAGCAGCACCCGCGGCTTCCCGCTGCCCGCGGCGGCCTGCGCCGCCTCCACGGCGCCGCGCACCTCGGCGTCGGACAGGTCCAGCGGTACCACCATTCCGGGCAGCACGACCTCGTCATCGAGCGGCAGCACGGGCAGAGTGAGCGTTACGGACGTCGAAGCCATTATCTTCCCTCCGGCAGTCAAGTTGAGCTATGCCGACTCAATGTCCCGGAGCCCACCGATGTTCCCCAACCTGAGTTCGCCCGGGGCGAACACGCTCGGGGCGAACGCGTGCTCGGGCGAACCGAACGGGCGTCAGCCGGCCGAGAGGTGGAGATCGCCCGAGGTGGTGTGCACGGAGAGGCTCGCCGGGGCCGCCGGGTCGGCGGGGAGGGTGATGTCACGGGAGCCGGAGGCCGTGGAGGCGGCGATCCGGTAGGCCGCCGGGGGCACCCGCAGCGTCAGGTCACCCGAGCCCGTGTCGGTGGTGACCGAGGCCGGGGGCGTGCTGAAGGCCAGGCGGGCGTCGCCCGAGTCGGAGTGGACGTCGGCTCGCGGGCCGGACAGTCCGGCGGCCCGGATGTCGCCCGAGGAGGTACGGATCGTCAGCGGGCCCGCGACGCGTTCGGCCGTGACGTCCCCCGACGAGGAGCTGAGGTCGGCGGCGGCGACGCCGGTGACCGTGAGGCGGCCGCTGCCGGTCTCCAGCTTCACCGTCGCCGAGGCGGGCACCTCCAGCCGGTAGTCGACGTAGCAGGTGTCCGAGCAGCCGTTGGTGAAGGTGAGGACACCTCCCGTGACCCGTTGGCCCGGCTCGGGCCGGGTGTCACCGCGGTAGTGGACCGTGCGGTGGACGGTGACGCCCGGGCCGCTGCCCGGCAAGACCTCGACCGAGCCGTGCCGCCCGTCCGCCACCTCGACGGAGTGGACGGCCTCGGTCACGGTGGCGTCGTCACTCGCCGTCTTCCGGCCGCCCTCGGCGAGCCGGCCGAGGGAACAGCCGGTGAGGAGCAGTCCCGCGGTGACGGCGAGGGCGGGTACGGCGAGGAGGGCGCGGCGGGGGGAAGTCATGTGCGGAAGTCTGTCGAACCGGCGACCCCGCCACGATGGGGGCGCTACCCGGGAGCGGCCGGGGGTTAACCCCCCGTCACCGCCGGTCGGTCCGGGGTCCCGCCGGGCAGGCCCCACTCGCTCCACGAGCCGTCGTAGACGGCCGTGTGCCGGTAGCCGGCCAGTTCGGCGCCCAGCGCGAGGACGCAGGCCGTCACCCCGGAGCCGCAGCTGAAGTAGAGCCGCTCCCGGTCGCCCGCCGACGCCCGGAACGCCTCCCGGAGTTCGGCCGGCGGTCGCATCAGGCCGGCCGGCGCCTGGAGTTCCGTAAAGGGGAGGTTGACGGCGCCCGGCATGTGGCCGCCGCGCAGCCCCGGGCGGGGCTCCGGTACGGTGCCCGCGAACCGCTCCCGGGTGCGGGCGTCGAGCACCGCGGCGCCCGGATCGATCAGGGCTCCGGCCACCGTGTCGGCGTCCACCAGCAGTCCCTGGCGCGGCCGGGCGGTGAAGGAGCCGCGCGGGCCGTCGTACGCGGGGCCGGTGTTCTCCAGCGGCAGCCCGGCGGCCTGCCACGCGGGGAGCCCGCCGTCCAGGACGGCGGCCCGGTCGAAGCCCATCGCGCGCAGCATCCACCAGGCGCGGGCGCTGGAGTAGATCCCGGCGCCGTCGTACACGACGACCGTGTCGCCCTCGCCCAGCCCGAGGTCGCGCATCGCCTCCTCGAACCGCGCTGCGGTGGGCATGGTGTGCGGGACGGGCGAGCCGTGGTCGGACAGCGCCCCGTCGAGGTCGAAGGGGCGGGCCCCGGGGATGCGCCGGTCCGCGCCGCGCCGCGCGCCGACGGAGGCGTCGAACAGCACCAGGTCCGGTTCGAGGAGGCGGACGGCGAGCTGCTCGGCCCCGATCAGGGGTCCGAAGGGGTTCTCGGGCTCCATCATGAAGATCCTCCGGTGGGTCGGTCCGCCCATCCAACCACCGTGCCCCGGTGGCCCCTTCAGTCGCAGTCGGCGTCGGTACGGGCGTACACGGCGACGCGCGCCCCGCGCACCCCGGTGACCGAGCACAGCCGGAACCCCGCCGCCAGCGCCTCCCGCTTCGCCGCCTCCGCGGGGTACGGGTCGAGGGGTTGTCCCGGCGGGTCGAGCAGCGCCACCACCCGCGCCGCCCCGGCCAGCCGCGCCCGTATCCCCGCGGCGGGCAGTTCGGTCCCCCACAGGCTGTGTGAGGCCGCGGGGGTCCGGGCCAGGGCCAGGTCGCGCAGGGGCGCGTACGTCCCGGGCGAGGACAGCAGCCACTCGCGACGGCGCGCCGGCATGAACAGCACTGCGTCCCCCGGCCGGGCCCGCTCCCGGACGGCGGCGGCCACCGCCAACACGTCGTCCTTGCGGCTCTCGGGGGTCCGCAGCCGGCCCGACCAGCCTCCCCACGGCACCAGCAGCACCGCGGCCAGCACCCAGGCCCACACCGCGCGCGCCCCCACCGGGCGCGCCCGCACCCCGTCGGCCCGCGCCAGGCGCAGCCCGATCAGCAGGGCGAGACCGGCGAGCGCGTAGAGCACGTACCGGTCGACGTACCAGGGGTGGACCAGCGAGACCGTCATCAGCAGTCCCGGCGGCAGCAGCGTGAGCGGCACGGCGACCCGCAGGGCCCGGCGCTCCTCGCGAAGGCCCCGGGCCAAGAGCAGCACGGCGACGACGAGCACCCCGTACGCCGTCCAGTCCTGCCAGCTCGGCCGCCCGAGCCAGCCGAGTTGCTGACGGGCCTGGCGGGCGCTGAGGACGGCCAGCGGCAGCAGGGCGGCGACGACGGCCGCGGCGCTCCACCGCCAGCCGCGCGAGCGCCACGCCGCGCAGCCGTGCGCGAGCAGGGCGAGTACCGCGAACTCGTGCAGCCAGCAGCCGAGCAGCAGCACCACCGCGTACGCCACCCACCGCTCGGCCAGCATCAGGTAAGTGGCCCAGACCACGGCGCAGGCGACCAGGGCGTACGAGCGCCCCTCCTGGGCGTACATCTGCACGGGCGGCAGCAGGGCGTAGGCGCTCCCGGCGATCACCGCGGCCCGGGTCCCGGTCCGCCCGGTCCGGGTCCCCGCCCCGGGCCCCGCCAGCCGGTGTGCCACGGCGGCCACTCCGGCGGCGGCCACGGCGGTGGCGGCGACGGAGGGCAGGCGCAGCGCCCACAAGCCGCCGTCCCATACGCCGTAGACCGCGTGCATCAGCAGGTAGTACAGGCCGTGGACGGCGTCGACGTGTCCGAGGAGTTCCGGGAGGCCACCGAGCGGGCGGTGCGCCACCTGGACGGTGACGGATTCGTCGCGCCACATGCTGCCGCCCGCGGGGCCGCGTTCCAGGCCCCAGAGGCCGAGGACGACGGCGAGGAGCGGCGGCAGCCCGCGCCACAGGGCCGTGGGGCCCCCCAGGGCTGTGCGGCTGATGTCGGCCTCCGGGTGCTTCCGTGCGAGTGGTGCGGACTCCATACTCGGGGTTCGGGTCGGCCCTCGTTCCAGCGGAGGTGGGTTGTGCGAGCGTTCCGGGCGACGGCAACGGCGACGACGGCGGCACTGCTGGGTGTGGTGATCCTCAGCGGGTGCGGACTGGCCCGGCCGGACCACGCGCTGGTGACGTTCACCGCGGAGGCCACGGCCGGGGGAAGCGGGCCCGCCCCCCGGGACACGTCGGCGCCCGCGCCCGAACCCGAGCCCGGGGCGCCCTCCCCGCCGCCCGCCACCGCCGAGACAATCGTCACGGTCACCCGCAGCGGCGGCTTCGCCGGCCGGACGCACACCCTGAGCGTCTCCTCCGACGGCTCCTGGACCCGCCGGGGCGCGCACGCGGAGCCCGAGGGCGGCGGCCTGCTCTCGTCGACGCAGCTCGGCCGGCTGCGCGCGGCGGTCGAGGCGGCGGACTTCGCGCACCTGTCCCGGACCGCGAAGAGCGGCGGGACGGTCTTCGACGGGTTCACGTACACCTTCGTCCGCGGCGGGCTCAAAGTCGTCACCAACGACGGTTCCGTCCCTGCGGTGTTGACGAAGCTGCTGGACGCGCTGCCCCCCTTCGAGGGCTGAGCGGGTTCCGGACGTCCGCGGCGGTCCGTCGGAACCCCACATGGCCGCGGGCCGATGCCTCCTCTACGCTGCACCCCATCACGCGGGATCTTCAGGGGCGGGACATGGAACAGACACACACCACCCACAGCGGCGCCGCGGCCACTCCAGGTGCCCAGCGGCGCGTGCTCGTGGTCGAGGACGACCGCACCATCGCCGACGCCATCGCGGCCCGGCTGCGCGCCGAGGGATTCCAGGTGCAGACGGCGTACGACGGCCCGGCGGCGGTCGCCTCGGCCGAGAGCTGGCTGCCCGAGCTGCTGGTGCTGGACGTCATGCTGCCCGGCTTCGACGGGCTGGAGGTCTGCCGCCGCGTCCAGGCTCAGCGGCCGGTACCGGTGCTGATGCTCACCGCCCGGGACGACGAGACCGACATGCTGGTCGGGCTCGGGGTCGGCGCCGACGACTACATGACGAAGCCGTTCTCCATGCGGGAGCTGGCCGCGCGGGTGCACGTCCTGCTGCGGCGGGTGGAGCGGGCCACGCAGGCGGCCACCGCCCCGCGCGGGGCGACGCTGCGCCTGGGGGATCTGGAGATCGACCACGCGCAGCGCCGGGTGCGCGTACAGGCGGAGGACGTGCACCTGACACCGACCGAGTTCGACCTGCTGGTGTGCCTCGCCGGGACGCCGCGCGCGGTGCTCTCGCGGGAGCAGTTGTTGGCCGAGGTGTGGGACTGGGCCGACGCGTCGGGGACCCGGACGGTCGACAGCCACATCAAGGCGCTGCGCCGGAAGATCGGCGCCGAGCGGATCCGTACGGTCCACGGCGTCGGGTACGCCCTGGAGACCCCGGCCCAGTCGTGAGCGGTGTCCGCCCCGGTCGGGTGCGCGGCGCGGGCCGCACCGGTGGCGCAGGCCGCGCCGGTGATCCCGCCGAGGGGGCCGCCGAGCGCGCCGGCGCACTGCGGCCGTTCTCGCCGTTCTCGATCAAGACGAAACTGGGCACGCTCGTCGTGGTGTCCGTGTTCATCACGACAGGGCTGCTGATGGTGGCCCTGCGCACCGACACGGAGCTGCGGTTCATCACCGTGTTCTCGGTGATCGCCTCGATGTTGATCACGCAGTTCGTGGCGCACGGTCTGACGGCGCCGCTGGACGACATGACGAGGGTGGCCCGGGCGATCTCCCGCGGGGACTACACGCGCCGGGTGCGCGGGGCGGGCCGCCGGGACGAGCTGGGCGACCTGGCCTCGACGATCAACCTGATGGCGGACGACCTGGAGGCGGTGGACCGCCACCGCAAGGAACTCGTCGCCAACGTCTCGCACGAGTTGCGCACGCCGATCGCGGCGCTGCGCGCCGTGCTGGAGAACGTGGTGGACGGCGTCTCGCAGGCCGATCCGGAGACGATGCGGACGGCGCTCAAGCAGACCGAGCGGCTGGGCCGGCTCGTGGAGACCCTGCTGGACCTGTCCCGGGTCGACAACGGGGTGGTGCCGCTGCGGGCGCGCCGCTTCGAGGTGTGGCCGTACCTGTCGGGAGTGCTCAAGGAGTCGGGGCTGGCGGCGGCCGGGCGGCCGGGGTTGGCCACCGGGTCGGGCGGCCACACCCGCAACGACGTCCACCTCCACCTGGACGTGCATCCCTCGGGGCTGACCGCGTACGCGGACGCGGAGCGGCTGCACCAGGTGGTGGCCAATCTGATCGACAACGCGGTCAAGCACAGCCCGCCGCACGGCCGGGTCACGGTCCGCGCCCGGGCCGGCGACGCGCCCGAGAGCCTCGTGGTCGAGGTCCGCGACGAAGGGCCTGGAATCCCGGAAGAAGAACGCCACAGGGTCTTCGAGCGCTTCAACCGGGGCAGTGCGGGCGGCGGCGACGGCGGTACCGGGCTGGGCCTGGCGATCGCCCGCTGGGCCGTCGGCCTGCACGGCGGGGACATCCGCGTGGCCGAATCGTCACGGGGTTGCCGCATCCTCGTCACGCTTCCGGGCAGCTCGCGGGCGCCGCGTTGACGTAGGGTTCGAGTGGGAAGGACATGATCTCGGCCACACCCGGCCGGGTTCGTAAGGGGTGCGTAGCCAAGGGGGCCGCAACCTCGGTGCCCCCTACCCGAACCACGCTTGTTTCCCGCCATTCCCGGCGGTGAAACCCGCCGTTCGATGTGACCTGCACGACGTAAGTCCCGTCCGGCCTGCATCACACCGTCCGGGAGGCGTAGCCTTTATTCCCGCTGTCCATACCTTGTGAAGCGGAAGAGGGCGGTTGCCGCCGTGTCGCCACAGTCCCCCAGTAACCCGAGCACCACGACCGAAGCAGCAGAGGGCGGGAAGACCCCTGCCTCAGGCTTCGGTGCCAACGAGTGGCTCGTCGACGAGATCTATCAGCAGTACCTCCAGGACCCCAACTCGGTCGACCGGGCCTGGTGGGACTTCTTCGCCGACTACAAGACCGGGGGCGCTGCCGCTCCCGTGAAGGCGGATGGTCCCGAGAAGTCAACGACGACGGACGGCGCCTCCGCACAGGCCGCCGCCACCGTCACCGCCGAGGTCCCGCGGGCCGACGTCGCAGCCGCCACGGGGGCGGCGAGCGCCGCACCCCCCGTCGCGGGGACCGGCTCCACCGGAGCCCCTGCCGCCGCCACGCCCGTGTCAGCTCCTGCCCCTGCTCCTGCCACCCCCTCTGGTGCCCCTGCTGTGACTGTCACCTCCCAGGCCCCGGCCGCCGCACCGGCCGCGCCCCCTGCCACCGCCGCTCCGGTTGCCCCGCAGAAGTCCGCGCCCACCACCGAGGCCCCCACCGGGCCCGAGCTGGTGACGCTCCGCGGTCCGGCCGCCGCCGTAGCCAAGAACATGAACGCCTCGCTGGACGTCCCGACGGCCACGTCCGTCCGCGCCGTCCCGGTGAAGCTGCTGTTCGACAACCGCATCGTCATCAACAACCACCTCAAGCGCGCCCGGGGCGGGAAGATCTCCTTCACGCACCTCATCGGCTACGCGATGGTGCAGGCCATCAAGGCCATGCCGTCGATGAACCACTCCTTCGCGGAGAAGGACGGCAAGCCGACCCTGGTCAAGCCGGAGCACGTGAACTTCGGCCTCGCGATCGACCTGGTGAAGGCCAACGGCGACCGGCAGCTCGTCGTCGCCGGCATCAAGAAGGCCGAGACCCTCAACTTCTTCGAGTTCTGGCAGGCTTACGAGGACATCGTCCGCCGGGCCCGCGTCGGCAAGCTGACGATGGACGACTTCACCGGCGTCACCGTCTCGTTGACCAACCCCGGCGGCCTGGGCACCGTCCACTCCGTGCCGCGTCTGATGCCCGGTCAGTCGGTCATCATGGGCGTCGGCTCGATGGACTACCCCGCCGAGTTCCAGGGCACCTCGCAGGACACCCTGAACAAGCTGGGCATCTCCAAGGTCATGACCCTGACCTCGACCTACGACCACCGGGTCATCCAGGGCGCGGCCTCCGGCGAGTTCCTGCGCATCGTCGCGAACCTGCTGCTCGGCGAGAACGGCTTCTACGACGACGTCTTCGAGGCGCTGCGCATCCCGTACGAGCCGGTCCGCTGGCTGCGGGACATCGACGCCTCCCACGACGACGACGTCACCAAGGCCGCCCGCGTCTTCGAGCTGATCCACTCCTACCGGGTCCGCGGCCACGTCATGGCCGACACCGACCCGCTGGAGTACAAGCAGCGCAAGCACCCCGACCTCGACATCACCGAGCACGGCCTCACCCTGTGGGACCTGGAGCGCGAGTTCGCGGTCGGCGGCTTCTCCGGCAAGTCGATGATGAAGCTGCGCGACATCCTCGGTGTGCTGCGCGACTCGTACTGCCGCACCACCGGCGTCGAGTTCATGCACATCCAGGACCCGAAGCAGCGCAAGTGGATCCAGGACCGCATCGAGCGCCCGCACTCCAAGCCGGAGCGCGAGGAGCAGTTGCGCATCCTGCGCCGCCTGAACGCGGCGGAGGCGTTCGAGACGTTCCTGCAGACGAAGTACGTCGGCCAGAAGCGCTTCTCCCTGGAGGGCGGCGAGTCCGTCATCCCGCTGCTGGACGCCGTCATCGACTCGGCCGCCGAGGCCCGCCTCGAAGAGGTCGTCATCGGCATGGCCCACCGCGGCCGCCTGAACGTCCTCGCCAACATCGTCGGCAAGTCCTACGCGCAGATCTTCCGCGAGTTCGAGGGCAACCTCGACCCGAAGTCGATGCACGGCTCCGGCGACGTGAAGTACCACCTGGGCGCCGAGGGCACCTTCACCGGCCTGGACGGCGAGCAGATCAAGGTCTCGCTCGTCGCGAACCCCTCGCACCTGGAGGCGGTCGACCCGGTCCTGGAGGGTGTCGCCCGCGCCAAGCAGGACGTCATCAACAAGGGCGGCACGGACTTCACGGTCCTGCCCCTGGCGCTGCACGGCGACGCGGCCTTCGCCGGCCAGGGTGTCGTCGCCGAGACGCTCAACATGTCGCAGCTGCGCGGCTACCGCACCGGCGGCACCGTCCACGTCGTCATCAACAACCAGGTCGGCTTCACCGCCGCCCCGGAGTCCTCGCGTTCGTCCATGTACGCGACCGACGTGGCCCGCATGATCGAGGCGCCGATCTTCCACGTGAACGGTGACGACCCGGAGGCCGTGGTCCGCGTCGCGCGGCTCGCCTTCGAGTTCCGTCAGGCGTTCAACAAGGACGTGGTCATCGACCTCATCTGCTACCGCCGTCGCGGCCACAATGAGTCCGACAACCCGGCGTTCACCCAGCCGCTGATGTACGACCTGATCGACAAGAAGCGCTCGGTGCGCAAGCTGTACACCGAGTCCCTCATCGGTCGCGGCGACATCACGCTGGAAGAGGCCGAGCAGGCGCTCCAGGACTTCCAGGGTCAGCTGGAGAAGGTCTTCGCGGAGGTCCGCGAGGCCGCCACGCAGCCCGCGATCGGCACGCCGGCCCCGGTCGCGCAGCAGCAGTTCCCCGTTCCGGTGAACACGGCGGTCTCCCAGGAGGTCGTCAAGCGGATCGCCGAGGCACAGGTCAACATCCCGGAGAACGTCACCGTCCACCCGCGTCTGCTGCCGCAGCTCCAGCGCCGCGCGGCGATGATCGACGAGGGCACCATCGACTGGGGCATGGGCGAGACCCTCGCCTTCGGTTCGCTGCTGATGGAGGGCACCCCGGTCCGCCTGTCGGGCCAGGACTCCCGCCGCGGCACGTTCGGCCAGCGCCACGCGGTCCTCATCGACCGGGAGACGGGCGAGGACTACACCCCGCTGCAGTACCTGTCGGACGACCAGGCCCGCTACAACGTCTACGACTCGCTGCTCTCCGAGTACGCGGCCATGGGCTTCGAGTACGGCTACTCGCTGGCCCGTCCGGACGCGCTGGTCCTCTGGGAGGCCCAGTTCGGTGACTTCGTCAACGGCGCGCAGACCGTCGTCGACGAGTTCATCTCCTCGGCCGAGCAGAAGTGGGGCCAGACCTCCGGCGTCACCCTGCTCCTGCCGCACGGCTACGAGGGCCAGGGCCCGGACCACTCGTCCGCCCGCCCGGAGCGCTTCCTGCAGATGTGCGCGCAGGACAACATGACGGTCGCGATGCCGACCCTGCCGTCGAACTACTTCCACCTGCTGCGCTGGCAGGTCCACAACCCGCACCACAAGCCGCTGATCGTCTTCACTCCGAAGTCGATGCTGCGTCTGAAGGCGGCGGCGTCGAAGGCGGAGGAGTTCACCACCGGTTCGTTCCGTCCGGTCATCGGCGACAGCACGGTGGACCCGAACGCGGTCCGCAAGGTCGTTTTCTGCGCGGGCAAGGTCTACTACGACCTGGAGGCCGAGCGGGAGAAGCGCGGCATCACGGACACGGCGATCATCCGCATCGAGCGGCTGTACCCGCTGCCGGGTGCGGAGCTCCAGGCGGAGATCGGCAAGTTCCCGAACGCGGCCAAGTACATCTGGGCGCAGGAGGAGCCGGCGAACCAGGGTGCGTGGCCGTTCATCGCGCTGAACCTGATCGACCACCTCGACCTGGCGGTCGGCGCGGACATCCCGGCGGGCGAGCGCCTGCGGCGCATCTCGCGCCCGCACGGCTCGTCCCCGGCGGTGGGCTCCGCGAAGCGCCACCAGGCGGAGCAGCAGCTCCTGCTGAACGAGGTCTTCGAGGCGTAGTCGCTCCCGCGACCCGCACCGGCCGGAAGGCCCGGCCCGTTGGGGGCCGGGCCTTCCGGCCGATTTCAGTCTCGCCGGCCAAATCCGGCCGCGCCGGCGAGGCTCCGTTGGCCCCGGCCGGGGCTACGGCTGGGGTTCGAAGTCCCAGTACGGCCGGGCCTGTTGGCGGGCCGAGACCGTGTGGACGTGTTGCGCGCCCAAGGTGCGGGTCAGTGCCTTGAGGCCCGCGTCCTCGTGCTTCGCCGCCTCCGCGTCCTCCCGTACCGCCCGCAGGTCCGCCGCCAGCGCGATCTGTGCGCTCAGTGTCATCGGGTGGTCGGGGCCAAGCACCCGTTCCGCCCCCCGCAGCGTCTCCCGGCTCAGTTCCACCGCGTCCTCCAGCCGCCCGGTGATGTTCCGGTGCCCGGAGGCGTTCAGCGCGCAGCCCAGGGTCCACGGGTGCCCGTCGCCCAGCGCGCCCCGCATCCCCACCAGCGCCTGCTCCGCCAGGTTCAGGGCCTCCGCCCGCTCGCCCTGTGCCCTCAGCACCAGCCCGAGGTTGCCGACCGTGCCGATGCTGTACGGGTGGGCCAGGCCGAGCTGCGACTGGTAGCCGCGTACGACGTCCTCCGAGATCCGGCGAGCCTCGTCCACGTCGCCGTACTCCCGCAGGTAGGTCGCGTAGTCGGAGGCGACCATCAGCGTCCAGGGGAACTCCGCGCCGAACACCCGCGTCGAGCGCTCCAGTACGCTGCGCAGCCGGGCCCCCGCGCCGGGGATGTCCCCGGAGCGGCGCAGGCACAGGCCGAGATTGTGTTCGGCGCGCAGGGTCTGCGGGTGGTTGGTGCCCAGGACCTGCGCGTTGATCTTGAGCCCCTGTTCCTGGCGGGCCAGTGCCTCCCGGTAGCGACCCATGAGGCGCAGGCCCATCGCGCAGCCGATCCCGGACGAGAGGGTGGCGATGTGCCGCACCCGCAGGACCCGTTCGCGGCGCCGCAGGGTGTCGAGGTCGGTGTCGTACGCCTCCTGGTAGCGCCCGAGGAGGCGCAGGGCGACGGCTACGTTGTTCTGCGCGGCGAGGGTGGTCGCGTCGTCCTCGCCGAGCAGCTCGCGGTAGCCGGCGAAGGCGTGTTCGAGTAGTTCGCGGGCCTGCTCGAACTTGGCGGTGCTGAGCAGCACCCCGGCGTAGGAGCTGGTGGCGCGCAACGATTCGAGGTCTCGCGGGCCCCGTTCGGCCACCAGCCGCTCCGCCCGCGCCTTGGCGAGGTTTTCGGCCTGGCGGAAGTGACCGAGCATCCGCAGGGCGCTGCTGTAGTGGTAGCTGAGTTCGCGTACCTGGTCGTGGTCCTCGCCGAGCATGGGCCGCCAGATCCCGTCGGTCTCCTCGGCCAGCCGCAGGCAGGTGCGGTACTCCCCGGCGCGCAGCAGGTAGCGCAGGCAGTTCAGCAGGAAGTTCTGGATGCGCGGGTTGGAGCTGCGCAGCACCCCGGCGGGTTCCAGATGCGGGATGAGTTCGGCGTAGCGGGGCCAGAGCCGGGAGTCGGAGGGCTGTCCGGGGTCGGCCGCGGCGAGGACCTGGCGGACGACGCGGGACAGTTCCTCGGACTCGTCGTCGCCCAGGTCGCCGCGGACGATGTTGTGGACCATCCGGTGGAGTTGGACGGTCTCCAGGCCGCCTCCCTCCTCGACGGCCAGGTCGGAGTACTCCAGTCGGACGACGGAGAACTGGACGAGCTTGTTGAGGGCGGCGTTCCACCGGATCTGGTCGTTGATCAGCCCGGCGAGCCGTTCAGGCACGTCGTCCGCGGGGAACTCGCTCAGCAGCCGCAGCGGGACCCGGCCGGGGGCGAAGAAGACGAACAGCCGCAGCAGCGCGAGGGCGTCGGGGAAGTTCTCCCGTACGTTGTTCAGGAGTATGGCCAGCGCGGTGGGGAAGGGCAGCGGGTAGTCGTCGGAGAGGGTGACGGCCTCGTGCGAGTCGAGCCGGCGTTGCAGCAGGTTCAGGTACTCGCCGACGCCGATCGGCGAGTCGGCGAGCCAGCCGGCGGTCTGGTCGAGGGCGAGCGGGTAGTCCTCCAGGGCCTCGGCGAGTTGGTCGGCCTCGGCGGTGGTGAGCCGCCCGGCGCGGCGACGGATGAAAGTCACGGACTCGGGGCGGGCGTACAGCGGGACTTCCACGAGGCTGGTGTGGCGGGCCGCCCATTCGCGGTTGCGGGAGGTGATGATCACATCGCCGGCGCCGGAGGGCAGCAGGTCGGTGAGGTCGTCGGGATTGTCGCAGCCGTCAAAGACCAGCAGCCAGCGGTAGAACGGGTTGCCGCGCCGCAGCGCCTCCAGCACGGCCCGGATCTGCTCCCCGTAGCTGCCCGCGCCGCGCGGCAGGCCGAGCGCGGGCGCCAGGTCCGCGAGCCGCTCGCGCAGGGTGGGCCGGTCCTCGGCCGGGACCCACCACACCACGTCGTACTCGGAGGCGAAGCGGTAGGCGTACTCGGTGGCGACCTGCGTCTTGCCCACCCCGGACAGGCCCAGCAGGGTGACGGTGGAGGCCCCGGGCGGGGCCTCGGTGAGGGCGGCGCGCAGCCGGCCGATGACGTCGTTGCGGCCGGTGAAGCGCGGGTTGCGGCGCGGTACCCGGCCCCAGATCTCGGGCGGGTCGTTGGGGAAGCGGGGGCCGCGACGGCCGCTCTCGATGCCGATGCGGTCGGTGGGCAGCTCCAGCCGGCGCAGTACCCGGTACTCGGCCTCGTAGGCGTCCAGGCCCCACAGGTCGGTCTTCTCCAAGGCGGCCACGGCGCTCGGCAGCGGGGCGTCGGTGAGGCAGACGGCGGCGAACCGGTCTGGGTGGTGTTCGGTGACGGTGCGCAGGGCCGCGTTCCACTCCTCCTCGGTGTGGGTTCCCGCGGAGAAGTACCGTTCGCTGAGGACGACGAGGACCCTCCCGCCGGCGCGGGCCAGGTCGTCGAGGGCCTCGGTGATCCCCGGGCTGGTCTGCGGGTCCCAGCGCTGGAGGGCGACGCGGTGGCCGTGCTCCTCCAGGCGGTGGGCGATCCACACGGCCCAGGGCCGGTTGAAGCCCGCGAAGCTGATGACGAAGCGCTGCGGCGGCTGCGCCGCTCCGTCACGGTCCTGCCGAATTCCGGTGGTCATGCGGCCGTCTCCCTGAAACCGGGCGGTGGACGGGATTGAAAAGGTACCGCAACGGACGGTCCGTCAGAGCCCCTCAGCACCCCGGGGAATCGGCGAGTTCGGGGTGCCTCTCGCACCAGGCGCGGCGTTCGCGTTCCAGGGTCCGGCGGGCGGTGGCGTGCTGGTCTCCGGGGGGTGGGAGTTCGTCCATGGCCTGCTCGGCGGTGGCCATGGCGTCGATGAACTCCCCTCCGGCGGCGGTCAGTCGGGGGTGGCTGCGGATGGCGGGCAGGACGGCCGCCACCTGGGCGCGCAGCCGCGCGTGCCGGGCCCAGGCGCCGCGCGCCCCGTAGAGGGCGGCGCGCTGCCAGTATCCGGCGAGGGCCAGGTGGGCGTACGCGCCGTGCAGCAGCCCGTCGAGCGGTCGGGGGTCGCTGCGCCAGGGGGCCCAGTGGCGGGGCGTGCGGTCCGCGGTGTGCAGGGTCAGTACGTCGGCGAGGGCGGTGAGCTTGCCGTGCTGGACCTCGTGGACCAGGGTGGCGGCCAGGGCGGGCGGGGCCTGCGCCCGGGCCAGTACGGATCCGGCGGCGGCGGGCAGTGTCGCGCCGCTGGAGCGGGAGCCGCCGGCCAGGGGGACGACCGAGCGCAGCAGCCGGCCGATCTCGTCCGCGCGGGCGGAGTCGTAGCGGCGCAGCAGGGTGAGGGCGCCGGACCATTGGGTGTCCCAGCGCTTGTGGCCCTTGGGGGTGAGCCGCCGGGCGGGGCGCACTTGGGCGGGTTCGTCGCGGGCCGGGGCGCGGTAGGGGTCGAGGTCGTCGAGGGCGGTACGGCCGTCGGGCAGGGCGTGCAGCGGCAGCGGGTCGGGGGCGCCGGCCCAGGACCGTTCGGTGACGGCGAGGGGGCCGGGCCGGTCGGGGCGCAGCAGCCCTAGGGTGGGCAGGACCAGCCGGCCGTTCGCGGGGCGCAGGGTGACCTTGAAGGTGATCCCGGCGCGCAGCGCGGCGGCGGCGGCGAGCGCCCCCAGGTGTCCGAGGTCGGCGGGGGGCCCGGCCGGCGCGTGCAGCCGGCGCAGCGTCTCCTCGGCCCAGACGCCGGTGGCGGGGTAGTGCAGTACGTCCCGTACCGCGTCGGGGTCGTGCCGTTCGGCTTCCTCCAGCAGCGCCCAGTGCTCGGCGGCCTCGGTGCCGGGGGCGCGGTCGAGTACGGCGCGCAGCAGGAGCAGCCGCTTGGAGCGGCGTACGTCGCGCACGAGCCGGGTGCCTTCCGGGGAGGGTTCGGTGGAGGCGAGGGCGCGCAGGGTGGGGGCGCTGACGGCGAAGGGGGCGAGGGCGGCCGGGGCTTCGCTCATGAGACGGCCCGCCCCGTGGCGGCGGCGTGCAGGGCCCGCGCGATGTGCCGGATGAGGACTTGGAGGTCGGCGCAGTACACGGAGGGCGTACGGAACCCTTCGCCGGCGCGGTAGCGGTGGGGGTAGTGGCCCCCGCCGCACACCTCGACGAGTTCGCAGGTGCGGCAGGCGGCGGCCAGGGCGTCGCGTCCGAGCTGGCGGGCGGCGAAGCCCGGGTGGTCCAGGAGCCGGTCGAAGCCGTCGGTGTCGATGTGCAGGCCTGTCGCGGCGGCGCCCTCGTAGGCGGATTTCAGCGAGTCGGCCTGTTCGATGCTGCCGTCGGTCTCGATGACGGCGGTGGTGGCGGGGGCCAGGCCCAGGGTCTCGGTGGCGGTGGGCAGTCCTAGCAGCAGGGCGATGATCTCCTCGAAGATCCGTACGCGGGTACGGCGTTCCCCGTCGTGCCACCAGCGTTCGAAGACGGCGAGCAGCCAGTCGGCGTACGGGGTGGCCTGCGGGCCGTGACCGGGCGGCGGGTCGCTCCAGTTGGCCAGCGGCAGCAGCAGGCCGATGGCGGGCGGGGCGAAGTCCAGCAGCGACTCGTACACCTCGACGGGGTCCTGCGCGAGGTCCACGACGCAGAGCACGCCGGCGTAGCTCTCGGGGTGCCGGGCGAGCAGCCGCAGCCCCCGCGCCGCGGCCCCGAACCCGGGGCGTCCGGCGTGGTCGGCGCGGCGGGCGTTGTGCGCGGGCAGTCCGCCGTCGAGGCTGACGCCGACCCGGATGCCGGCGGCGGCGAGCGCGGCGAGCCGGCCGGGGGTGAGCAGGGTGGCGTTGGTCTGGACGGTCGCGGTGACCCGGGTGCCCGGGGCGACGGCGGCCCGGACCGCCTCGACGGGCGCGGCGAGCGCGGCGGGGCCGGACAGCAGCGGCTCGCCGCCGTGCAGGACGAGGTCGACGCGGGTCAGCCGGTGGGCGGCGGCGTGCTCGGCGATGCGCTGGGCGGCCCGGCGGACGGTGGCGGCGGACATCACGGCGGGGCGCTCGCGCCAGGACTGGTCGGCCATCTCGTAGACGTAGCAGTAGGTGCAGGCGAGGTTGCAGCGGCTGTGCGTCTTGAGGACGAATTGGCGTACGGGTGAGGGGCGGTGGCCGGCGGCGCGCAGGGCGGCCACGTCGAGCCGGGTGTGGGGCCAGGGCGCGTGGAGCGCGTGCGGGTCACCGGCGTCGGCTCCCGCCGGGCGGGCGTCCGCCACCTCGCCCCCTTGCCCCGCCGTCCGCGGTGCGTCGGGCACCGGCCGGTGCGCGGGCAGCACGGCGTCACTCGTGATCGCTTGCGTCATCGGCCTGTGCCTCCCCTCCCCCGCCGCCTCCCCGGAGGTCCCCCGCTCCCCGGAGGTACCCCGGTACTCCGGCGGACGGTCCATCCCTGCCCTGCGGACGAGCCGGACTAACGGCGGAAAGTGGTCAAACCCCGCCCGCTCACACCACCCCCGAGTCGAAGGCGTTGAGTATCTCGGCGGGGTGCGTGACCCGCTCGACCAGGCCCTCGATCACCTGGGCGAGGACCGGGTGCCCGATCCCGCGCAACTCGGCCAGATCCAGTCCGGACAGGTCCGGCAACCGCCCGCCGCCGCACTCCCGCCCGGCCGTCGGCACCCGCTGATCCTGAGTCACCATCTGCTGCCCGTCCCCCTCTTGCCCGTATGGTCCACTGCCCTTTCCCTTCCCGTGACCGCCGGAAACGGTCGCTGCGGGGCGGGAGCGGTACCGCCGCCCGGTCACGGGCCCGCCTCCAAGGCACGGATCCGCTCTCCCACCCAGGCCACACGGGCTTCCCCGGTGCCTGCCCGCAGCCACAGTTCCAACGCCGCCCGGTAAGCCTCCAGGGCTCCTCTGGGCCGCTCCAGCCGCTCCAGCACCTCGCCGCGCAGCTCCTGCACCCGCGCGGCGAGTTCCACCGCGACCCGCTCCAGGTCATCGCCGCCCGCGGACAGGGCCGCGCGCCACGCCCTGCGGTAGGAGTCGGCGGCCCGGTCGAGCCGGTCCACGGCCCGGGTGTGGGCGTGGATCTCCTGCTGGACGTCCCCGTGCTCCCGCCAGGCCCGCGCCTGCTCCAGTGGGCTGCGGCTCTGCCGTGCGGCCAGCTCCAGCAGGTGTTCGGCCTCCCTCAGGTCCACCAGGTCGCCCTCGTAGGAGTGCCGCAGCCGCAACCCGGCCGCCAGCCGCAGCAGCCGCCGGGCCGCACCGGGGTCCGACTGGGGGACCGCCGCCCGGCTCTCGCGCAGCACCCGTACGGCGGTGGACGCGTACCGCCGCCCGTCGGGGTGGGCGGCCGATGCCCGGTCCAGGAGGACGTCGCCCCACTCGGGAAGCAGTTCCCCGTAGGCGTCCCCGTCCCGGGAGAGCAGCCTGCGGGCGCGTTCGTACGCCGCGGCCGCGTCATCGAGGGCGGCCGGGTCGGCGTCCCGGGCGTAGCGCGCCCGGTGCACCCGGGCGAGGCACACCAGCGCCGCGAGTCGCAGCCGGGGCTCCCCGGCCCCGTCCTCCGCCTCCCGCAGGGCCTCGGCCAGTTGCCCGGCCGCCTCCTCCAGCCGCGCCGGCAGGTACCGCAGCGCCGTGGCCCGCTCCACCCGCGCCCGGGCCCGGTCCTCCGCGCCGGCCTCCGGGTCCACCTCCAAGCGGTCCGCGGCCCGTTCGGCCAGGGCGCTGCGTTCCGCCGGGTCCGCGGTGTGGGGCAGCAGGGCGAGCAGGACGCGTCCGAGGCCCGGGCCGACCCCGGGCGCGTCCTCCCCGGCGGCCTCCAGCGCGGCCCGGGCCTCCCGCAGCGGCGCCGGGTCGCCGCGCAGCTCGCCCAGTCGGACCAGGACCCGGGCCCGCCGGACGAGGCAGTCGAGCCGCAGCTCCCGGTCCGGGCCGGACTCCGGCCCGGCCGTTGCCCCGACCGCCGCGAACTCCCGCTCGACCGCCGCGAACTCCCGCTCGGCGGCTTCCAGGAGCCGCGCGTCCGGGGCGTCCCCGGCCAGGGCCAGCTCGTACAGCACCCGGCCCCGCGCCGCCCGGGCGCGCGGGGTGCCCAGTGCGGCCACCGCCCGCTCCGCCTCGGTCAGCAGCTCGGGGTCGTGTTGCAGGGTCCACAGCCGCAGCAACGCGCCCGCGAGTTCGACCTCGGCCTCCTCCGCAGGGTCGGTGGGACCCGGGGGCGCCGACACGGCCCGGCGCAGGAGGGTGACGGCCTCGTACAGACCGCCCCGGCCGCCCTCGGCGATCCGGGCCCTGGCCGTCCGTACGGCCCGCTCCCGGGCGGGCGCGGCGGGCGGCGGCTCGGCATCAGGTCCGTCGGGCGGCGGGCCGGGCAGGTAGCGGCGGACGACCTTCGCCGAGACCTGGGCGAAGGCCTGGGGGAGCCGCCCGGCGGGTACCCGTTCGCCGTCGGGCTCCAGGGGCGTGCCGGTCAGCTCCGAGACGGCGAGCGCGGGGAAGTTCCGTACGCCCCGCCCGAAGTGGGCCCGTACGTACGCGGAGCAGTGCTTGAGCACCAGTGCCGCCTCGTCCCGGCCGAGCGGCCCCAGCAGTACGTCCTGCACGCCGGGGACGAACTCGTACCAACCGGCGTCCGGTGCGCGCCGCAGCAGCCCGCTCAGCAGGACCTCCGCCAGGTCGGAGGGTTCCGAGTCGGGGAGCATGGTGCGCTGCACGAGCCGCATCACGGGGAGCGTGAGGGGCGCCGCCGCCAGGTACAGGGCGAGTCGCACCGCGCCGGGCGCGGCCGAGGAGCGGAAGCGGCGCACCAGTTCGCGCGGCGGTCGCGCGGCCCGGGGCGGAGCCTCGGGCCCGGCCGGGTGGCGGGCCAGGACCCGCCCGATCTCGGCCGGCACGGGGCCGGTGCCCAGCCCGGCGACGAGCCGGGCCCAGGCGCCGAGCGCACCGGCGTTCGGCGGGAGGACGGGCACGGTCAGTCCTCCGGTGGGCCGGCCGCTGCGGGGCGGCCGGTCCGGGCGGAACTCCAGCTTCCGCGGGCCGGCTTCGGTACGGGAGAGCACCCCGCGCTCGGTCGGCAGCCTGCTTCGGCTCCACAGGCGCTGCGGCAGCGGTTGCACCACCACGCAGGGGGTGCACTCGGCCCACCGGTACAGCAGCCGCTGCGCCCGGCCCTCGCGCCACACGGGCCCGGCGCAGTCGGAGACCACCATGGTCAGCGTCCGGCCGGTGGGGTCGCGCAGTTGGTCGCCGGAGCGGACGCCGGCGGCGGGGCGCGGACCCCGGCCGACGACGGCGCTGCCGTCCGCCAATCGGTGGAGGTAGGCGACCTGGACGTCACGGAAGGCCCCCAACCGTTCGCACACCGAGCGCAGTTCCTCGAAGAGGTCGTGCCACACCGCCATCGACGGCGAAGCGTCCATGACCAGGCGTACGGTCGCCTCGCGCCGGCTGTCCGGCCGGAACACGGGGATGACCAGCCCCAGGGCCCGGGCGCTGGCCTCGGCGGTGGCGCCCTCGTCGAGGACCGTCCGGGTGGGCGGTCCGGGCGGGCGGTGCCGCTGGAGGGCGCGCAAGGCGCGCTGGATCTCCAGGATGCGGGGCAGCGCCGCCGCGCCGGGCACCCGTACCGGTACCCCGTCGCCGGCCGGGAGGTCCGCGTCGGCGTCGGCCGCCCCGCCCGTTCTCGTGGCGTACAGCCGGACCGGGTCCTCCGCCGCGGGTTCGTCCCGTACGGGCCCCTCCGCGCGCGGGGCCTCCCGCGCCGCGTCCTCCCGTCGCCCCGGCCCGGACACGGGCTCCCGGGCCGGGTCGTCCCCGGCTCCCGGCGCCCCGGCCGGCGCGCCGGTGCGCCCGGCGAGCCACAGCGCGTCGGCGAGTTCCTCGGCGGTCGGGTCGAGCCCCGCGCCGCGCAGCAGCGTGACGAGGTCCCGGACGGGGTCGGCGGCCGGCACGGGCGTCACCTCGGCCGGTCGAGGCGTTGGATGAGCAGGTCGGCGAGGTCTTCCCGGGTGGGCGGCGCGGCGTAGTGGGTGAGGTAGATGGCGTTGAGCAGTTGGTCGGCGGCGACCAGCTCGGACTGGGAGCGGCTGAGGAACTCGCGGATCAGCTCGGCGCCGAGTTGCGCGGCCTCCTCCCCCAGGTGGGCCCGCACCATGGTGGCGAGCCGTTTCTCGCCGGGCTGTCCGAGCTTGAGCTGGATGCACCGCCTGAGCAGCGCGGCCGGGAAGTCCCGTTCGCCGTTGCTGGTCAGGATGATGAAGGGGAAGGCCCGGCAGCGCACGTGCCCGTCCCGGACGGTCACCTTCGTCCCGTCGTCGGTGAGGACCCGCACCTCGGGTTCGGAGTCCGCGACCCGTTCCAGCTCGGGCAGGGTGAACTCCCCTTCTTCCAGGACGTTCAGGAGGTCGTTGGGCAGATCGATGTCGCTCTTGTCGAGTTCGTCGATGAGCAGCACCCGGGGGCGCGTGGTGGGCAGCAGCGCCGTCCCCAGCGGTCCGAGCCGGATGTACTTGCCGATCCCGGGCACCCCCGCGGCGGCCGTCCCGCCACTGGCGGCGATCTGTACGTCCTGGAGCCGGGCGATGGCGTCGTAGCGGTACAGGCCCTCCTGGAGCACGGTGCGCGACACGACCGGCCAGCGCAGGACGCGGCCGAGTTTCAGTTCGTGGGCGACGGCGTGCGCGAGGGTGGACTTCCCGGTCCCGGGATACCCGGTGACCAGCAGCGGCCGCCGCAGGTACAGGGCGGCGTTGATGGCCTCCAGTTCCTCGGGCTCGGGGCGGTGCAGTTCGGCGGCCTGCCGGTGCGCGCCGAGGCGGCGGGCCACGTTCCCGTCGGCCGGGCCCGCGGCGGTGGGGCCGTCCTCGACGGGGCCGCCGTCGAAGTCCCGCCAGGGCGGCGGGTCCGGCAGGGCGTCGATCCCGTCGTGGGGCTCCCCGACGCCCCGGTAGATGAGCCACTCCTCGGTCATGTGCGTGCCCCTCCCGTCGATCCGGCGGTGTCCGGCCGCCGGCCCCTCACAGGTCCCCCTGCAGTGGTTCGTCCTCCGGCAGCGGCCGCTGGGGGTCCTGCCACAGCAGCGCTGTCCCGACCGCCCAGTAGGCGTCCGGGTCGGCCGCGTACGCCCGCCCCCGCAGCGCCTGGAGTCGGGCGGGCAGTGCCGCTCCCCTGCCCGCCTCGGCCAGTTCCTCGCGCAGGCCGCGGTGGAAGGGCTCGCAGGACGTCCTGGGGTCGGCGGGGGGCCGCCGGCACACCACCACCCCGTAGCCCGCGTCCCGCGCCTCCCGCAGTACCGCGCGCGTCGGGTCTTGCGCCGCGGCCCGGCACAGCACCGGCAGCGTGTGGTCCACCAGGCCGGCCAGCCAGCCGGGCGCCGGGCGCCACTTGCGACCGCGCGAGCAGTCGGCCCGCCGGCCCAGCAGGGGGCCGGCCTGCACCCGCGTCCAGCGCCCTGCGGCCTCGGCGGGCGGGTCGCCGCCCGGGTAGCGCAGCACGACCGGCCGCTGCACGCCGACCGGGATCCCGCCCGACACCGTCCACTCGTCGACCGGCAGCCCGAACAGTTCCTCCGCCACCACGACCTCCAGCAGTGCGGCCGCCTCGTGGGTGTCGCACCGCCGGAACCCCTCGGCGAGCGGTGCCCGCACCGCCTCGGGCAGGGCCGCCAGGGTGACCCGGTTGCCGGAGGCCACCGGGGTGGCGTCGCCCGGGCGGGCCGGTCCGGCCAGGACGGAGACCCGCCAGTCGTAGACGTCCTCCCAGACGTGCGCCCAGGTCTCCAGCAGCACCGACGGTCCCGGGGGTGCTCCCGCGACCGGCCGGAAGGGGCCGTGCGCCGGCCGCCCGCCGACGGCGCGCCGGCGCCGTTCGCGTTCCGCGAGGCCGCGCTCGTAGCGCTCGCCCAGTTCGCGCCGCAGCGGGCGCCATAGCCGGGCGGCGGTCGCCCGTACCCAGTCCCAGAGTTCCTCGTCCGCGCCGGGCGACGGCGGTTCGCGGTGGTCGGCGACGCTGACGTCGGTGGCGTAGCGGAGCATCGCGGCGGCCTCGCCGCCCGCGGACGGCGGGTCGTGCAGCAGGCCCAGCCCGTCGCGCCAGGTCAGCGGGGCCGGTAAGCCGGTGTCGGGTTCCTCGCCGCGGGCCGCCTCGGCGAGCGCCCGGACGATCTCGGAGGAGCCGGGCGGCGGCAGTTCGGCGAGCAGCCCGCACAGGGTGGTGCGCTCCCCCGGGGTGAGCCGGGTGAGGCGGCTGAGACGGGTGGGGCGCGGGGGCCCGCCGGCGGCGTCGTCGTCCGAGGGCAGCTCCGCGTGCACGTCGGTCCAGGTGCGGCGGCTGTCGAGATCGCTGACGTGTTGGTCGTAGTGGTACAGGTCGTGGCCCTGCATCACCCTCCGGTACAGGCCGACCTGCCCGGTCGTGCCGGTCGGCAGGGTCCGCAACTGCGCCACCGACACGGCGATCCCCCCGCCGCCCGCCTGCCGCCGGGCCTTGACGATCCCGATGACCTCGCCGCGCGCCAGGTCCACCAGGGGGCCGCCCGACATGCCGGGCTCGATCTCGTCGTCGTCACCGAGACGGATGGCCGCGCCGTTCGCGGCGGTGCCGCGCAGCCGGGTGGTCCGGCCGGTGATCTCCCGCACCCCGAGGTCCTCGGTGACGCCGAAGTAGGCGGCCTCGTCGAGGCGGGGCCCGGCCCGGTCCGTCAGCCAGACGCAGGCGTGCGAGACGGGCGCGAGGACCCGTACCAGCGCGAGGTCGGGCAGGTCCCACAGGGCGCGCGGGGCGGGCCGGCGCTCCTCCAGCCGCTCGGGCAGTACGCACTCCACGCGCCCGGCGACCGTCCCGGTGTCTCCCGCTTCGCCGGGGAAGCCGGCGACGGAGAAGGTGATGCCGACCTCCCGGCCCACCAGACGCACCGCAGCACCCCCTTCGCCGACCACGTGCGCGCACGTGAGGACCCAGCCGGGGGCGATGAAGAAACCGCTCCCCCAGGTCGGACCGGTCCCAGGGTTTCCATACCCGTCCGCGGGCGCGTGGACGCGCACGGTGGCCGCTTTGACGAGGGGTTCCAGAAGCTCGAAGGCGCGCGTGGAGCCGCCCGTGCGCCCGTCCGGCATCCCCTGTCCCCCTCAGGTCGAGACGGTCCAGGCTAGTGCCCGGGGCGGGGAGGACGGGAGGTGTCCGTGGGACGCGGATTATCCTGGCGGGAAACACCCCCATGACGTCACCACGTCACCACGTCACACGGAGCCGGACTTGTACTTCACCGATCGCGGCATCGAGGAGCTGGAGAAGCGGCGCGGCGAGGAGGAGGTCACCTTCGAGTGGCTCGCCGAGCAGCTCCGCACCTTCGTCGACCTCAACCCGGACTTCGAGGTCCCGGTGGAACGCCTGGCGACCTGGCTGGCTCGCCTCGACGACGCCGAGGACGACGACGAGTAGGAGGCGGCCCCGGGTTACGAGCCGACGGGCCGACCGGGCTCGTCCAGCCATGCGTACTGGCCGGACCCGTCGACCGTGACGCCGAAGCGGGTGATGTGCGGCCGGCCGCGTACCTCGTACCAGGTGTAGGCCGCCGTCACCTCCGACCAGAGATCGCGCGGTCCCCAGCAGCCGACCGCGTCCTCCTCCCACCAGTCGCGGTAGCGGACGATCGTGGCCGACGTACCGGCCTCGTCCACGAACTGCACCCGGCGGTCCCCGCCCTCCCCTCGGTGCGAGAAGGAGACGTCCGGCACTTGGAGGCCGATGGCGAAATCCTGGAGGTGGCCGGCCGCCAGGACCTGTGCCGGGTCGATCGGCGACTTCCGTCCGGTCGGTCCCTCCAGGACGGGCAGGTCGACAGTCGGCCGCTCGGAACGGATCCACATGTACGAGGATTCTCCGACGAAAGCGCCCTGCGCCTTCGTTCCCGTGGTCTCGACACGGAGTCGCAGGAGCCCCGCGTTGCTGTAGGCCGTCCCGAAGGGGGTCAGGATCACCCCACTCCGCTTGGACTGCTCGATCCAGGCGTGCGGCACTCGCCGTAGCGCGGCCGTGTTGATGATCCGACTGAACGGCTCCCCGCCGGGGGCGCCTTCCAGTCCGTCCCCGACGATGAGCTCCGGGTCGTAGCCGGCCGTCTTGAGGTTGGCCGCGCCGGTGCGCGCGAGTTCCTCGTCGACCTCGATGGCCACCACCCGCTCCGAGCCGACCCGCTCACACAGCAAGGCCGTGTGGTAGCCGGAGCCGTAGCCGATCTCCAGGACGCGGGACCGGGGCGTGAGGTCCAGGTGGCGGAGTTTGCGCATGACGATGTCCAGGGCGGACACGGAGGACGTGAAGTCGCCCGCGGCCGGGCCGGGAGTCACCGCGCCGTCGTTCAGCTGCGTGACGACCGACCGGTTGGGGTTCCAGACCGCTCGGCGCCAGGCGTCCGGGTCCTCCGCACGGTCCACGAAGCACCAGAGGCCCTCGGCGTCCTGAACCGGGAGCCACACGGCCGGCGGCACGAACGCTTCGCGGTCGACGGTGTCGAACGCCTCTGCCGTCCATGGGTCACGCAATAGCCCCGCGGTGACCAGCGCCTCGCGGCAAATGTCGCGGTTCACTTCTTGCTCGGGGGCGGGGTCGGGGTCGGGTTGGACGGCGGAGGCGTCGGCCGGCTCCCGTCCGGGCTGGGCGGTGGGGACGGCGGTGTCCACGGTTGGGTTGGTCCTGGGGTTCTCCGGCGTGCTTGCCCATCAGAGTCTCCGATCTGTTCGGTGTGCGGGATGCCTGCGCCCCGGTAGGGCGGGAGTCAAAGGGTGTCGATCACAATCACGGCTAGGAGAGCGAGGGCGATCACGACGTAAAGGGCCTGGCGCATCCACTCGCTCACAGGACGCCCTGCCCGGTCGAATGGCCGCCGGGGAGGTCGTCTCGCTGCCAGCAGTGAACCGGGTCGTGCCGGACGGCCCATGCGAAGTGGCAGATCCGGCAGTCGGCCATGGGGCCGCCGTACTTGGTTGCGATGCGGGCCCCTGTTCGGCAGCCGACGCACATCATGTGCTGCCGGGTGCAGACGCCGTCGGGGTGCGCGTGGGAGGTTTCGACCTTGAGCTGGAGCCGCGAAAGGTCGAAGGCATCCTGTTCCATCCTGGGCAGGTCGCTCCATACCGGCGTCATAGGGGTGCTTCCTCGGATACAGACGTCAACGGCTGCGCCTGACCCTGCTCTTGCCTGAACCCCGCGAGGCGCGCGGCTCCTACCCGCACGAGGAACGCCACCGACGCCGGGTCGCAGTAGCCGGGCCGCGGGCCCACCTCCGCCCAATAGACCGGGTGGGCCGGGTCGTATGCGACGAGGTCGAGCGCCGGGATGCCAAGGTGGGTTCCCCTGCCGAGGCACTCCACCCCGCAGACGGCAGAACGCCACTCGGCGACGGTGCCGGGCGGGACGATCGCGTAGTAGTTCCGGCCGTGGCCGTCGTGGATGACGGGCCCGCCGAGACGCTCGCCGAGGGCGAAGTCGGTGTGGTTGTGGCCGAGGTCCGCCGTCCCGACAGCAGCGTGCACGAGCGGGTCCGGCAGACGGACGGCATCGAAGCGACTTCCGATGGGAAGGACCGCGACGCCCCGCTCCCGCCATTCGGCGCGGACCCGTTCAGGCCGGCCATGGCTACCGGCCAGCCATTCCGTCATTGTGCGCCTGGTCACGGCGCCTCCCTTCCGTCGTCAGCGGGTGGTGAGGAACAGCGTCGCCCTGAACAGGACTTTCAGCGAGGACGTTTGGCGGTCTTCTGAGGGCGCTTTTGAGGACTTAGTGACACCCATAAGGGTGATCAGTGGCTACCCTCCGGACTTACTGCGACAGTATTCATCCACCGGAACTCGTATGGAGGTTGAGCGTGGCAAGGTCACCCGGAAACGTCCGCTTCAAGGCAGCACGCCTTGCAGCCGGATACGTCTCACAACAGGCCCTGGTCAAGGCGCTGGCCGCCTTGAACTGCCACGTAGACGTACGACAGGTGCGGCGGTGGGAATCCGACACCCCGCCCTGGCCCCACTCCGGCGCCCAGCAAGCCCTCACCGAGCTACTCGGCCAGGACATTGAACAGCTCGGCTTCGCCCCGCCCGCAGGGCACGACCGGACCGTGGCTGTACGCCGCACCCAGCTCGCCCCCGCCGCATCTGGCCCCCGCGTGTCCATACAGAATGTCACCGCAGCGCAACCCGCCAGTGCAGGTGCCGACTACGTCGCCGTGACCCGTGCCCATCGGCGTCTGTACTGGACTGTCGCGCCCGCGATCCTCCACCCCGCGACCGTCGCCCACGGCACCCTCGGAACGGCTCTCCTGCCGGCCACCGCAGGCGCCACCCGCAAGGCCGTCGCCGGTGCCCTCGCCGAAAGCCTCCTCCTCACAGGACGCATCGAGTTCTTCGACCTCAGGCAGTCCGATCCCGCCGTCGACACGTGGCTACGCGCTCTCCAGGCGGCAGGCGAGGCAGACGACGCCCTCATGGGTGCCGCCACGCTCGCCCATATGGCGTTCGTTCCGGGTTGGGCCAAGAATCGGGCCGGGGCTGCGGAGCGGATGGTGATGGCCCGCACCTACGCGCGCCGCGGTCCAGCCTCCGCGCCGTTCCTCGCCTGGCTGGACGCAGTCGAAGCGGAATGCGAGACCCGTTGCGGGCGGACCCGTGAGGCCCTCAACCTGATCGCGCACGGCGAGGACGTCTTGGCGGCTGGAACCGAGCACAGCGACCCGGAGTGGATGGACTGGTTCAGTCCCACCCGGTTGGCCGCGTTCAAAGGCCACACCCAGCTGATCGCCGGGCATCTGCCGCAGGCACGCGAAACCCTGCTCGACGTGTTGGAATGCCTGCCCGCAGATGCCGACAAGCAGCGCACCGTCGTACTCGCAGACCTCGCCGCAGTCGAGGCCGCCGCCGGGCAGCCGGACGTCGCATGCGGGTACGCGCTACGCGCCCTGGCCCAGCTGGAGACGCACTGGTACGCCACCGGCATGGAACGAATCCGCGAAGTGCGGCGCGCGCTCGCTCCGTGGCAGGCCGAGCAGTGCGTCCGCGACCTCGATGACCAGCTGTACGGGTGGGGGGCGACACTCAGTGCGTTGACGCGTTGAACGCTTCGATCAGGCCCGGGAGTTCCGCCAGGCTTTCCACACGGAAGGTCGGGAGCTTCCGGGCCTCGTCGCTGTTCCATTGGATGGTGGCCCAAGGTCCACGGCGGATGAGCGCGGTGTGCATGCCCGCGGCGGCCCCCGGCCTGAGGTCGTTGTCGACGCGGTCACCGACGTACAGGATCTCGTCCGGCCGGTAGGGAGCGACCTTGGCGACACGGACAAAGAACTCGGGGTCGGGCTTCGACGCACCCCAGTCGTCCGAGGTGCCGATCAGGTCGACGTCCTCGGTGAACAGGTCTCGGAGGATGCCGCCCGCGCGCACGGTCTGGTTGCCGGCGATACCGAGCCACAGGCCGTCTGCGCGCAGTCGGGCGAGGGTAGGCCGGACATCGGGGTACAGATCCGATTCATCGAAGTGCTCGGGCTGGCCCGCTTCCGCGCGCGCCTCTCGCTGCTCCGTGAGGTCGAAGCCGGGCCGGAACACCTGGAACGTCTCGCGGTAGTCCTTACCCTGGGCGATCACCGCTCCGAAGGCCGCTGCGAAGGTGTGCCGCGGCACTCCGAGCCAGTCGGCCCAGGTGCCGTACTCCCGGGTCTCGTCCACCAGGCACTCGCCGACGTCAAAGACCACAGCGCGAATCGTCATGCGAGCACCCTAGCCATCGCCCTGGACACAGGAAAATGCCCCCTCCCGGCCCGAAAGCCCCTCGATGATCTGGCGAGCGCATGGCGAAGGGGCCCAACCGTCCCCGGTCGGGCCCCTTCGTCAACAGGCTTCCTTCGTCGGGCCGGGGCCCGAGATCAGGCGGCCTTGGTCTCCCAGAAGATGCGGTCGATCTCGGCGATGAGTTCGAGGGCCTTCTGGCCGGTCGCCGGGTCGTTCGACGCCTTGGCGGCCGAGAGGGCCTTGAGGGTGTCGTTCACCAGCGTGTGCAGCTGCGGGTACTTCTCGAAGTGCGGCGGCTTGAAGTAGTCGCTCCACAGCACCGAGACGTGGTGCTTGGCCAGCTCGGCGCGCTGCTCCTTGATGGTGATGGCGCGCGCGCGGAAGTCGGCGTCGTCGTTGGCCTGGTACTTCTCCTGAACGGCCTTGACGGACTCGGCCTCGATGCGGGCCTGGGCAGGGTCGTACACGCCGCACGGCAGGTCACAGTGGGCGGAGACCTTCGCCTTGGGGGCGAAGAGGCGGGAAAGCATGGAGTTTGTCCTCCTCGTGATCGTCTTCTCAAGGGCGAGATTACTCGCTTGGAAAGCGGAATTCGCGGGCGGCCCCATGGGCTTCGGACAAAAGTCCAGCCTCACGCCGGCGGCGGTGAGCGAACGTACGGGGCCGTGCGGCAGCATGCGGGAGGGACGAGGAGGTCGTACATGGTGGAGAAGAAGCGCCCGGACACCCGGTTCGGGCTGGCCGACGTGTCGGGGCCGTCGATGGTCCCGACCCTGCTGCACGGGGACCGGCTGCTGGTCCGCTACGGGGCGGTCGTGCGCCCGGGGGCCGTGGTGGTGCTGCGCCATCCGTTCCAGCAGGACCTGCTGGTGGTGAAGCGGGCGGTGGAGCGGCGGCCGGGCGGGTGGTGGGTGCTGGGCGACAACCCGTACAACACGACCGGCGACAGCACCGACTACGGGGCGGTGCCCGAGGAGCTGGTGCTGGCGACGGCCGTGCTGCGGCTGCGGCCGCTTCCCGGGGGTCAGCGTTCGCTGAGGGCGTGGCTGTCCTGGGGGGCTTCGGCCCTGCGGCCGCTGCGGGCCGACTCCTCGGCCTCAAGTCGCTTGCGGGCGCGGTAGGCCGCCACGTTCGCCCGGGTGGCGCAGCGGTCGGAGCAGTAGCGCCGGGACCGGTTCGTGGAGGTGTCGAGGTAGGCGTTGCGGCAGGGCGGCGCCTGGCACAGGCCGAGGCGGTCGGGGCCGTGCTCGGTGAGGTGGAAGGCCAGCCCGAACGAGGCGAGCGCCGCGTATCCGGCGGAGGCGTTCGAGGGGTGGTCGGCGAGGTGGATGTGCCAGTGGGGGCGGCCGTCCTCGCCGATCGAGTCGTGGCCGGTCACCTGGGGGCTGACCGGGAACTCCATAAGCAGGGAGTTCAGCAGGTCGACGGCGAGCACGTGGTCGCCGCCGTCGGCTGCCTCGAAGACGGCGCGCAGTCGACCGCGCACGTTGCGAAAGCGCGTCACGTCGGCGTCCGTGGCCCGGCGTGCGGCCTGGACCCCGGCGCCGAAGAGGGCGCGCACGGCGTCGACGGAGGTGAGGGAGTCCTTGTTGCGGGCCGGCTCCTCGGTGTTGACCAGGCGCACGGCGTAGTCCGAGTACTGGGCCAATTCCACTTGTAGTCCTTACGGCTGCGGATGAGATCCCTGTAACGCCTGAGACAGCTACAAGGGTATTACGGCTGGAGGGGCTCGTGAGCGCGGCGAGGGACACCGGCCGGCTCGGTCTCGCGTGCGGTACGGGAAGTATTACGGACCGCGACCGCCCACGGTTCCCGAGTCGCCGCCCGGCAACGCGAAAGGGGCGGTACGGGAATCCGTACCGCCCCTCTCGCAGCGCCCGAAGGCGGCTACGGCACTACAGCACTACAGCACCTTGGACAGGAACGCCTTCGTCCGGTCGTGCTGCGGGTTGCCCAGGACCTCGCGCGGGTGGCCGGACTCGACCACCACACCGCCGTCCATGAAGACGAGGTTGTCGCCGACCTCGCGGGCGAAGCCCATCTCGTGGGTCACCACGATCATGGTCATGCCCGATTCGGCCAGGTCCCGCATGACGTCCAGGACGTCGCCGACCAGCTCCGGGTCGAGCGCCGAGGTGGGCTCGTCGAAGAGCATCAGCTTGGGCTCCATGGCCAGCGCGCGGGCGATCGCCACGCGCTGCTGCTGGCCGCCGGACAGCTGCGAGGGGTAGTTCCCGCCCTTGTCGCCGAGGCCGACGCGGTCGAGCAGCTTGACGGCGCGCTCGCGCGCCACCGCCTTGCTCTCGCCCTTGACCTGGACGGGGGCCTCCATGACGTTCTCGATCGCCGTCATGTGCGGGAAGAGGTTGAAGCGCTGGAAGACCATGCCGATCTCGCGGCGCTGGGCCGCGACCTCGCTGTCCTTCAGCTCGTAGAGCTTGTCGCCCTTCTGGCGGTAGCCCACCAGCTGCCCGTCCACCGAGAGCCGCCCGGAGTTGATGCGCTCCAGGTGGTTGATGCACCGCAGGAAGGTCGACTTGCCGGAGCCGGACGGACCGACCAGGCAGAAGACCTCACGCGGGGCGACTTCGAGGTCGATGCCCCGGAGGATGTGGGCGGCGCCGTACGACTTGTGGACGCCTTCTGCCTTGACCATCGGCTGGGCGGTCATCGCGCGACCTCCGTACGGCGGAACATGTTGAGGTTGGCACGCAGGCGCTGGAACGGCGTCGGCGGCAGGCTCCGCGTGGAACCTCGGGCGAAGCGGCGCTCCAGGTAATACTGGCCGACGCTGAACACGCTGGTCAGGGCCAGGTACCAGATGGACGCCACGAACAGCATCTCCATGATGGCACCGGCCGTGTTGCCGATGTTCGACGAGGCCCGCAGGAGTTCCGTGTATTGCACCGCCGAGACCAGGGACGAGGTCTTCAGCATGTTGATGAACTCGTTGCCCGTCGGCGGGATGATCACCCGCATCGCCTGCGGCAGCACGATCCGGCGCATCGTCTTCGTCTGGGGCATGCCGAGCGCGTGCGCCGCCTCGGTCTGGCCCTCGTCGACGGACTGGATGCCCGCGCGGACGATCTCCGCCATGTAGGCGCCCTCGTTCAGGCCGAGGCCCAGCAGGGCGACCATGAACGGGGTCATCACGGCCACGGTGTAGTTCTTGTAGATCGGGCCGAGGTTGATGTACTCGAAGATCAGCGACAGGTTGAACCACACCAGCAGCTGCACGTACACCGGGGTACCGCGGAAGAACCAGATGTAGAGCCAGGAGACGGCGCTGGTCACCGGGTTCTTCGACAGGCGCATGACCGCGAACACGATGCCGAGCGCGAGGCCCAGCGCCATGGAGGCGACGCTGATGAGCACCGTGTTCCAGAGACCGCTGAGGATCGCCGGGTCGAACAGCTTGTCGCCGACCGTCTTCCAGATCACGTTGCCCTGGGAGAAGGCGTAGACGAGCCACGCCAGCAGCGCGACGACGATCACACCGCTGACCCAGCGGCCGTAGTGCCGCACCGGAATTGCCTTGATGGCCTCGTACGGGGTTCCCGAGGCGCCGGGTCCGGCCGGCGGGGTTGCGGCCGGACCCTTTTCGATCTTGTCAGTCACAATGACTGCCCTTCAGTGGAGCGTGGAGCGCGGGACTTACTGACCGGCGTTGACCGTCGCGGACTTGACGGCACTGTCCTGCACGTTCCACTTCTCCAGCGCCTTGGCGTAGGAGCCGTCCTTGATGGCGGCGTCCAGTGCCTGCTTGAGGGCGTCGCGCAGCTGCGCGTTGTCCTTGCTGACGCCGATGCCGAAGAGGCCGACGCCGGTCTGCTGGCCGGCGATCTCGAAGTCGTTGCCGCCGCCGGAGGTCTTCACGGTGTACGCGGCGACCGGGTAGTCGTTCAGGTCGGCCACGGCGCCGCCCGCCTTGACGCGGGTCTGCGCCTCGGCGTCGGTGTCGAACGCCTGGATGGTGAGCTTCTTGTCACCGCACTTGTCGGCCTGCTTCTTGAACTCGTCCTCGTAGGTCGTCCCGCGCTGGACGGCGACGGTCTTGCCGCACAGGTCGTCGAGGGTCTTGATGCCCTCGGGGTTGCCCTTCTTGACCAGGAGCGAGAGGCCGGAGGAGAAGTAGTCGACGAAGTCGATGCCCTTCCCGATCTTCTGGCCCTTGTCGTCCAGGCCCTCCTGGCGCTGCTTGTTGTCCGTCATGGACGACATGATCGCGTCCTGGCGACCGGTGTAGATCGAGGTGATCAGGCCGTCGAAGGTGCCCGCCGTGAACTCGAACTTCACACCGAGCTGCTTGCCGAGCGCCTCGGCGATGTCGGGGTCGACACCCACGATCTTGCCGTTCTCGACGAATTCCATCGGGGGGTAGGCGGAGTCGGTGCCGACCTTGATGACACCGGCGTCCTGGATCTTCTTCGGCAGGGCCGAGAAGAGCGGGGCGCTGCTGGACTTGGTGCCCGTAGAGGCGCCGTCGCCGGAGCCGCTCTTGGTCTGGTCGCCACAGCCGGTGAGGATCAGGGCGCCGGCGACCGCGATCGCACCGACCGCGGCGATCCGGGACCGTGCGGCGGTCGTACGACGGGTGGTGCTTGCGGTCATGAGCTGGTTCCTCCGGCAGTGGGGAAAAAAGCATCCGAGAACGGTCGGGCACGCACCATCGAGTGCAGCGACCTGTGTGATTACGGCATCTTGCCATTCGGACCACGACATTCAGGGTGGCCGTCAGGTCAAAATCGGATAACGGGCCAGCCGAGGTTCCCAACAGGACTGCGGCGAGGGGGCCACGCGGCCGCACTATGCACCGCCACCAGGCGCTTTGACCGCAGTTTTTACTGTCGGTCTCGCCTATCGGACAGCAACGTCCGGACTTTTCGCCGAAACCGGGGCAAGAGACCTGCGAACGTGAGGCAATCGACTCGTCCGGGCGGCCGTTTTTCAGGTAGAACAGATCCTTACACCCCTCATCCGGGGCTCAGGGCGCGTGTGCGGCGCGCCCGCGCGTACGAAACCTCCCCTTCGCGGAGGCGGGCCGAACCCGTCGATGCGGAGACGGACGCGGTGCCCGCCCACCCCTTAACCAGGAGTGGCCACCCTCAACGATTTAAGACTTAAGGGGTCAAACAAGTGGCAGCGGAGATCGTCAATCCTCGCAGCGACAGCGTGACGGACAACAACCCCGACGCGGTGTTCGCACTGCACCGGGGCGGCAAGATGGCCGTGCAGGCCACCGTGCCGGTCCGCGACAAGGACGACCTGTCCCTCGCGTACACGCCCGGCGTGGCGAAGGTCTGCAGCGCCATCGCGGAGAATCCGGAACTCGTCAACGAGTACACGTGGAAGTCCAATGTGGTCGCCGTCGTCACGGACGGCACGGCCGTGCTCGGCCTCGGGGACATCGGTCCCGAGGCCTCCCTCCCGGTGATGGAGGGCAAGGCCATTCTGTTCAAGCAGTTCGGTGGAGTGGACGCGGTCCCGATCGCGCTCGCCACCAAAGACACGGACGAGATCATCGAGACGGTCATCCGCCTCGCGCCGTCCTTCGGCGGGGTGAACCTGGAGGACATCTCCGCCCCCCGCTGCTTCGAGATCGAGCGCCGGCTCCAGGAAGCCCTGGACATCCCGATCTTCCACGACGACCAGCACGGCACGGCCATCGTGACGCTGGCCGCCCTGCGCAACGCGGCGAAGCTCACCGGCCGCACCCTCGGCGACCTGCGCGCCGTGATCTCGGGCGCCGGCGCGGCGGGCATCGCCATCGCCAAGATCCTGGTGGACGCGGGCATCGGCGACGTGTGCGTGACCGACCGCAAGGGCGTCGTCTCGGCGGACCGCTCGGACCTGACGGACGTCAAGGCCGAGATCGCGGGCCTGACGAACAAGACCGGTCAGTCCGGCCCCCTGGAAGCGGCCCTGGTCGGCGCGGACGTCTTCATCGGCGTCTCCGGCGGCACGGTTCCCGAGGAGGCGGTGGCGACCATGGCGAAGGACTGCTTCGTGTTCGCCATGGCCAACCCGAACCCGGAGGTCCACCCCGACGTCGCGCACAAGTACGCGGCGGTCGTGGCCACCGGCCGGTCGGACTTCCCGAACCAGATCAACAACGTGCTGGCCTTCCCCGGCATCTTCGCGGGCGCCCTCAAGGTGCGCGCGACCCGGATCACCGAAGGCATGAAGATCGCTGCCGCCGACGCCATCGCGGGCGTCGTGGGTGACGAGCTCGCCGCCGACTACGTGATCCCGTCGCCGTTCGACGAGCGCGTCGCCGAGGCCGTCTCGGCCGCGGTCGCCGCCGCCGCGAAGGCGGACGGCGTGGCCCGGCTGGTCTGACCGCCACCGCGGTCCCACGCGTGACGTACGGGCAACGGCCCGGCCCGATGGATCCCATCCGGCCGGGCCGTTCCGGTTGCTCCCGTGCCGCCGTCCCCGCTCCGGCCGTCACGGGGGAGCGGACCGCGGACGCACCCTCCTGGCCCCCGAACCGGGAGGGGTCGCCGCGCCTGTCGTGGGCCCGGGCGCACGGGAAAGCGACGCACCGGCCACACGAAGAGAACCGCGGCGCGAATGACAGGCCCATGGCGAGCGCGCCGCATGGCCAGAATGTTACCCCCCGATCGCGGGCTCCCTTGACATTCCGCTTTCGCTCTCGGAAGCATCAAACGGACTGGTACGCGTGGCAGTTGAGAGGTGAATCAATCCTTCCGTGCAGCGGCCACGGATGGCCCGTTCCAGACGCGAAAAGACCCCGGCCCGGTTCCCTCACCCGGCAGTGACCCTCCGCGGGGCCACTGCGACGAAGACCTCACCCGCCGGCTCCCGACAGGGGTGGCCCCTCGCGCTACCGGGCGGTAGCGTCGCGGCATGTTCGCTGCCTATGCCGCCCGAATCGACCGCGACCAGCCGCTGAACGGCCTTGAACTGGGCGAGCGCCCGGCTCCCGGGGCCCGCCCCGGCTGGGTGACCGTCAACGTCAAGGCCGCCTCCCTCAACCACCACGACCTGTGGTCGCTGCGCGGGGTGGGTCTCGGCGAGGACAAACTCCCGATGATCCTCGGCTGCGACGCCGCCGGGACCGACCAGGACGGCAACGAGGTCGTCCTGCACTCCGTGATCGGCCAGAGCGGCCACGGGGTCGGCCCGGACGAGCCCCGGTCGATCCTGACCGAGCGCTATCAGGGAACCTTCGCCGAGCAGGTGACCGTCCCCGCCTGGAACGTGCTGCGCAAGCCCGCCGAGTTGTCCTTCGAGGAGGCCGCCTGCCTGCCGACGGCCTGGCTGACGGCCTACCGGATGCTGTTCACCAACGCCGGGGTGCGACCGGGGGACTCCGTGCTCGTCCAGGGCGCGGGCGGCGGCGTCGCCACCGCCGCGATCGTCCTCGGCAAGGCGGCCGGCCTGCGGGTCTTCGCCACGAGCCGGGACGAGGCCAAGCGCAAGCGCGCGGTCGAGCTGGGCGCGGTGGAGGCGTACGAGCCGGGCGCGCGGCTCCCGCAGCGGGTGGACGCCGTCATCGAGACGGTGGGCGCGGCCACGTGGTCGCACTCGGTGAAGTCCCTGCGCCCCGGCGGCACCCTGGTCATCTCGGGCGCGACGAGCGGCGACCGGCCGGCGCACGCGGAACTGACGCGGATCTTCTTCCTGGA
The DNA here is from genome assembly GCF_040645975.1 of Streptomyces sp. NPDC046557. Classification (NCBI taxonomy): domain Bacteria; kingdom Bacillati; phylum Actinomycetota; class Actinomycetes; order Kitasatosporales; family Streptomycetaceae; genus Streptomyces; species Streptomyces sp. NPDC046557. The sequence goes on from NZ_JBEYZH010000002.1 coordinate 498,585, forward strand.
GCTGAAGGTGGTCGGCTCCACGATGGGCTCGAAGGACGAGCTGGAGGACCTCCTGGCGTTCTGCGCGAGCACCGGCGTCCGCCCCGTCATCGACGAGGTCCTCCCCCTGGACCGCGCCCGCGAAGGTTTCACCAAACTCGCCTCGGGCGACCTCTTCGGCAAGATCGTCCTCACCGTCTGACCCTGCCGGCGGGGCGGAACTCCGGCTCCGGCTCCGGCTCCGACTCCGACTCCGACTCCGGCTCCGGCTCCGGCTCCGGCTCCGACTCCGACTCCGACTCCGACTCCGACTCCGACTCCGGCTCCGGCTCCGGCTCCGGCTCCGGCTCCGGCTCCGGGGGCATCTTCCAGCCCCGCGGCGTTTGGGGCGCGGGGCCGGGGGCGGAGCCCCACGGGCCCCGAGCGGAGGGAGGGGCCCCCAGCGGCGGGGCTACGGCCGGTCCGGGCGGAGGGCCGCCGTCACCCGGGCCGCCGCCGCGGTCAAATGAGCCCGGGCTTCGGCCAGTTGCGCCGGCGACACCCCGTGGTCTCGGGCCGCGTCCCGGACGTCGTCGCGGAAGCGGTCCAGCAACCGGTCCAAATCCCGCACCGGGTCGGCCGTAGCCGCCAGGTCCTCGGCCCAGCCCGCCCCGGCCGCCGCACCCGCGTGCGTCCCCGCACCGGCACCGCCGCCCGCACCGCCGCCCGCACCCCCGTGGCCCCCGGCGCCGCCCAGCCACGCCCCGGCCAGGCTCCCCAGCACACCGCCGGACTTGGCGAACTGCTCCTGCAACTGGCTCGCGATGCGCTGGACCTCCTCGCGCGCCCGCTCCTGGGCCTCCTTCGCCTGGCGCCGCGCCTGCTGCGCCTCCTCGCGCGCCCGGCGGCTCTCGTCCTTCGCCCGCCGCGCCTGCTCCTTCCACTCCGCCTTCGCCTTGCGCAGCTCCTCCTTGGCCGCCTTCCAGCCCTCGTCGTCGACGTGGGTGGTCGACGCCGAGGCGGCCGCCGCCCGCATCTCACGCCGCAGGTCCCCGGCGGCGCCCCGGACGTCGTCGCGGATCTCGGCGGCCAGTTCGGAGACCGAGTCACGGATCTCCAACTCCAGGTCGGCGAGTTCGCCGCCCCGGTCGGCCAGTTCGGCGCGGCCCGCCTCGGTGATGGAGTACACCTTGCGCCCGCCCTCGGTGGCGTGCGTCACGAGACCCTCCGCCTCCAGTTTGGCCAGGCGCGGGTACACCGTGCCCGCGGAGGGCGCGTACAGCCCCTGGAACCGCTCCTCCAGCAGGCGGATCACCTCGTACCCGTGGCGCGGAGCCTCGTCCAGCAGCTTGAGGAGGTAGAGGCGGAGGCGTCCGTGGGCGAAGACGGGCGGCATGTCAGAGCACCTTCTTGTCGAGCGTGAGCGGGGTGACGGGGGCTCCGTCGGGGCCGTCGGCCGCCGGGCGGCGCAGCAGGGCGATGGCGCCGGAGACCGTGGTGGCGCGCAGCGTCCCGGTGCCGGCGCCGAGCGTTCCGGTGATCCGCTTGGCGGCCCACTGCCCGGTGACCCGCAGGTCCTCGAAGGCGTTGGAGACGCCGCCGGTGGCGGTGTTGGCCTCCACGCGGGCGTCGGCCGGGTGCGGGAGGCGGATGGCGACCTGTCCGGAGACGGAGTTCAGGGAGATGTCGACGGGCCGGACGTCGGCCGGGTCGAGCATGAGGTCGATGAGCATGTCGCCGCTGACCGAATCGGCCCGCACGCTGCCGCCCGCGCCGTCGACGACGGTCAGGCTGCCGGAGACCGAGTGGAAGGCGAACTCGCCGTTCACGGACTGGGCCTCGACGCTGCCGGACACGGTGTTGGCCTTCACCTTGCCGGAGAGCCCGACCAGGGTCGTGTCGCCGCTGACGCCGTTGACGTCGGTGGCGCCGCTGATGCCGGAGACGAAGGCCGCCGCGCTGATGGTGGCCAGTTGGACGGCGGTGGCGGCGGGAACGGTGAGGGTGACGGTGACGGTGCGCTCCCACGCCTTGCGGCCGTCGGCGGAGCCGCCGGACCACGCCTTCCAGGGCTTGCCCTCGAACCACTTCTTGAAGCCCTGGGAACCGTTCCAGGGGAGGTCCTCGTAGGAGAGGGTGAGGGTTCCGCCTTCCTGTACGACGTGCAGGGGCGGCCCGGTGACCTCGGCCACTTCGAGTCGGGCGGGGCCCTCGTCGGCGGCGACGACGTTCACGGTGCCGCCGACGACGCGGACGCGGAGTTCCGTCACCGGCTGCTCGAAGGTGAGCTTCTGCGGTTCGGCTACGGACCACGTCGTCTGCTCTGCCATGGTTCTGATCCTCCTCGTGGGCGCACGAACGGGCTCGACGCTCAACGCTCGCAACATATCGCGTCTTCTGAGAACACGATATATCGCGGTTCGGCGAAGTCAAGCGGCCGACACGCCGCAGCGGCGCGCATGCGTGAGCGGCACGGGGCGCCGGGTCCGGCAGGGGGATCTCGGCCTACGCGGCCAGCAAAGGGCTCGCGTGGTGATGGAGCCAGGCCCGGTAGGGCGGGGTGCGCAGGGCGGCTTCGCGATAGGCGGCGCGGAGGTCCTCGTACACCTCGGCGTGTGCGCCCGGCCGGCTTGCCAGCAGCAGCCGTACGGCGAGCGGGTCGCCCGAGAGCGGCCGGATCGCCATGTCGTCGCGGGGGCCGGAGGTCGGCTGGCAGGGGGCGACGGCCTCGCCGGAGACGATCAGGGAGGTCGCGGTGTGGTAGTCGGCGTGCAGCACGGGCGGGTCCACCCCGGCGCCGGCGAAGACCCGCCGCAGGCCGTCCCACTCGCCGTCCACCGACGGGTCCACCGTCCAGCGGTCGGCGGCCAGTTCCCGTAACTCCACCACCGGCCGCCGCGCGGCGGGATGGTCCCGGGACATCGACACGAACTGCGGCTCCCGCTCCATCAGCACGCGCACTTCCAGCCCCGGCGGCACCCGCAGCGGGCACCCCTCGACCTCGTGCACGAACGCCACGTCCAGTTGCCCCGCCTCCACCATGCGCAGCAGGGCGTTGGCCGACACGTCGACCACCAGCGAGGTTTCGGTCTCGGGCGAGCGCCGGTGCAGTCGGCGCAACCAGCCCGGCAGGGCCCGGCTGGCCGTGGAGCCGATCCGCAGCCGCGGCCCGTGGGCCACCGCGCGGGCGTCGGCGACCAGGGCGGCCATCTCGGCCAGCAGCGGACGCGCCCGACCCAGTACGGTGCGGCCGAGCGGCGTGGGCCGGCAGCCGGTCCGTTCGCGAAGGAACAGCTCGCCCTCCAGCGCCCGTTCGATGCGGCGGAGCTGCGTCGTGAGGGAGGGCTGGCTCACGCCGAGCTGCCGCGCGGCCTTGTGCAGGCTGCCGGCGTCGGCGATGGCGCACAGGGCGCGCAGGTGCCTCACCTCAAGCTCCATGACCAGAGGGTAGGGCGGCCCCTGACGGCCGCACCAGCCACAGGCATCCCCCGGAATCCCGCCAATTTCAAGGAAGTCGACCTACCGAAAACCCACCGATAGCCCGGTGTTATCGGTGGCTGACATCATCCGCCCGGCACCCGCGCTCCCGCAGACTCCGGTTCGAACCATCCACCCCCCACACCGGATGAGTAGGAGCTTCCCCACATGCGCCACTCCCGTACGGCCGTTCCGGCCGCCACCATCGGTCTCGTCCTGGCCGCCGCCCTGGCCGGCGTCGCCCCCACCGCCAGCGCCGCCCCGGCCCCGTCCGGCAACACCGCGAGCTACGCCGCCTACGAGCGCTCGCAGGAGAACCAGGCCGCCAACCAGGCCTTCTTCGAGGCCGTCCGGCGTTCGGTGGCGGAGCAGCGCGCCGCGCACCCGGGCCTCCAGTCCGTCACCGTCACCTACAACACCCGCAACGCGCCCAGCTTCCGTACCGTGATAGCCCGTTCCACGCAGATCTGGAACGGCTCGGTGTCCAACGTGAAGCTCCAGGAGGTGTCCTCGGGCGGGAACTTCTCGTACTACGAGGGCAACGACTCACGGGGCTCGTACGCGAGCACCGACGGCCACGGCCGCGGCTACATCTTCCTGGACTACGCGCAGAACCAGCAGTACGACTCCACCCGGGTCACCGCGCACGAGACCGGCCACGTACTGGGCCTGCCCGACCACTACTCGGGCCCGTGCAGCGAGCTGATGTCGGGCGGCGGGCCGGGCACCTCGTGCACCAACCCCTACCCGAACGGCACCGAGCGCTCCCGCGTGAACCAGCTCTGGGCGAACGGCCTCGCCGCCTCGGGGCCGGCCGCCTCGGGCCTCGGCACCAAGAGCTGACCACCGGGCCGATCCGGCACCGGGCTCCCGTCGCGGGACCCGGCTGCCCGGCTGCCCGGCCGTTCCTTCGGCCGGGCGGGCCTAGCCGGCGCCCCGGGAGGAGGCGTACCTGGGGCAGTCCGGGGCGTGGCACGGCCCCGGACCCCACTCCGGTACGAAGATCCCGAGGGACTTGCGCCGCCCGACGATCACCCGCTCGACGGGTCGTCCGCAGACCGGGCACGGCTCCTGCTCGTGCCCGGCCGGCGGGGCGTCCGCCGCTCCCGCGCCCTGTCGCTCATCACCGGCCATACCTCCACGGTAGGCCGGTCCGGCGCATCCGGCGGTGCGGGAGCCCTCAGGGCTGCGGCTTGCGCCACATCGGCCACATCAACGGCCCGTCCGGCAGCCGCACCGCCGTGCCCGTGAACTCCCACCCGAGCCGCTGGTACAGCGCCTTGCTGCGTTCGCTGCTCGCCTCCAGGTAGGCCGGTACGCCCTCGCGGTCACAGCGCTCCAGCACCGGCCGGATCAGCTCCGTACCGAGGCCCTCGCCCTGCCGCCCCGGCGCCACCGCGATCATCAGCAGGTACTCGTGCTCCTCGGCCGTGGGGTGCACCTCGCCCGTCAGCCGGCCGACCAGCTCGCAGCGCTCGTTGTCCGGGTCGGCCACCGCGCGCATCTTCGCCGGGACCTCGTCCTCCCCCTCCGGCTCCCCGGCCGGTATCCGCAGCCACAGCGCCGCCGCCGAGCCGTCGGCCGCGTAGTCGATCCGGCCCTCCGCGAGCGCCACGTCGACGAACACGCCGAGGAACTTCCCGTGCACCGCCGCCCGGTGCGCCGGGTCGGGGAAGACCCAGCTGCTCACCGGGTCGTCGCGGAACGCCTCGTCCAGCAGCCGGGCCACCGCGTCCCGGTCCGACTGATCCGCCCTACGTATCTCCAGCACCACGGAACCCATCCTCGCTCACGTTTCAACAACCGTGAGTGATCCTAGAGTTGGGCTCCGTACCCGGACAGGCCGGTTCCGGCACCATGCGGTACCGGAACCGGCCTGTCCCCCCGCGGGTCCTACGCGCTCACCGGGTGCGGCGCGTGACGAACTCCGCCAGCGCCAGCAGCCCGCCCGCCGCCCCGAGGTCCGGTACGGCGCGCGACAACTGCTGCACCGCCCGGCCCATCCGGTCCGCCGCGTGGGCCTGCGCCCAGTCCCGGCCGCCGGCCCGGTCCACCGCGTCGGCCGCCCGGCGCACGTCGTCCCCGGTCATGGGCCCGGCGTAGAGCTCGGCGAGCTCCGCACCGGCCGCGGTACCCGAGGTGAGGGCGGCCACGACCGGGAGGGATTTCTTGCGGGCGGTCAGGTCGGCACCGGCGGGCTTCCCGGTGTGCCCGGGGTCCCCCCAGATGCCGATCAGGTCGTCGATCAGCTGGAACGCCAGCCCCGCCTCCCGGCCGAAGGCGTCCATGGCGTCGGCCTCGTCCGGCCCGGCCCCCGCGGACAGGGCGCCCAGCGCGCAGGCGCATCCCAGCAGGGCCCCGGTCTTGGCCGTGGCCATCCGCAGGCACTCGTCGAGGGAGACGTCCGGTCGCTGTTCGAAGGCGCAGTCCGCCTGCTGCCCGGCGCACAGCTCGATGACGCACGTCACCAGCCGGGTGGCGGCCGAGGCCGAGGCCGGATGCGGGTCCTCCGTGAGCTGCTTCAACGCGAGCGCCATCATGGCGTCGCCCGTGATGACCGCGTCCGGTACGCCGAAGACGGTCCAGGCCGTGGGCCGCCCGCGCCGCCTGACGTCCTTGTCGATGACGTCGTCGTGCAGGAGCGTGAAGTTGTGCGCCAGCTCCACGGCGACCGCCGCGCGTACGGCGTCCTCCTGCTCCTTCTCCCGGCCCTCCTTCTCCTCACCGCCCGGGCCGCGCAGGGCCCGCGCCGCCGCGAGGACCAGGGCGGGGCGGATGGCCTTGCCCGCGTTGCCCGCCGCCGGGGTGCCGTCCGCGTCCTCCCAGCCGAAGTGGTACATCGCCACGCGGCGCATGGAACCGGGCAGGCCCTCGACGGTCCGCCGCAGTCGCGGGTTGACCGTTTCCCTCGTCCGTTCGAGCAGGGCCGCCGCTTCCTGGCCCTCGCCCGTGGTGACCGCCTCGGTCGTCGCCATCGTGTGCCCCGCCGCGCCCCGAGCCGGCCGGCTCAGCGCCAGCGGCCGATCTCGACGTTCTCCAGGATGCCGAGCGCGTCCGGCACCAGGACCGCGGCGGAGAAGTAGGCGGTAACCAGGTAGGAGATGATCGCCTGCTCGCTGATGCCCATGAAGCGCACCGACATGCTCGGCTCGATCTCGTCCGGGATGCCCGGCTGGTGGAGGCCGATCACGCCGGACTCGTCCTCGCCGGTACGCATGCACAGGATCGAGGTCGTCCGGGCGTCACTGATCGGGATCTTGTTGCACGGGAAGATCGGTACGCCCCGCCAGGACGGCACGCGGTTGCCGCCGACGTCGATCGACTCGGGATAGAGGCCGCGCTTGTTGCACTCGCGCCCGAAGGCGGCGATGGCCTTGGGGTGGGCGAGGAAGAGCTTCGAGCCGCGCCGCATGCTGAGGAGCTGGTCCATGTCGTCCGGGCTGGGCGCGCCGTCGTGCGGCTGGATGCGCTGGTCGTAGTCGGCGTTGTGGAGCAGGCCGAAGTCGGGGTTGTTGACCATCTCGTGCTCTTGGCGCTCGCGCAGCGCCTCGACCGTGAGCCGCAACTGCTGCTCGGTCTGGTTCATCGGCTGGTTGTAGAGGTCGGCGACGCGCGTGTGCACCCGAAGAACCGTTTGTGCGATGGAGAGTTCGTACTCGCGCGGGCGCGCCTCGTAGTCCACGAAGGTGCCGGGCAGTACCGCTTCGCCCTCGTGGCCGGCGGAGAGCGCGATCTCGGCCTCGCCGTGCGTGTTGGTGCGCTGGGGCGGCAGCGCGCGCTGCCGGTCCACGTGGGCGCGCAGGGAGTCGACCCGGTCGGCGAGGAGCTGGAAGTCCTGCCGGGAGAGGACGAGGGCCGTACCGGAGGTGACCGCGCGGGCGGTGTACTCCCAGATCGACTCCTCGTCGACGAGGGCGTCCTCGCCGAAGAAGGCACCGTCGGCGACGGTGCGCAGCACCGCGTCCTCGCCGTAGGGGCCGGGGCCGACCTGTTCGATGCGGCCGTGTGCGAGGAGGAACACCTTGTCGGAGGCGCTGCCGAAGGAGGTCAGCTCCTGGCCGGGTTCGAAGTCGACCTGCTGGCAGCGGGCGGCGAGTTCGGCGAGTACGTCGAGGTCCTCGTAGTCGCGCAGCAGCGGGAGCTCACCGAGTTCGGCCGGGATCACCTGCACCTGGGTCCCGGTCTTGATGAATTCCACGATGCCGTTGCCGACGGAGTAGCTCAGCCGCCGGTTGACGCGGTACGTGCCGCCCTGCACCGACACCCACGGGAGCATCTTCAGCAGCCACCGCGAGCTGATCTCCTGCATCTGCGGCGCGGACTTGGTCGTGGTTGCCAAGTTCCGCGCGGCCGAGGTGCCCAGACTCCGCTGGGGGGTCTGGCCTTGCGCTTCGGACTCGGAACCCGCCTGGACCGACATGTGTTTCCTTTCGATCACTCCATGGATCTGCGGGTCCAGTTTTCAGCACGGAACGTAATGGGACCATTACACAAAAGGGTGGGACTACTCCGTACGTGACCTGGGCACCCTCATGGGCCGTCCGCGAAACCCTCGGCGGACACGGGCCGGTTGGCCGATTCCGCTCGCTCACCGTACGAACGCACTAGCCCGGAAGGGTTCCCTCCATTACACCGGTACGTGACGAGACGGGCACGCAAGGTGACCGCCCCGAATCGCAGAGGAGGCGGCCATGTCCGCACCCATGTCCGCGGACCGGTTCATCGAGGCACTGCGGCAGGAAGGGCTGACCGTGGTGGAGGTCGGCGCCTGGCGCACCCACAACCGCAACCACAAGGGGCCCTGGGGGCCGCTGCACGGGGTGATGATCCACCACACCGTGACGCACGGCACCGCCTACACCGTCTCGCTCTGCCGCGACGGCGACGAGGAGCTGCCGGGCCCCCTGTGCCACGGCGTGATCACCAAGGACGGCCGTGTCCACCTGGTCGGCTACGGCCGGGCCAACCACGCGGGCGCGGGCGACTCCGACGTCCTGGCGGCGGTGATCGCGGAGAAGCGGCTCCCGCCCGACCACCGGGCCGACACGGACGGCAACCGCTGCTTCTACGGCTTCGAGTGCGAGAACCTCGGCGACGGTGACGACCCGTGGCCGCAGGTGCAGTTGGACGCGATGGTCAAGGCGGCGGCCGCGGTGTGCCGGGTGCACGGCTGGCACGAGCGCTCGGTGATCGGCCACCTCGAATGGCAGCCCGGGAAGATCGACCCGAAGGGGTTCGCGATGGACTGGTTCCGCGACCGGGTGGCCGACCGCCTGAAATAGCCGCCTCCGCGGGGGGCGACCCGGAGTGACCCGATGACACGCGTCGCTCGCGCACGCCGGGGAGGACGGGGCCCCGACGTGCGGCGGCAGCGGCCGAGCGGCTCACAATGGAGGCGTGAACCGTTCCGCGAACCTTGACGTGCTGCTGCAGGCGCGACCGCCGTCGCCGGTGCGGGAGGTGCGTGACGACCGGTTCGAGCGGCACGGGGTGCGGTTGGTGCTCAAGCGGGACGATCTCGTGCATCCCGAGCTGCCCGGGAACAAGTGGCGCAAGCTCGCACCGAATCTGCGGGTCGCCGTGGCGGGCGGGTATCCCGGACTGGTGACCTTCGGCGGGGCGTACTCGAACCACCTGCGGGCGACCGCCGCGGCCGGGCGGTTGCTCGGCATGGCGACCGTCGGGGTGGTGCGCGGGGACGAGCTGGCCGGGCGGCCGTTGAACGACTCGCTGGCCCGCTGCGCCGCCGACGGGATGCGGTTGCACTTCGTCTCCCGCTCGGAGTACCGCCGCAAGGCCGAGCACGGCATGCGGGCCGGGCTGCTCGCCGCGGCCGGGGCCGGCGACGCGTACGTGATCCCGGAGGGCGGCAGCAACGCCCCCGCCCTGTCCGGCTGCGCAGAGCTGGGCCGCGAGCTGCGCGGCGCGGCCGATGTCGTCGCCGTCGCCTGCGGGACCGGCGGCACCCTGGCCGGTCTGGCGGCGGGGCTCGGGCCGGATCAGCGGGCCGTGGGGGTCCCGGTGCTGGCCGGCGGCTTCCTGGAGGCGGAGATACGTTCCCTCCAGCGGGAGGCGTTCGGCGGCCCGGCGGGCGACTGGACGCTGGCCGAGGGCTTCCACCACGGCGGCTACGCTCGGGTCCCTGCCGAGCTGGACGACTTCGCCGCCGGGTTCGAGGCGCGGCACGGCGTCCCGGTCGAGCGGGTCTACGTCGCCAAGCTGCTCTGGGCCCTGACGGAACTCACGGCGGCGGGCGCCTTCCCCCGGGGCACGACCCTCGCCGCGGTCGTCACCGGCGCCCCCGACCCGTGCCCTGGCCCCGCCCCCGCCGATCCCTCCCGGTAGGCCCGGGCCCCTCCGGCCCGGACGGCCGGCATCGCGGTACGACCGGCGCCCCGCCCCGGCGGAGCGGTCACCCCGCCCCACCGGACCGCTGCGACCCCGGCGGACCCACTCACGCCCACGCCGCCCGGACCGCTCAGGCCTCCGACCCGCTCAGGACGACTCCTCCCGGTAGGCCGCGGCCTCCTCCAGGTCCAGCCGGCGCAGCAGCACCCGCAGCATCTCGTCGTCGATCCGCCGGCGGTCGCGCAGCGTCACGAACACCTCCCGCTCGGCCTCGATCATCTCCCCCGCCAGCCGCCGGTAGATGTCGTCCGCGGACTCCCCCGTCACGGGGTTGGTCTCGCCGAGCCGCTCCCACACCGCGTTGCGCCGCCGCTCCAGCACCGTTCGCAGCCGGTCCGCCAGCGGCCCCGGCAGGGCGTTGCGCGGCTCCTCCAGCAGCTCGTTCAGCCGGTCCTCCGCCGCCCGCGACGCCTCGCTCTGCGCCTGGGCCTCCGCCAGCGTCTCCGCCTGGAAGTCGCGCGGCGGCAGCCGCAGCAGCCGGATCAGCGGCGGCAGGGTCAGCCCCTGCACCACCAGCGTCGCGATGACCGTCGTGAAGGTCAGGAAGAGGATCAGGTTCCGGTGCGGCACGCTGATGGGGACGGAGAAGGCGACGGCCAGCGAGACCACCCCGCGCATCCCGGCCCATCCCACGATGACCGGCGCCTTCCAGTTCGTCTCGGGTTCCCGCAGGCGGATCCGCTCGGACAGCACCCGGGGCAGGAAGGTGGCGGGGAACACCCACACCAAGCGCGCCACCACCACGGCCAGGAACACCGCCAGCGCGTACCAGGCCGCCTGCGGGCCCTCGTACTCCGCGAGCCCCTTCAGGACCACCGGCAGCTGGAGGCCGATCAGCGCGAAGACCACCGACTCCAGCACGAAGGAGATCACCTTCCACACCGCGGCCTCCTGGAGCCGGGTCGCGAAGTCGACCTGCCAGTTGCGGTGTCCGAGGTACAGGGCGACCACCACGACCGCCAGGACGCCCGAGGCGTGCACCCGCTCGGCCGCCGCGTACGCGACGAACGGGATCAGCAGCGACAGGGTGTTCTGCAGCAGTGGTTCGCGCAGCCGCTTGCGCAGCAGGTGGATCGGCACCATCAGCACCAACCCGACCCCGACGCCGCCAACCGACGCGAGCATGAACTCCGCGATCCCGCCCGCCCAGCCCGCGCTGACGCCGACGGCGGCGGCCAGCGCCACCTTGTAGGCGGTGATCGCGGTGGCGTCGTTGACCAGCGACTCGCCCTGGAGGATGGTCGTGATCCGGTTCGGCAGTCCGAGTTTGCGGGCGATCGCCGTCGCCGCGACCGCGTCGGGCGGCGCGATCACCGCGCCCAGCACCAGCGCCACAGGCAGCGACAGGCCCGGCACCAGCAGGTAGGCCGCGTACCCCACGGCCACGGTCGCGAAGAGCACGTACCCCACGGACAGCAGCGCGACCGGCCGTACGTTGGCCCGCAGGTCGAGGTACGAGCTCTCCATGGAGGCCGTGTAGAGCAGCGGCGGCAGCAGCAGGGGCAGCACGATGTGGGGGTCGAGGGCGTACGACGGCACGCCCGGGACGTAGGCGGCGATGAGACCGACGGCGACGAGCAGCAGCGGCGCGGGCACGGGGGTGCGGCGGGCCACCCCGGCGACCACCGCGCTGCCCGCCACCAAGGCCACCAGCTGCAATACCTCCATCGAAGATCCGTCCTCCTCGGTATCAACCGCCCAGTGCGCCCGCACGTCAGTACGCTGGCCATCATGAGCGAGTGCACCCACGTTGCCGAACTGCCGCGCCCCGAGCCCATCCCGCTTGCCCCGACCTGCCCGGAATGTCTGGCGCTCGGCAGTCATCCGGTGCAACTGCGGATATGCCTGGGGTGCGGATACGTGGCCTGCTGCGATTCCTCGCCCTACCGCCATGCCACGGCGCACCACCACGAGACGGGCCATCCGGTGATGCGCAGCTTCGAACCGGGCGAGACGTGGAGGTGGTGTTTTGTCGACGGTTCGATCGTCTGAGGCGGGGTAGGTCAACCCTCCGCCGGTTCCCCCGAATTGGGCCCGCAGACCCCTAGCCACTGTGCGTACCGATGGGCTTACCATCGGTCACCGACCGCAGGAACGGCGGGTGACCCGGGCGCTCCCAGCGGGCGCCACGAGGGGGGCCGCGACACGATCGCCCGGATCGCGATAGCGTCACCGGCGAACAGAGCTCGTACCACCTTGGAGGTGAGGGTGTCCCAGATCGCAGGCGAGCCCGCGACCCAGGACTTCGTAGAAGTCCGGCTGCCGGCTGCGGGTGCCTACCTGTCGGTGCTGCGTACGGCGACAGCCGGTCTCGCGGCACGGTTGGACTTCACCCTCGACGAGATCGAGGACCTCCGCATCGCGGTGGACGAGGCGTGCGCGATCCTGCTCCAGCAGGCCGTGCCCGGCTCCGTCCTGAGCTGCGTGTTCCGGCTGATCGACGATTCGCTGGAGGTCACCGTCTCGGCACCGACCACGGACGGCCGCGCGCCCGAGCGCGACACGTTCGCGTGGACGGTCCTGTCGGCGCTGGCCGGCAAGGTCGAGGCGACGGTCGAGGAGGACCGCACCGTGTGCATCAGCCTGTACAAACAACGCGGCGCGGGGCCAGGCCCGGCGTGAGCGGCGGGGAGATCCCGGTGCGGGGCGGGGATCGGCCCCGGGTACGGCATGAGGTCGACGGCGGCATCCCGGAGCAGCAGCACGCCCGGCCGCACCCGGCTGACGCGGATGCGGACAACGGCTTTTTGGACTCGGCGGAGCGACGGGCGGGCCCTATGAGCGAGAACCAGCACGACGAACCACAACCCTCACAGCCATCCGCGGCCGTGGCCCAGGCGGCTCCGGCGCTGCCGGACCCGCGCGACCGCAGTGGCGCGCGGGCGCTGTTCTTCGAACTGCGGGAGCTGCCCGACGGTTCGCCGGAGCGGGCGGAGCTGCGCAACCGCCTGGTCCGGATGCACCTTCCGCTGGTCGAGCACCTGGCCCGGCGGTTCCGCAACCGGGGCGAGCCGCTCGACGACCTGACGCAGGTCGCCACCATCGGCCTGATCAAGTCGGTGGACCGGTTCGACCCGGACCGGGGCGTGGAGTTCTCGACGTACGCCACGCCCACGGTGGTCGGCGAGATCAAGCGGCACTTCCGCGACAAGGGCTGGGCGGTACGGGTGCCCCGGCGCCTCCAGGAGCTGCGGCTCTCATTGACCACTGCCACCGCGGAGCTCTCCCAGCAGCACGGTCGCTCCCCCACGGTCCACGAGCTGGCCGAACGGCTCGGGATCTCCGAGGAGGAGGTGCTGGAGGGGCTGGAATCGGCCAATGCCTACAGCACGCTCTCCCTGGACGTCCCGGACACGGACGACGAGTCCCCGGCGGTCGCGGACACGCTGGGCTCGGAGGACGAGGCGCTGGAGGGGGTCGAGTACCGCGAGTCCCTCAAGCCGCTGCTGGAGGGGCTGCCACCGCGAGAGAAGCGGATTCTACTGCTCCGGTTCTTCGGCAACATGACGCAGTCACAGATCGCGCAGGAGGTCGGCATCTCCCAGATGCACGTCTCCCGTCTGCTGGCCCGCACCCTGGCCCAGCTGCGCGAGAAGCTCCTCGTGGAGGAGTAGGCGGCGCGGCCCGTACGACGGGCCGCGCGGTCAGGCGGCGGGACCGATGCCCAGGGCCCGGGTCGCCGTCGGGTTCACCAGCAGGGCCACGACCGCCAGCGCGGCCGCCGCCAAGGCCACCGCGGCGGCGGTCAGCGCCCCACCGGCGGTCCACAGCGTCCACGCCACCGGCAGCGCCATCAGCTGCATGATCAGCGCCGGACCCCGGCTCCACCGACGCCCCAAGCGCAGCCCGCGCGCCGCGATCAGCGGGAGCACGGCGATGGCGAGCAGGGTCAGGCCTCCCGTCTCGGCCTGCCGCACGGAGTCGACGTGTCCGGCGATCCCGTCGAACAGCAGGTAGCCGCCGAGGCCGACCAGGGCCAGGCCCTGGACCGCGCACAGTACGGCGGCGACGGTCAGCCGGCCGGGCAGCGCGGCGGGCGCACCGCCGGGGGCAGCCGCGTCGGCGGGGGCGGGGGCGGGGGCATTCGGGGTCGGCTTCTCACTCACTCCAGCAGGGTAGCCGCGCCCCGCCGCCCGCGGCGGAGCGGACGACACCGGGGAGGGGCCGGGGGCGGGACGGTGACCGGACGGGGACGGGCAGTAGGGGGTGCCCGCGAGCGGGTGGGTAGGCTGGCGCTCATGCGTGCACTTCTCGTGGCCAACCCAGCAGCGACGACCACCAGTGCACGTACGCGTGACGTCCTGACCCACGCGCTGGCCAGCGAGATGAAGCTGGAGGCGGTCACCACCGAGTACCGGGGGCACGCCCGCGACCTGGGGCGCAAGGCGGCCCGGGAGGGCCTGGACCTCGTGGTGGCCCTCGGTGGCGACGGCACGGTCAACGAGGTGGTCAACGGCCTGCTGCACGACGGCCCCGATCCGGACCGGCTGCCGAGGCTGGCGGTGGTCCCCGGCGGGTCGACGAACGTGTTCGCCCGCGCGCTCGGACTGCCCAACGACGCAATCGAGGCGACCGGCGCCCTGCTGGACGCCTTGCGGGAGCGGCGTGAGCGCACGGTGGGCCTCGGCCTCGCGGCCGGCGTCCCCGGCACGGAGGACGAGTCGGTCCCGGCGCGCTGGTTCACCTTCTGCGCGGGCTTCGGTTTCGACGCGGGGGTGGTGGGCCGGGTCGAGCAGCAGCGCGAGCGCGGCAAGCGTTCGACGCACGCCCTCTATGTGCGACAGCTGGTGCGCCAATTCCTCGACGAACCCAATCGCCGGCACGGGACGGTCACCCTGGAGCGGCCCGGCGCGGAGCCAGTGACGGACCTGGTGCTCTCGATAGTCTGCAACACCTCGCCCTGGACGTATCTGGGCAATCGCCCGTTGTACGCGTCCCCGGACGCGTCGTTCGATACCGCACTTGACGTATTGGCCTTGGATCGTTTGTCAACTCCGGCGGTCGCCAAGTACGCCACACAGCTCCTGACCTCGACTCCTGAGCGCGGTCCGCAGGGCAAGCACGCGGTGTCTCTGCACGATCTGACCGACTTCACCTTGCATTCGAAGGTTCCACTCCCCTTCCAGATGGACGGTGATCACCTGGGACTGCGGACCAGCGTTCGGTTCACAGGCGTTCGCCGTGCACTGCGTGTGATTGTGTGAGTAGAAGAGCCCAAAGTCCTTTCACTCGAACGTTTACACGCCGGTACACCCCCAGGAACTAGGGCTGTGACCTAGTCGACACCGACGAATCCAAAAAAACTTTCCGGAAGGGGTTGTATCCCCGTCCGAGGTTTGCGAATCTCTACATGGCGATCGGGACAGCCCGCACAACCCGGCACCCACACAGACCGCCAGAACCCCACCACGAATCTTCGGATCCCTCAGTCGTCATTCTGAGGGTCAGCCCTTCCCTCACGGGGGGATTCGTGAAAGCGTTCACATTCACAAGCAACCTGCCCGCAATACAAGGAGATGGAGCAGCCATGGACTGGCGTCACAACGCCGTTTGCCGCGAGGAAGACCCGGAACTCTTCTTCCCCATCGGCAACACCGGTCCTGCGCTGCTGCAGATCGAGGAAGCCAAGGCCGTCTGCCGCCGCTGCCCCGTCATGGAGCAGTGCCTGCAGTGGGCGCTCGAGTCCGGTCAGGACTCCGGCGTCTGGGGCGGTCTCAGCGAGGACGAGCGCCGCGCCATGAAGCGCCGCGCCGCTCGCAACCGGGCGCGCAACGCCAGCGCCTGACATCGACTTTCGAGCCTCGAGCCGCAGCGCGTAGAACCCTGAGAAGCGATCGGCACCGTGCTCTTGAGCCCCGGACCGGGTCCCCCAGCCACCGCTGGGAGGAACCGCCAGGTCCGGGGCTCAGTGCTGTACGGACCTCCTGGAGAGCACGCGGGGTGACGTAGCGTGACGGGCCGGTCGCCGCTCTGCGTGACCGTCGCCGACCCTACTTCTGCGGGCTGGCCGGGATGTCGAGGACGACCCGGGTGCCGTGCGGCTCGACCCGGACCATGTCGAAGGTCCCGCCGAGCTCTCCCTCGACCAGGGTGCGGACGATTTGGAGTCCGAGGTTCCCGGCCCGCTGCGGGTCGAAGCCCTCGGGCAGACCGCACCCGTCGTCGAGCACCTTGATCAGCAGTCGCGCGTCGGCGCGGCCCGTGCCCGAGCGGGTGGCCGAGACCTCGACCGTGCCGCCCTCGCCCTGGCTGAAGGCGTGCTCCAGGGCGTTCTGGAGGATTTCGGTCAGCACCATCGAGAGCGGGGTGGCGACCTCCGCGTCCAGGATGCCGAACCGGCCGGTGCGCCGGCAGGCGACCTTGCCGGGCGAGATCTCGGCGACCATCGCGATGACCCGGTCGGCGATCTCGTCGAACTCCACACGCTCGTCGAGGTTCTGAGAGAGCGTCTCGTGCACGATCGCGATCGAACCGACGCGCCGCACGGCCTCGTTCAGTGCCTCGCGTCCCTGCGGGGAGTCCATCCGGCGGGCCTGGAGGCGCAGGAGCGCGGCCACCGTTTGGAGGTTGTTCTTCACCCGGTGGTGGATCTCCCGGATGGTCGCGTCCTTGGTGATCAGTTCACGTTCGCGACGGCGCAGCTCGGTGACGTCGCGGCACAGCACCAGGGATCCGATGCGGGTGCCCTTGGGCTTGAGTGGGATGGCGCGCAGTTGGATGACCCCGCCGTTGCCCTCGACCTCCGTCTCGCGGGGGGCCCAGCCGCTGGCCAGCTTCACCAGTGCCTCGTCCACCGGGCCGCGTGAGGGGGCCAGTTCGGCGGTGGTGGTGCCGAGGTCCTGACCGACCAGGTCGGAGGCGAGCCCGAGGCGGTGGTAGGCCGAGAGCGCGTTCGGGGACGCGTACGTCACCACGCCCTCGGCGTCGAGTCGGATCAGCCCGTCGCCGACGCGCGGGGAGGCGTCCATGTCGACCTGCTGGCCGGGGAAGGGGAAGGAGCCCGCCGCGATCATCTGGGCGAGGTCGGAGGCGGACTGGAGGTAGGTGAGCTCCAGCCGGCTCGGTGTACGCACGGTGAGCAGGTTGGTGTTGCGCGCGATCACTCCGAGTACCCGGCCCTCGCGCCGGACGGGGATGGACTCGACGCGGACCGGGACCTCCTCGCGCCACTCCGGGTCGCCCTCGCGGACGATCCGACCCTCGTCGAGGGCGGCGTCGAGGAGCGGACGGCGGCCGCGCGGGACCAGGTGGCCGACCATGTCGTCCTGGTACGAGGTGGGGCCGGTGTTGGGGCGCATCTGCGCGACCGACACGTACCGGGTGCCGTCGAGGGTCGGGACCCAGAGCACGAGGTCCGCGAAGGAGAGGTCGGAGAGCAGTTGCCACTCCGAGACCAGCAGGTGAAGCCACTCCAGGTCGGTTTCACCGAGAGCGGTGTGCTGGCGTACGAGGTCGTTCATGGAGGGCACGGGCCGAGCGTACCCCGGGTACGGCCATGACTTTCCCCACGGCGAATACCCAGGAGTATCCAGGAGGGCCCCGGGCCGCGTAGGGTTGGAGGAAGTGACGGGAATAAGACCCCTGTCGTTGGATGGACAGGACAGATTGGTCTAGTCCACAATGGTTTAAGCTTCCGCCCTCCCCGCACAGGAGGACGGATCGAGGTAAGCCGCGCGCTCTGCCCTGACCGCGTCGGCCCCTCCCAACCGGCCGCCGGGAACCGCACACCCGCCGGCCGTAAGTACTCCGGGCTACGGTGCCGGACGGGTTGAGGGTCCCGTCCCGCACCGTGGCCCAGAGGAAATCGCGCAGAGGAAATGCCGCAGAGGAAAGAAGCCCCGGAGGCCGGGCCGCCCGAGGGCGGCTAGCGCGGCCAGGCCCGCATCGCCGTCTCCGCCACCGCTTCCAGCTCTTCGCGGCCCGCCCCGTCGCGCGCCTGCTGTGACATCCCCTGGAGCACCGCCCCGACGTAACGGGCTAGCGCCCGCGCGTCCGCGTCGGCGGGCAGCGCGCCGACGGCGATGTCCGCCGTGATCCGGCTCTCGAACATGGCCAGGTTGGCGTTGCGCCGTTCCCGCAGGGCTTCGGCCACCTCGTCCGAGGTGGTGTTGATCGCCGCGCTGATGACCATGCAGCCCTTGGGGTGGGTCGGGTCCGTGTAGATCTCGGCGGCCTCGCGCAGGAGGCGCCGTACGGCCGCGGCCGCGGTGGACTCCTCCGCGAGCGCCACGGCGGCGAAGCCCCCGTACCGACCGCCGTACGCCGTCACGACCTCCTCGAAGAGGGTGCGCTTGTCGCCGAAGGCCGCGTAGAGGCTGGGGGCGCCGATGCCCAGTTCGCGGGTCAGGTCGGCGATCGAGGTCGCCTCGTAGCCGCGCTCCCAGAAGACGCGCATGGCCGTGTCGAGAGCGGCGTCGCGGTCGAAGGAGCGGGGCCTGCCGCGCTGTCCGGTCACCATGCGCCCATTCTATAGCGGCCATTAAGGAATCTGGTACGGTTCTTCTGTAGCGACCACTAGAGATTATGAAGGGGGGGGCGCGTCATGGGCGTGCTCAAGGGGAAGACGGCACTGGTCACGGGCGGCAGCCGGGGTATCGGTCGGGCCGTGTCGCGGCGGCTGGCGCGGGACGGGGCGCTGGTCGCAGTGCACTACGGCCGGGACGAGGCGGCGGCGCGGGAGACGGTCGCCGCGATCGAGGCGGAGGGCGGCCGGGCCTTCGCGATCGGGGCGGAACTGGGGGTCCCGGGGGACGCGCGGGCGCTGTGGGCCGCGTACGACGCCCATCCGCGGGCGACGGAGGGGCTGGACGTCCTGGTCAACAACGCGGGGGCCGCCGCCTTCGCGGGCATCGAGGAGACGGACGAGGAGACCTACGACCTCACGCACGCGCTCAACGCGAAGGCGCCCTTCTTCGTGATCAAGCACGGGCTGGCGCGCCTGCGGGACGGGGGCCGGATCGTCAACGTGACGGGCACTCCGGACATCGCGCTGCCGGCGATCCTGGCGACGATCACGGCCAAGGGGGCGGCGAACGCCCTGACGGTGTCGCTGGCCGCCGCGCTCGCGCCGCGCGGCATCACCGTCAACTCGGTGGGCCCGGGTGTCATCGAGACCGACCTCAACGCGGGGTGGCTGGCCGACCCGGCGGCCCGGGCGCACGTATCGGCCCGCTCGGTGTTCGGCCGTACCGGCACGGCGGAGGAGGTGGCGGACATCGTCGCCTTCCTGGCCTCGCCGGATTCCCGCTGGATGACGGGCAAGCACCTCGATGCGACGGGCGGCCTCCAGCTCGCACTGCTGTAGGCGGCGCCGCGGGCCGCCGAGAGGCCACCGCGGGGCCGCCGAGAGGCCACCGGGCGGTCATCGGATCACCATGGAAGAGGGGGCCGCGAGGCCCGCCGCGAGCGGGCCGGCTCTGCTAGATTGGTCTATACCACACTACCTCTCCAGATTGGCAGGCCCCGCGTGGAAGTTGTCATCGTCCCGAACGCCAAGGCAGGCGGCGAGCTCATCGCGGAGGCCATGGCCGCCCTGGTACGCCGCAAGGCCGACGCCCTGCTCGGGGTGGCGACCGGCTCCACCCCACTGCCCGTGTACGAGGCCCTCGCCGCCAAGGTCAAGGCCGGCGAGGTCGACGTCTCCAAGGCCCGCGTCTGCCAGCTCGACGAGTACGTCGGCCTGCCGGCCGGGCACCCGGAGTCCTACCGCGCCGTCGTCCTGCGCGAGGTGGTCGAACCCCTGGGCCTGTCCGAGGCGTCCTTCATGGGCCCCGACGGCTCGGCCGAGGACATCGTCGCCGCATGCGACGCGTACGACCGCGCGCTCGCCGAGGCGGGCGGCGTGGACCTCCAACTGCTCGGCATCGGCACCGACGGGCACATCGGCTTCAACGAGCCGTGCTCCTCGCTCGCATCCCGCACCCGTATCAAGACGCTGACCCACCAGACCCGCGTCGACAACGCCCGCTTCTTCGACGACGACATAGACCAGGTCCCGCACCACGTCGTCACCCAGGGCATCGGCACGATTCTCGACGCCCGCCACCTGGTCCTGCTCGCCACCGGCGAGGGCAAGGCGGAAGCCGTCGCGCAGACCGTCGAGGGGCCGCTGTCCGCCCTCGTCCCGGCCTCCGCGCTCCAACTGCACCGCCACGCGACGGTGGTCGTGGACGAGGCCGCCGCCTCCAAGCTGAAGCTGGCCGACTACTTCCGCCAGACCTACGCCGACAAGCCCGCCTGGCAGGGTCTGTAACACCGCGAACACCCGCGCACGAAGGCCGGGCCCCCCTCCACGGGGGCCCGGCCTTCGTGCGTACGGGGTGCTACGCGCCCGCGATGACCTCGGCCGCCGCCCTGCCGCACACCCGCGCGGCGCCGTGCGTCGCGATGTGCAGGGCGCCGCGCGGCTCGGCCCGGGGCAGCCCCATCTCGACCACCACGGTGTCCGGCCGGGCCGCCACGAGGGCGTCCAGCGCCTCGGTCATCCAGGGGTGGCGGTGGGCGTCCCGGACCACCGCCACGACCGTGCGGTCCCCGGCGGCGGCCAACACCTCCCCCGCGCCGGCCCCCTCGTGGTAGACGCCCGACGCGGTGCCGGGCAGCAGCGCCGCGAGCTCGGCGGCCACGCCCCAGGGGGTCTCGTCGCCCACCGCGATGTTGGGTTCGGGGGCGAGCGTGGCCACATACGGGGTGCCGACGGCGCTCACCCGGCCGGTCAGGACCAGGGCGCGGCGGGCCGCCGTCAGACCGATGCCGGGCGCGCCCCCCTCCGGCGCGCCCGGCGTCGCGGCGGTCCGCCGGGCGCGGGTCCATTCGGCCAGGGCGCGGACCCGGGCGGCGGCGTCGGCGAGCCGTTCCTCGGGCAGCGCGCCCTCCCTTACGGCCGCGACCAGCGCGTCCCGCAGACGCAGGACGGTGGCCTCGTCGGCGAGTCCGCCGCCGACGCAGATCGCGTCGGCGCCGGCGGCGATGGCGAGGACGGAGCCCCGCTCGATGCCGTAGGTCCCCGCGATGGCGTTCATCTCCATGCCGTCGGTGACGACGAGGCCCTCGTAGCCGAGTTCCTTGCGCAGCAGACCGGTCAGGATCCGCGGGCTGAGGGTGGCGGGACGGGTGGGGTCGAGGGCGGGGACCACGATGTGCGCGCTCATGACGGCCTTGGTGCCGGCCTCGACCGCGGCCCGGAACGGTACGAGTTCACGCGCCGTCAGGGTGTCCGGGTCGGCGTCGATGCGCGGCAGGGCGAGGTGCGAGTCGACGTTGGTGTCGCCGTGGCCGGGGAAGTGCTTGGTGCAGGCGGCGACCCCGGCGGCCTGGAGGCCCTCGACGTAGGCGGCGGTGTGCCGGGCCGCGAGGTGGGTGTCGGCGCCGAAGGACCGTACGCCGATGACCGGGTTGTCGGGGTTGGAGTTGACGTCGGCGGAGGGCGCCCAGTTGAGGTTGACCCCGCAGGCGGCGAGCCGGCGGCCCAGCTCGTGGGCGACCCCCCGGGTCAGTCCGGTGTCGTCGACGGTGCCCAGCGCCAGGTTGCCCGGGAAGGAGGAGCCCTCGCGGACCTCCAGGCGGGTGACGTCGCCGCCCTCCTCGTCGATGGCGACCAGGACGTCGTCCCGCTCGGCGCGCAGTTGGGCGGTGAGCCGCCCGAGCTGCTCGGGGGAGGCGATGTTGCGGCCGAAGAGGCCGACGGCGTGTAGCCCTTCGCCGAGCCGGCGCAGCAGCCAGGCGGGGGCGGTGGTGCCCTCGAAGCCGGGCTGGAGGACCGCGAGGGCGTCGCGGGTGAGCGTGTCCGTCTGGTGCGCAAGGACAGTCATGGGCCGTTATCCCTTCACGGCGCCGGCGGTGAGGCCCGCGGCCATCTTGCGCTGGACGATGAGGAAGAGGACCACGATGGGGAGCGCCATCATGGTGGAGCCCGCCATCATCGGGGCGAACTCGGTGCCGTGCAGGGTGGTGAAGTTGCCGAGCCAGACGGTGGCCGTCTGGTTCTGCTGGCTCATCAGCATCAGCGCGTACAGGTACTCGTTCCACGCCTGGATGAAGCCGTAGACGGACGTGGCGACCATGCCCGGGGCGAGCAGCGGGAAGACGACCCGCAGGAAGGCCCCGGTCGGTGTGCAGCCGTCGACCATGGCGGCTTCTTCCAGCTCCTTGGGGATGTTGACGATGAATCCGCGCAGCGTCCACACCGTGAAGGGCAGGATGAAGGTCAGGTAGGTGATGATCAGACCGCTGAGCTTGTCGTACTGGCCCAGGTCGTTCAGGAGCAGGAAGACCGGGATGATCATCGCGACGAGCGGGATCATCTGGACGGCGAGGATGCCGACGATCACGATCTTGCGGCCGCGGAAGGCGAACCGGGAGATGGCGAGGGCGGCCAGCATGCCCACGGTGATGCCGATGACGACCACGGTCAGCGAGACGATCAGGCTGCGCCCGACCGGTCCCCAGAAGTCGGAGATCTCCAGCGCCCGCTTGAAGTTGTCGAGCGTGAAGGTGGTCGGGAAGAAGTGCGGGTGCGGGTCGATGGCGTCCTTGGCGGGTTTGAACGCCGTGTTGAGCATCCAGTAGACCGGGAACCCGGCGGTGACGAAGACCAGCAGGCCGATGAGGTTCCAGCCGAGCCTGGACTTCTTGCGCTGCCTGAGGCGGGGGGCGCGGGCGGTCGCGGGCGGCGCGGCGGTCGGGGGGGTCGCGGTGGTCGAGGTCACTCCACCTCTCCGATCTTGAGCATCTGGCGCATGTAGACGGCGACCACCGCGAGCAGGAGCAGGACGGTCACCAGGGCGATCGCGGAGCCGCCCGAGTAGTCGTTGACCACGAACGCCTGCTTGTACGAGTAGGTGGTCAGCAGTTGGAACTCGGCCTCGGGGTTGCCATTGCGCATCACGAAGACCTGCGGGAAGACGCCCATGTCCCAGATGACCGACAGGGTCGTCAGCATCACGATGATCGGCTTGAGTATGGGGAGGGTGACGTGGCGGAACACGCCCCAGGCGCCCGCGCCGTCCAGGCGCGCCGCCTCTTCCAGTTCCTTGGGCACCTGGGTCAGTCCCGCGCTGAGGGTGATGACGACGAAGGGCACCGCGCCCCAGACCACGAGCAGCATGATCACGGCGAGGCCCTGGGGGCCGCCGGCGAACCAGTTGTGGCCGATCATGTCGACGCCGGGGAGCCGGCTCATCAGGTAGTTGAGGACGCCGTAGTCGGCGTCGAATATCCACTTGAAGATCGCGGTGGCGACGATGATGGGCATGCCCCAGCTCGCGACCAGCGCGACGCTGATGAGGGCCTTGACCCAGCCGGAGACCTTCTGGAGCAGCAGGGCGACGAGCATGCCGATGACCATGGTCAGGACGACCGCGCCGGCGGCGAAGACGATGGTGCGCAGCACGACGGACCAGAACACGCCGTCGCCGAGGACCTTGCCGAAGTTGTCGAATCCGACGAACTCCGCGTCCTTGAAGCCCCAGAGCTCGGACTTGCCGAAGCTCTGGAAGGAGAGGGACACCAGTCTGAACAGCGGGTAGCCCATGACGAGGACGATGATCAGCAGGCAGGGGGCCAGCAGCAGCCAGGGGGTCGCGCCGGGGCCCTTGCGGCGGCGCTGTCGCGGCGCGGAGGTCTTGCCTGTCCCGGGTCCGGTGGAAGTCTGGCGCCGTGCCGGCGGCAGATCGGCGGTGGTTGTCTGTGCGGCACTCATCGCGTGCTCCTCGGGGGTCCCTCTCTTGACGGGCAGCGGGGCCCCGCCGATCCGGCGGGGCCCCTCACTTCAGGTCACTTGGTGTTGATGACCTTGTCGATCTCGGTGTCGGCGGCCTTGGCCGCGTCCTCGACCGACTTCTTGCCGGTGGCGACGTCCTGGAGCATGGTCTGGAGGACCTTGCCCTTCTCGACCTGGCCCCAGCCGGGGGCGGTCGGGACGAACCAGGAGGACTCGGCCGCGGTGGCCGGCACCTCCGTCTTGGGGTCGGCCTTGAGCGGGCCGAGGTCCGTCTTGTTGTTCGGCAGGTTGCCCTTGCTGATCAGGCCCTTCTGACCCTGGGAGCCGGTGAAGGCGTTGATCCACTCGGACGCGATGTCCTTGGCCTTGGACTTGGAGGGGACCGCGAGGTCGGAGCCGCCGAGGAAGACCGGGAGGGCCTTGCCGTTCGGGCCGGGCATCACGAAGTTCTCCAGCTTGTCCTTCAGCCCGCCGACCTTGTCGCTCTTGGGGTCGGCCGCGTCGGCGCCTTCCCAGGCGGAGGCGAAGATGACGGCGGAGTTGCCCTGCCCGAAGACGACCGGGCGGTCGGACTCGTCCTTGGTCTTGTCCGCGTGCATGTACTTGTCGAGGAGCTCCTTGTACTGCTTGAGCCCCTTGACCGACTCGGGGGAGGACAGGGAGCCCTTCCAGGCGGAGCCGTCCTTCTTGGCGATGGCGCCGCCCGCGTCGTAGACGAAGGACATCGCGGCGTACCAGTCGGGGGAAGGCTGGTAGAGGGCGCTGAACTTGTCGCCCTTCGCGGCCTGGATCTTGTCCAGGGCGGAGGTCAGGTCGGCCCAGCTCTTCGGGGCGGCGGTGACGCCGACCTCGGCGGCCAGGTCCTTGCGCCAGGTGCCGACGCGGCCACCGGCGTAGTAGGGGACGCCGTAGGTCTTGCCGTCGTAGGTGACCGACTGCTTCAGCGCGTCCAGCCAGGCGGCGGAGTTGTCGAACTTCGCCGGGTCGACCTCGGAGAAGGCACCGGTCGACATGTAGCCGATCATCTCGGAGTTGCCCATCTCGACGACGTCGGGGGCCTTGTCCGTGGCGAGGACGGCGTCCAGCTTGGCGTTCTTGTCCGGCCAGCCGTAGTACTCGTGCTTGATGGTGAGACCGGGGTGCTTCGCGACGATCGCGTCGTCGGCCGCCTTGACCAGCTCGGGCCAGTTCTTCTGGGCGTCGACCGTCAGCCAGACCGTCAGCTCCTTGGCACCGGACGCCTTGTCGGCCGTGTCCCCGCCCTTGCCGTCCGAGCCACCGCAGGCCGCCAGGCCGATCACCATGCCCGCGACTCCAACCGCCGCGATGAGCTTGCGCTTCACGCCACCCTCCTCAGGGATGCCTTCATGCACGTCCCTTGCCCGCCGCGGTGACATACGCGAAGTAGTAGGCGTGGGGCCGGGATCCGATCCATATTGGTGTAGACCAGTAACCGGAGCTTGGCCTAGACCTTTAGGGGTGTCAAGGGTCTAATGAGCGGGTGATCGGTCCGTTATCGGACCGACACCTGGGGGAGGGGAGAGGCCCGTCCTCCCACCCGTGTCACGATGTGACCGCACATATCGGAGGAGCCGGTGACGGCAGCGAAACTGGAGTCGGGAAGGCGGGCGGCGATGGCCACCGAAGGGGCGACCACGGAGCCGGAAGGCGGGGCGGCCACTCGCACGGCCCGGGTTCCCAAGTACTACCGACTCAAGCGGCACTTGCTCGACATGACCGAAACCATGCCCCCCGGCACACCGGTGCCGCCGGAGCGCACGCTCGCGGCCGAGTTCGACACCTCGCGGACCACCGTCCGCCAGGCCCTGCAAGAACTCGTGGTCGAGGGCCGACTCGAACGCATCCAGGGCAAGGGCACCTTCGTCGCCAAGCCCAAGGTCTCCCAGCCGCTGCAACTGTCCTCCTACACGGAGGACATGCGCGCCCAGGGCCTGGAGCCCACCTCGCAGCTCCTGGACATCGGCTACGTGACGGCCGACGACACCCTCGCCGGGCTCCTCAAGATCTCCGCCGGCGGGCGGGTCCTGCGCATCGAACGGCTGCGCCTGGCCAGCGGCGAGCCGATGGCCATCGAGACCACCCACCTCTCGGCCAAGCGCTTCCCCGCGCTGCGCCGTTCGCTGGCCAAGTACACCTCCCTCTACACCGCCCTCGCCGAGGTGTACGACGTGCGGCTGGCCGAGGCCGAGGAGACGATCGAGACCTCGCTGGCCACCCCGCGCGAGGCCGGCCTGCTCGGCACGGACGTCGGCCTGCCGATGCTGATGCTCTCCCGGCATTCGCTGGACGCCGACGGCGAGCCGGTCGAATGGGTACGTTCGGTGTATCGCGGCGACCGTTACAAGTTCGTTGCCCGTCTCAAGCGACCCGCCCTCTGATACACCGTTGACTCCTGATCCGCCCTCGGTGGACGCTCGTACCGCTCAACAGTGATCAACGAGGGGACGAGGATCATGCCGGAACCGGAAGCAACAGACACGACACGGGACACGGCGGGAGCCTCGTCGGGGGGGCTCTCGCCCAAGTCGATCGCCGTGTGGGTGCTCGTGGCCCTCGTCGGGGCCATCGGCTGGGGCGTACTGGCCCTCTCGCGCGGTGAGGAGATCTCGGCCGCCTGGCTGCTCGCCGCCGCGCTGGGCTCGTACGCCATCGGCTACCGCTTCTACGCGCGCTTCATCGCGGACCGCGTCCTGCGCGTCGACAAGACCCGGGCGACCCCCGCCGAACGCCTCGACAACGGCGTGGACTTCCACCCCACCGACCGCCGGGTGCTCTTCGGCCACCACTTCGCCGCCGTCGCCGGCGCGGGCCCGCTGGTCGGTCCGGTGCTCGCCTCGCAGATGGGCTACCTGCCGGGGACCATCTGGATCGTCGCGGGCGTCATCTTCGCCGGCGCCGTCCAGGACATGGTGACCCTGTTCTTCTCCACCCGCCGCAACGGCCGTTCGCTCGGCCAGATGGCGCGGGACGAAATCGGCCCGGTCGGCGGCGCCGCCGCACTGGTCGCCGTGTTCGTCATCATGATCATCCTGCTCGCGGTACTGGCCCTGGTCATCGTCAACGCGCTGGCCGACTCCCCCTGGGGCGTCTTCTCCATCGGCATGACCATCCCGATCGCCCTCTTCATGGGCTTCTACCTGCGCGTCCTGCGCCCGGGACGGATCACCGAGGTCTCCCTGATCGGTGTCGCCCTGCTGCTGGTCGCCATCGTCGCGGGCGGCTGGGTCGCCGACTCCTCGCTCGCCCACGTCTTCACCCTGGACAAGCAGACCCTGGTCATCTGGATGGTCGCCTACGGCTTCGTGGCCTCGGTGCTGCCCGTGTGGATGCTGCTCGCCCCGCGCGACTACCTCTCCACCTTCATGAAGGTCGGCACCATCGTGCTGTTGGCGGTGGGGGTGGTCATCGCGATGCCCATGCTGAAGATGCCCTCCGTCACCGACTTCGCCTCGCGCGGCGACGGACCGGTCTTCTCCGGCTCGATGTTCCCGTTCGTCTTCATCACCATCGCGTGCGGCGCGCTGTCCGGCTTCCACGCGCTGGTCTCCTCGGGCACCACCCCGAAGATGATCCAGAAGGAGACCCAGGTCCGGGTCATCGGCTACGGCGCGATGCTCACCGAGTCCTTCGTCGCCGTCATGGCCGTGATCGCGGCCTGCATCATCGAGCCGGGCCTGTTCTTCGCCGTGAACTCCCCCGCCGGGGTCATCGGCACCACCGTCGAGACCGCGTCCCAGGCGGTCACGCACTTCGGGTTCGCCATCTCCCCCGACGCCCTCGCCCAAGCCGCGAAGGACGTCGAGGAAACCACCCTGCTCTCCCGTACGGGCGGCGCGCCGACCTTCGCACTCGGGATGTCGCAGATCTTCTCCTCCGTCGTCGGCGGGGCCGGGATGAAGGCGTTCTGGTACCACTTCGCCATCATGTTCGAGGCCCTGTTCATCCTGACGACGGTCGACGCCGGCACCCGCGTCGGCCGCTTCATGCTCCAGGACACCCTCGGGAACCTGCACAAGTCCTTCAAGGACGTGAGCTGGAAGCCGGGCGTGTGGATCGCCAGCGCGGTCGTCGTCGGCGGCTGGGGCTACTTCCTGTGGGTGGGCGTCGAGGACCCGCTGGGCGGCATCAACCAACTGTTCCCGCTGTTCGGCATCGCGAACCAGCTACTGGCGGCCGTCGCCCTCGCGGTGTGCACCACGCTGCTGGTCAAGTCCAACCGGCTCAAGTGGGCGTGGGTGACGGGCGTCCCGCTGGCGTGGGACGTGGCGGTGACCCTCACCGCCGGCTACCAGAAGGTCTTCTCCGACAACCCGAAGATCGGCTTCTTCGCGCAGCGCGACCTGTACCAGGACGGCATCGACGCCGGAAAGGTCATCAAGCCGGCCAAGGACCTCGCCCAGATGCACACCGTGGTCACCAACGCCACGGTGGACGGCGTGCTGTCGGTGCTCTTCGCCCTGCTCATCGTCATCGTCCTGGTGGACGCCGCCCGGACCTGCGTCAAGGCGGTCCGCGCCCCGCAGGACGTCGCCCTCACCGAAGTCCCCTGGACCGAGTCGAGGATCGTCGCCCCGGCCGGTCTGATCGCGACGCCCGAGGAGCGGGCGGAGCTGGCCGCCGCCGGCCTCGACTCGGGCGGCGGCAAGGCCAAGGAGCCGGTGGCGTGAGCGGCGTCCGGGAGGCCCTGGCCAAAGCCGGGTACTACGTACGGGAGTTCTCCGGCGAGGCCGCCTACGACCGCTACGTGGCCCACGCCCGCTCCCACGACCCGGACGCCGAGGTCCTCACCCGGCGCGCCTTCGAACGCGCCCGCACGGACGCCCGCGAAGCCGATCCGCGCGAGGGCTTCCGCTGCTGCTGAACCGGTCACGGGCCGCCGCGCATTCCCCCGGGAAAACGCGGCGGCCCTTTCCGTGCCCCCGGGGCACACTCGACGTCATGGACATCACCATCAGACCGGCGCTGCCGGCGGAGTACGAGGCCCTCGGGGACGTCACCGCCCGGGCCTACCTCGGGGACGGCCTCCTCACCTACGGCGAGGACGACCCGTACCTCGCCCGACTCCGGGACGTGGCGGGACGCGCCGCGACCGCGGCGGCCGAAGTGCTCGTCGCCGTACTCGGCGACGGACGCGTGGTGGGCGGGGTGACCTTCGCCGCGCCGGGCAGCGCCCTCTGCGACATCGCCCGCGCCGACGAGGCCGAGTTCCGGATGCTGGCGGTCGCCCGCGAAGGACGCGGCCGGGGCGCCGGCGAGGCGCTCGTGCGGGCCTGCGTCGACCGCGCCCGGGCCGTGGACGGCGTACGACGACTCGTGCTGTCGACCACCCCAGACATGCTCGGCGCCCACCGGATCTACGAGCGCCTGGGCTTCGTCCGCTCGCCCGAGCGCGACTGGGAGCCGGTCCCCGGCCTCACTTTGCTCACGTACGGTCTCGCGCTGTAGTCGGTGCGCGACACAACATCTAGGGGGTCCCACAGGAGGGTGCCCCCACATGTATGCTCGTGCTCGCTGTCGCCGCAGGGGAATCCGGTGCGAATCCGGAACTGTCCCGCAACGGTATGAACTGCGCCCATTGGTGCATCCGAAGTCCGAGGACCTGCCGACAGCGCGCCCGGCTCGACCGAACCGGGTACAGCCACGTCCGGGCCTCGCGGTTGGGCCGGTGGACGCAGCGCGGCGCAAGCGTGCCCGGAGTCGGGGACGCGCCCGCGCGCGCCCGCTCGCGCTCCGCACCGAAATGCCCCGGAGCCGAGTGAGGGAGAGCTCCCCCCGTGACCATCGCGCCCGCCGCACCGCGCGCCGAGTCCGACCCGTCCGACACCGCAACCACCGGTGGGGGCCATGGGGCCGCGCTGCTGCGCACCCTCACCGAGCTCACGGGCGACCTCCCCGACACCGACCCCGGCCGGGTCGCCGCCGCCGCCCTGCGCGGCCGCAGCGCCGCCGCGGACGAGGCCGAACTGCGGTCGCTGGCCACCGAGGCCGCCGCCGGACTGATCTCCGAGGACCCGGCGTACTCCCGGCTGGCCGCGCGCCTGCTCACGCTGGCCGTGCGCGACGAGGCCGCGGGCCAGGGCGCGACCTCCTTCGCCGCGTCCGTCGCCGTGGGCCACCGTGAGGGCCTGATCGCCGACCGCACGGCCGCGTTCGTCGCCACCCACGCGAGCCGCCTCGACGCACTGGTCGAGCACGCGCTCGCCGAGGGCGCCGACGACCGCTTCGGCTTCTTCGGCCTGCGCACCCTGCACAGCCGCTACCTGCTGCGCCACCCGATCACCCGTCATGTGATCGAGACGCCGCAGCACTTCATGCTGCGCGTGGCCTGCGGTCTCGCCGCGGACGACAGCGTGCCGGCCGTCGAGGAAGTGGCCTCGCTGTACCGGCTGATGAGCCGCCTGGACTACCTGCCGTCCTCCCCCACCCTGTTCAACTCCGGCACCCGGCACCCGCAGATGTCCTCCTGCTACCTGCTGGACTCCCCGCTGGACGAGCTCGACTCGATCTACGACCGCTACCACCAGGTCGCCCGCCTCTCCAAGCACGCCGGCGGCATCGGTCTGTCGTACTCCCGCATCCGCGCCCGCGGTTCGCTGATCCGCGGCACCAACGGCCACTCCAACGGCATCGTCCCGTTCCTCAAGACCCTCGACGCCTCCGTGGCCGCCGTCAACCAGGGGGGTCGCCGCAAGGGCGCCGCCGCCGTCTACCTGGAGACCTGGCACGCGGACATCGAGGAGTTCCTGGAGCTTCGCGACAACACCGGTGAGGACCAGCGCCGTACGCACAACCTGAACCTGGCCCACTGGGTGCCGGACGAGTTCATGCGCCGGGTGAACGCCGACGCCGACTGGTCGCTGTTCTCCCCCGCCGACGTGCCCGAGCTGGTCGACCTGTGGGGCGACGACTTCGACGCCGCCTACCGCAAGGCCGAAGCGGCCGGCCTGGCCCGCAAGAGCATGCCCGCCCGCGACCTGTACGGCCGGATGATGCGCACCCTCGCGCAGACCGGCCAGGGCTGGATGACCTTCAAGGACGCCTCCAACCGGACGGCGAACCAGACCGCCGAACCCGGCACCGTCGTCCACTCCTCGAACCTCTGCACCGAGATCATCGAGGTCACCAACGACGGCGAGACTGCTGTCTGCAACCTGGGCTCGGTCAACCTCGGTGCCTTCGTCCTGGCAGGAGCCGGCAGGCGGGAGGACGCCATCGACTGGGAGCGGCTGGACGAGACCGTCCGCACCGCCGTCACCTTCCTCGACCGCGTCGTGGACATCAACTTCTACCCGACCGAGCAGGCCGGCCGCTCCAACGCCCGCTGGCGCCCGGTGGGTCTGGGCGCGATGGGCCTCCAGGACGTCTTCTTCCGGCTGAAGCTCCCCTTCGACTCCCCCGAGGCGAAGGCCCTGTCCACCAAGCTCTCCGAGCGGATCATGCTGGCCGCCTACGAGGCGTCCTGCGACCTCGCCGAGCGCAGCGGCCCGCTCCCCGCCTGGGAGCAGACCCGTACCGCCCGCGGTGTCCTGCACCCGGACCACTACGACGTCGAGCTGAACTGGCCGGAGCGCTGGGACGCGCTGCGCGCCCGGGTCGCGAAGACCGGCATGCGCAACTCGCTGCTGCTCGCCATCGCCCCGACGGCGACGATCGCCTCGATCGCGGGCGTGTACGAGTGCATCGAGCCGCAGGTCTCGAACCTCTTCAAGCGCGAGACGCTCAGCGGTGAGTTCCTCCAGGTCAACGCGTACCTGGTGGACGAGCTGAAGAAGCTCGGCGTGTGGGACGCGCAGACCCGCGAGGCGCTGCGCGAGGCCAGCGGTTCCGTCCAGGGCTTCGGCTGGATCCCGGCCGAGGTTCGCGAGCTGTACCGCACGGCGTGGGAGATCCCGCAGCGCGGCCTGATCGACATGGCGGCGGCCCGTACGCCGTTCCTGGACCAGTCGCAGTCGCTGAACCTGTTCCTGGAGACGCCGACCATCGGGAAGCTGTCCTCGATGTACGCGTACGCCTGGAAGCAGGGGCTGAAGACCACGTACTACCTGCGCTCCCGCCCGGCGACGAAGATCGCCCGCGCGGCGTCGGGCGCCGCCGCCCCGGCCGCCGCCACGCCCCTCCCGCAGGCCGTCGACGCCGACGCGCTGGCCTGCTCCCTTGAGAACCCCGAGTCCTGCGAGGCATGCCAGTAATGAGTTCCGACGGACAGAAGAACCTCCTCGACCCGGGCTTCGAGCTGACCCTGCGCCCGATGCGCTACCCGGACTTCTACGAGCGCTACCGGGACGCGATCAAGAACACCTGGACGGTGGAGGAGGTCGACCTCCACTCGGACGTCGCCGACCTCGCGAAGCTGACGCCGGGCGAGCAGCACATGATCGGCCGGCTGGTCGCGTTCTTCGCGACGGGCGACTCGATCGTCTCGAACAACCTGGTGCTGACGCTCTACAAGCACATCAACTCCCCGGAGGCGCGCCTGTACCTGTCGCGCCAGCTGTTCGAGGAGGCCGTGCACGTCCAGTTCTATCTGACGCTGCTCGACACCTACCTGCCCGACCCGGACGACCGGGCGGCGGCCTTCGACGCGGTCGAGGAGATCCCGTCGATCCGCGAGAAGGCGCAGTTCTGCTTCAAGTGGATGGATTCGGTCGAGAAGATCGAGCGGCTGGAGACGAAGGCCGACCGCCGCCGCTTCCTGCTGAACCTGATCTGCTTCGCCGCCTGCATCGAGGGCTTGTTCTTCTACGGCGCGTTCGCGTACGTCTACTGGTTCCGCTCGCGGGGTCTGCTGCACGGTCTGGCGACGGGCACCAACTGGGTGTTCCGCGACGAGACCATGCACATGAACTTCGCCTTCGAGGTCGTGGACACGGTCCGCAAGGAGGAGCCGGAGCTTTTCGACGACGCCCTCCGGCAGCAGGTGACCGACATGCTGAAGGAGGCGGTGGAGGCGGAGCTGCAGTTCGGCCGCGACCTGTGCGGTGACGGCCTGCCCGGCATGAACACCGAGTCGATGCGCGAGTACCTGGAGTGCGTCGCGGACCAGCGTCTGGTCCGTCTCGGCTTCCCGCCGGTGTACGGCTCGCAGAATCCGTTCTCGTTCATGGAGCTCCAGGGCGTCCAGGAACTGACGAACTTCTTCGAGCGCCGCCCGTCGGCCTACCAGGTCGCCGTCGAGGGAACGGTCGACCTGGACGAGGACTTCTGAGCGAGGCCCGGCAACGGGAAGGCCCCGCACCGTACCGGTGCGGGGCCTTCCCCATGTGCCCTCGCGGACTACTCGTTGGGGACGGTCTCGTAGCGCGGGGTGCCCTCTTCCATCTGGCGGAGGGCGTCCTTGCGGTCGCGCTTCGAGAGGCGGTCGATGTAGAGGTACCCGTAGAGGTGGTCCGTCTCGTGCTGGAGGCAGCGGGCGAAGTAGCCGGTGCCCCGGACCTTGATCGGGTTGCCCTGCGCGTCCTGGCCGGTGACCTCGGCGTAGTCCGGGCGGGCCAGCGCGGCGTACGCGGTCGGCACCGACAGGCAGCCCTCGTTGGAGTCGTCCAGCACGCGCGCCTCGGCCGGCAGCTCGACCGGCTTCGGGTTGACGACGACACCGGTGTGGCGGCGGCCCTCGTCGTCCGGGCAGTCGTAGACGAAGACCTTGGCGTCCACGCCGATCTGGTTCGCGGCCAGGCCGACGCCCTCGGCGGTCTTCTGGCTGGCGAACATGTCGTCGATCAGCTGCGCCAGTTCGTCGCCGAACTCCGTGACGTCCTTGCACTCCCGGTGCAGGACCGGGTTGCCGACCACCGTGATCGGGCGGGAGGTGCCGCGCTCACGGTGGGCGAGCTCGCGTGCCTCACAGTCCTCGGTGTCCACGACGTAGCCTTCGTCGTCGACCGGGACAACCTGGTTCTCCTGCTGGGCCATGTCCGCCGTACGCCTTCCGTAAGTCTCCGAGTCACCGATGTGACCGGTACAGCCTACGGCCCCGGCTCAGCAGACTTCTTCGAGATCGCGCCACTCGCGGCTGTCCGGGCTGTCCGCCACCCAGCCGTCCAGGAGTCCGCGCACCAGACCGGCGGGCGCCGCGATGCCGCATTCCCGTTCGGGCACCCACAGGGAACCCGAGCCGGTCGTGCGGTGCCCCAGCGGGCCGGGGTGGCCGGGCTCGCTGTGGTCGTGCGGGTCCAAGTGCTCGCCGTCGCCCTCGTCGCTCGGCATCGCGCTCTCCGAGCAGGTCCGGCACAGCAGCCGCACGGACGACGACCAGTCCTCGGCGGCGAAGCCCGCGTCGGAGGCCAGCCGCTCCAGCGCGTCCCGGTCGTCCTCGGTGGCCGCTTCCAGCAGGACCACCCAGGTCGGCACGGGCGAGGGCGCCCACAGCTCGATCTCATCGAAAACCGGGTACGAGGGCCCCGCGGCGGTGATCCGCTCGCCGTGCGGGACGCCGTCGTGCAAGACGACCTCGCCCCAGCGCCGCCCCGAGGACGGCAGCGGGATCGAGAGGACCTCCATCCGGGCCGGATCGAGCCTCCGGCCCCACACGACCTCGGCCTCGCCCTCCGGCGAGAGCCGTACCGCGGCGCTGCCCAGCTCCATGCCGACGGGCTCGGCGCCCGCCGCCGAGCCGTGCGGGTCACCGGGGACCTTGAGCCCGTACGCCTGCCAGGCCCGGCGGGCCAGCGGCCAGTCCTGGAGCGCGGTCGCGGCGATCCCCACGTTCCACCAGTCCGGGGCGCCGGTCTCGCGGTCCAACAGGGCCACGGCGCGCAGTCCGGCCGCCCGCGCCTGTTCCCAGTCGTGGCGGAACTTGTGCAGCAGGGCCAGGTTGAACCAGGACTCGGACAGCCAGGGTTCCAGGTCCGCGGCTCTGGTCAGGAGCGCGCCCGCGTCCTCGTACCGCCCGTCGCCGATCAGCGTGAACGCGCGGTCGGTGGCCTGCCGCCACGAGGCGGAGGGCCGATGCCGTACCTTCCCGAAGATCCTCACGTTTCCCGCCTGCCTGGGGGCACCGCCCAGCGGTAGCTGGGGGACTACGGTGCAGCCTCGCGGACACCCACACGGACACTCTTACTCGCATCCAACCATGCCCACTCGGACGGCCGCTCATTACCCATGGGTTACCCCGGTGGAAGCGGGCCGACTCCGGCCCGTCCGTCCCTGGCGAGAACCCTCGCCAGGCACTCCACGACCTCCGGCTGGAAGTCCCGTCCGGTCCCCAGGCGCAGCCGTTCCAGGGCGGCCAGTGAGCCGCCCGGGTGACCTTCCCCGCCGCAGAGGTCGTCGTACGCGTTCACCGCGCGCACGATCCGCGCGGCGACGGGCTGCTCCCGGTAGGGGTCCGCCTGGCGCTCCACCACGACGGCGACCTCCGCCGGCACGCCCGTCTGTCGGGCCACCTCCCCGCCGAGCCCCGCGATCCGGCGGGCCTCGGCGGCCGGCAGCCGGGCCGTCGCCCCGGCCGGTACGGGGTCGACGAGCGAGAGCTGGCCGATGTCGTGCATCAGGGCGGCGTACTCCAGGACCGTGAGCTCCCGCTCGGAGAGCCCCAGCTCCCGCCCGACGGCGCGACTGAGGTCGGCCACCCGGCGGGAGTGCCCCGGGCGGGTGCAGCCGGCGATCTCGGTGGCCCGGGCGAGGGAGGTGATGGTCTGGCGGTAGGTGGTGCGGATGGCGGAGATCCGGTGGAAGGACATCTGCGTCAGCAGCAGCGGCACGCTGAACACCGGGAGCGCCCACAGCCCGGCGACGGCGGTGCCCAGTGCCATCACCAGGCCGGTCGCGCAGATCGCCGAGCCGATCCCGGCCGGCGCGCGCAGCTCGTCGCGGAGCAGGGAACCGTAGGGCCGGCCGGTGTGGGCCCCCGCCAGCGCGGCGGCGAGCACGGCGTCGCACAGGGCGGTGAGACCGAGCAGCAGCACCAGGAACAGCACGAGGTACGGGCCCTGCCCCACCCGTCCCTCCAGCCGGCCGGAGTTGTAGAGCGGCTGGAAGCAGACGGCGGCGAAGGCCACGGCCAGCACCCGCCGGGCCACGTGGTCGAAGGCGGGCCCGTTGCCCCGGGCGACGTGCGGGACGATCCCGACCAGGGCCGCGGCGACGACGACCGCGACGACCTGGAGCACCCCGTGGTGCGTGGGGTGGCCGGCGGCCCGGCCGAGCAGCGCGTAGGCGAGGGCGCCGGCGGAGCCCAGCGGCGCGGGGCGGCGGTCCTCTGCCGGGACGGGTACGGCGGCGTCGCGGTGGTCGCCGCGGGCGAGCTCGCCCACGCCGATGAGGATGCCGAAGGCGAGGGCGGTACCGCCTTCCACCACCCCGTTCCACAGGGTGTGGCCGAGCGCCGCGAGGGTGAGCAGCGCGGCGGCGGCCCGTACGGCCCTGGCGGCGCCGGCCCTCACGCCCCGCCTCCGGCGCCCCGGCCCGGCGGGACGGGGGCGGGGGCAGACGCTGAGGCGGCAGGAGACGCGGAGGCGGGCTTCGGGGCAGGGGCAGGCCCGGGCTCCCGGGCAGGGGCAGGGCCGGGCTCCCGGGCAGGGGCAGGGGCAGGGGCAGGCCCGGGTTCCCGGGCAGGGGCAGGCCCGGGCTCCGGGGCAGGGGCGCCGCCGCGCGGGGCCACCACCCGCACGTCGTCGTCGGAGGTCACCACGGGGTGCCAGCCGTGCCGCCCGATGGCGTCGACCAGCGCCCGCACCATGGCCTGGTCGAACTGGGCCCCCGCGCAGCGTTCCAGCTCGGCCAGGGCGACGGGGACCGGCCGGGCCCGGCTGTAGGAGCGGGTCGAGGTCATCGCGTCGAAGGAGTCGGCCACCGCCACGACCCGCGCCAGCACCGGGATCTGCTCCCCGGCCAGCCCGTACGGGTAGCCGCGGCCGTCGACCCGCTCGTGGTGGTGCAGGATCGCGGACCGGGCCTCCCCCAGGAAGCCGATGCCGCGCACCATCTCGTGCCCGTACTCGGGATGCAGTTCGATGACCCGCCGTTCCTCGGGCGTCAGCGGCCCGTCCTTGCGCAGCAGTCGGGTGGGGACGCCGAGCTTGCCGACGTCGTGCAGGATCCCGGCGATCCGGACGACCTCCATCCGGTCGTCGGTCATGCCCAGTTCGCGGGCGATCATCGCGGATGCCTGCCCGACGCGTTCGCTGTGTCCGCGCGTGTAGCGGTCCTTGATGTCGACGGCCTGCACCAGCGCCCGGATCGTGGCCTGGTGGGCCGCGCGTTCGCGGGTGTACTGGGCGAAGACCCAGCAGGAGATGTACATCGGGAGCAGTACCAGCAGCGCGGCCGGCACCCCGTAGGGGCTGCGCCACATCACGGCCATCATCAACCCGGCCAGCCCGTGGACGCAGTAAGGGGCCAGGCCGGGGGTCCCGCCGGAGGACGTCTGGGGGTGGGTCGGCAGGCCGCGCCAAGCGGTGGCCGCGGGGCGGCGTTCGGCGGTGGCGAGGATGCCCCCGTCGAGGGCGGTGAGCACCAGACAGAAGACGACGGCGGCGACGGCGGAGGGGAACACGGCGTACGGGAAGTCCGCCACCCGGGCGGCGGGTTCGACGCCGGGCCCGGCGCCCCCGAGCATGGCCGGCCCGTCCAGCAGCCGGTAGACCTGCCCGGCCGCCCAGGCGGCGATCGCCTGCTGGGCCGCGTGCCAGGTCCGGCGCACGCGTACGGGCCGCTGCACCACGGGGGCGGCGAGGCCGCCGGGCAGCGCCACGAGCGCCGCCGCCGCGGGCGGCAGCAGGAACACCGCGGCCAGCACCACGGGGAAGAAGGCGCCCATGCCCTCGGGCACCCGGTTTCCGAGCAACCGGCAGCTCTTGAGGAGTTCGCAGCCCAGGCACAGGACGCAGAGCAGCGCGACGGCCGGCCAGGGCGTACCGGAATCCCTGAGGGCCGGGGCGACGCACCCGCACGCGGCGAGGACGGCGCACACGATCAAGGCGCGCGCCCCCCACGGAAGGACCCGCATCGCACCCTCCTCCCTGCACCGGGCCGGGCCGGCACCGAAACCGACCGGCACCGGAAGGGGAGAATAGGTGCGTCCCACGGCGCGGCGGGCCGCATTTCCGCATCGGGGCATACGGACGCCCCCGGATTAGCACCTTCGAGTGAACGAAGGGGGACTCCGGGGGCGGTTGTCGCCGGCTCGGCCGGGGCAACTCAGCCGGGGGCGGGACCCGCGGTGACGTCGTGGTCGGGAACGGCCTGTCCCGAACGGATCAGCTCGATCCGTCCCATGACCTTCGAGCGCAGGTCGCTCGGCACGTCGTCAGAGCCGCAGCACCGCTTGACCAGCTTCTTCACGGCCTGCTCCAGGCCGTACTTCTCAAGACAGGGATTGCACTCGCCGAAGTGCGTCTCGAACTTCGTGCAGTCGCTGTCGGGCATCTCGTGGTCCAGGAACTCGTACAAGTGGTCCAGGACCTCGGCGCACTCCGTCTCGTGCGGCTCTCCGCAGCTCATGAGCCCGAGCCTTTCAGGTCGTTCGACTCTCCCGCTCCGGCGGGGACCAGCCCGCGCTCGCGGGCGTAGTCCTCCAGCATTCCGCGGAGTTGGCGGCGGCCACGGTGCAGTCGGGACATGACCGTACCGATGGGTGTACCCATGATGTCCGCGATCTCCTTGTACGCAAAGCCCTCTACGTCGGCGAGATAGACCGCGATGCGGAACTCCTCCGGAATGGCCTGGAGCGCCTCCTTCACGTCCGAATCGGGCAGGTGGTCGAGCGCCTGCGATTCGGCGGAGCGCAGTCCGGTCGACATGTGCGACTCGGCGCGCGCCAACTGCCAGTCCTCGATCTCCTCCGCCGCGCTGCGCTGGGGCTCGCGCTGCTTCTTGCGGTAGGAGTTGATGAAGGTGTTGGTCAGGATGCGGTACAGCCACGCCTTGAGGTTGGTGCCCTCGCGGAACTGGTGGAAGGACGCGTACGCCTTCGCGTACGTCTCCTGGACCAGGTCCTCGGCGTCGGCCGGGTTGCGCGTCATGCGCAGCGCGGCGGAGTACATCTGGTCGAGGTAGCCGAGGGCGTCCCGCTCGAAGCGCGCGTTGCGCTCCGGGGTCGTCTCCTCCGCGTGGCCTTCGTCGGTCCCGGCGACAGGACCCACCTCCTCCGACAGCGTGGCGGCTCCGAAAGCGGATCCGCTCGAATCGGAGAATAGTCGACCTTCCCGGGCCTCCGCCGCCCGAAGCGTCCCGCGCTTGGGTGCGGGCAGCACCGTCCAGTCCAGGTCAGCGGCCTGCCGACGGTTCTGGCTGATGACCTGGGTCATGCGCTCCCTCTCCTCCGACGAACGTTCCCGTGCGTACCGACACCCGGTTAACGACGGGCCCGGGCGCCGCATTCCCGGGCGGGACAAGGGTGTCGGCGCCCTGGGGGGCGGGTCCGGGCGGCCGGTGCGTGGGGAGTGACCCGGATCACCCGGGAATCCGTCAGATCGGTCTCAGATCGGGAGCCGGTCGAGCCATCCGGCCACCGCCCCGGTGATCGCGGCGAGGGTCTCGGCCTGGGTCACGTCCGCCCGTTTGGGCACCGCGAAGCCGTGGTCGCCGTGCGGTACGGCGACCAGCTCGTACGGGGACCCCGGGCCGGGCGGGGTGTGCGGGCCAGGCGGCGGGAACTCCTCCGGGCGCCCGAACGGGTCCCGGCCGCCTTGGACCACCAGGGTGGGCCGCCCGGCGCCCAGCAACTCCTCGGCCCGCGACTTCTCGGCCCGGCCCGGCGGGTGCAGCGGGAACGCCAGGGCCAGCACCCCGGCCGCGTCCAGTTCGGCGGCGGTCCGGCACGCCACCCGGGCCCCGGCGCTGCGCCCGCCCGCGACGACGGGCAGTCCCGGCGCCAGCAGGGCGGCCCACACGGCGCGCCAGCCCTCGTCCAACACCTTGGGCGCGGCGGCCACCCTCTTCCCGGCGACCCGCCAGGGCTGTTCGACCAGCGCGACGGTGACCCCCCGGCCCGGCAGGGCGGCGGCCAACGCCTGGAGGTCGCGGGCCTCGATCCCGCCCCCGGCGCCGTGCCCGACGGCGAGCACGAGCCGCGCCGCGCGGGCGGCGTGCCAGGTGACGCGGGCCTCGCCCGCCGGGGTGTCGACGCTTTCGGTACGCGTGGTCATGGGCCGATCATGCCGTCACCGGCACTGGACGGGCCTCAGAAGAGCGTGGCCTCTTCCGGCGCGGCGAGCTCGGTCAGCAGCTCCGGCCCGTTGTTGCGTACGTTGCTCACGGCGGTGGAGACCGGGTAGGCCCGCATCAGACCGCCGGGCGGCGGCGCCAGCAGTGCCTGCAGCCCGTCGACGTCCGTACGGGCCGGGTCCAGCCAGGGGTCCCACTTGTCGGGGGTCAGCATCAGCGGCATCCGGGGGTGGATGTCGGCGAGCGAGCGGGGGCCCTCGTCGGGCGCCACCGCCAGGGGACCGGTCTCGGCCTCGGTGGTGATCACCGAGCAGGTCGCCCACCAGGCGTTCGGGTGCTCGTCGGGCAGGGTCCGGTCGCGCCAGAACTCGTATATGCCGGCCATGGCGAAGGCGCTCCCGTCGGCGGGAACCACGAAGTACGGCTGCTTGCGCGCCCGCTTCTTCTTCCCCTCGACTTCCAACTGGCGCTCGTCGTGGGCGGTGACCCACTCGAAGTAGCCGTCGGCGGGGATGATGCAGCGGCGCTGCGCGAACGGGCGGCGGAAGGACGGCTTCTCGGCCACCGTCTCGGCCCTGGCGTTGATCATCCGGGCCGCGCCCTCGGGGCCGTTCGCCCAGGAGGGCACGAGTCCCCACCTCAGCACCCGGAGCTGTCGAACCGGACGGCGGCCCGGCGCGTCCTTCACAGGACGGTCGAGGACGACGTGGACCTCTTTCGTCGGCGCCACGTTGAAGTCGGCGGCCAGGGACTCCTCGGGCTCCCACCGCTCGACGCCGAAGATCCGCGCCAGTTCCTCGGGCGCCCGGCTCGCTGCATACCTTCCGCACATGGCTGACACACTGCCATGGCCCTCGCCCCCTACCGCAAGGAGTCCGCCACTCCATGGACAGCACGACGACGGCCGGTCTGTGGGACCGGCTGAGCGGCATACAGACGGCAGCCCCCTGGTGGCTGGTGGTCGTGACGGGGCTCGCCGCGCTGGCCGCCGTGGCGCCCCGGCCCGTGTGGCGGCTGTCCCGGAACGCGATCACGATCGCCCACGAAGGCGGCCACGGGCTGCTGGCGCTGCTGACCGGGCGCCGGCTCGACGGGATCCGGCTGCACTCCGACACCAGCGGCGTCACCGTCAGCCGCGGCAAGCCCAGCGGGCTCGGAATGGTGCTGACCGCCGCCGCCGGTTACACGGCGCCCTCGCTGCTCGGGCTCGGCGGAGCCGCCCTGCTCTCGGCGCACCGGATCACGCTGCTGCTGTGGGCGGCGACCGCCCTGCTCCTCGCGATGCTGGTGATGATCCGCAACGCGTACGGGCTGCTGACGGTGGTGCTGACCGGCGGCGTCTTCGTCCTGGTGTCCTGGCTGACCCCCGCCGAGGTGCAGGCGGTGTTCGCGTACGGGGTGGTGTGGTTCCTGCTGCTGGGCGGGGTCCGGCCGGTGTTCGAGCTCCAGGCCAAGCGCCGGCACGGCGGCGCCCCGGACTCCGACGCCGACCAGCTGGGCCGGCTCACCCACGTCCATCCGGTGGCCTGGCTGCTGTTCTTCCACGCCGTGGCGCTGTGCGCGCTGATCGGCGGGGTGCGCTGGCTTCTCGGCCTCTGAGACGGCGCCGGTGAAGTGCCCGCGGCGGGGCCCCGAACGGGCCCCGGCCACGATCCGGGCTTGGGCGAAGCCACTAAAGTGGAGGCCATGACCGAGACCCCCGCGCCCCACGCCCTCTGGCCCGCCCCCCTCGCGGACGGCGCCGTCCACGCCACCGTCACCGTGCCGGGCTCCAAGTCGGTCACCAACCGGGCCCTCGTACTCGCCGCGCTGGCCTCCGAGCCGGGCTGGGTACGCCGCCCACTGCGCTCGCGCGATTCGCAGCTCATGTCGGACGCCCTGCGCGCGATGGGCGTCGGCATCGAGGAGACCGTCTCCTCCAGCTCCGCCGGCGGCGAGGGCGCGGGCGGAGAGGCGTGGCGGGTCATCCCGGCGGCC
The DNA here is from genome assembly GCF_040645975.1 of Streptomyces sp. NPDC046557. Lineage (NCBI taxonomy): Bacteria > Bacillati > Actinomycetota > Actinomycetes > Kitasatosporales > Streptomycetaceae > Streptomyces > Streptomyces sp. NPDC046557. The sequence goes on from NZ_JBEYZH010000002.1 coordinate 540,250, forward strand.
CTGCACGGCCCGGCCACCGTCGACGTCGGCAACGCGGGCACGGTCATGCGCTTCCTGCCGCCCGTCGCGACCCTCGCCTCCGGCGACATCCGCTTCGACGGCGACCCGCGCTCCTACGAGCGCCCGCTGGGCGAGGTCATCAACGCCCTGCGCGTCCTCGGTGCCCGCATCGACGACGACGGCCGGGGCGCACTGCCCCTGACGGTGCAGGGCGGCGGGGCGCTGGAGGGCGGCACGGTCGAGATCGACGCCTCCAACTCCTCGCAGTTCGTCTCGGCGCTGCTGCTCTCCGCGCCGCGCTTCAACCAGGGCGTCGAGGTCCGCCACATCGGTGACACCCTGCCCTCCATGCCGCACATCCGGATGACGGTGGAGATGCTGCGCGCGGCGGGCGCCCAGGTCGACACCCCCGAGGCGGGCGGCGAGAAGAACGTGTGGCGGGTCACCCCCGGCGCGCTGCTGGGCCGCGACCTGGTCGTCGAGCCGGACCTCTCGAACGCGCAGCCCTTCATGGCGGCGGCCCTGATCACGGGCGGCACCGTGACCGTCCCCGACTGGCCGCGCCGCACCACGCAGCCCGGTGACGCGCTGCGACGGATCTTCACCGAGATGGGCGGCTCCTGCGAGCTGACCGACACGGGCCTGGTCTTCACCGGCAGCGGCAAGATCCACGGCATCGACGTGGACCTGGGCGAGGTCGGCGAGCTGACGCCGGGCATCGCGGCGGTCGCGGCGCTGGCGGACTCCGAGTCCGTGCTGCGGGGCGTACGCCATCTGCGGCTGCACGAGACGGACCGGCTGGCGGCCCTCACCGCGGAGATCAACGGCCTCGGCGGCGATGTCACGGAGACCGAGGACGGACTGCGCATCCGCCCGCGCCCGCTGCACGGCGGTGTGTTCCACACGTACGACGACCACCGGATGGCGACCGCCGGCGCGGTGATCGGTCTCGCGGTGGAGGGAGTCCTGATCGAGAACGTGGCGACGACCGCGAAGACCCTGCCGGACTTCCCGGCGATGTGGGCCGGGATGCTCGGCCAAGCGGCACAGGCCGCGGGAGCGTAGGGGTCGGCATGCGCAGGTACGGCAAGAACACCGACGAGGACGACATCCGCTCGCGCCCCAACCCCAAGGGCAACCGGCCGCGTACGAACATCCGCCCCAAGCACGAGGACGCGGCCGAGGGCTTCGTCCTGACCGTCGACCGGGGCCGGCTCACCTGCCTGGTCGGGGACCGCGCGGTGCACGCGATGAAGGCCCGGGAGCTGGGCCGCAAGGCGGCGGTGGTCGGAGACCGGGTCTGGATCGTCGGTGACCTGACCGGCAAGAAGGACACCCTCGCCCGGATCGTGCGGATCGAGGAACGCAAGTCCGTCCTGCGGCGGACCGCAGACGACGACGACCCGTACGAGCGGGTGGTCGTCGCCAACGCCGACCAGTTGGCCATCGTGACGGCGCTGGCCGACCCGGAGCCGCGGCCCCGGATGATCGACCGGTGCCTGGTGGCCGCGTACGACGCCGGGCTGGAGCCGCTGCTGGTCCTCACCAAGTCGGACCTGACTTCCGCGGACAAGATCCTGGAGATCTACTCGACGCTCGGCGTGAACTACGTCGTCACCAACCGCGAGGAGTTGGCGACCGGCGACGCGGCCGACCGGGTGCGTGAGCGGCTGAACGGCCGGATCACCGCCTTCGTCGGCCACTCCGGGGTCGGCAAGACCACCCTGGTCAACTCGCTGGTCGCCGAGGGCCGCCAGCGTGCGACCGGCCATGTCAACGCGGTCACGGGCCGTGGCCGGCACACCACCACCTCGGCCCTCGCACTGCCGCTGCCCGGCGGTGACGGCTGGGTCATCGACACCCCGGGCGTGCGCTCGTTCGGCCTGCACCACGTCGACCCGTCCCGGGTGATCCTGGCCTTCCCCGACCTGGTGGGGGGCACGGAGGAGTGCCCGCGCGCGTGCAGCCACGACGAACCCGACTGCGCGCTCGACCAGTGGGTGGCGGACGGTCACGCGGACCCGGCGCGGCTGTACTCGCTGCGGCGGCTGCTGGAGACGCGGGAGCGCCGCGAGGGCGACTGATCGGCGCGGGCGGCCCATCGTCCGGGCGGACCGCTCGTGTTTGCCGAAGATCGCGTCGGGATAAATGCATAATCGCACCAAGTGACGCGACGCCACGTCACGTGACGCGGGACGCACTCGGCACTCGGCACTCGGCACTCGGCACTCGGCACTCGGCACTCGGCACTCGGCACTCGGCACTCGGCACTCGGGAGGGGCATACGCCATGGCGTGGCTGCTGGTCGTGGTCGCCGGGATCCTGGAGACCGGATTCGCGGTGTGCCTCAAGCTCTCCCACGGGTTCACCCGGCTGTGGCCCACGATCGCCTTCGCGTCCTTCGCGCTCGGCAGCTTCGGCCTGCTGACCCTGGCGCTGAAGAAGCTCGACGTGGGCCCCGCGTACGCCGTGTGGACGGGCATCGGGGCGGCCGGCACCGCCATCTACGGCATGGTCTTCCTCGGCGACCTCGTCTCGACCTTGAAACTCGTCTCGATCTCGCTGGTCATCCTCGGCGTCATCGGGCTCCAGCTCTCCGGTTCCGCGCACTGACCAGTCCGAGCAGCCCGGCCGCCGCCGGCTCCTCGCCCGGGGCGCCCGGGGCGATCACGTAGGACAGCGCGAGTCGCACGACCAGCTCGCACCGCTGCGCCGGCTCCGCCGGGAGCGCGGCGGCCGCCCGGTCGCGGACGGCGCGTACCAGCTCCCCGGGCCCGAGCGCCGGGACGCCCGGTCGGACCGCCCGCCCGGGCGGGGCGGGCAGGTTCCCGTTCCACGAGCCCGTCAGCAGGGCCCGTACGAGGGGACGCGCGCGGGCGGCCCGTACGGTCCACTCGGCGATCCCCGTCAGCCGCTCGGCGCTGTCCGCGGACGTCTCCAGGGCACGGTCCACGCCCCTCAGGTACCAGTCGGCCTCCCGGCGGACCAGGGCGCGCCCGAGCCCCGCCTTCCCGCCGAACTCGTTGTAGAGGGTCTGCCGGGACACCCCGGCGGCCGCGGCCACCTCGACCATCCGCACGGCGGGCCAGGCGCGCGCCGCCAGCGCCGCTCCCGCCGCTTCCAGCAAGGACTCCCGCGCCGCCGCCATCGTCGCCTCCCCGGCTCCCCTCCCAGGCTCCCCTCCCCCGTTCGCCTTCCGCCAGAGTTGACGGGGCACCAGGTCCTGTCAAGGGCGCCTGTCGGCCGTACCGTGGACGGCGTTCGCCGCTCGGCCGCGGTCTCGATACTGTTCGGGCATGCCCGAGTATGACGATGACCTCCGCCTCGCCCTCGAACTCGCCGACGCGGCGGACGCGGCCACCACGCAGCGCTTCCGCGCCCTCGACCTCCAGGTGGAGACGAAGCCGGACATGACCCCGGTGAGCGAGGCCGACAAGGCCGCGGAGGAGATCATCCGGGCCGGTATCCTGGCCGCGCGGCCCGACGACGCCATCCTGGGCGAGGAGTACGGGCTCAAGGGCGACGGCCCGCGCCGCTGGGTCGTGGACCCGATCGACGGCACGAAGAACTACGTCCGGGGCGTCCCGGTGTGGGCGACGCTGATCTCGCTGATGGCCGAGGGCACGGACGAGGTGTTCCGCCCGGTGGTCGGGGTGGTCTCCGCGCCGGCGCTGGGCCGGCGCTGGTGGGCGGCGAAGGGCAGCGGCGCCTGGGCGGGGGGCTCGCTCGGCGCGACCGCGGCGATCGGCGTCTCGAAGGTCGCGACCCTGGGCGACGCCTCGTTCGCCTACTCCTCGCTGTCGGGCTGGGAGGAACAGGGCCGACTGCCCGGCTTCCTGGACCTGACCCGCGCGTGCTGGCGCACCCGGGGCTACGGCGACTTCTGGCCCTACATGATGGTCGCCGAGGGTTCGCTGGACCTGTGCGCCGAGCCGGAGCTGAACCTGTGGGACATGGCCGCCATCGCGGTCGTCGTCGAGGAGGCGGGCGGCCGTTTCACCAGCCTGGACGGCGTCGACGGGGTGCACGGCGGCAACGCGGCCGCCTCGAACGGCCTGTTGCACGAGGAGATGCTGGCGCGCCTGCGGCCGCGCCCCTGAGCACCCGGTGCCCCCTGACGCGCCGTCGGCGCGCTCGGCCGGGCGGGTGTCGCCGAGCCCGCCCCCTTGATGACCCTGCGTATGCGTGGGAATCTGAGACTCCCCCGCTTGTGCGCTTGTGAAGCCCTTCTCTTGAGGGGGCCCTCACCCGGCGCACCCACCAGGGCGGGGTCTCACCCAGGAGGTGGCTCTCTTCATGCTCGTCCGTGACGCCATGAGCACCGTGATCCTCACCCTCGGACCCGCGCACACCCTCCGGCAGGCGGCCTGCCTGATGTCCGGCCGGCGCGTCGGCGCGGCCGTCGTCCTCGATCCCGACCACAGCGGCATCGGCATTCTGACCGAGCGCGACATCCTCAACTCCCTCGGCGCCGGCCACGACCCCGACCGGGAGTCGGTGGGCGCGCACACCACCAACAACGTCGTCTTCTGCACGCCGGACGCCACGGTCCAGGAGGCCGCCGAGGCCATGGCGCACGGTGGCTTCCGCCATTTGATCGTGCTGGAGGACGGCGGCCCGGTGGGCATCGTCTCGGTGCGTGACGTCATCCGTTGCTGGGTGCCGGCGCGGCGCGCCGCCACCGTACCGGCGTAGCGGCGCGGCTTCGACGCGAACGCCGACGGGCCGGCGCTCCGAGGAGGAGTGCCGGCCCGTCGTCCCGCCACGACAAGCGTCCGTATCAGCCGCGGAGGGCCTGGACCGCGGCGTCCAGCCGCTTGCCGAAGTCACCGTCCGCCTGGCGGAAGTTGTTGATCGCGCGGTCGACGATGTCGTCACGGGAGACCTTGGCGATGAAGCCGGAAAGGTTCTCGATCAGACGGCCCTTCTCGTCCTCCGACATCAGCCGGTAGAGGTTGCCCGCCTGGACGAAGTCGTTGTCCTCGCGGTGCACCGGAGTGGCGTGGTTGCCGGTGCCACCGGTCAGCGGGACGGGCTGCCACAGCGGACGGTCCGTCTGGAACGGGCCGCCGAAGCTGTTCGGCTCGTAGTTCTTCGCGCCCTTGTGGCGGCCGTCGTACAGCGCGCCGTCGCGGGAGTGGGTGCGCGCCTCGGTGGCGTGCGGGCGGTTCACCGGCAGGTGGTCGGCGTTGATGCCGACGCGGTAGCGGTGGGCGTCGCCGTACGCGAAGAGCCGACCCTGGAGCATCTTGTCCGGGGACGGACCGATGCCGGGGACGAAGTGGGCCGGGCTGAAGATGCTCTGCTCGACCTCGGCGAAGATGTTCTCCGGGTTGCGGTTGAGCTCCAGCTTGCCGATCTCGATCGGCGGGTAGTCCGCGTGCGGCCACACCTTGGTGAGGTCGAACGGGTTGAAGCGGTACTCGGCCGCCTCGGCCGCCGGCATGATCTGGACCTGCACGCTCCAGCTCGGGAAGTCGCCGCGCTCGATCGACTCGCGCAGGTCGCGCTGGTGCGAGTCGGGGTCCTCGCCGGCGAGCCGGTTGGCCTCGGCCTGGGTGAGGTTCTTGATCCCCTGGTCGGTCTTGAAGTGGTACTTGACCCAGAAGACCTCGCCGGCCTCGTTGTTCCACTGGAACGTGTGCGAGCCGAACCCGTCCATGTGCCGGTAGGACGCCGGGATGCCGCGGTCGCCGAAGAGCCAGGTGACCTGGTGGGTCGACTCGGGGCTCAGGCTCCAGAAGTCCCAGACGTTGTCGGCTTCCTGCGAGCCGGTGTACGGGTCGCGCTTCTGCGTGTGGATGAAGTCCGGGAACTTGATCGCGTCGCGGATGAAGAAGACCGGGGTGTTGTTGCCGACGAGGTCGTAGTTGCCCTCTTCGGTGTAGAACTTCAGCGCCCAGCCGCGCGGGTCACGGCGGGCGTCGGCGCCGCCGAGGCTGTCCGCGACGGTGGAGAAGCGCAGGAAGGTCTCGGTCTGCTTGCCGACCTCGGACAGGAACTTCGCACGGGTCCACTGCGAGACGTCGCGCGTGAGCGTGAAGGTGCCGTACGCACCGGCGCCGCGGGCGTGCACCACACGCTCCGGGATGCGCTCGCGGTTGAAGTGGGCGAGCTTCTCCAGCAGGAGCTGGTCCTGGACCAGGACGGGGCCGCCGACTCCGGCGGTCTCGCTGTTCTGGTTGTCGGCGATCGGGGCCCCGGCCTCCGTGGTGAGCGGTCCCTGCGTCACGTGCGCCTCCTGCGTCATTACTGCGTGTCCTGTCCTCAGCGTCTTCGAAATCGATCCTACAATGGACATTGTCTAAGTCAAGCAGCAATCCAATTCCGCACTGGTTCGGGAGTTACACCGAATCAGTCACACTGTTAGGCTGGGGTGCATGAGTGACCTGCTGGAACGACTTCGCGGACGCGGATGGCGCATGACCGCACAGCGGCGCGTCGTGGCCGAGGTGCTCGACGGTGACCACGTTCACCTGACGGCCGACGAGGTGCACGCGCGCGCGGTGGCCAAGCTGCCGGAGATCTCCCGCGCGACGGTGTACAACACCCTGGGCGAGCTGGTCAGCCTCGGCGAGGTGCTGGAGGTGTCCACGGACCGGCGCGCCAAGCGGTACGACCCCAACGCCCACCGCGCGCACCAACACCTGGTCTGCGCCCAGTGCGGCGCGATCCGCGACGTCCACCCGGCGGGCGACCCGCTGGCCGACCTGCCGGACGCCGAACGCTTCGGCTTCGTGGTCTCGACGGTCGAGGTGACGTACCGCGGGGTGTGCCCGAACTGCGCGGGCGCGTAGCCGACTGATACGGATGCGGATGCGGATGCGGATGCGGATGCGTTCGAGGGCAGGCTAGGGGGCCTGCCCTTTTCCGATGTTTTCGGAGGCAAACGCCGAAGGCCCGGATCCAGGGGATCCGGGCCTTCGGGCTACTGAGTAGCGGGGACAGGATTTGAACCTGCGACCTCTGGGTTATGAGCCCAGCGAGCTACCGAGCTGCTCCACCCCGCGTCGGTAAACCTGACTTTACGCGACCCTGCCCGGCAGATGCAAATCGCTTAACGATGGGCCCCAATCCAGCCCCGTGGGGTCCCCTGGACGGAGTCTGGGGGAGTTCGAGGCGATCAGCCCCGCCGGCGCTTGAGGCGCGGGGTCCGGGGCGGAGCCCCGAAAGCCCGGCGCAGCCGGGGCCGCTCGCGCGACGGCGCCGCGGACGGCTCCACACGAACCCCGCCAGGGGCTACGCCGAGAGCTCCTCCGCCAACGCGTCCCGCAGCCGCGCCGCCCGCTCCGAGACCTCGGCCGGCCCCAGCTCCATGGCCCGCACGCACCACTTCTGCCCCTCGTTCAGGTCCCCCTGCCGCGCCGCCAGCAACCCCAGGCGCAGCGCCGCCCGGCCGTGGCCGGCCACCGCCGCCCGCGTCCACCACAGCGCCGCCTCCGGCTCGTTTCCCTCCCGGGCCAGCAGCAGCCCCAGGTTGAACGCCCCGTTCCGCGAGCCCGCCTCGGCCGCCTCCCGGTACCACCGCGCGGCCGCCGCGAGGTCACCCCGCGCCGCCGCCAGCATCCCGACCCGGACCTGGGCCCGCCGGTGGCCCTGCTCGGCGGCACGCTCGTACCACTCCTCGCTCTCGGTGCGCGGGACCCCGCCCACCGGCTCGCCCAGCGCCGCCGGCTCCGGCGGCGGGGCCAGCGACTCCAGCAGCGCGGCCAGCCGGAACGCCGCCTCCGCGCTGCCGCCGCCCGCCGCGCAGCGCAGGTGCCGCTCCGCCGCGCGCTCCTCGCCGTCCCGCACCAGGGCGATGCCGACCTGGAGTGCGGCGTCGGTGTGCCCGGCCGACGCGGCCCGCTCGTACCACTTCAGCGCCGTCCGGTCCTCGTCCCGGCTGGCGAACAGGATGCCGAGGTTGAAGGCGGCGTCCACGCTGCCCGCCTCGGCCGCCTTCGAGAACCACGGCTCGGCGCCCTCCGCGTCCCCGCCCTGGAGCAGCAGGATCGCCAGGGCGTTGGCCGCCTCGCGGTGGCCCGCGTAGGCCGCCCGCCTGTACCACTGCTCGGCCTGCGCCGTCCGCTCCTGCGCGGCACACAGCAGGGCGAGGTTGTACGCGCCGTTGTGGTCGCCCGCGTCCATCGCGACCCGGTACCACTTCTCGGCCGTCTGGGTCTCGCCGCGGGCCGCGTGCAGCGCGCCCAGGGCGTTGGCCGCGTTGCCGTCGCCGTCCTCGGCGGCCCGGCGCCACCACGCGGCCGCGCTCTCCTCGTCCCCGGCGTCGCGCAGCAGGAAGCCGAGGGCGCACGCGGCCCGCGCCTCCCCCTGCTTCGCCGAGGTCAGGTACCAACGCCCCGCCTCCTTGAGTTCGCCGCGGGCCTCCAGCAGCGCGCCCAGGTGCAGCGCGGCCCGGCGGTGTCCGCGCGCGGCGGCCTGCCGGTACCACTGTTCGGCCTCGACGGGGTCGCCCTTCCTCAGGTGGCGGGCGAGGCGGTACGCGGCTTCCCGGTGCCCCTGCTCCGCCGCCGCGCGGAACCACCGCTCGACGCCCTTGTCCCCGCGGTGTTCCAGCAGGTCGGCCAGCCCGTAGGCGCCGAGGGCGTGACCGGATTCCGCCGCCTGGCGCATCCAGTATTCGGCGGCGGGCTCGTCGCCCCGCTCGCGGTAGTGCCGGCCCAGGGCGTGGGCGGCCGGCGCGGAGCCCGCGACGGCAGCGACCCGCCACCAGCCGGCGGCCTCGTCCGGGTAGCCGCGCTGGTGCAGCAGTACCCCAAGGTTGTTGGCGGCGGCGCGGTCCCCCTCGGCGGTGGCTCCCCGCAGGTACGGTTCGGCCCCGGCCAGGTCGCCCCGGCGCAGCAGCAACGCCCCGAGCACGCTCATGGCGCCCGGGTCCCCCTTGTCGGCGGCCACGCGGTGCCGGGCCTCCAGCTCCGCGTCACTGGCCACGTCGGTTTCGACGAACGCTTCGTCCGCGAAATCCGCATCGGTCAATGCGGTCTGCGCGTTAACGGTCTGAGCCCCCTTCTCGGCTTCCCTGCCCGACTCGACCCCGGACCTCACAAACCGCCCTGTCTCCAGCAGAGTTGACCTGTCCCCCATAAATCCCATCGTCGCATCACCTGCTACCCGCGTACACCTGGTATGTCGCAGTCAGTGAGGTCACTACAGCGTTTTGTCGACATGCCCACAGAGAGACAAGTCAAACACGCTCCCACCCCAACTCACCCGCCCCAGTGACCTCGTGACCGGCCGTGTCCCCCCGAACGGTCACCCCGGACATGACGAAGGCCCGGATCCCATGGATCCGGGCCTTCGTTTTCAGTAGCGGGGACAGGATTTGAACCTGCGACCTCTGGGTTATGAGCCCAGCGAGCTACCGAGCTGCTCCACCCCGCGTCGGTGAAACCACAGTATCACGACGCGGGGCCGGTCCCTTACCCGGTGATCGTCAACTGCCCGACTTCGGGGCCGTCAGCTTCGCCTCGGCGTCGACCGCCCGCTGGAGCGCCGCCTTGATGTCGTCCTGCGCCTTACCGTAGGCCGCCCAGTCGCCGGATTGGCGTGCCTTCTCCGCCGCCTCGACCGCCTTCTGCGCATCGGACAGGGCCGCCTGGACCGTCGGGTCCTGCGTGCCCGGCGTGGTGGTTCCGGCGCCCGGCGGGGTGGTGGGCGTGGTCGGGGTGGTCGGCGTCGTCGGCGCGGTCGGCGCCTGCGCTCCGAACACCACGTTCAGCGCCTTCTCCAACGTGTCCTCGAAGGCCGTCTGGCCGCCGTACGTCACCAGCACCTTGCGCAGCGTCGGGTACTTGAGCCCGCCGCCCTTGACGTACACCGGCTCGACGTTCAGCACGCCGTCGTCGAGCGGCACCGTCAGCAGGTTGCCGTACTCCACCTGGGAATCGCCCCGGCTCAGGATGTTGATCTCCTGGGCGATCTCCGGCTTGGAGTTGAACTTGCTCTGCACCTGCTTGGGTCCGTCGACAGGGGTACTGGTCGGCAGTTTCAGGATGCGGATCTTGCCGTAGTCCGGGGTGCCCGGATCGGCGTTGACCGCCATGAAGGCGCTCAGGTTGTCACGGCCGTTGGGGGTGAAGGTCGTCGTCAGCGAGAACGCCTGCTCCTTCTGGCCGGGCATCTTCATCGACAGGTAGTACGGCGGCACCGCGCTGCCGGTCTTCGTGGTCGGGTCGTCGGGGACGGCCCAGACCTCCGAACCGCTCAGGAACGTCTGGGCGTCGGTGACGTGGTAGCGGGTCAGCAGCTCGCGCTGCACCTTGTAGAGGTCCTGCGGGTAGCGCATGTGGTCGATGAGCGCCTTGGGGATCTCGCTCTTCGCCTTGACGGTGCCGGGGAACGCCTTCATCCAGGTCTTGAGGACCGGGTCCTGGGTGTCCCACTGGTACAGCTTGATCGTTCCGTCGTAGGCGTCGACGGTGGCCTTGACCGAGTTGCGGATGTAGTTGACCCGGTTCTCCTGCGCCACCACCGCGCGCTGGCTGTTGGTGAGCGAGTCCGCCGTGGAGTCGCCGAGCGTGGTGCGCGAGGCGTACGGGTAGCCGTTCGTCGTCGTGTAGGCGTCCACGATCCACTGGATGCGGCCGTCCACCACGGCCGGGTAGGCCGCGCCGTCGATGGTCAGCCACGGGGCGACGGCCTCGACGCGCTCCTTGGGCGTGCGGTTGTAGAGGATGCGTGAACCGTCGCCGATGGCGCCGGAGTACAGGATCTGCGGCTCGCTGAACGCGAGGGCGTAGGCCGCCCGGTTGATCGGGTTGTCGAGGCTGACACCGCTCTTGCCGGTGTAGCTCGTCTCCTTCTCGCCCTTGTCGTCGGAGTAGTCGAGCTCCTTCTGGGGACCGCCGACGATCGAGTACTGCTTGGTCTGCTCGCCGTAGTAGATCTGCTGCTTGAACGCGTTGCCCGTGCCGAACTCGCCCTTGGAGGGGAGGTCGGACTGGATGAAGACCGGGTCGCCGTTCTTCGTGACCTCGGTGCCCTTGGCGGCGACCACGCCGTAGCCGTGCGTGTAGCGGAAGTGGTCGTTGATCCAGTTGTTCTTGGGGATTCCCGCGAGGTTCAGTTCGCGCAGGCCGATGACGGTGTCCTGGCCCTTGTAGCGGTCGACAGCGAGCGTCGCCGGGAAGCCGTAGTAGCCCTTGACCTGCTGGAGCTGCTGGAAGGCCGGCGAGACGATGTTCGGGTCGAGCAGCCGGATGCTCGCGGTGGTGTCGGCGTTGGCCCGGAGCTTGGCCTGGTCCGTGTTGGAGCCGACCCCCGGGTAGTCCTTCACCTCGGCGTTGGCGATGCCGTAGGCGTTCCGCGTCGCGTCGATGTTCTTCTCGACGTACGGCGCCTCCTTGGCCTGCTCGTTCGGCTGGACCTGGAACTTCTGCACGATCGCCGGGTACAGCCCGCCGATGAGGATCGCCGAGAGCACCATCAGGCCGAAGCCGATGACCGGCAGCTGCCAGGTCCGGCGCCACAGCGTGGCGAAGAACAGCAGCGCGCAGATCGCGGCGATGGCGACCAGGATCGTCTTCGCCGGGAGGTAGGCGTTGGCGTCGACGTACCGCAGGCCGGTCCAGTTGTCGGCTGCCTTGAAGTCACTGGACTTCACCGCCAGGCCGTACCGGTCGAGCCAGTAGGCGATCGCCTTGAAGGTCACGAACAGGCCGAGCAGCACCGACAGGTGCCCGGTGGCGGCGGCGGTGGCCCGGGCGCCGGGGCTGGTCACGCGCAGCCCGCCGTACAGGTAGTGCACGACGACGGCGGCGATCACCGACAGGACGACCGCCGCGAAGCCGAAGCCGAGCAGGAAGCGGTACCAGGGCAGATCGAAGGTGTAAAAGGACACGTCCAGACCGAACTGCGGGTCCTTCTTCCCGAACGGCACCCCGTTCACGTACATCAGCCAGGTCTTCCACTGGCCGGCGGCCGAGGCTCCGGCGATCAGCCCGACAATCGCGGCGATGGCCAGGAGCAGCCACTTCTTGTACGGCGCGACGCTCATCCGGTAGCGGTCGAGGCTCTGCTGTTCCATCGACATCGCGCTGAGCGGGGGCCGCAGCCGGTGCGCCAGCCAGATGTTGAGCCCGACGGCGCCCGCCATCAGCAGCCCGAAGACCGCGAAGAGACCGATCTTGGTCCACAGGGTGGTGGTGAACACACTGGAGAAAGCGACGGAGCGGAACCAGAGCCAGTCCGTCCAGAAGCCCGCGAACATGATGAACGCCATGGCCAGCACGGCCAGAACGCCCAGAGTCGTCAGAAGAGTGCGGGCGCGCCGGGAGGGGCGGCCGACTCTCATCCGTGGCCCGGAGGGGCCTGCGCCGCGGTCCGGCATCTGGAAAGCCAAGGTGCGCACCTCTGAAAGTCGCTGGAGCTGGTCGTCAACGGGGCCCTGATCGTAGGGCCCACTCATGCAACTTACTGAGGCTTTGGTCAGTTCCCGCTATCCGGTGGAAAGGAGGCAGGATGTTGTCCATGTCCAACCTTTCGCCTTCCGGCACTCCCATGGCGGCCAGTCCGCTGACCCGCGCCTGCCTCGAAATCGACGAGTACGCGGCCGGCCTCGGCTGGGACCGGCCGGCCCGGCTCTTCGCCCTCGTCGACACCGCCCGTCTGCGCCGGCAGGAGCCCCGGCTGGCCGGCCAGCTCGGTCTCGACCAGGACGACACCGGCAAGTCCTCCCTCACCCCGATCGAGCAGGAGGAGGTGCCCGCCAACACCCCGCTCGACAAGTTCCTGGGCACCATCGCCTGGCCCGACTCGGTCGTGGGCTGCGCGCTGACCGTGGAGCGGCTGATGCTGCCGCCGTCCGCGGAGGCGTCCGTACCGGAGGGGCTGAACGACAAGCAGTTGGCGAAGTGGGTCGCCTCGCACCCCGAGCGGCAGGAGGTCCGCCTCACCGTGGCCGTGCTGCGCGACGGGGCACGCGAGTCGGCGGTCCGACTGCGGGAGAAGGACTCCTCGACCGAGGTCCTCACCGGCAGCGAGCTGGTGCCCGGGCTGGCGGAGGCGCTGGCCGCGACCTTCGTGTAGCCGCTCCCGGCAGGGGGGCGGGTCGGTCAGGACGTCGTGCAGCGCGGCAGGCCGGCCGTGTCCCCCTTGCCGATCTTCTCCAGCGCCTGCTCGGCGTCGCCGATCGTGGAGACCTTGACCAGGGTCAAGCCGTCGGGGACGTGCGCGGCGGCGGAGGCGCAGTTCTCGGCGGGCGTGAGGAAGAACCGTGCGCCGGCGTTGCGGGCCCCGATGGTCTTCATCTGGATGCCGCCGATCGGACCGACCTTGCCCGTGTCGTCGATGGTGCCGGTGCCCGCGATGAACTTCCCGCCGGTCAGGTCCTGGGGGGTGAGCTTGTCGACGATGCCGAGCGCGAACATCAGGCCGGCGCTCGGGCCGCCGACGTCGGCGAGCTTGATGTCGATGGGGAACGGGAAGGTGTGGTCGACCCCGGCCCGGATGCCGACGATGGCGTGACCGTCGCCCTCCGCCTTCCCGGACACGATCGTCACCTTGGCAGTGGTGTTCGGCTCGCGGCCCGCCTTCTCGGCCTCGGCCGCCTCGGCGGCGGGCACGATGACGAACTCGACCGGTTCCCCGGCCTTGTGCTTGGTGACGAGCTTGGCCACGTCGCCCGGCTCCGCCACCGGCGTCCCGTCCACCGACTTGATCACGTCACCGGCGTGCAGCTTGCCCTCGGAGGGGCTGCCCTTGACGACGGTGGAGACGACGACGCGGACGGGAACCTCGATGCCCAGTTGCTTGAGGGCGGCCACCTTGGCGCTCTCCTGCGACTGGCTGAACTCCTCGGCGTTCTCCTGCGTCGATTCCTTGTCCGTCTTGCCGCCCGGATAGAGGTTCTCGTGCGGCACCACGATGTTGTCCCCGGCCAGCCAGCCGTACACCGCTTCCAGCAGGTTCATGTCGTAGTCCGCCCCGGTGACGCGGACCGTCGTCATGTTGAGGTGCCCGGTGGTGGGGTAGGTCTTGTGCCCCGAGATGTTCAGGACGGGCTCGCCGCGCGATTCGCCGAGCGTGTTCACGGTGGGGCCGGGGCTCATCTCGGAGTACGGGACCTTGAGGAACACCCCTGCGCAGAGCAGTGCGAACAGCATGAGGGTGGAAGCGAGCATCGTCGCAGTGCGGCGTGGCATGGATCGACAGTACGGGACGCCTCTGGCGGGCGACCCGTGGGGCCGGTCCGTACGGGGTTCGTCCGCCGAACTCTCAGGGGATTCTCAGGCCGAAGGTGCCGGACGGCCGGGTTCTCGGGCGGGCCTCTCGGGACGCGTCAGACGGCGTCGGAACCGGAGTGCGCCTTTTCCTGCGTTTTGAGGCGGGTGGGCTCGGCGTGGTCCATGGCCTCGCGGAAACGTGCGTAGCCGGAGAGCTCGGATATGTCGCCGGACGTACGGTCGCGCGCCGCCCAGCTCCCCCATATCGCGGCTCCTATGGCGGCGAACAGCGGAATCAGCAACCACGCCAGTGACGCCATGGACGTGCCTCCCTGCCCCGAAAGTACGTGTCGTTGGTGGCTTCAACGCTCGTGCCCGGAAAGGAGTTACGCAAATCGAGGGCGTGTTGCGCGGCCGAACGGGTGTGAGGTTACCCCCTTACGGGGGCCGTACGGGGGCCGGGGGTTCAGCGGGCTCCGTCAGACACCCCTAGCAGGCCCCGACCCACTCCTCGGTGCCGTCGGTGAACGTCTGGTGCTTCCAGATCGGGACCTCGTGCTTGAGGTCGTCGATCAGCATCCGGCACGCCTCGAACGCCTCGCCCCGGTGGGGGCAGGAGACGGCCACCACCACCGCGAGGTCGCCCACCGCCAGGTCGCCGACGCGGTGTACGGCGGCGAGGGCGCGGACCGGGTACTTCGCCACGACGCGCTCGGCGATCCGGCGCATCTCGGCCTCGGCCGTGGGGTGGCAGGAGTAGCCGAGGGAGTCGACGTCGGCGCCGCTGTCGTGGTTGCGCACCGTGCCGACGAACAGCGTCGTGCCGCCCGTCGCGTCGTCACCGACCGCCTGGAAGACCTCGTCGATCGAGAGCGGGGTCTCACGGATCTGGAGCAGCCGGATCGGATCTTGGGCGGCCTGCTCGCCGGGGTGGTCGAAATGCGCCATGTCCCCATCGTGCCCTAGCCGGGGCCCCGGCGAAATAGCTGATTCACCCGGCGCGGCGCGGCCCCCTTGGGAGCCTCCTACAGGAGACCGCCGGTGTCGGCCGACCCGGGCCGGCCGACACCGCCCGTGGCGGGGGCCGGCCCCCCTCAGATCCCTCGGCGCTTGCGGGCCCGGCGCACCGCGGCGGCGGCGCCCAGCAGGGCGACCGTCGCGCCCGCCGCGCCCGCGGCCGTGGCGGCGTCCTTGCGACCCAGGCGGCGGCCGGCGACGGTGTGGCGACCCGCGACCTCCTGGAGCAGCTCGGCCAGCACCTCCTCGTTGGTCCAGCGCGGCCGCCAGCCGGCGGCGTGCAGCGCACTGACGCTGACCACCCACGGGTGCATCGTGTACGCGAGGTCGCCCGCCGGGGAGGGCGTCAGGCCGATCCGGTGCAGCCGGGCCGCGGCCCCCAGCGCGACGGCGGAGGGCAGCTCCATGCGGCGGATGCCGCTCAGCTCCTCGACTTCCTCCTGCTCCAGCCAGCCCTCGCAGCCGACCGCCAGCTCCCCCTCGACCTTTTCCAGGGCGGCGTACTCCAGGGCGCTGACCAGGTCCTCGACGTGGCAGAACTGCCAGGTGGGCCGGGATCCGGCGACGACGAGGAGCCGGGGCGACTCGAAGTAGCGGGTCAGGGCGGTGTCGGTGCCGCCGACCAGTACGGCGGGGCGGACCACGGTGACGTTGAGCCCGGGGTGCGCGCGGGGGGCCCGGCGGCCGAGTCGCTCGATCTCCAGCAGGTCGCCGACGCCGGTGGCCTCGGCGGTGGCCCGCAGCTCGGAGTCCTCCGCCAGCGGGATGTCGTTGTCGGGGAGCGCCCCGTAGACCATCGCGGAGGTGCAGAGCACGACGCGGTGCACCCCGGCCGCAGCGGCGGCCGTCAGCACGGTCTGGGTGCCGCGCACGTTGTACGCGGTGCGGGCCGCCGGGTCCGTTTCCAGGTCCAGGTCCAGCGCGAGGTGGACGACCACGTCGGCGCCCCGCAGCTTCTCGGCGATCGCGGGGTCCCGTACGTCCAGGACGTGCCAGGTCGCGGACGCGCAGTCGCCGCGCCGCTCGTCGATGGCCACGACCTGCTTGACCTCGTCGGATGCGGCGAGGCGGCTCACCAGCGCCGCGCCGACCCCGGACGCGGCGCCGGTCACCGCGATCACGGGACCTCGGACGGCCGGGTTTCGCGGCGGGCGAACGCCGCTCTCGCCGGGCTCCACGGGGTCTTCGGCGTGCGGCGCGGGGTCGGGCTCGTGCGAGCTGTCTTTGTCCAAAGCGTGCGGATCTGGGGAACTCACCGGGCGTCTCCAGCGGTTGTCTTCAGTAGGGACGCGTCGTGACGCGTACCCACCAGGTGATGTCCATCCTGCCGCAGCCCAGGAGCCGGCGGAGCACCGAGCCCGGAAGCGGGCCGGGTGTCTACGCTGGGTGGTGTTGTCGGACCATTGCCCGTCGGCACCCGCCGGCGGCCCTACGAGCCGAGGAAACCCGTGAGCGACACCCCATTCGGATTCGGCCTTCCGCCGGAGGAGCCGGAGAACGGCGACGAAGGCAAGAAGAAGGGCAGCGAGGGCGGTCAGGGCGGCCCGAATCCGTTCGGGTTCGGCACGGGGCTGCCGGGCGGCGCCGGGGCCCCGGGCGGCGCGGACAATCCGTTCGCCGCGATGTTCGGGGCCATGAACCCGAACGACTTGGGCGCGGCCTTCCAGCAGCTCGGCCAGATGCTGAGCTACGAGGGCGGTCCCGTGAACTGGGACATGGCCAAGGACATCGCCCGCCAGACCGTCGCCCAGGGCACGGCGGACGGCGTCAAGGACGCCAGCGTCGGCATCGCCGAGAAGTCGGCGGTCCAAGAGGCATTGCGCCTCGCCGACCACTGGCTGGACGGGGTCACGTCGCTGCCGTCGGGCGCCACGACCGCCGTGGCGTGGAGCCGGGCGGAGTGGGTCGAGGCCACCTTGCCCGTGTGGAAGGAGCTCGTCGACCCGGTCGCCGAGCGCGTCGGCGTCGCCATGGGCAGTGTGCTGCCCGAGGAGATGCAGGCGATGGCCGGGCCGCTGCTCGGCATGATGCGCTCCATGGGCGGGGCCATGTTCGGCCAGCAGATCGGCCAGGCCGTGGGCGTGCTCGCGGGCGAGGTCGTCGGCTCGACCGACATCGGGCTGCCGCTGGGCCCGGCCGGCAAGGCCGCGCTGCTCCCGCTGAACATCCAGGGCTTCGGCAAGGACCTGGGCGTCCCGTCCGAGGAGGTACGGCTGTACCTGGCGCTGCGCGAGGCGGCGCACGCCCGGCTCTTCGCGCACGTGCCGTGGCTGCGCTCGCACCTGTTCGGCGCGGTCGAGGGCTATGCGCGCGGCATCAAGGTCGACACCTCGAAGCTGGAGGACGTGGTCGGCCAGATCGACCCGTCGAACCCGGAGCAGCTTCAGGAAGCGCTCCAGGGCGGCATGTTCCAGCCGCAGGACACCCCGGAGCAGAAGGCCGCGCTGGCCCGTCTGGAGACGGCGCTCGCACTGGTCGAGGGCTGGGTCGACGCGGTGGTGCACGAGGCGGCCAAGCCCCGGCTGACCTCGGCGGACGCCATGCGCGAGACGATGCGCAGGCGCCGTGCCTCGGGCGGCCCGGCGGAGCAGACCTTCGCGACGCTGATCGGGCTGGAGCTGCGCCCGCGTCGGCTGCGCGACGCCTCGCGGCTGTGGGCATCGCTCACCGACGCCCGCGGGGTGGACGGCCGCGACGGGCTCTGGGAGCACCCCGACATGCTGCCGACGGCCTCCGACCTGGACGACCCGGACGGGTTCGTGCACCGGGAGCAGCCGGACTTCTCCGAGATCGACAAGATGCTCGGCGAGGCGGCCCGCAAGCACGAGCAGGGCGAGTCCGACGGCCGGGGCCAGACCGACGGCGAGGGCAACGGCGAGGGCGGGGGCGAAGAGAAGAAGTGAGCCTGTACGACGACGCGGTCCTCGTCCTCAAGGGCTACGAGGACCAGCCCGATCTGCGCGAGCTGTATCTGGAGCACCTCGCCGCCCACCCGGACGGGGTCTACAAGCCCTGCCGGGCCGGGCACATCACCGGCAGCGCGCTGGTGGTGGACCCGGCGCGGGGCCGGGTGCTGCTGACCCTGCACAAGAAGCTCGGCATGTGGCTGCAGTTGGGCGGCCACTGCGAGCCGGGCGACGCGACCCTCGCGGAGGCGGCGCTGCGCGAGGCCCGCGAGGAGTCGGGCATCCCGGCCGGGCTGACCCTGCTGCCGGGTGGCCCCGTACGCCTGGACCGGCATCCGATCCCGGAGCCGTGCAACTGGCACCTGGACGTGCAGTACGCGGCGCTGGCCCCGGCCGACGCGGTGGCGGAGATCAGCGAGGAGTCGCTGGACCTTCGCTGGTTCCCGTACGAGGAGGTGGCGGCGGTCGCCGACGCCTCGGTGGTCCGGCTGGTGGAGGCCACGCGGGCGCGCCTTTGAGGGCCTGACGTACAGGTGCTTGACGTACAGGTGCTTGACGTACAGGTGCTTGACGTACAGGTGCTTGACGTACAGGGGGGCGGTCCCGTGGGACCGCCCCCTCGTGCGCCGGCGGTGGCTCAGTTCCAGGCGTTGTTCTGGTTCTGCGCGTGGGCGCCGTGCTGGCCCATGCCGTACTGCGCGGCCAGGCCCTGCCCGAGCTGGGCGTTCTGCGGCGGCAGCAGCTCGCTGGGCTGCACCAACGCGAAGCCGGTGCCGAGGAAGCTGAGCTCCCAGCCCTCGCCCGTGTTGCCGCGCCGGCGCCACACGCCGGTGGAGTGCGTCTGGGCCTGCATCTGCACGCGCAGCGAGGTGGACCAGGCGACGATGGCGTCCGCGTCGGCGTTGACGTACTTGTCGGGGGTGACCCGCATCATCAGCGGCTGCCCCGAGGTCATGAGGGCGACCTTGCCGCGGCCGGTGATGTTCAGCTGGTACTTGCCCGAGCCGGAGATCCCGTACTGGCTGTCCACGGCGACGGCCTCGGTGTGCAGGGTGGAGTCCAGGGCCAGCACGTAGCTGCTGTCGACGGTGAGCCCGTCCTGGTCGACGTCCACGACGTGGACGTACTGCGCGAGGTTGGCGAGGTAGACCGTGCCCTGTCCCGAGCAGCGCATGAGGTCCAGGCCCTCGCCGGTGCGGGCGCGGGCGGTGCGCTGCGTGGTGCTCTGGTACTCGCCGTCGAAGTCGATGATCCCCTGGTAGGCGACCATCGCGCCCTTGCGGGCGAGGACATCGTCGGAGCCGCTCAGGGAGACCCGCAGCAACTGTGGGTTCTGGACGGTGTACCGGTCCTGGGACTGCGCCTCGGCGTGGGCGAAAAGTGCGCTCTGCATGATGTGTCCGCTCCCCCTCAGCCCCGGGTCCGGAGCCGGTCGGTGCTGTCCTCGCTCGGCTGTACGACGACGATGCCCTGCCCGGAGAAGGCCATCTGGTAGGCCTCCCCGCTGCCCCGGCCGATCATCGACGAGGCCTTGAAGCTGCGCTTGCCCTTGACCTTGAGGTTGGGGGACCAGGCGACCAGCGCGTCCGGGTCGACGTACGTCTCATCCTCGCCGCGGCCGCAGTCGACCACGATCGGTGTGCCCCGGGAGGTGATGGCGACCCAGCCGGTGCCGGAGACCTGTACGTTGAACAGCCCCTGACCCGCGAACTTGGCCATGCCCTTGACCCGCTCGACGCCCCACTGGAGCTGGGCGTCGAAGGCCAACAGGTTGGTTCCGTTGACGGAGAGGGCGTCGTTGTCGAGATTGACGCAGACGACGTCCGCGCCGTAGTCGGCGAGGTAGAGGAGCCCGTCGCCGGTGCACTTCATCAGCGGAGCGCCTTCGCCGGTGAGCCACTGTGAGGCCATCTGACGCACGGCGGGCGGGTTGGGCTCGTACTGCACGAAGCCTTCGTAGGCGACCATCGAGCCGGTGCGCGCGAAGAGGTCGTGGCCGCTCTGCATGGCGACCTTGAGCATGGCCGGGCCGTGGTTCTCCATGCGGGCCGTGACGGGGGTCGGGGCGTAGCCCGCGAGCTGCTGGTTCATTGCGTTCATGGCATTCATGTGGGGCTCCCTCAGACCTCGTACGGCTGGACGACGATAAAGTTGCCGGGAGCGCCGCGGAACTGGAGGTTCACGGTCTCCCCGCTGTGGCCGGGGTAGGCATTGCGGCGCAACCGGACCTGGCTGGAAATGATCACCTGGGAGGCGGCGGACCAGGCCACGATGGCGTTGCTGTCCGCGAAGGTGGTCGGGGTGACGGGCAGGACGACGGGGGTGCCGTGCGTCTTGACGATCACGGTGCCGGAGCCCTGGAAGAGCATGGTGAACAGGGCGCCGCCCGGGATGCCGTGGCCCTCGATCCGGCGCACCTCGTGTTGGAGGGACTCGTCGAAGGCGAGGACGCTCTCGGCCGAGACGCAGATGCCGTCGCCTTGGAGCTCGATGGCGTGCAGGTGGGCCCCGTTCTCGGCGAGGAAGACCTGGCCGCGGCCGGTGCAGCGCATGAGCTGCATCTCCTGGCCGGTGGCGTTGCCGACGATGCGGCCGGCGAAGCCGGCTCCCTTGTAACTGAAGTCGACCTTGCCCTGGTAGAGGACCATGCTGCCCTGGCGGGCGAGGACCGGCTGACCTCCGCCCATGGCGAGGTCGACCCGCATCAGCTGGTGGTTCTGCGGGGTCCAACGGGCGCCGGTGGGGGCTTCCTTGTACCGGCTGAGGGCGGCGGTGAGTCCCGGGGCGCCCGCACCGGCGACGGCCGGCTGGGGGTGGCCAAGCTGCTGACCGTACGGGGCCGGCTGCGGATAGCCGGGCTGTTGACCGTACGGGGCGGGCTGGTTGTACGGGGCCGGGTGACCGAGCGGTGCGGGGACCGGGCCGGGCGGGGGCACCTGGCCGCCGTACGAGGGGTGCTGGGTCGGGACCTGGCCGTACGAGGGCGGCCCGGGCGGCTGCGGCGCGTGCGGCGGCTGACCGTACGGGGCCGTCGGGGGCGCGGGCACGAGGGGGCCGACCATCGTGGGGGCCGAGTGCACCGGCTGGTGCGGGGTCGGGACCGGCCCTGGGGCGGGGACCGGGGCGCCGAAGGAGGGGTGCGGGGCGGGGGGCGCCGGCGGGGCCTGGTGCGCGGGCGGGGCCTGGTGCGCGGGCATGCCGAACCCGGGCGCCGGAGCGGGGGCCTGCGGAGGCGGGGCGAAGCCGGGCGCGGCGGCCGGGGCCTGGTGCTGCGGCTGCGGCTGCGGCTGCGCCTGGGGCTGGTGGCTCCGGGGATCCGGCTCCTCGTCTTCGGCGACCTCGCCGCCGAAGTTCTTGAGCAGGGCGGCGAGCCCGCCGTCGAAGCCCTGGCCGACGGCGGCGAAGCGCCACACGTCCTTGAGGTAGAAGTCGCCGATCATCAACGCGCGCTCGGTGCTGAACTCCGCGCCCGTGAACGAGTACCGGACGACTTCCTCGCCACCCGCCACGACCCGGATGTAGCCGGGGCCGATCTGCGACATCTGCCCCGGGCCGTCGATGGAGGCGGCGAAGGACAGCTTGTGGATGTGCGCGGGCACGCGGTCCAGGGTCACCCGGAAGGACTCGGTGTCGCCGGCCTGGGCGCCGAGCTGTTGAACGGACTCCTCGGGCGACTTCGGCTGGTTGTAGAAGACGAAGTAGCGGTCGTCCGAAAGCTGCTCGTTGGCATCGAGGCCGAAGCAGCTGATGTCGATGGAGAGCCCGGCACCGGCGATCTGGACGCCCACGTACAGATCGGTGCCCGCCGTCAGATCACTGATCTTGGCCTTGTGGCCGCGTTGGAATTCCCTGGCCATACGTACGCCCGTCCCCCATCCCGACTGTGAATGCCCGCACCCGACTCCGAATGCGTGCCGCTCAGGCTAACGGCTGTGGCGGACATCCGGCCAAGTCGGTACCGAGCCGGTACACATCCCCCGCGGCCCGGTCATTCCTCGCGTGCGGCGGGCACTCCGGAGGCGGGTTCGGCGGGCGCGTCGGGTGCAGCCGGTGCGGCGGGGAGGTGTTCCGCCGCGACGACCCCCTCCAGATAGCCGCGGGCGCGTTCGGTCTTCGGGTACGCCTCCAGCAACTGCCAGAAACGGGGCCCGTGTCCGGGTACCAGGAGGTGCGCCAACTCGTGCAGCAGCACGTAGTCGACGACGTACTCGGGCATGCCTTGGAGGCGGTGCGAGAGCCGGATGCTGCCCTCGGCCGGGGTGCAGGAGCCCCAGCGGGTGTTCTGGTTGGTGACCCAGCGCACCGAGCGGGGGCGGGCGCGGGAGTCGAAGTACTGCTCGGACAAACGCTCGGCGCGTTCGGTGAGTTCCGTGTCCCCCAGGGTCCGCTTGCTCTCCTGGGCGGCGAGCTTGTCGAGCATCACGCCCACCCAGCGTTCCTCCTCCGCCTGGGACATCCGGGCGGGGATGAGGACGACCGTCCGCTCTCCTTCGCGGTAGGCGGATACGGTCCTGCGGCGGCGCGCGCTCCGGCGTACTTCGACGGCGCGCTGCGAGGGATCGGCGGACACGCCTCGACGGTACCCGCTCGCCGGCCCGGACGCCCCGTGCGTCCGGGGTTCGAACACGATCGATTCCCCGGAGACCCGAAAACACCCTATTTCTCCATCTCATATGCCTAATACCCCTTGCCTGTGGACAAATTCCCGCGAGCATTTCGGCGAGCGGGCAATGTGGCGGAAGACACGAAGGAATCGCGGAGAGACGGACGGGAAATCGGGGGCTGTCATGTATCCGAGGGTGAAGCCGGCATTGGCGCGGGCCTGGCGGGATCTGCACACGGTGCAGTGCGGGGTGACTCCCGCGCACGCGGTGGCGCTCGGTCCGGTGGACACGGCGACCGCGTCGTTGATCGACCGGATCGACGGGACGCGGGGCATGGAGTCGCTGCGCGAGGAGGCCGGGAGGATCGGACTGCCCAGGGGGCAGGCGGACGAACTGGTCCGGCGGCTGGCGGGGGCCGGGCTGCTCGACGACGCCACCGCGGGCGGCCCCCGGGCGCAGGCCGTGCGCGAGCGGCCGGAGGCCCTGGAGCGGCTGGGGCCGGATCTGGCGTCGCTCTCGCTGGTGCACCCCGAGCCCGGCGGGGAGTTACGGGCGGTGGCGGCCCGGCGGGCGATACGGGTCCAGGTGCGCGGCAGCGGCCGGGTGGGCGGGGTCGTCGCGGCCGTCCTGGCGGGAGCCGGAGTGGGCCGGGTCGAGGTGCTCGACGGGGGGCGGGTGCAGCCGGGTGATGTGGCGCCGGGTGGGGTGGGTCCGGGCAGCGTGGGGCGGCTGCGGGCCGACGCCGCGGCGGCGGTGGTCCGGGAGGCGGCGCCAGGTCGGCCCCCGCGCGCCGGGGAGAACCGTGGGCCGGAACCGGGGCTGGCCCTGGTGGTGGTCGCGCCCCGGGACGGGCTCCAGGCGTGGGCCCCCGACCCGGACGCGGCCGCCGAGTGGGTGGCGGCCGGCATCCCGCACCTGTACGCGGGGGTGCTGGAGGGCACGGGGATGGTGGGACCGCTGGTGTTGCCGGGGGTCGCGGCCTGCGCGGGGTGCATGGAGCGGGATCGGATCGAACGGGACGCGGCCTGGCCCCGGATGCTGGTCCAGTGGCGGTCGGCGCACCGCCGAAGAGCCGTCGCCGCGTGCGATCTGGGCCTTGCCTCGGCGGTGGCGGGCCTCGCCGCCGCGCACGCCCTGTCGTTTCTCGACGGTCGGCTTCCGGCGTCGACGGCCGCCCGCTGGGAGGCCGCCCTGCCGGACCTGCACTGGGAGCGCACCGAGGTACGCCCCCATCCGGACTGCCCGTGCGGGGCCGACGCGGTGGGCCGCGGCGGCGCCGGGAGCGGGCCGGCGGTACTCGAGGGACGGGAGGCAGGATCGGGCTGACCCTCGTACCGAGGGCCATGACAGGATGCGTTCGACCGAAGGCCAGAGGGGACACCCCCCGAACCGCCGCTGGCGGCAGAGCTGTCTGGGAATTGGAGGGGCGCATGTCTGATCTTCCCCGGAAGGCGGTCACCCGCACCGTCAAGCTGGCCGCGCTGCCCCTGGGCATGGCCGGCCGGGCCACCTGGGGCCTGGGCAAGCTGATCGGCGGCAAGTCCGCGGAGATCGTCGGCCGCGAGCTGCAACAGCGCACCGCCGAGCAGTTGTTCCGCACGCTCGGGGAGCTGAAGGGCGGCGCCATGAAGTTCGGGCAGGCGCTGTCGGTCTTCGAGTCGGCTTTGCCCGAGGAAGTCGCGGGGCCCTATCGGGCGGCGCTGACCAAGCTTCAGGAGGCGGCCCCACCGCTGCCCACGTCGACGGTGCACCAGGTACTGGCCGAGCGGCTGGGTGAGAATTGGCGTGAATTGTTCGAGGAGTTCGAGGACAAGCCGGCCGCGGCGGCCTCGATAGGGCAGGTGCACCGCGCGGTCTGGCACGACGGCCGACAGGTGGCGGTCAAGGTGCAGTACCCGGGGGCCGGGGAGGCGCTGCTCTCCGACCTGAAGCAACTGGGCCGGTTCGCCGGGCTGCTGGGGCCGCTGATCCCGGGCATGGACATCAAGCCGCTGATCACCGAGTTGCGTGACCGGGTGGCCGAGGAGCTGGACTACGAGCTGGAGGCCGAGGCGCAGCGGGCGCACGCCGAGGCGTTCGAGGGCGACGGGGACGTGGTGGTGCCGGCCGTCGTCCACCAGGGTGACCAGGTCCTGGTGAGCGAGTGGATGGAAGGGACCCCGCTGTCGGAGGTCATAGCCGACGGCACGCAGGAGGAGCGCGACCGCGCGGGGCAGTTGCTGGCCCGGTTCCTCTTCTCCGGTCCCGCGCGCACCGGGCTCCTGCACGCGGACCCGCATCCCGGGAACTTCCGGCTGATCCGGGGCGCGGACGGGACGGCCCGGCTCGGGGTGCTGGACTTCGGCACGGTCGACCGGCTGCCGGGCGGCTGGCCCGAGCCCATCGGCCGGTCGCTGCGGATGACGCTGGACGGTGACGCCGAGGGGGTGTACGGGCACCTGTGCGCGGAGGGCTTCGTGAAGAAGTCGATCGAGCTCGACCCGGACGCGGTGCTGGACTATCTCAAGCCGATCATCGAGCCGGTCGACGCGGAGGAGTTCACCTTCACTCGCCCGTGGCTTCGCGGCCAGGCGGCGCGGATCGCCGATCCCCGCTCCCCCGCCCACCAGTTGGGGCGGCAGATCAACCTGCCGCCCTCGTACCTGCTGATCCACCGGGTGACGCTGAGCACCATCGGCGTCCTGTGCCAGCTCGGCGCGACGGTGCGCCTGCGCGACGAACTGGAAGCCTGGCTCCCCGGGTTCCTCTCCGAGGGCTGACGCGACCCGGCACTCCGGCGGCCTCGCGGCAGGGCGGCGCGGTCACCACCAGGAGGAGTCGAGGCGGCCCTCGATCGCCCTGAGGTTGGCGCGGGCGCAGGCGACGCAGAAGAACTGGCGGGTCCCGTTCTCCACCGAGCAGGTCCAGGTGGGCGGGGCGCCGTCGGGGGCTTCGGTACCGCAGCGCGCGCAGACGGTCCCGCGACGGGGTTGCGCCTTGTGCCCCGGCGGGGTGGGGCGGGGAGTCGGCTGGTCCACCTGCCGACGATATCCCCGGAGGGGCCGCGGTGCGCGTCCGCAACGCCCCGGGGGGACCGGTCCGTGTGGACCGGTCCCCCCGGGGGTGCGTGTGCGGCGGTCAGTGCATGACGGCCATGGCCAGCGCGCGCCGGGCGCGCATCGACACGCGCTCGGCTCGCCGCTGCATGCGCCGGGCGGAGACCAGGCGCAGGGCGTGACGCTCGGCGTCGGCCTCACGCATGCGGTCGTCCATATGGGCACGAGCCATGGCTTCTGGGATGAGTTGCATTTCGCGGGTCCTGTTCTGACGCGAGGTGATCGCGCCTGCGGTGATGAAGTCTGCGGTGGCGGAGCCGTGCGGCTGCTCGCTCGTGGTGCCGGTGAAGGGGGACATGGGGGCCTGCTTCAGGGGGTCGTGCGTCAGGGGGCGGTCGATGGTTCCGATGGCGGTCATGCCGCGACAACCGGGTTCTTGCGCGGGCGGCCACGGGGCCGCTTCCGGGCGACGACCACGCCCTGGACGAAGAGCTCGCCGCCCCAGACGCCCCAGGGCTCGCGACGCTCCTTCGCGCCGGCGAGGCACGCCTCGACCAGCGGGCAGGTCCCGCAGAGGGACTTGGCGTACTCGACGTCAGCCGGGGACTCGGCGAAGAAGACCTCGGGGTCGAAGGTGCGACAGGGGACGGGCACGCCGAGGTTCTCGATGGCGTCGTCGAGCGCGGTGAGCGCGGTGAGGGGAGTCAAGGTGGAGTCCTCCGGGACTGCGGGCGGGGAGATCGTTTGGGTCTGCGGTACGGACGGGGCGTGCGCTTCGAGTTGCACGGTGGTTTCTTCCTCGTCTTCGTTGATTAGTCGTTCCGGCCGGGGTCGGCTGGTACCTGTTCTTGCCAGTCCCGAGGCTCCTTCGCTCTGTAGCCCCCGTTCGGGGACAAACAGAAGGGCCGCGGATCCCGGGTGGGGTTCCGCGGCCCTGAAGGCGCCGGCCTGATCTTGAGATCAGACTGGATCACTCCAGGGTTCGAGCCCACGGAAGGCCCACATCAGGTGGTGCTGCTGCTTCGTCTGGGATCCGGCACCGGCCGCGGCGGCGGAGGCATAGGCGCCATGCGCCTGGGCTTCTGCTGCCAGTACTGCCACCGGTGCCTGGGTCGGTCGCTCATTCCGGTCGCTGACGAGCAGCGCGCAGGGCGCGGCCGTCAGGGCAGGGATGTCCGCGGAAATCCGGGACACACCGGTACCCAGGACCGGGAGGAGCGAGGAGGAGCCGAGCATGCGGGAAGCGGCGACCGGGCGATCGGTCATTTTGGTGAAGGTCATGAAGCTGGTCACTGGTCTCGCCTCCTCTCGGCGTCTCGGGGACCCGGCCCGGGGGCCCGTCCCATGCGTATTCGGAAAAGTACAGCAAAGTACAACACGGATCAGGGGCTTCGGAGAAGCCACTGTTTCCGATGCCAAGAACCTATGGGGATCTGCTGGGCATGTGCAAACTATTTTTCCGACGAGTTTCTACGCGTCGTCAGAATCCTCGTCGCCGGGCTCCTGGCCTGCGCAGATGGCCAGCACGTCGGCTCCGTACCGCTCGAGCTTGCGGCCGCCGACACCGGAGATCATCGACAGCTCGCCCTCCTCGGACGGGCCGGCCTCCGCGATCGCCATCAGCGTCTTGTCGGTGAAGACGCAGTAGGCCGGCAGGCCCTGCTCCTTCGCCTGGGCCGCGCGCCACTCACGCAGCCGCTCGTAGAGGCCCTCGTCCATGTCGGACGGGCAGTCCTCGCAGCGCATGAGTTTGAGCTCGCCGGCCTCGGTGAGGGTCTTGCCGCAGACCCGGCAGAGCACCGGGCCGCGACGCCCGCGCTTGCGGGCCGCCCGCTCGCCCGCGGCACCGGTCTTGGCGCCCGGGGCCGCCGAGCCGGGCCGCAGGCCGTTCAGGAACCGGCTGTGACGCCGGGAGGCCCGGCCGCCGGGGGCCCGGGACAGGGCCCAGGAGAGTGTCAGGTGCAGTCGCGCCCGGGTGACGCCGACGTACAGCAGCCGGCGCTCCTCCTCGACCTGCTCGTCGGTCTTGGCGTAGGTGATCGGCATCATGCCGTCGGTGAGGCCCACGAGGAACACCGCGTCCCACTCCAGGCCCTTCGCCGCGTGCAGGGAGGCGAGGGTGACGCCCTGCACCGTCGGCGCGTGCTGGGCGGCCTTGCGTTCGTCCAGCTCCACGGTGAGGTCGGCCAGGGTGGCGCCGGGGCGGGCGCGCGCGAAGTCCTCGGCGAGGCGGACCAGCGCGGCCACCGATTCCCACTGGTCGCGTACGGCGCCGGAGCCGGCGGGCGGCTCGCTGGTCCAGCCGGTGGAACTGAGCACGGCGCGGACCTGGGAACCCAGCTCCACCACGTCCTCCAGCAGCGGGTCGTTACCGCCGGAGCGGGCGGCTCCGCGCAGCGCGAGCATCGCCTTCTGTACCTCGTTGCGCTCGAAGAAGCGCTCGGCGCCGCGCAGCTGGTAGGGCACCCCTGCATCGGCGAGGGCCTGCTCGTAGACCTCGGACTGGGCGTTGATGCGGTAGAGGACGGCGATCTCGCCGGCAGGGACCCCGGCGGCGATGAGGTCGCGGATCCTGACGGCGACGCCCTCGGCCTCGGCGGGCTCGTCGGGGTACTCGGCGTAGACCGGGTCGGGGCCGGCCTCGCGCTGGGAGACCAGCTCCAGCCGGTGTTCGGAGGCCCGGCCCTTGGCCTGGGCGAGCAGGCCGTTGGCGAGGTGGACCACCTGGGGGGTGGAGCGGTAGTCGCGGATCAGCTTGACCAGGGTGGCCTGCGGGTACTTGGTGCGGAAGTTCAGCAGGTGGTCGGGGGTGGCGCCGGTGAAGGAGTAGATCGTCTGGCTGGCGTCGCCGACGACGCAGAGGCTGTCGCGCTCGCCGAGCCACAGGTCGAGCAGCCGCTGCTGGAGCGGGCTGACGTCCTGGTACTCGTCCACCACGAAGTGCTGGTACTGCGCGCGGATCTGCTCGGCGATGTCGTGGCGGTCCTGGAGGATGCCGACGGTGAGGAGCAGCACGTCCTCGAAGTCGATCATGTTCCGGTCGCGCTTGAGCTGCTCGTACGTGCCGTAGATCTGGGCGATCTCCGCCATGTCCCGCGGCGCCTCGCGGCCCGCCTTGAGGGCGGCGGCCGGGTAGTCGGCGGGAACGGTCTGGGTGACCTTGGCCCACTCGATCTCACCCGTGACATCGCGCAGCTCGTTGCGGTCGAGCCGGATGCGACAGCGCGATCCGGCCTCGGCCACGAACTGGATCTTGCGCTCCAACAGGCGGGGCACCTCCCCGCCGATCGCCCGGGGCCAGAAGTACTGGAGCTGGCGCAGGGCGGCGGCGTGGAAGGTACGGGCCTGGACTCCGCCCGCGCCCAGGGCGCGCAGCCGGCCGCGCATCTCGCCGGCCGCGCGGTTGGTGAAGGTGACGGCCAGCACGCTGGCGGGCATGAGCTGCCCCGAGGCGACGCCGTAGGCGATGCGGTGGGTGATGGCGCGGGTCTTGCCCGTGCCGGCGCCGGCGAGCACGCACACCGGCCCGCGCAGGGTCGTCGCGACCTCGCGCTGCTCCGGGTCGAGGCCCTGGAGCACCGCGTCGGCCGAGTCGGCGCCGGACGGGAAGGATGAGGAGTGCGTTGCTGATGTCACCCCGCCATGCTGCCAGGTCCGGTGTGCCGGGCGGGAACGTTGTCCACAGGCCGCCGGTATCCGTAGTACCGGGAATGGGGAGACGCCGGCGTACGTTCGTGTACTCGGACCACCGAGCCTCACGAAGGAGAGCGCAGCATGCAGGACACGGGTTCCGTCACGATGTACAGCACGACCTGGTGCGGCTACTGCCGCCGGCTGAAGACCCAGCTGGACCGGGAAGGCATCGCGTACGACGAGATCAACATCGAGCTCGACCCGGCGTCCGCGGCCTTCGTGGAGCAGGCCAACGGCGGCAACCAGACGGTTCCCACGGTGCTGGTGAAGTCCGCGGCGGGCAACGAGTCCGTCATGACGAACCCGAGCCTGGCCCAGGTCAAGCAGGCCCTCGCCGTCTGACCGGCAGCGCGTCGAGAACCGGAAGGCCCCCGCCGCGGCGGGGGCCTTCCGGTGTGACGAACGTTACGGCGCGGCAGTGGGCAGCGGGCAGGGGGGCGGCCCGACGGTCAGGCCGCCGCCCGCGGCAGCGGCTTCCCGTACCAGAGCTCGACCAGCCGGGCCGCGATGGAGATCCCCGCCGGTGGGAGCACCTCGCCCGACTCGATCGCCTCACGCAGGTCCTCCCGGGAGAACCAGCGGGCCTCCTGGATCTCCTCGCCGTCCACGGTGATCTCCGAACTGACGGCGCGCGCCGTGAACCCGAGCATCAGGCTGTACGGGAACGGCCACGGCTGGCTGGCGACGTACTCGACCTCGCCGACCTTGACGCCCGCCTCCTCCCACACCTCACGGATCACCGACTGCTCGATGGACTCGCCCGGCTCCACGAACCCGGCCAGCGTCGAGAAGCGGCCCTCGGGCCAGTGCACCTGGCGGCCCAGCAGCGCGCGGTCCTGCTCGTCGGTGACCAGCATGATCACGGCGGGGTCGGTGCGCGGGTAGTGCTCGGCGCCGCAGCCCGGGCAGCGCCGGATGTGACCGGCGGCCGCGACGACCGTGCGATCGCCGCAACGGGAGCAGAAACGGTGCATCCGCTGCCAGTTCTCCAGCGCCACCGCGTGGACCATCAGCCCGGCGTCGCGCGGCGACAGCAACAGTCCCGCCTCCCGCAGCCCGGCGGCGCGCGCCGACTGGTCCATGCGGCCCGGCAGGGCGTCCTTCTGCAGCGCGAAGTACCGTACGCCGTCCTCGTCGGTGCCCAGGAAGTAGCGGTGCGTCTGGGTGACCGGGGCCTCGAAGGCGGGGGTCATCACGATGGCCGTGCCGCCGTCGGGGGTGTCGTCGATCAGGACCTGGCCGCCGGAGACTACGAAGACGCGGGTCGTCGGGTGGCTCCAGGCGGCGGCGAGCCATGCCTCGTCGAGGCGGTGGTGCGCGGCGCGGTCGATGCCGCTGGGCGCGGCGAGCGAGAGCGGGCGCTCGGTACGGGTACTCACAGGTACTTCCAACTCCCCCGGTGGTGGACAGGCGGGCTAGGCGGGCGGCAGGCGTGGCCCTCGTGCGGCTGGGTGCGCTCCGTCCTCAGGCGTCGGGCTTCCAGTGGGCGGCGAGGTCCCCCCACAGGTAGGCGGCCGTCTCGACGCCCTTGAGGAGCAGGTCGAGCTCGACCTTCTCGTTCGGCGCGTGCCAGCCGTCCGACGGGACGGAGATGCCGAGGAAGAGGACCGGGGCGTCCAGAACGTCCTGGAGGTCGGCGGCGGGGCCGGAGCCGCCCTCGCGCGTGAACCGGATCGGCTGCCCGAAGGCGCGGCCCATGGCCCGTACGACGGACCGCAGGGCCGGGTGGTCGAGCGGGGTCAGGCACGGCCGGGTCGGGGCGCCGAAGACGATGGAGTGCCGGATGCCGTCGGGGACGCGGGCGGCGACCCAATCCCGTACGGCGGCCTCGACCTCGTACGGATCCTGGCCGGACACCAGGCGGAACGACAGCTTCAGGTGGGCGGAGGCGGGCACGATGGTCTTTCCGCCGGGGCCCTGGTAGCCGCCGCCGATGCCGTTGACCTCGGCGGTCGGGCGGGCCCAGACGCGCTCCAGCGTCGAGTAGCCCTTCTCGCCGGCGGCCGCGTGCGACTTGGCGCTACGGAGCCACTCGGCCTCGTCGAAGGGCAGCTCGGCGATCAGCCGGCGTTCGGCGTCGGTGAGTTCCGCGATGCCGTCGTAGAAGCCGGGGATCGTGACCCGGCCGTCGTCGTCGTGCATCGAGGCGACGAGGCGGGCGGCGGCGGTCGCCGGGTTGGGCACGGCTCCGCCGAAGGCTCCGGAGTGGATGTCCTGGTCCGGCCCGTGGAAGTCGATCTCGCAGTCCGCGACGCCGCGCATGCCGGTGCAGACGGTGGGGGTGGTCTCGGACCACATGCCGGTGTCGGAGACGATCACGACATCGGCGGCGAGGCGGCCGGCCTCGCGTTCGACGAGGGCGCGGAAGTTCGGGGAGCCGGACTCCTCCTCGCCCTCGATGAGGAGCTTGAGGTGCACGGCGGGGGCGTCCGCGCCGGTGGCGGCGAGGTGCGCGCGGACCCCGAGGGTGTGGAAGAACACCTGGCCCTTGTCGTCGGCCGCGCCCCGCGCGTACATCCGGCCGTCGGCGACGACCGGCTCGAAGGGGTCGGTGTGCCAGCCGTCCTCGCGGGCGGCGGGCTGCACGTCGTGGTGGCCGTAGACGAGGACGGTGGGGGCGGCCGGGTCGGCGCTCGGCCACTCGGCGAAGACGGCGGGGGCCCCTGGCGTTTCGAGCACCTCGGCGACCGGGAAGCCGGTCTCCTTGAGCTTGGCGGCGAGCCAGTCGGCGCTGCGCCGTACATCGCCCGCGTGCTCGGGCTGAGCCGAGACGGACGGGATGCGCAGCCACGCGGCGAGGTCGTCGAGGAAGGCCGCGCGGTGGGTGTCGATGTACGTGCGGACGACCTTGTCCGCCGGGGTGTCGCTCATGCCACGAGCCTAACCGTCCGCCTGAGGGTCGCTGTCCGTGCCCGTTGCGCCTTGGAGGATCCGCTCAAGACGGGCCCGGTCGGGCAGGTCGCGGGGGCGGATCACGCGGCCGCTGCGGACGTGGAGGAACGCGGCGGAGACCCGGTCGAGAGGGGTCTCGGTGGCCTCGGCCCACCCCAGGCGGTAGACGGCGAGCTGGAGGGGGTCGGCCTCGGTGGTGCGCCCGGTCTTCCAGTCGACGATCTCGTACGAGCCGTCGGGGTTCTTGTAGACGGCGTCGATCCGGCCGCGGACGACGCGACCGGCGAGGGTGAGCTGGACCGGGGCCTCCATCCGGTGCGGGGTGCGGTCGGCGTACGGGCTGCGCTCGAACGCGGCCTTGAGGGAGGCGAGGTCGGCCTCGTCGGCGATGTCCTGGTCGGAGGCGGCGCCGGGGAGCTCGGTGGCGGGGTCGAGGACGTCGAGGAGCGGCAGGGGGAGCTCGTCGAAGCGGGACTCGACCCAGGCGTGGAAGCGGGTGCCCTGGCGGGCGGCGGGCTGGGGCGGTTTGGGCATGGGCCGGGCCAGCTCCCGGGCGAACCCCTGCTCGTCGGCGGCGAGGCGCAGGAGTTGGCTCGCGGAGAGGGAGGCGGGCAGCTCGACGTCCCGCACGGCCGTACGGGCACGGCGGAGCTCGCCTTCGAGGGCGTCGAGGTCCCGGTCCCATGACGCGACGGCCCGCGCCTCTTCGGGGGTCAGGTCCCCGCCGTCGTACCCGGCCCGCGCCCCGGCGACCCGGCCCCGCGCCGACGGCCCGGCGGGGTCGGCCTCCGGCCACAGGTCGTCGTCGGGCACGGCGGGGTGGGCCCGCGGCCCGGGGTCGGCGGCGGGCACGGCGCGCCCGGTCCGGCGCACACCCGCGTGCGGAGCCAGGGCCGACGGCCCGGCGGGGTCGGCCTCCGGCCACAGGTCGTCGTCGGGCACGGCGGAGCCGGGCCGGTATCCACCGGGGTGCGGCCACAGGTCGTCAGCCGGCCCGGCGGCGTCGGTAGGCGCGGCGTAGCGGGAGTCGGCCGCGGCGGGCTGCTGACCCCGCGACGACGGCCCGGGGATTTCGGCCCCCGGCCACAGCTCGGGGTCCGGCGCAGCAGCGTCGGCGGGTACAGCCGGACCAGACGCGAGGGCGTCCGTGTACGGGGCTCCCGCCGACGGTCCCGCCGCTTCGGCCTCCGGCCACAGGTCCGCCTCCGGCCAGAGGTCGTCATCCGGGGCGGCGGCGTCCGCGTGCGGAGCCCGTGACAACAGCCCCTCCGCCTCCGGCTCCGGCCAGAGGTCGGACCGGGGGGTGGTGGAGCCGTGCGGGGCGCGGGGGCCGGGGACCGTGGGGGCGAGGCCCGGGTCCGGGGC
Organism: Streptomyces sp. NPDC046557; assembly: GCF_040645975.1. Taxonomy (NCBI): domain Bacteria; kingdom Bacillati; phylum Actinomycetota; class Actinomycetes; order Kitasatosporales; family Streptomycetaceae; genus Streptomyces; species Streptomyces sp. NPDC046557. The sequence goes on from NZ_JBEYZH010000002.1 coordinate 573,927, forward strand.
CTGCGGGTCGGGCCACGGGGGGTCGTCGTAGGAGGGTTCCTCGCAGTGCGGGGGCCAGAGGTGGGCCGCCGAGAGGTGGGACTCCACCAGCGCCGCCGCCCGGCGGCGCCGGGCCAGCGAGGCCGGGTCCAGCGGCAGCGGCCAGGAGTGGTCCGCGGTCGCGGCGTCGGCGAGAACCGGGTTCTCCGCCTCCGGCTCCGGCTGGGGCGCCCAGGCCTCGATCTCCCCGTACCCCGCCTCACAGTGCGCGTACAGGGCCTCCAGGAACGCCGACGGCCCCCGCGGCTTCTTCTGCGTCGGCCCCCACCAGTGGCCGGACGCCAGCAAGAGCGAGCGCGGTCGCGTGAACGTCACGTAGCCGAGGCGGAGTTCCTCCACCGCCTTGTGCTCCTTCAGCCCCGCCTTGAAGGACTTGAGGCCCGCCGAGGTCCAGGCCGGGTCGCCCGGCAGGGTCGACGCGTCGCCGCGCAGGGCGTACGGCAGGACCTTCGCGTACGAGGTCCACGCCTCCGGCGGCTTCTCCTTCGGGAAGGCCCCCGCGCACAGGCCGGGTACGACCACCACGTCCCACTCCAGCCCCTTGGACTTGTGGGCCGTCAGCACCTTGACCGTGTTCTCCCCACCCGGCAGGGCGTGGTCCAGGCCCTTCTCGTACTGGGCGGCCGTGCGCAGGAAGGCGAGGAACGCCAACAGCGACGCCTCTCCGTCCAGCGAGGCGAACCCGGCCGCGACGTCCAGGAATCCCGACAGCGTCTCGCGGCGCCGGGCGGCCAGTGCGTGCGGGGAGGCGGACAGCTCCACATCCAGCCCGGTCGCCGCCAGCACCCGGTGCAGTACGTCCATCAGCGGGTCGGCGAGCGAACGCCGCAGGTCACGCAGCTCCTGCGCGAGGTGCGCGAAGCGGACCCTGGCCTCCGTCGAGAACGGCAGGTCCTCCCCGGCGACCGCCCCGGCGGAATCCAGGAACGTCTCCAGCGCGTCGGCCAGCGAGATGACCTCCACCGGGTCGACGCCCTCGACTGCCGCCGCGAGACGCGCGTCCGGGTCGGCCCCGTCTCCTCCGGACGGCCTGCCGTTCACCAACTGCCGGGCCCGCCGCCCCAGCAACGCCAGGTCACGGGCGCCGATCCGCCAGCGCGGGCCGGTCAGCAGGCGCACCAGCGAGGCGTTGGCCCCCGGGTCCTGGAGCACCTCGCACACCGCGACCAGGTCGGCGACCTCGGGCAGGTGCAGCAGGCCGGAGAGCCCGACCACCTCGACCGGCACCTCGCGGGCCACCAGGACCGCCTGGATCCGCGCGAAGTCCCCGGCGGAGCGGCACAGCACCGCGATCTCACCCGGCGCCGTCCCCGTACGGACCAGGTGCGCGACGGAGTCACCGAGCCACTCCAGCTCCTCTGCGTGCGTGGGGAGCAGCGCGCAGCGGACCGAGCCGGCCCGCTCCTGCCCCGGCGCGGCGCGCAGCGCCTCGACGCCCTCGTGCATGGCGCGCAGGGGCGCGGCGAGGCCGTTGGCCAGGTCCAGCAGCCGGCCGCCGCTGCGCCGGTTCTCGCTGAGCGAGTGGCGTTCGGCGGGCGTGCCGTCCGCGTTCGGGAAGTGTTCGGGGAAGTCGTCGAGGTTGGCGACGGAGGCACCGCGCCAGCCGTAGATCGCCTGGCAGGGGTCGCCGACGGCGGTCACGGCGTGGCCCGTGCCCGCGCCGAACAGCCCGGAGAGCAGCAGCCGCTGCGCGACGGAGGTGTCCTGGTACTCGTCGAGCAGGACGACCCGGAACTCCTCGCGCAGCAGCGCCCCCACCTCGGGCCGGGTGGTGGCGAGCCGCGCGGAGAGGGCTATCTGGTCGCTGAAGTCGAGCAGGTCGCGGGAGCGTTTGGCGTCGCGGTAGCGCTCGGTCAGTTCCAGCAGTTCGAGCCGGCCCCGCACCGCCTCCGGGACCTTGCGCAGGTCGTCGTTGGTGAGCTTGGTGCCGGCGAGTTCGTCCAGGAGCCGGGTGTCGTACGCGCGCAGTTCCTCGGGGGTGACCAGGTGCTCGGACAGCTCGGCGTCGAGCGCGAGCAGGTCGCTGACCAGGTCGGGGAGGGACTTCGTCAACGAGGGGTACGGGCCGGGGGCCTCGCGCAGCACACGGGCGGCGAGCTGGAAGCGGGTGGCGTCCGCGAGCAGCCGGGCGCTGGGTTCCAGGCCGATGCGCAGGCCGTGGTCTTTCAGGAGCTGTCCGGCGAAGGCGTGGTAGGTGGAGATGCGGGGCTCGCCGGCGGCGGCGCCGGCCTCCGCAGGCTCGGGGGTAGAGCCAGGGGCCGGGTCGGGATCGCTGATGCCGGCGCGGGCGAGGGCCTTGCGCACGCGCTCGGCGAGCTCGCCGGCGGCCTTGTTGGTGAAGGTCAGGCCGAGGACCTGTTCGGGCGCGACCGAGCCCGTGCCGACCAGCCAGACCACGCGGGCGGCCATGACGGTGGTCTTGCCGGAACCCGCTCCGGCGACGATGACCTGGGGTGCGGCCGGGGCGGTCGCGCAGGCCAGCTGTTCCGGCGTGAAGGGGATCCCGAGGAGCTCCTTGAGCTGCTCGGGATCGGTGAGGGCCGGGGGGCCGGCCGGACGCGCGGACACCTGAAAAGGCTAGCGGCCCGCACTGACACTCCCCGCCGGCGTCCCTGCCGCCGTCCCCGGCGGCAGCCCCGCCGCGCCGGGCCCGGGGGGCTCACTCCACAGTGTGACGGCCCTCCGGGCGGGCGCTGCACGCGCTGCGGAAGGAGCAGTGGTCGCAGTGCTGCCCGGTGCTGGGGGTGAAGCGCTCGTCCAGGACCCGGCCGGCGGCGGTGGCGAGCAGGTCGGCGGCCCAGTCGCCGTCCAGAGGCTGCTGCGCTTGGACCTTCGGCACCTCGTCACCACCGTCGCGCTTGGCGGCGCCCTGTCGCAGCTGCACGAGTTCGGCGCCGCCGGGTTCGGGGCGGCGGCCGTCGAAGACCTCGTCGACGGCGCCTTCGCGGACCGCGAGCTGGTACACGGCGAGCTGGGGGTGGCGCGCGACCTCGTCCTTGGTGGGCGCGGCCTTGCCGGTCTTGAAGTCGACGACGTACGCCCGCCCCTGGGGGTCCGATTCGACCCGGTCCATGGAACCCCGGACCCGGACGGCGAACTCGCCCGCTTCGAGCGTGACGTCGAATTCGTGCTCCGTGGCCACGGCCGCCCTGCCCCCGCGGTCGGTGGCGTGCCAGCGCAGGAAGCGTTCGAGGGCGGCGCGGGCGTTGTCCTTCTCCTGGCGGGACTTCCAGGGGGCGTCGAAGGCGAGGGCGTCCCAGACGGAGTCGAGCCGTTCCATGAGGACGGCGAGGTCGGCGGGGGTGCGGCCGGAGGCGACCTCGTCGGCGAGGACGTGGACGACGTTGCCGAAGCCCTGGGCGGCGGTGGCGGGGGCGTCGGCCTTGACCTCGCGGCCGAGGAACCACTGGAGGGAGCAGGTGTTGGCGAGCTGGTCCAGGGCGCTGCCGGAGAGGGCGACGGGCCGGTCGCGGTCGCGCAGCGGGACGCTGCTGCGGGTGGGCTCGTACAGCCCCCACCAGCGTTGCGGGTGCGCGGCGGGGACCAGGGGGCGGTCCTCGTCGTCGGTGAGCGCGGCCAGGCGGGCCAGCCGGCGGGCAGCGGCGTCGCGCATCGCCTCGGACGCCTCGGGGTCGACGGTGGTGGCGCGGAGTTCGGCGACGAGCGCGGGGACGGAGAGGGGGCGGCGGGGGCGGCCGGTGACGTCCCTGACCGGTACGCCGAGTTCGGTGAGGAAGCGGGAGGGCTGGTCGCCGTCCTCGGCGGGGGCCTTGACGGCGGTGACGACGAGGCGGTGACGGGCGCGGGTGGTGGCGACGTAGAAGAGGCGGCGCTCCTCGGCGAGGAGCGCGCCGGGGGTGAGGGGATCGGCGAGGCCGTCGCGGCCGATGCGGTCGGCCTCCAGGAGGGAGCCGCGGCGGCGCAGGTCGGGCCAGAGCCCTTCCTGGACGCCGGCGACGACGACGAGGCCCCACTCGAGGCCCTTGGAGCGGTGGGCGGTCATCAGCCGGACGGCGTCGGAACGGTGGGCCTTGCGGGTGAGGGTGTCGGCGGCGATGTCCTCGGCTTCGAGCTGTTCGAGGAAGTTGAGGGCGCCGCGGCCGCCGGTACGTTCCTCCGCGCGGGCGGCGGTGTCGAAGAGGGCGCAGACGGCGTCGAGGTCGCGGTCGGCGTTGCGGCCGGCGGGGCCGCCGCGGCGGGCGTTGCGCTCCAGGCGCTGGGGCCAGGGGGTGCCGTCCCAGAGGAGCCAGAGGGCCTCTTCGGCGGTGCCGCCGCCTTCGAGGAGTTCGCGGGCCTTGCGCAGGAGCAGGCCGAGGCGTTGGGCGCCGCGGGCGTAGGCGGGGTCGTGGGCGACGAGCCGCTCGGGCTGGGCGAGGGCGCGGGCCAGCAGTACGTCGGAGGGCGCGGGCACGGTGACCCCGGCGGCCCGCTCCTCGTCCCGGAGCGCCCGCCCGAGCCGCCGCAGATCGGCGGCGTCCATCCCCCCGAGCGGCGACCCGAGCAACGCGACGGCCGCCTCGACCCCGACCCACCCCTCGTCTGCGACGGAGTCGCCGGCGGAGGCGGCACCGGAGGCGTCGGTGGAGGCGCCGGGCAGGGCGGAGCCCCCGTCCGAGCCCGCGCCCGGCCCGCCGGAACCGGCCTGCCCGGCCGCACCGGCCGGAGCCGCGTCGGCGAAGGCGTCGTCGGCCACCGCCGGTACGGCCGCGCCGGCCGGAGCCGCGTCGGCGAAGGCGTCGTCGGCCACCGCCGGTACGGCCGCGCCGGCGGAGCCGGTGCTCCCGGCCGCGCGGATACCGGCGCCCGCCGCCGAAACGGACGCGTCGGCAGAGCCGCAAACCGGGGCCAAGCCCCCGCTCGCCCCCAGGCCCGGCGCGCCGGAACTTGCCGGGGCCGCGTCGGCGGAGCCGAGAACCATGGCGGACTCGGCGGAGGCGTGCGAGGGCGACCCCTCGGGGCCCACGCCATCACCGGACCCGGCCGGAACGGCGGGAGGAAGAACTTCGGCGGCGCCGCAAACCTGGTCGGAGTCCCTGTCCGTCCCGGCGGAGCCGTGCACCGCCGGTCCCACTCCCGGCCCGCCGGAACCCGCCGGAGCGGCGGCGGCTCGGGCGGGATCGGGGAGCCCCGGCCGGTCCGGCCCGGCGGCGCGGGCCGGGGCGGGCAGCTCCGGCGGGAGGTCCGCCGTGGTGGCGGCGGCCGTGGCCGTCAGGCGGAGGGCCGTCAGGAGGGGGGCGACGGCCGGTTCGTGGCGCAGGGGCGTGTCCGTACCGTCCGTCTCCGCCGGGACCCCGGCGGAGATCAGCGAGCGCCGCATCGCCGGGAGCGTGCGACCGCCCGCGCGGACCAGGACGGCCATGTCCCGCCACGGCACCCCGTCCTCCAGGTGGGCCCGCCGCAGGATGTCGGCGATGTTGTCGAGTTCCGCCCCGGCCGTCGGGTACGTGTACACCTCCACGCGCCCGCCCTCCCGCACGGGCCGCAGCCCCCGGTGGGCCCGTACCGCCGCCGCCGGCAGCCTCGGTACCGGCATGCGGGAGGTGAGCAGCCGGGTCGCGGCCAGCAGGACCGACCCCGAGCGGCGGCCCACCGTCAGGGCCCGTACCTCCGCCCCCGGGAAGGAGCCCTCGAAGTCCAGGATGTTGTTGATGTCGGCGCCCCGGAACGCGTAGATCGACTGGTCCGGGTCGCCGAAGGCCACCAGCGTCCCGCCCGCCCCGTTCAGCGCGCGCAGCAGCCGCAGCTGCGAGGCGTCGGTGTCCTGGTACTCGTCCACGTAGATCACGTCGTACGCGGAGGCCAGGGCCGGCTCGCGCTCCGCGAGGAGCACCGCGCGGTGCAGCAACTCGGCGTAGTCCAGCATGCCCTGCATGTCCAAGACGTCCAGGTACTCGGAGAGGAAGGCGGCGGCGGCCTGCCAGTCCGGGCGGCCGATCCGCCGGGCGAAGTCCGCCAGGGCGCCCGGTGCGAGCCCCAGCTCGCGCGCGCGGGCCAGCACGGCGCGGACCTCGTCCGCGAACCCCCGGGTGGTCAGCGCGGCGCGCAGGTCGTCCGGCCAGCGGATGGAGTGGACGGAGCTGATGCGGCGCTGCCCCTCCAACAGGGTGCGGACCATCACGTCCTGCTCCGGACCGGACAGCAGCCGTAGCGGGTCGGCGAAGAGGTCGGTGTCCTGGTGGGCGCGGACCAGGCCGTAGCAGAAGGAGTGGAAAGTGGTGGCCTGCGGGGCGCGGGCGCCGCCCAGCCGCAGGGCCGCCCGGTCGCGCAGCTCGACGGCCGCCTTGCGGCTGAAGGTGAGGATCAGGATGCGGGCCGGGTCGGTGCCCGCCTCGACCCGGGCGGCGGCGGCCTCGATCAGCGTGGTGGTCTTGCCGGTGCCCGGCCCGGCCAGCACCAGCAGAGGGCCGCCGGTGTGCTCAACCACCGCGCGTTGCGCTGCGTCCAGGACAGGGGGAGCCACCCGTTCCGGCCCGGTGCGCACCAGGCGGTACGCGTCGGAGGCACGCGTACGCCGCTCTGAGCGGTCGGAGGGGGAGGTGATCACGTGGGGTGCCGGTCCTGGTGGGTCTGCGGGTGGTACGGGTACGTAGGGTGCGCGGGGCGGTGTGCCCCGGGCGTCGATCGGCGCGGCCCCGGTCGGGACGGCCGAAGGGGCAACGCTACGCCACCGGCGCCGGCCGCCGCAGTCGTCCGGGACGCCCGAGGTCGGTTCGGCCGTCGCCCCGGGGACCCCTCGGTTCGTCCCCCGTACGAGCCTTCGACCTCCCGCCCCGGCCAGGAATGGCCGAAGCTGTCAGATGTGAGCCTCGTCGCCTCCGTCACGTCCGTCCCGGCCGTCCCAGCGCGCCCGCCGCATCGCCAGCCGCGGCTCGCCGCCGGCCGTCTCGCGCAGCGGTGTGCCCTCGGCGCGGTAGTGCGACAGGGCCCGCCGCTCGCTGCCCGGCAGCGGCCGTCCGTCCGCGCGCACCACGCGCCACCAGGGCACGGCGCCGCCGTACAGGGCCATGATGCGCCCGACTTGGCGTGGTCCGCCCACGCCGAGCCACTCCGCGACGTCCCCGTACGTCATCACCCGGCCGGGCGGAATCCGCTCGACCACCTCCAACACCCGTTCCGCGTACTCGGGCAGTTCCGTACTCATCCGGACCATGGTGCCGCACGTCACCGACAGGCTCGTGGAAGGTTCCCTTCCGCACCGGCGCGCACCCTGCTGCCCCGCACGCAGGCCGGTCCGTGCCACCATCTTCCGGGCGGTGACTGGTGATACGTGATCAAGAAGAGACGGAAGTGACGGCGAAGGAGCAGGGTGTGAGCCCTCCGGACGGCGCGATGTCGGACGACGGCGCACGCCCAGACGCGCCCCGCGACGACAGCCCCGGCGGCAGCGGCGACGGCGATCCCGGCGACAGCCGCGACATCGGCCGGGCCGCAGGCCCCGACGCCGGTCCCGTGCCCGGTCGCGACGCCGGTCCCGACGCACCCGGCTCCGACGAATCCCGTCACGACGGACCCGGTCCCGACGGACCCGGCGCCGACGACGGCCTCGACAGCCCCGAGCGCCCCCACGGCCACACCCCGACCGACGCCGACCGCGTCGAGGTCGACGAGCCGCTCCTCGCCGCCCGCGTCCACCGGCCCTCCGACCTCGTACGGCTCCTCGTCGGCGTCCTCGGCATCGCCGTCGTCCTCGGCATCTCCGCCTTCGCCCACGGCACCACCGCCGGCCTCGAACAGGACATCTCCAACGGCACCGGTCAGGCGCCCGACGTCCTGATCAAGCTCGCCGGTCTGGTGTCGAGCATCGCCGTACTGCTCGTACCCGTCGCCTTCGCCATCGAACGGCTGATCAAGCGCGACGGCCTGCGCATCGCCGACGGCGTGCTCGCCGCGGTCCTCGCGCACGGCGTCACCCTCGCCACCGACCTCTGGGTCTCCCAGGCCGCCCCCGCGACGATCCAGGACGCCCTCACCCGCGCCACCGGCGCCGGCGGCGCCCTCACCGACCCGGTGCACGGCTATCTCGCGCCCGTCATCGCGTACATGACCGCGGTCGGGATGACCCGCCGTCCGCGCTGGCGCGTCGCGCTGTGGGTGGTCCTGCTGCTCGACGCCTTCGCGATGCTCGTCAGCGGCTACACGACGCCCTTCTCGATCATCCTGACCGTGTTGATCGGCTGGAGCGTGGCGTACGGGACGCTGTACGCGGTCGGCTCCCCCAACGTCCGGCCCACCGGGCAGCACCTGCTCGCCGGGCTCCGCCGGGTCGGCTTCCAGCCCGTCAGCGCGATGCGCGCCGAGGCGCCGGACAGCGCCGAAGCCCCCGAGGTGAGCGACCGGGGCCGCCGGTACCACGTGACGCTGGAGGACGGGCCCCCGCTCGACGTCACCGTCGTCGACCGCGAGCAGCAAGCCCAGGGCTTCTTCTACCGGGTCTGGCGCCGGCTCACCCTGCGCGGCATCACCACCGGGCGCAGCCTGCAGTCGCTGCGCCAGGCGCTGGAGCAGGAGGCCCTCCTCGCGTACGCCGCCATCGCGGCGGGGGCCAACGCCCCGAAGCTGATCGCCACCTCCGAGCTCGGGCCGGACGCCGTGATGCTCGTCTACGAGCACCTCGGCGGACGGACCCTGGACTCGCTCCCGGACGAGGAGATCACCGACGACCTGACCCGCAACGCGTGGGAGCAGGTACAGGCGCTGCAGTCGCGGCGGATCGCGCACCGGCGGCTCACCGGGGACGCGCTGGTGGTGGATCGTTCCGGCAATGTCACCCTCACCGACCTGCGGGGCGGCGAGATCGCGGCCGGCGACCTGGTCCTGCGGATGGACATCGCGCAGCTGCTGACCACGCTCGGCCTGCGGGTCGGCGCGGAGCGGTCGGTGGCGTCGGCGGTGTCGGTGCTCGGCCCGGACGCGGTCGCGGACTGCCTGCCGCTGCTCCAGCCGATCGCGCTGAGCCGCTCCACCCGGGCGACGCTGCGCAAGCTGGCGCGCGAGCGGGCCGACCGGGAACGGGAAGCGGTACTGGAATCCTCGCGCGCTGCGAAGGCCGCGCGCGAGGCGGACTCCGCGACGAGCGGGGCGGCCACCGCCGTCGACCGGAAGGCGGAGAAGCGGGCGCTGGACGACGCGCTCGACGAGGCCCGCGAGGAGGACCTGCTCAGCCAGATCCGCCGGCAGGTGTTGCTGATCCGCCCGCAGGCGCCGGTGGAACCGGCCCGGCTGGAGCGGATCCGGCCGCGCACGCTGGTCTCGTTCATCGCGGGGGCGTTCGGTGCGTACTTCCTGCTCACGCAGCTCGCCCACGTGGACTTCGCGACCGTCGTCGGGCAGGCCCGGTGGGGCTGGGTGGGGGCGGCGCTGGCCTTCTCGGCGCTGAGCTACTTCGCGGCGGCGATGAGCCTGCTGGGGTTCGTGCCGGAGCGGGTGTCGTTCCTACGGACGGTCGTGGCGCAGGTGGCCGGGTCGTTCGTGAAGCTCGTGGCCCCGGCGGCGGTCGGTGGCGTCGCGCTGAACACCCGCTTCCTCCAGCGGGCGGGGGTCCGGCCGGGGCTGGCGGTGGCGAGCGTCGGCGCCTCCCAGTTGTTCGGGCTGGCCAGCCACATCCTGCTGCTGCTGTCCTTCGGCTACCTGACGGGGACGGAGAAGACCCCGGAGATGACCCCGTCCAGGACGGTCATCGCGGGTCTGCTGACGGTGGCGGTACTGGTGCTGGTGGTGACGGCGGTCCCGTTCCTGCGGAAGTTCGTCGCGACGCGGGTACGGGCGCTGTTCGCCGGGGTCGTGCCGCGCATGCTGGACGTGCTCCAGCGACCGCAGAAGCTGATGACGGGCATCGGCGGGATGCTGCTGCTCACGGCGTGCTTCGTGATGTGCCTGGACGCCTCGATCCGCGCGTTCGGCGGCGGGCAGGCCATCAGCTACGCGAGCATCGCGGTGGTCTTCCTGGCGGGCAACGCGCTGGGTTCGGCGGCGCCGACGCCGGGTGGTATCGGCGCCGTGGAGACGACGCTGACGCTGGGCCTGATCGCGGCGGGACTGGAGAAGGAGGTCGCCATCTCGGCGGTCCTGCTGTTCCGACTGATGACCTTCTGGCTGCCGGTCCTGCCGGGGTGGCTGTCGTTCAACTTCCTGACCCGCAAGGAAGCCATCTAGCCAGCGGGGTTTGCCCGGGCGCCGGCCGCTCCGCCGGAAGCCTCCGGGCGGGGGGGACCGCCCGGGGAAACGGGATTTCCGGTCCCGCCGTCCGTCCGGGCGGCTGCGCTGGGGGCGGGGGATCGGCCCGCCCGGGTCGCGGCCCGGGTCGGCACCGCGACGCCGGACCGGCGGACCGGCATCGGGCGGGGCATTCGTCACCCCGGGGCCAGGGCCGGACTCCCGGGACAGGACCAGTCGCTCGGCGGCGGCCGGGATGCCACCCGGAGCCGGCGGCTTGCGCCCCGGCGGGGCCGCCCGAACTGCGCACGGGCGGAGATCCGACAGGCTGCCCCATCCCCCGCGACGCCCCGGCACCACATCTCTCCCCCGGGTCCCTGGCGAGGTCGGCCGGCGCTCCGCCACTCGCCCCGAAGCCGCGCCCGCCATCCCCGGACGGACCGGGACACCGCGGCGAGCACCGGCGGGCGGTCGAAGCCGCCGCCCCTGGCCCCCGTAGGGCCCGTCGGCGCCCCGCCGGAAGTCCGCCGCCCGGGCTTCCGGGCGGGACCGTCGCGCAGCCGCAGGACGGGTGACATCCGGAGCTACCGGCCGGGGGCACCGGCCGCGGGGCGGGGTCATGTGGGCGGGGGGCGATGGGAGAGGAGTTCCGCCACGCGGGCCAGGGCCGGGGAGAGGAGGCCCGAGAGGGTGAGGACGTCGGAGGATGCTTCGGGTGGGGGCGTGGGGGGCGGGGAGTCGAGGAAGTCCGGCTCCGGGAAGTCCGCCGCGCGTTCCGCCGCCTCCAGCGCCAGCAGGTGGACCGAGAAGTCGTGGGCCAGGGCCACCACCCGGGGGTCGTCCGGCGGGAAACCCGGGTCGGAGAGCACCTCGATCTCCACCTCCAGCCGCCGCTGCTCCGCCCGGAGCCGCGGGTGCAGGGTGGACGTCCGGTGTCCGGGCGTCCGGGCCACCCCGGCGGCCGGCCGTCCCAGGTCGCCCCCGCACGCGCGCAGCTCCCGCACCGCCGACAGCAACTCCCCGGCCCGCTCCCGTTGCCCCTCCAGCGACGCCTCCAGCTCCTCCAGCTCCGCCGGCGGGTCGTCCCGCCCGGCCTCGGCCGGGGGCAGCCCCAGTTCCGTGGTCGCCCGCGCCCACAGGACTCCGACGAGGTCCCCGTACCCGTACCGCCGCCGCTCGCGCGGGTTGCGCTCGGGCTCCGGCAGCAGCCCGATCCGGTGGAAGTGCCGGATGGCGTCGGGCGTCGTACCGGTCAGGGCCGCGGCTTCGCCGATCCCGACCCGCTGGGAGTGGTCCATGGATCCAGGTGACCACGTACGGCCCCGCCGCGCACACCCCCGCGCAGCCCTTACGCCCACCCCGCCGCACACCCCCGAACGGCCCATCACCCGCGCGCCCGGGCCCGCGCGCCCACAGGATGGGGACATGCCGAGAAACGCACTGCGGGCCACCGCCGCCGCGGCCGTCGCCGCCGCGCTGTTCACCGCCGGCGCCTGTTCGTCCGGCGACGGTTCGGAGAAGGACAAGAAGACCTCGGGCGCCAACCCGCCCAAGGCCCTGAAGTGGGACGCGTGCGACGCCCCCACTCCCGCCGAGGGCGGCGGACAGGCGCCCGGCAAGGACTGGCAGTGCGCGACCCTCGACGTTCCCCTCGACTACGCGAAACCTGAAGGAGAAACGATTCCGCTGGCCCTGATCCGCGCCGAGGCGCGCGACAAGGACAAGCGCGTCGGGTCCCTGGTCTTCAACTTCGGCGGCCCCGGCGGCTCCGGCGTCACCACCCTGCCCGGCGCCGCCAAGGAGTACGAGGCGCTGCGCTCGCGCTACGACCTCGTCAGCTTCGACCCGCGCGGCGTGGGCCGCAGCGCGCCCGTCCTGTGCGAGAACGACCGGCAGCTGGACGCGTACTACGCCTCGGACTCCACGCCGGCGACCCCGGAACAGGAGAGGGCGTTCACCGACAACACCAAGAAATACCAGCAGGCCTGCGTGCAGAACTCCGGCAAGGTCCTGCCCTACGTCGGCACCGAGAACGCCGCCCGCGACCTGGACCGGATCCGTCAGGCGCTCGGCGACGAGAAGCTGCACTACTTCGGCATCTCCTACGGGACCGAACTCGGCGGGGTCTACGCCCACCTCTTCCCGAAAAACGTCGGCCGGGCGGTCCTCGATGCCGTCGTGGACCCGACCCAGACCTCCGAGCAGGGGGCGCTGGGCCAGGCGAAGGGCTTCCAGTTGGCGCTCGACAACTTCGCCCAGGACTGCGTGGACCGGGGCGACGCCTGCCGGCTCCAGGGCAGCACCGCCAAGGAGGTCGAGGAGAACGTCACCCGGCTCCAGAAGGAGCTGGCGGTCAAGCCGATCCCCGGGCTCGGCGGGCGGCGGCTCACCGACTCCGCCGCCACCAACGGCATCGCCCAAGCGCTCTACTCCAAGGAGCTGTGGCCCCTGCTGGAGCAGGGGCTGGACGAGGCCCAGGGCGGCCAGGGGCAGTTGCTGATGGCCCTGTCGGACGCCCTCAACGGCCGGGACCAGCAAGGCCGTTACAGCAACATCGGGGCGGCGAACACGGCGATCAACTGCGCCGACTCCAAGGAGCGCTTCACCCTGGAGCAGGCCAAGTCCAAGCTGCCGCAGTTCCGTTCGGCGTCGCCCGTCTTCGGCGACTTCCTCGGCTGGGCGCTGACGAGCTGCACGGGCTGGCCGGTCGCGGGCGCCTGGGAGACCCCGGACGTCTCGGCCCGCGGGTCCGCCCCGATCTTGGTGATCGGCAACACCGGCGACCCGGCCACCCCGTACGAGGGCGCGCGCAAGATGGTGGAGCGGCTCGGCCCCGGCGTCGGCGTGGAGCTGACGTACAAGGGCCAGGGGCACGGCGCGTACAACAGCGGCGACCCCTGCGTCCAGCAGGTGACGAACGCCTACCTGCTGGACGGCAAGGTGCCGCCGGCGGGCAAGGTCTGCACACCGAGCAAGAGCCCGTCGTCCCAGCCCTCGCTGCCCGACCAGCCGGACGCGGGTGCCTGAGCAGCGGCGGCACACACGCGGAGGGGCCGTACCGCATACGCGGCACGGCCCCTGAAGTGCGACCGGCGGATGATCAGTAAACCGGCTTCTCGGGCTCGATCTGGTGGACCCAGCCGATGACGCCGCCGCCGACGTGCACCGCGTCGGAGAAGCCGGCGGACTTCAGGACGGCGAGGACTTCCGCACTGCGGACACCCGTCTTGCAATGCAAGACGATCCGCTTGTCCTGCGGCAGGTCCTGGAGGGCGGTGCCCATCAGGAACTCGCCCTTGGGGATCAGCTTCGCGCCGGGGATCGAGACGATCTCGTACTCGTTCTTCTCCCGGACGTCGATGATCTCGATCGGCTCGTCGTTGTCGATCCACTCCTTGAGCTGCTTGGGAGTGATCGTCGAACCGGCCGCCGCCTCCTGGGCCTCCTCCGACACGACACCGCAGAACGCCTCGTAGTCGATGAGCTCCGTGACGGTCGGGTTCGGGCCGCAGACGGCGCAGTCGGGGTCCTTGCGGACCTTGACCTGGCGGTACTGCATCTCCAGGGCGTCGTAGATCATCAGACGGCCGACGAGCGGCTCGCCGACACCCGTGAGGACCTTGATGGCCTCGGTCACCTGGATGGAACCGATGGACGCGCAGAGCACGCCCAGCACGCCGCCCTCGGCACAGCTCGGGACCATGCCCGGCGGCGGCGGCTCCGGGTACAGGCAGCGGTAGCACGGCCCGTGCTCGGACCAGAACACCGACGCCTGGCCGTCGAAGCGGTAGATGGAGCCCCACACGTACGGCTTGTTCAGCAGCACGCAGGCGTCGTTGACGAGGTAGCGCGTGGCGAAGTTGTCCGTGCCGTCGACGATGAGGTCGTACTGGCTGAAGATCTCCATCACGTTCTCGGCTTCGAGCCGCTCTTCGTGAAGGACCACGTTCACGTACGGGTTGATGCCCAGCACGCTGTCACGGGCCGACTCGGCCTTCGACCGGCCGATGTCCGCCTGGCTGTGGATGATCTGACGCTGGAGGTTCGACTCGTCGACCTCGTCGAACTCCACGATGCCCAGCGTGCCGACGCCGGCCGCGGCCAGGTACATGAGGGCGGGCGAGCCGAGGCCGCCCGCGCCCACGGCCAGCACCTTGGCGTTCTTGAGGCGCTTCTGGCCGTCCATCCCGACATCCGGGATGATCAGGTGGCGGGAGTACCGACGGACCTCGTCAACGGTGAGCTCAGCAGCTGGCTCTACCAGGGGTGGCAGCGACACGGGGACTCCGTAGATGGGTATGTCTGAACGTTGGTTCTCCCCGTAACACTGCCACGCCCTTCTTCATTCCGAGACACCTGGTCCGATACGCGAGACGATTTCGTCCCAGTACCCGGGCATCGACGCCCACGGGTCCCGGTCGGGGGTACCGCGCCGGTCGGTGAACCAGATCGTCCCGGCGCCCTGCCAGCGGGCGATCCGCAGCGCCTCTTCCAGGTGGGTGCGCGGCACGCCGTGCACCAGGTGGCAGAAGAGCTCCGGCGGGTACTCGGCCGTCCACTCCGCCACCAGCGACCAACGGTAATCGGCCCAGGACCCGGAGAAGGTGACCAGTTGGTCGGCGGTCTCCGCGTAGCCCTCGTAGGGGTGGGTGCCGTGGTCGAGCACGATACGCAGGCCGTCGCCGAGCCCGCGCAGGGTGTCCACGACGCGGCGCACCGCGGGCAGGTCCGCCCGGTCCGCCGGGGTGTCGGCGAGGTAGAAACCGCCGACCCCGTACCAGTCGCGGAAGCGGTGGGCGTCGGAGATCAACTCCCCGAACGACCGCGCCCCGTCCCGCATGGCGAGACGGCCGAGCAGACGACGGTCCGTGCCGCCCGCACCACCCGCACCGCGCAGCCGTGCGGCCGCCTCCGCGCAGTGCGGGTCGGGCCGTCCGCCCGGGCCGTCCGTGACGTTGAGCACGGCCCAGTGCAGCGGGGTCCCGGGCCGGGTCAGCTCGGCCCACTCGACCGGCGCGAGCAGCGGGTGCGCGTACCCGGGCGTGCCCAGGCCGAGGCGGGCCGCCCCGGTGGCGGCGGCCGGGGACATCGGCGTCGTCAGATGCGACACGCCGCCTCCATCCAGATGTCGGCCAGGGACTCCTCCAGGTTGATCCGGGGCCGCCAGCCGAGCCGGTCGCGGGCGGTGCGGACGTCTGCCTGCTGCCAGGCGCCGCAGCCGTCGGGGTACGGGGGCTGGGGAGCGGCGGCCAACTGCTCGGCGGTCGCCTCGGAGCGCGGGGCGCCGATGGCGGGCATGGCCTGCGGCCGCCCCGGATGCCCGTGCGCGAGCGGGTGCTGTCCGCCGCCGTGCGGTACGTCCAGTTCGTGCAGCGAGCCGCCGTATCCCGCGACCCGGGCCAGGACTGCCGCCGCGTCGCGCAGCCGGACCGCGCGGCCGGTGCCGATGTTGACGACGCCCTGGGCGGCGGACAGGGAGGCCGCGTGCACGGCCCGGGCGACGTCGCGCACATCGACGAAGTCGCGCTGCACCCCGAGGCCGCTGAGCTTGAGTTCGCCGTCGCCGGACTGCATGGCCCGCCGCATGGCCTCGGCGAGCCGGCCCAGCGGCGATCCGGCGGGGGTGCCGGGGCCGACGGGCGAGAAGACCCGCAGCACGACCGCGTCCAGCCCGGAGCCGAGCACCAGCTCGGTCGCGGCCAGCTTGCTGACGCCGTACGGTCCGCCCGGTCTCGGGACTGCGTCCTCGGCCGTGGAGGAACCGGGCTGGCTGGGCCCGTACTCGGCGGCGCAGCCCAACTGGACGAGCCGGGCCCCGCAGCCGCTGCGGCGCAGCGACTCGCAGATGGTGGCGACGGCGACCGTGTTGTGGCGGGTCAGTTCCCGGGCCCCGCCTCGGGTGGCGCCCGCGCAGTTGATGACGACGCCCGGGTGGACGGCGTCGAGGAACCGGGTGAGGGCCCCGGGGCTGCCGGTGGCGAGGTCGAAGCGGACGTCGGCGTCGTCGCCCCGGCCGAGCGCGGTGAGTTGCACGGCGGGGTCGGCGAGCAGCCGGTCGGCGACGTAGCGGCCGAGGTATCCGTTGGCTCCGATCAGCAGCACCCTCATCGCGCGGCCCCTTGGTCGATTGGCTGGCCGGTCATCCTGTTTCTCCTTGGGTCTGGGGTGGGGTGGTAGGGGTACGGCGCTCCGGCATCGGTTTCCGAAAGCTCAGGGACGCGCGTGTGCGGAGGCACGGGACAGCGCGACGACGGCGTGTACGAGGAGTCCCGCGGCGGCGGCGAGCGGCGCGACCGGGACCGGTACGAGGGCCACGGCCAGGGCTGCCGCCGCAGGCACGCGGTGTGCGCCGTGGGCGAGCACCAGCCGGGTCAGGAGGAGCAGCGCCGCGAGCGGCACGGTGGTCGCGAGGGGCGCTCCGGCGAGCGCGGCGGCCCCGGCGGCGGCCACCGTGAAGGCGGCGACGGTGAGGACCAGCAGTGGTCGCGCCCCGGCGGCGAAGTCCTCCAGGGCCCGGCTGCCGGCGAGCCCCCGTCGCGCGCGGGCCGCGAAGCCGGCGGCGGCCAGGTGCGCGGGGGCCACGGCGAGGGCGAGGGCGACGCCGAGGGCGGGGCCGTGCCCGTGGACGGCCCAGCCGACGGCGGCCGCCGCGAGCAGGTGGAGCAGGCCGGGGAACCGCCCCCCGGCGGTCCGCCCGGGCCACACCAGCGCGGCGACGGTGACGGCCACCGCGACGGCCCCGGCCCACGGCACCCGGGCGGCGACGGCCCCGAGCGCGACGGCCCCGGGCAGCAGGGCGCAGCCGAAGCCGCGCACGGCGGCGGGTCCGGCGACGCCGACGGGGGCGGGGCCTGCCAGGGTCTCGCCGCGGGGGGTGCGGGCGTACAGCTCCTCGGCGAGGGAGAAGACGTCCCGGTGGCGGAAGCGGGTGGCGGTGCGGTCGGTGATGCCGTGCGCTTCGAGCCCGGCGGCGATCTCCAGCGGGTCGACGGCGCGCTCGCACAGGTCGCGGTGGCGGTGCAGCAGGGCCTTGACGGGGTCTCCCGCGGCCCGCCGGCGCGGGGCGGCGGCGGGGTCGGGGCGCAGGTCGGTGTCGTCGAGGGTCATGCCGCCGCCTCCGTGGCCGGTACGGGGCCGGCCGGTACGGGTCCGGCCAGGGGCACGGGATCGCACGGCGCGGAATCCGGTGGCGGCGCGGGCTCGCCCGGAGCGGCTTCGGGCGCCGCCGCCCAGGTCGGTGTGGTCCAGTGACCCGGTACCCGCGCCTCCGGCGGCTGCGCGAACGGGACGCCCGCCTCCGGGCGGGCCGGGCCCTGGGCGAGCAGGAGCAGGTAGATGTCGCGGAACGCGGCCACGTTCTGCTCGACGGTGAACAGTTCGAGGGCCCGGGCCCGGGCGGCGGCACCGAGCCGCCGCGCCCGCTCGGGGTCGCGGAGCAGCGACAGGCAGGCGTCGGCCAGGGCCTTGGGGTTGCGTGGCGGTACGACCAGCCCGGTCCCTCCGATGACCTCGCACACCGCGCCGACGTCGGTGGAGACGGTGGCCCGGCCGCAGAACATCGCTTCGGCGAGGGTGAGGGGGAAGCCCTCGATCACCGAGGACAGCAACACCACCCGCCCCGCCCCGTACGCGTCGGCCGGGGAGGGCGCGTCGGGTCCGCCGATCCCTTCGAAGGTGACCGGGTTCTCCCCCATCGTGATCGCGTCGGCGGCCTCGTCGGGGAAGAGCTGCGCGGCCAGGGAACGGCAGCCGGCGAGGTAGTCGGGCGCGGCGGAGGTCGCGAAGATCCGCAGCCGGGCCCGCGGCAGCGCCCTGCGCACCTCGGCGAAGGCGTGCAGCAGGGCGACGAGGTCCTTGGCCGGCTCTATCCGCCCGACCCACACGAGCGTGTCCGGGTCACCGCGGTCGGGGTCCTCCCCGACGGTGGCGAATCGGTCCGCCTCCATCCCCGGGTAGACGGTGCGCACCCGTTCCCGCGCGGCCCCGCACCGCTCCTGCCAGCGGCGGGCGTGGGCGTTGCCGGGGGTCAGCAGGTCGGCGCGGGCGTAGATCTCGGCGGCCAGGCGGATGTGGAAGGCGGCCAGTAGGGCCCGTACGGCGGGCCGCTCGTCCGGGGAGTGCTCCAGGTAGTGGGCCCGCAGCCGTACCCCGTACTCCGTGACCAGCAGCGGGACCCCGAAGAAGCGTTTGGCCAGCAGCCCGGGGAGCGCCGCGATCCCGCCGCCGGCGGCGTGGCAGACGTCGGTCGCACCGAGCGCCCCGTACCAGTCGAGGGACAACGGCCGCAGGGCTCGCTCCAGTTCGTCCACGAACTCCAGCAGATCCGGGACCCGGGCCGCCCGTAAGGCCCGGCCGGCGCCCGGTGCGCGACAGCCGGCCTCCACCCCCCGCACGGCCGTTTCCGAGCGCAGGGCCGCGCACATCCCGCCGTGTTCGCGGGCGAGTTCGGCGAGACCGTACAGTCCGGCGGCGAAGGGGGCGGCCTCACCCGCGCAGATGCCGCGGACCAGGTCGCCGAAGCAGTCGGCGAACCGGCGGCGCTCCCGCCGGGAGTAGCCGCGCCCGTCGTCGGCCGGCGCCCACAGCGAGGCGGTCCGCACCCGGGTGACGTTGCCGGGCAACGGCACGCTGCCGCGCTCTTCCTGTTCGGCGCTGCGGCTCAGCGCGTAGAGCTCGAACTCGTGCTGCGGCAGCCCGCGCACGAGCCGGTCGCACCACAGCCCGGCCTCTCCCGTCGCATACGGATAACCACCTTCCGTGAGCAGTCCGATCCGCACGAGTGGCACCCCCGATCTCCCGTTACAGGCGGTCTCCGCCGGTCCGTCGACCCGCCGCGGAAGAACTCAAGCCGAAATGCCGAAGGCGCGACGGACGGTTGTCCATCGCGCCACCGGAAGGGGTGAAGAGTCGTAACTTTCCCGCACGGGTCGCGTTCGAGCGCGCTACGCGACCGGGCGCGGCGGGCGGCGGGGGGAGCCCCGGGCCGCCGGGGTCAATTGCCGGGGTACACCCAGGGGTTCGGCTTGCAGGCGATGTTGTCGATGTCGAGGGACTTCGTCTGTTGCTGCATGATCGGGGCGAGCGCGCCCGGGGTCCGGCAGTTGACGTGCCCGTGTCCGAGCCGGTGGCCGACCTCGTGGTTGATGAGCATCTGGCGGTAGGCGAACATCTGGTCCGCGCCGTAGGTCGGGGAACCCTGGGCCCAGCGGAACGCGTTGATCATCACCCGTTCGGTGGCCGCGGAGTCACAGGAGACGTTGTCGACGGTGGTGTCCAACCCGGACTTCGCGCACCAGGCGCCGGTGGTCCCGGGGCTCGCGAGGGTGATCACGAAATCGGCCTCGCCGCCCGGTACCCGCTCGAAGGTCATCTCCCCGCCGTGCGCCCAGCTCCGCGGGTCGTTGAGGGTGCGGTGCACGGCCTCCGCGAACAACTGGCCGTCCATGCCCAGGCCCTGTTCCACATCGACCCGGTAGCGCAGCAGCTTCCCCTTGCCCGGGGCCTTGGCGACGCCGGGGACGGTGTCGAAGACTCCGGGGCCGGTGAGCTTCGCGTCGATCGGCAGCTGCTGCGCCATCTTCTGCTCGTACGTCGGCTCGGCCGGGCCCACTTCGGGCGTCGCCCGGCCCTCGGAGCGGGACGCCGGCGACTGCCCGGCGACCTGCCGGTCCTTCGCGCTGTCCGCGGCGGCCCGGGTGGGGGTGGCGTCGCCGTCGTTCTGTCCGGCCAGCTGACCGGCCACGACGACGGCGAGCACCGTGGTCACGGTCACGGCGGCCATGCCGGTGTACGTACGGATCCTCGTGCCGCGCCCGGACCCGGACTCCGGCTCGGGCTCGGGCTCGGGCTCGGGCTCGGGCTCGGGCTCGGGCTCGGGCTCGGGCTCGGGCTCGGGCTCGGGCTCGGGCTCGGGCTCGGGCTCGGGCTGCGGCTCGGCCTGGGCCGGCTGCGGCTGGGGCCGGGAATCGAACCGCGGCCCGGGGCCGGGCTCCGGTGCGGTGAGCGGACCACGGGGCCCCGGGAACCTGCGGTGCGTGCCGGTGCCGATCACGCTGTCGGCGTCGGCGTCGGGCTCGGCGATCGGCGTCGGCGTCGGCGTCGGCGTCGGCGTCGGCGTCGGCGTCGGGAAGGCGAGCACGGGGATGCCGAAGGCCGGGGTGTCGGTGTCCCGCACGGCCGGCGCCGGCGCCGTCACGCGCGTCCTGGGCACCCCGCGCCAGTCCCCGTACGCGGTGTCGCCCCCGGTCCGCGGACCGGCGCCGCCCCAGGCGCCCCCGGGTTCCCGCTGCTGCGGGTGCCCGGCCGGCCACTCCTCGCCGTGCGTGTGGGAACCGGAACCGAAGGGGTCGAAGGGCGCTCCGTGCGCCGGAGCGCGGACGGGCTCACGGCGCCGCTCGTCCGGCGCGGACTCCACCGCTGGCGCGGGCCGGGCAGGGGCGGAGTCCTTGCGACTATGTCGTCCCACGCGTCTCAGCCTCTGCCGTCTTCGGTGTCTGCCGTCTGTTCCGTCTGCTCGCCGTGCTCCGACCGCCCGCCGTGCCCCGACCGCTCCGGCCGTTCTCCGGAAGCAGTGTGGCGCGCGCGTTCGGTGTCCCGCAGCAGTTCCCGGAAGGCGGTGGCCACCACGTCCGGGTACTCCATCATCGCCACGTGCCCCGCCTCCGGCAGACTCAGCAGCCGCGAACCGCCGAAGGCCGCGGCGGCCCTGCGCGCCTTGCGGTACGACACCAGTTGGTCGCGACCGCCGTAGATCAGCAGGGTCGGAGCGAGCACGCGCTGCGCCTGCCGCCACAGTCCGTGCTGGCCACCGAGGGTGTAGGCGTCGACGATCCCGCGCGAGGAGCGGGTCATCGCGTCCCAGAAGTAGGGCAGCGCCATCCGGCGCTCCATCTCCTCGACGGCCTCCTCGAAGCCCTCCACCGTCACCCGTGAGGGGTCTCCGTAACAGAGGTCCGTCACCCCCCTGGTGCGCTGTTCGGCGCTCATGCCCCGGGTGAGACGCCCGAAGAGGGCGGCGACGCCGGGCAGCGCCAGCAGGGCGGTGGGCACCGCCGACCTCTGTACGCGCAGCTCCGGCAGCGCCGGCGAGACCAGCGTCAGGGTCCGTACGAGGTCCGGGCGGACCGCGGCGACCCGGGTGGAGACGGCGCCGCCCAGCGAGTTCCCGAACAGGTGGACCGGCCCGCGCCCGGCGGCGTCGAGGTACCGGATGACCACGCGGGCCAGCCCGGTGACGGAGTAGTCCCGGTCGGCGGGCGGTGGTGACCAGCCGAATCCGGGCAGGTCGACGGCTTCGCAGTCAACGTCCGCGGCCAGCCGCTCCATCAGCGCCGACCAGTTCTGCGAGGAACCGCCGAGTCCGTGCACGAAGAGCGCGGGCGGCAGCCCGTCCCGTACCGATGGCCGAAAACGTACGTTCAGCTCCAGGCCGGACAGCGGTGCCGTGCGCAGCCGCTCACCTGCGGCCACCCGGGCTCCCCCCACCTGGGAGGTCAGCTCGGCGGCGGCCTTCACACCCGGCAGCTCCGTCGAAGACATGGGCCCAATGTTACGAGACGATCACACCCGGCCCCTTGTGTCGGCGGTCACAGGACCACCTGGCGGCGTAACCGCGATCCTCCTAGGCTCATAGGGAGACGACGAAGGCGAGGGGAGCGGTATGACGGTCGATCCTGCCGAACCGGACACTTTCCAGGAGGAGCTCCGGGAGTTTCCCGACCCGGAGACGCCCGAGGCGGATGCCGCGGAGCAGCACACGGACGTCCAGCCGCACGACGACGACCGGCCCACCGGTGTGGACCGGGACGAGGCGACCGACGGGGACGCCTTCGAGCAGGCCCGGGTGGTCCCGCTGGACGAGGACGACTACCGCTGACCAGCGGGTCAGGGCGGTCGACAGTGGTCCGTAGAGCGAGAAAAGTCGGCTTGAACCCACCAGATTCGGTTACCGAAAAGTACGATGGCGGCGCGGCGTAGAGCGCAGTGTGTTCTTAGAGAAAGTGGGAGGCGGCGTGACAGCCATCGAGCAGACGGACGCAGCGCGTCCCCGGGGCACGCGACTGCCGCGCCGAGCCCGACGCAACCAGCTCTTGGGCGCGGCCCAGGAGGTTTTCGTCGCGCAGGGGTACCACGCGGCGGCGATGGACGACATCGCCGAGCGCGCGGGGGTCAGCAAGCCGGTGCTCTACCAGCACTTCCCCGGCAAGCTCGACCTCTACCTCGCACTGCTGGACCAGCACTGCGAGGCGCTGTTGAGCGCCGTGCGCACGGCGCTGGAGTCGACGACCGACAACAAGCTGCGCGTCGAGGCGACCATGGACGCCTACTTCGCGTACGTCGAGGACGAGGGCGGCGCGTTCCGCCTGGTCTTCGAGTCGGACCTGACCAACGAGCCGGCGGTGCGCGAGCGCGTCGACCGGGTCTCGCTCCAGTGCGCGGAGGCGATCTCCGACGTCATCGCGGAGGACACCGGCCTGTCGAAGGACGAGTCGATGCTGCTGGCCGTGGGTCTGGGCGGCGTCTCGCAGGTGGTGGCACGGTACTGGCTGTCGAGCGAGAGCCCGGTCGCCCGGGACACCGCGGTGGGCCTGCTGACCTCGCTCGCCTGGCGCGGCATCGCCGGTTTCCCGCTGCACGGCGCCGAGGGCTGAGAGCCTGGCGGCCCTCCTGAACGGGGCCCGCCGCACGGGCCGCTGTTCGCTGCGAGCGTGTCCGCCGCGAGCCGATCACGTCCCCTCTCCGGGCTAATGTGGACCCGGTACGGCGCGGCTGATCGCGCGCATTCGGATCGTCGGAGGGACAAAGCCGTGGAGGTCAAGATCGGCGTGCAGCACGCACCCCGGGAGATCGTGCTGGAGAGCGACCTGAGCGCGGAGGAGCTGGAGCGCATCGTCACGGCGGCGCTGTCCGGCACCGCGCCGCTGCTGAGCCTGACCGACGCCAAGGGCCGCAAGGTCCTGGTGCCGTCCGACCGCCTGGCCTACGTCGACCTGGGCGAGCCGAGCGGACGCAAGGTGGGCTTCGGCGCGCTCTGAGGCGCGCGGACCGGGGCGATGCGAGTCCCGACAAATCGCGAGAAACGGCCTGGCGGAACAACCGCCAGGCCGTTTCCGTTTCTTCCGCTTCGGGTAGGACCGCACTTGCCGCACCCGAAAACGCCCGCTGACGTATCGGAAGGGACCTCATGCTGCTGATGGAAGCGCTTGGCTCCGGCCTGCTGGGACTCGCCCTCGCCGGGGCGGCCGTGCGCGCGCTCGGGGAACGGCTGCCCTCTTCCAGAACGGTGCTGGTCAGCGGTGTGGCGGGGGCGCTGTTCGGGGCGTACCTCACCCACATGTCGCTGGGCCCGGGGCACAACAGCCTGGCCGCGACGCTGCTGGGCTCGGTGTCGGTGTCCGCGGTGGTGCTTTCGCTGCTGCTGCGGCCCACCGGACATTCGGGCCGCCGCCGCAGTCGGCCTCCGTTTTCGCTCCCGACGCGGAGCTGATCACCGGACGTACGCACGCCGGCCCCGGGCGGGGTGACCGCTCCGGGGCCGGCGTGTCGACTCGGGGCCGGGTGGCCTCAGGCGGCGAGGCCGAGGGCCGCCATCCGCTTGGTGTGGGCCTTGGTGATCCGGGTGAACATCTCGCCGACGGCCGCGAGGTCGAAGCCGGCCGCCATCCCGTCGACGCCGCCGACCAGCATGGTCGACAGCGCGTCGCGTTCGGCGACCACGCGCTGCGCCTGCGAGAGGGCCTCGCCCATCAGCCGGCGGCCCCACAGCGCGAGCCGGCCGCCGACGCGCGGGTCGGCCTCGATCGCGGCGCGGACCTTCTCGACGGCGAAGCCGCCGTGACCCGTGTCGTCGAGGACGCCGACGACGAGGGCGCGGGTGTCGGTGTCCAGGTGGGTGGCGACCTCGCGGTAGAAGTCGCTGGCGATGGAGTCGCCGACGTACGCCTTGACCAGGCCCTCCAGCCAGTCGGAGGGGGCGGTCTGGCGGTGGAAGTCGTCGACGCCCTTGGCGAAGGGCTCCATCGCGGCGGTCGGCTCGGCGTCGATCGCCGACAACCGGTCCCTGAGCCGCTCGAAGTGGTGGAACTCCGCCGAGGCCATCTTCGCGAGTTCTGCCTTGTCGGAGAGCGTGGGCGCGAGCTTCGCGTCCTCGGCCAGGCGCTCGAACGCCGCGAGTTCTCCGTACGCGAGCGCGCCGAGGAGGTCCACGACGGCTGCCCGGTACTGCGGTGAGGCCGAGGCGGTCGCCCAGTCCTGGGCGGCGATTCCGGCCGCCTCCGCGGCGGTGCCGTCGTCGGCGGGCGATGCGTTTTCTACGGTCGACATGCTCCGCACAATAGCCCGCCCAAACCCGGGGCGAACCCCCTGGTCAGTCCACCTAAACGCGACCGGCAGGTGAATTCACCCGACACGGCTGCGCGATTCCGGGGTACAGTGGTAATGCGCCTGCCGGAAACTCGGCGGGCCATCCGAATGAGGATGCCCGGTCGGTGGCCCGATCGGCTCCACCCGACCGCCCTCTGTGTGGTGCGTACGTCCATGCGTACCGCCTGCACGAGGGGCCCCCTCAGCGGCAGAAGCGCTTGAGCGAAGGCTAGTGGTCCCGCGCAGCTTTGTACGGCTCGCCCGAACGTGGGTGGGCGTAGTACTGCAAGCCCGGCACGGTACGACCCCCCTCGCCGCCTCGCGCCGCGTCTCACAGAAGAGGCAGCACCCTGACTACGTTCCGTGACCTCGGGATCCTTCCCGAGACCGCCGAAGCCCTTGAGGCCGTCGGCATCGTGTCCCCCTTCCCGATCCAGGAGATGACCCTCCCCGTAGCCCTTTCCGGCTCGGACGTCATCGGCCAGGCCAAGACCGGAACCGGCAAGACGCTCGGTTTCGGCCTTCCGCTGCTGGAGCGGGTCACCGTCCCCGCCGACGTCGAGGCGGGCCGGGCCCGTCCCGACCAGCTGACGGACGCGCCGCAGGCCCTCGTGGTCGTCCCGACCCGCGAGCTGTGCACGCAGGTCACCAACGACCTGCTGACCGCGGGCAAGGTCCGCAACGTCCGCGTCCTCGCCATATACGGCGGTCGCGCGTACGAGCCGCAGGTCGAGGCCCTCAAGAAGGGCGTCGACATCATCGTCGGCACCCCGGGCCGGCTCCTCGACCTGGCGGGTCAGCGCAAGCTGGACCTGTCCCACGTGAGGGCGCTCGTCCTGGACGAGGCCGACGAGATGCTCGACCTCGGCTTCCTGCCCGATGTCGAGAAGATCATCAACTACCTGCCGCCGAAGCGTCAGACCATGCTGTTCTCGGCGACCATGCCGGGCGCGGTCATCGGCCTGGCCCGCCGGTACATGACGCAGCCGACGCACATCCGCGCCACCTCGCCCGAGGGCGAGGGCGTGACCGTCGCCAACATCAAGCAGCACGTCTTCCGTGCGCACAACATG
This sequence comes from Streptomyces sp. NPDC046557, assembly GCF_040645975.1. NCBI lineage: Bacteria > Bacillati > Actinomycetota > Actinomycetes > Kitasatosporales > Streptomycetaceae > Streptomyces > Streptomyces sp. NPDC046557. Next base: position 599,552 of record NZ_JBEYZH010000002.1, read on the forward strand.
GACAAGCCGGAGCTCGTCTCCCGCATCCTCCAGGCCGAGGGCCGTGGCCTGGCCATGATCTTCTGCCGTACGAAGCGCACGGCGGCCGACATCGCCGAGCAGTTGGAGAAGCGCGGCTTCGCCTCCGGCGCCGTCCACGGCGACCTGGGCCAGGGAGCGCGCGAGCAGGCGCTGCGGGCGTTCCGCAACGGCAAGGTCGACGTGCTGGTGTGCACCGACGTGGCCGCGCGCGGCATCGACGTCGAGGGCGTGACCCACGTCATCAACTACCAGGCGCCGGAGGACGAGAAGACCTTCCTGCACCGCGTGGGCCGTACCGGTCGCGCGGGCAACAAGGGCATCGCCGTCACCCTGGTCGACTGGGACGACATCCCGCGCTGGCAGCTGATCAACAAGGCGCTGGAGCTGGACTTCCACGACCCGGTCGAGACGTACTCCACGTCGCCGCACCTGTTCGAGGAGCTGAACATCCCGGCCGGGACCAAGGGCGTCCTGCCGCGTGCCGAGCGCACGCGGGAGGGCCTGAAGGCCGAGCAGCTGGAGGACCTGGGCGAGACCGGCGGCCGCGGTGGCCGTGGCGGTCGCGGCCCGGCCGCCGCCGCGCCGGCCGAGGAGCGTCCGGCGCGTACGCGGACCCCGCGTCAGCGCCGCCGTACCCGCGGCGGCAGCGACCTGGGCGCCGAGGCGCCGGCCACGGTCACCGAGGCCCCCGCCGCCGAGGCACCCGCCGCGGTGACCCCGGTCGCCGAGGCCCCCGCCGGCGATGAGCCGCGCAAGCCGCGTCGGCGCCGGACCCGTGCGGCCGTGCCGTCGGTGACCGCCGCCGCCGTGACCCCGGTCGTCGAGGCACCGGTCGCCGAGGCACCGGTCGCCGCCCCGGAGCCGGACTTCCAGATGGCCCCGGCCGTGGAGCCCGTCCGGGCACCGCGCCGCCCGGTCCGCCGGGTCGTGGCGCCGTCCGCCGCGGAGCCGGACTTCCAGATGGCCCCGCCGGTGGAGCCGGCCCCGGCCCGCCGTACCCGGACCCGCAAGGCCGTGGCGCCGGTGGTCGAGGCCGTCGCCGAAGCCGCCGTGGTCACCGCCCCGGCCGTGGTCGCGGAGGAGGCTCCGGCCAAGCCGAAGCGCACGCGGACCCGCAAGGCCGCCGAGGCCGCGCCCGTGGCGACCGAGGCCGCTCCGGTGGCCGAGGAGGCACCGGAGAAGCCGAAGCGCACCCGGACCCGCAAGGTCGCGGAGGCCGCCCCGGTGGCTGCCGAGACCGCGCCCGTAGCCGATGGGGAAGCCGCCGCCAAGCCGAAGCGGACCCGCACCCGCAAGGCCGCCGCCGCCGTGGAGGCGCCCGTCGCCGCCGCGGAGGAGGCGCCCGCCAAGCCGAAGCGCACCCGGACCCGCAAGGCCGCCGCACAGACGCCGGAGGCGTAACCAGCCCGGGCGTCCGCGCCTCGAACGGCCCCGTTCCCCTCTTCGGAGGGGGCCGGGGCCGTTCGCGTACCGGAGCCCGCACCACGGGCTACGGGCCGGTAACCTCGGGCCCATGAGCAAGCCGCCCCGCCTGACCCTGCCGTCCGTCGCCCGCGCGCACCGTCTCGGGACCGCGCGCGGGGAGTTCGCCGTGCACGAGGCGGGTGAGCCGCTGCGCGGCACGGCCCTACTGGTTCCCGGCTTCACGGGCAGCAAAGAGGACTTCATCGGCCTGCTGGAGCCGCTGGCCGCCGCCGGCTACCGGGTGGTCGCGGTCGACGGGCGCGGCCAGTACGAGAGCCCCGGCCCGCGCGACGAGTCCGCGTACACCTGCGAGGAGCTGGCACGGGACCTACTGGCCCAGGCCGAGGCGCTGGACGCCGGGCCGGTCCACCTGGTCGGCCACTCCCTGGGCGGTCTGATCTCCCGCGCGGCCGTGCTGCGCGACGCCGCGCCCTTCGCCTCCCTCACCTTGCTGAGCAGCGGTCCTGCCGCGATCGCCGAGGACCAACAGGCCCGTACGAAGCTGCTCATCGCGGCGCTGGAGGCGCTACGGGACGACATGCCGGCGATGTGGGCCGCGATGCGCGCCCAGGACCCGGCGGACGCCGTGCCGGACTCGCCCGCGCTGGCGGGCTTCCTGCGCGAGCGGTGGTTGGCCACGGTGCCGGAGCAGCTGATCGGCACGGGGCGGGTACTGATCTCGGAGCCGGACCGGGTGGCGGAGCTGGCGGACGTACCGCTGCGCAAGCTGGTGCTGTCGGGGGTGGTCGACTACGCCTGGCCGGTGCCGCTGATGGACGACATGGCACGGCGCTTGAGTGCGGCGCGAGTCGTCGTCGAAGGAGCCGAACACTCCCCGAACGCGGAGAACCCACAGGTCACGGCGGGTGCGCTCGCCGCCTTCTGGGACACGTCCGCGATCCCGACCGCGGCGATTCGTTAGCGAAGGAAAAAATTTCCTTAGCGTAGGGAATGTTTGCGGCTTACACTTCGTTATGCCAGTGCAAGTGAAACACTGACGAAGGGAGAAGCCCATGCGCTTCGAGATTCTGCGCCTGGACGATGTCCACGGAAGCGCCGTGGACAGCACCGTCGTGGACGCGGCCTCCGTCAACCGGATCGTGCAGCACGCCGCATCGGTCGGCCAGCGCATTCTGATCCGACCGGCCGAGACCGCGTCCAACTGATCAGCTTTCCGCGATAGACGACGAGACGAACGAGACGCGAAATGCCCCGCACCGGACCGGCGCGGGGCATTCGCATGTACGGGGTCGGGCGCAAGGGCGCACACGGCGCACTGCGCACCGCGCCTCAGGCGTTGTGCATGACCTGGAGCACCCCGTTGATGATCTGCTGGACGGCGATCGCGGACAGCATCATGCCGGCGAGGCGCGTCACCAGGACGACCCCGCCGTCCTTGATCACCCGGATGATCACCAGGGAGTAGCGCATGGTGATCCACAGCACGACGTGCATGGCGATGATCGCCGACCAGACGGAGACCTGCCCGCCGAAGCCGTCGGCCTTCTGCACCGCCAGGATGACGGACACGATCGCGCCCGGGCCCGCCAGCAGGGGCATGCCGAGCGGCACGAGCGCGACGTTCACGTCCTTGGTCTGCTTGGGCTCGTCCGTCTTGCCGGTGAGCAGGTCCAGCGCGATCAGCAGCAGGAGCAGACCGCCCGCGATCATCAGCGCCGGGACGGACACGTGCAGGTAGTCGAGGATCTGTTGGCCGCAGACCCCGAATACGGCGATGACACCGAAGGCCACGCAGACGGCCTGCCAGGCCATGCGGCGCTGCACCTTGGTGGCGCGGCCCGAGGTCAGGGCGAGGAAGATCGGTGTGATCCCCGGGGGGTCCATAATCACAAAAAGCGTGAGAAATAGGGATCCGAAGACGGCGAAATCAAACACAGTGATGCCTTGCAGGAGAGAGGGGTGTAGCGAAAGGGCCGGGGACGGGCGAGGGCTCAGGCCTCGTGGCGCCGTCCACCGGCGCCGGGAACGGGGAAGGCCCCGGTGGCGCGGCGCGTGATCTCGCCGTAGATCTCGGGGTCGGTCGTGTACTCCCCGAGGCGGCAGGTCTTGCGGCTGCCGTGGTAGTCGCTGGACCCGGTCGTCAGCAGGCCGAATTCGTCCGCCAGCGCGCGCAGTCGGGCGCGCGTCGCGGTGTCGTGGTCCATGTGGTCGACCTCGATGCCGTCCAGGCCGGCCGCCGCCAGTTCGGCGATGGCGCTCTCGGGCACGCACCGGCCGCGCTTGAGGGCGGCGGGGTGGGCGAAGACGGTGACCCCGCCGGCCGCCTTCACCAGGCGGATCGCCTCGAAGGGGTCGAGTTCGTGCTTCTCGGCGTAGGCCCGGCCGCCGTCGGCGAGCCAGTCGGGCGTGAACGCGTCGGAGACGGTGGGCACGACGCCGAGTTCGACGAGGGCGGCGGCGATGTGCGGGCGTCCCACGGACCCGGCACCGGCGATCCGGGCGACCTGCTCCCAGGTGATGTCCACGCCGAGGGCCCGCAGCTTGCCGATCATGGCCTGGGCGCGGGGGGTGCGGTCGTCGCGGACCAGCTCCCGTTCGGCGTGCAGCTCGGGCTCCTCGGGGTCGAAGAGGTAGGCGAGCATGTGCACCCCGATCCCGTCGAGCCGGCAGCTCAGCTCCGCTCCGGTGACCAGGGTGAGCCCCCGCGGCAGCGCCGCGACGGCCTCGGCGTAGCCGCCGACGGTGTCGTGGTCGGTCAGCGCGACGACGTCCAACCCGGCGGCGGCCGCGTTGCGGACCAGCTCGGCGGGGGTGTCGGTGCCGTCGGAAGCGGTGGAGTGGGCGTGCAGGTCGATGCGCACTGCCGAGCTCCAGCTTCTACGGTCGGACAAAGGGGGACGCTCCAGGATACCCGGGCCCGGCCCTCACCCGGCACGACCGGTGTCCCGGCCTTCCGCCCCGCCATCTTCCGTCCTCGGCGGCGTCCGAGGACCGGTCGCCCGGCGCGTCGCTGTGAACCGCACCGGCGCCCGGATTCCGCCCCGCGGCCCGGCGGCCCGGCGCCGCGACGGACGGAGTCTCCCCGACAGTCTCCCCAGGGTGCCCCCGGCGCAGCCGCCCAGAGCACGGGGTCCTCGCCAGGCCGGGGCTTCCCGGGGCAGAGCGGTGCGAGGACCGCGTCAAGAGGACAAAATGCGCGGGCTCAGCGCGCCGCAGGGGACCAGTTCCACCTCGGCGCCCGCCTCGCGCAGGTCGGTCAGGACGAGTTCGTCGTACATCAGCAGCCCCGTCTGCTCGGGCCAGACCACGGCCCACAGCCACAACCCGCGCGCCTCGCCGGCGAACACGGCCCGGTCGTCCGGGGCTCCCTTGACGTGCCACAGCGGCGTCGGCCGGCCCGCCGCGACGACCTTGGCGTGCGGCGGCGCCGACACGTCCATGAACGGGCCGGGGTCGGGCGCGTCGATCCCCGCGTACCGCGCACCGAGGCCGACACCGAGTTCCTCCGCGACGAGCACCAGCTCCCCCATGCCGCCCAGCGGCCCGGGGCCCGAACAGGCGACGGCGGTGGCGCGCCCCCCGCTGCGGTCGTCGCCGGCGGCGGCGACGCCGGTGAACAGCCAACCCACCGGCAGGGGCCACGGCATCCACACCGGTACGTGTGCCCGGTGCACTATGACGCCCAGGCCCTCGACGCTGGGCGGGATCACAGGCTGTAGGGGATGGACGGCGCCGTGCACCGCGCACTGCCAGGAGTCGGCGAAAAGACCGGGCGCTCGGACCCGGCCACCGCACTTCGGGCAACTCGGTTCGCCCCTCATAAGAAGCACGCTCCTCCCCGCCCGGCGCCCCGTCAAGGCACGCTCACCCGTCCGGATGCCATCCGTACCCGCGACGACGGGGGCTCAGTCCGGTCTCACGGTCCGGTGCCCCGGCCCGATCCTCGGTCCGCTCCATCAGTCCAGTGCGACGGCCGTACGCAGAGGGTCCCGCAGATCCGTGCCGCGCGCGAGCCAGCGCTCCTGAAGGGCGGCCGCCCCGTGCACCCGCTTCCAGGCGGCCTCGTTCGCCGTCATCGGCAGCAGCGGGAGGAACCGCACCGGCTCCAGCGGCTCGTCGAGGTCGAGATCCTCCACCAGCCCGCCCGGCTCGGCGACAAGCACGGAGCTGAACTGCGCGCCGTCCCACAGGGGTTCACCCACGTCCAGCGAGGCTCCGGGCGCCACGACCACTCCCTCGACCATCGGGGACGCGGCCAGCACCGCGAGCGGGCGGAGCACCTTGTCGGTGGGCGCGAGCCCCGCCCGCACGGTCAGCACCAGTTCGGCGCGCGGCCCGCGCAGCGGGTCGGCGACCGCTGCGGTCGGGTCGGTCATGGGGTGTGCGGACATGCCGAGGGTCGCGTACCGCACGAGGTCGCCCTCGGCGAAACGGAGTACCTCGATGCGGTCGGTGCCGAGGAAGGTGACGGCGGCGCGGGCGTCGGGTTCGCCGAACGCGTTGCGCAGCCGGGCCTCCACAAGGGCGAGAATTTCTGCCATGGAGCGAGCATAGAACTCGTATCCGGCGGGTAAAGGCGCGGTCCTGACCATGCGTCGGCTGCTAGTGTTGAAAGCTGGTCGGGGCCGCACGCAGACGCGTTGTTCCAAGGGTCCGGGCGACAGGACGTCCTCCACGGGGGACCGGCCGGAGGAGGTGGGGCTGCGATGGATCGAAGTCGATCGTGCAGTACCAATCGCTCTTCCACTTCCATGCCGGGCGTTCCGCGCCCTCTGTGATCTTCCTCGGGTGCCCTTTCGGGTCGCCGGAAGGTCGGTAGAAGAGCGACGGCAGAACGTTGTCCTCTCCGTCCTGTTTCCCTCCGTCTGCCCTGGGCCGAGTCGCCCGTGCGCAGCCGCGGAGGGCCTCCCACCCGTACGGCCCGCAGCCGTGCGCGCGAAGGAGCCTGCCATGTCGATGCTGCCCTACCTCCGTGCCGCCGTCCGTCCGGCCCTGCGCCGGTCCACTCCCGCGCAGCCCGGCTACGACACCACCCGCGACCCGTCCGCCGTCAGCGCGGTGGTGGATTGCGCCGTGTACCGCGACGGCCGGCGCGACCAGCCGGCCGGGGCGGGGTGCCTGACGCCCCGTGAGGCGATGCGCCGGGTCCGCGAGGACGGCGGGTTCGCCTGGATCGGCCTGCACGAGCCCACGGAGGCCGAGTTCGCCGGGATCGCCGCCACCTTCGGCCTGCACCCGCTCGCCGTGGAGGACGCGGTGCACGCGCACCAGCGGCCCAAGCTGGAGCGCTACGACGACACCCTGTTCACCGTCTTCAAGACGATCCACTACGTCGAGCACACCGAACTGACGTCCACCAGCGAGGTGGTGGAGACCGGTGAGGTCATGTGCTTCACGGGCCCGGACTTCGTCATCACCGTCCGGCACGGCGGCCAGGGCTCCCTCAAGGGGCTGCGCCACCGCCTCCAGGACGACTCCGAACTGCTGGCCCGCGGTCCTTCGGCGGTGCTGCACTCCCTCGCCGACCACGTCGTCGACGGCTACATCGCGGTCGCGGCGGCCGTACAGGACGACATCGACGAGGTGGAGAGCGCGGTGTTCGCCGCGCCCGCCAAGGGCGGCGGCCGCGGTGGTGACGCGGGTCGCATCTACCAGCTCAAGCGCGAGGTGCTGGAGTTCAAGCGGGCGGTGACCCCGCTGCTGCGGCCGATGGAGTTGCTCAGCGAGCGCCCGATGCGGCTGGTGGACCCCGACATCCAGAAGTACTTCCGCGACGTCGCCGACCACCTGGCGCGGGTGCACGAGCAGGTCGTCGGCTTCGACGAGCTGCTGAACTCGATCCTCCAGGCCAGCCTGGCGCAGGCTTCGGTCGCGCAGAACGAGGACATGCGCAAGATCACCTCCTGGGCGGCGATCATCGCGGTGCCGACGATGATCTGCGGCGTGTACGGGATGAACTTCGAGCACATGCCGGAACTGCACTGGCGCTACGGCTATCCGTTGGTGATGGCCACCATCGCCGGGGCCTGCCTCACCATCCACCGCGCCCTGCGCCGCAACGGCTGGCTGTGACCGCTTGCCCGCCACGGCCGGCCGTGGCCGGCCCCGGCGCCCTGGCTACCCTGTGCGCATGACTCTCAGCGCACTCGACCTGGCCCTCGTCGAGGAGGCCACCAAGAAGTCCGGACTCATCTGGGTCCGCGGCTCCGGGGCCGACCGGGCCCTGTGGCACGCCTGGGTGGACGGCGCGGCGCACGTGGTGGGCGACGGTCCCGGCGAGCAGCCGTTCCCGGGACTCGTGGACGGTGCGAGCGCCGAGGTGACCGTGCGGAGCAAGGACAAGGGCGGACGGCTGGTCGCCTGGACGGCCACCGTACGGGAGCTCCCGCCGCGCGGCGAGGCGTGGCAGGCCGCGGTCGCGGAGCTCAAGGGCAAGCGGCTGAACGCGCCAGACGCCGAGCTGATGACGGAGCGGTGGGCGCGCGAGTGCCGGCTGCTGCGCCTGGAGCCGGCGGCGGTACGGGACTCCCTGCCCGGCGGGTCGCTGGCCGCGGCCCCGCTGCCGAGCCCGGCGATCACGCGCCGGGAGATCCCGGCGGGGTTGCCGAAGCTGCTGCTCAAGCGGAAGAAGGCGGCCCGCTAGCGGGGGCGGGGCCGGGCCCTTCTCGTACGGCCCGGTCGCGCCGGGGTCAGCCGTCGGTGGGGTCGGAGCCCTGGCCGGAGCTTTTGCCCGGGCCGGGGGTGGCGCCGCTCGCGTCCTTGGTGGTGGGCAACTGGGCCCCGTAATCCACTGTCTGGTCCTCCGCGGGCGCGGTCAGGGGGAAGTTCTGGCCCCAGTCGCCGAGTTGCACCCGCCCGGCGCCGCCCGCGCGTTCCATGAGGAGTGGGTACGGGGTGCCCTCCAGGGACACCGAGAGCCGGCCGCCCTTGCCGCCGTTCGCGAGGACCGGCACCACGCGCCCGTGCCCGACCTTGCCGTAGGCGGCCTTCGTGAGCTTGCCGTCGAGGCCTAGCAGCCCGTCCAGCAGGACGTGCATGTCGGTGAAGCCGCGGAACTGCTTGTAGGTGGGGTCGCTCTGGGGCACCTTCACGAACTTGTCGCCGAGCTTCCCGGCCGAGTCCGACTTGCCCCAGAAGGCGGCGTTCGCCTTCAGGTACAACTGTTCGCCGATGCGCAGCACCTGGAAGGTGTCCTGCTGGGACTTGACCTCGCCGGAGCCGCCGTCGCCCTTGAGCCGCATGTCGAGGGTGAAGGTCTTGCCGCCGGTGACCACCGACCCGGACAGGTGCACCGAGGAGGCCGCCGAGGCCGCCGCCTTGGCCTTCGCCTCGATCTGGTCCGCGGGCAGCTTGCCGACGCCGTTGGTGCCCTTGTCGGGGTCCTCGCCGCCGCCGCAGCCCGTGACGGTGACGGTGAGGCCCGCGCACAGCACGCCGATGAAGGCGGCCCGGCGCAGGCGAGCGGCGGGGAAGTAGGCGGTCACGTGCGGGTGCCTCCCGGTCGGTCCTCTGGGGCAGCAGGCAGCGTACCCGCCCGTCCCGCACGGCCCGCGCCCGGTGCGCCGGCCGCCCGGCCCGCCCCGTACGGACGCCGTGCGACGGCCCCACCATGACGCCTTCCCGGCGCACGGGCTAGCCTGAGCCTCGGCAGGACTGTTGATCGACGGTCGGTACACGTTCTAGGAGGCGCTCGGATGGCTGCTGGCGCCCCGCGGATCTTCGTCTCGCATCTGTCGGGTGTGCCCGTCTTCGACCCCAACGGCGACCAGGTGGGCCGGGTGCGCGACCTCGTCGCCATGCTGCGCGTCGGCGGGCGACCGCCGCGACTGCTGGGCCTGGTGGTCGAGGTGGTCAGCCGGCGGCGGATCTTCCTGCCGATGACCCGGGTGACGGGCGTGGAGTCCGGGCAGGTCATCACCACCGGGGTCGTCAACATGCGGCGCTTCGAGCAGCGCCCCACCGAGCGGCTGATCCTCGGCGAGCTGCTGGACCGGCGCGTGAAGCTGGTGTCGACCGGCGAGGAGGTCACCGTCCTGGACGTGGCCATCCAGCAGTTGCCGGCCCGCCGGGACTGGGAGATCGACCGGATCTTCGTCCGCAAGGGCAAGGGCGGCGCGCTGCGCCGGCGTGGCGAGACCCTGACCGTGGAGTGGTCGGCGGTGACCGGGTTCTCGCTGGAGGAGGAGGGCCAGGGCGCCGAGAACCTGGTGGCCACCTTCGAGCAGATGCGCCCGGCGGACGTGGCGAACGTGCTGCACCACCTGACGCCGAAGCGGCGCGCCGAGGTGGCCAGCGCCCTGGACGACGACCGGCTGGCCGACGTCATGGAGGAGCTGCCCGAGGACGAGCAGGTGGAGATCCTCGGCAAGCTCAAGGAGGAGCGGGCGGCCGACGTCCTGGAGGCGATGGACCCGGACGACGCGGCCGACCTGCTGTCCGAGCTGCCGGAGGACGACAAGGAGCGGCTGCTGAGGCTCATGAAGCCGGACGACGCGGCCGACGTGCGGCGTCTGCTGTCCTACGAGGAGCGCACGGCGGGCGGCCTGATGACCACCGAGCCGATCGTGCTGCGCCCGGACGCGACGGTCGCGGACGCGCTGGCCAGGGTGCGGCAGTCGGACCTGTCCCCGGCGCTCGCGGCGCAGGTGTACGTGTGCCGGCCGCCGGACGAGACGCCGACGGGCAAGTACCTGGGGACGGTGCACTTCCAGCGGCTGCTGCGCGATCCGCCGTTCACGCTGGTCAGCTCGATCGTGGACACGGATCTGCCGCCGCTGCGGCCGGACGCCTCGCTGCCGGTGGTGACGAGCTACCTGGCCGCGTACAACATGGTCGCGGTGCCGGTCGTGGACGAGAGCGGCTCGCTGCTGGGCGCGGTGACCGTCGACGACGTGCTCGACCACCTGCTGCCCGACGACTGGCGGGAGACGGACTTCCATTCCGAGGAGGCCGTGCGTGGCCACTGAGCGGGGGCGCGGGCGAGCGGAGCGCGGCGACGGGCCGCGCGGCGAGGCGGCGCGCGAACGGCGGCGGGAGCGGCGTGAGCAGGCCCGGGAGGGACTGTCCGAGCAGCTGGAGGCGGCGGAGCGGCTGCGGCAGGAACGGCTGGAACGCTCCGAGCGGGCCAAGGCGGGCGCGCCCTCCGGGGCGAGCGCGCTGACGCGTTCGCGCGTCCGGCTGGACCAGCCGCGGCCGGCGCGCCGGCGGCTGCTGCCCGAGTACGACCCGGAGGCGTTCGGTCGGCTCTCGGAGCGGGTCGCGCGGTTCCTGGGCACGGGCCGGTTCATCGTCTGGATGACGGTCGTCATCGTCGCCTGGGTGCTGTGGAACGTCTTCGCGCCACCGCACCTGCGCTGGGATGAGTACCCCTTCATCTTCCTGACGCTGATGCTGTCCCTCCAGGCGTCGTACGCGGCCCCGCTGATCCTGCTCGCGCAGAACCGGCAGGACGACCGGGACCGGGTCAATCTGGAGCAGGACCGCAAGCAGAACGAGCGCTCCATCGCCGACACGGAGTACCTGACCCGGGAGATCGCCTCGCTGCGGATGGGCCTGGGCGAGGTCGCGACGCGCGACTGGATCCGCTCGGAGTTCCAGGACCTGATCAAGGAGATGGACGAGCGGCGGCTGCTCGCGCCCGAACGTGACGAAGGCGACCGCTGACGGGCTTACCGGGGGCGTGCTACCGAGCCGTACCATCGGGTCATGGCTACCGACACAAGCTCCGCCGCTGCACCCGGGCAGGACGCGATCCTGGACGCGCTGGCGACGGTGAACGACCCCGAGATCCACAAGCCGATCACCGACCTCGGCATGGTCAAATCGGTGGAGATCGGCGACGGCGGCGCGGTCGCGGTCACGGTCTACCTGACGGTGTCGGGCTGCCCCATGCGGGAGACCATCACCAAGAACGTCACCGAGGCCGTGGAGCGCGTCGCGGGCGTCACCTCCGTCGCCGTCACCCTCGACGTGATGAGCGACGAGCAGCGCAAGGACCTCGCGGCCACCCTGCGCGGCGGCACCGCCGAGCGCGAGGTGCCCTTCGCCAAGCCGGGCTCGCTGACGCGTGTGTACGCGGTCGCGTCGGGCAAGGGCGGCGTGGGCAAGTCCTCCGTCACGGTCAACCTGGCGGCGGCGATGGCCGCCGACGGCCTCAAGGTCGGCGTCGTGGACGCGGACATCTACGGCCACAGCGTGCCGCGCATGCTCGGCGTGGAAGGCCGGCCCACCCAGGTCGAAAACATGATCATGCCGCCGTCGGCGCACGGCGTGAAGGTCATCTCCATCGGCATGTTCACGCCGGGCAACGCGCCGGTCGTCTGGCGCGGTCCGATGCTGCACCGGGCGCTCCAGCAGTTCCTCGCGGATGTCTTCTGGGGCGACCTGGACGTGCTGCTGCTGGACCTGCCGCCGGGCACGGGCGACATCGCGATCTCGGTGGCGCAGCTCGTGCCGAACGCCGAGATCCTCGTGGTGACCACCCCGCAGCAGGCCGCGGCCGAGGTCGCCGAGCGGGCCGGCTCGATCGCCGTGCAGACCCACCAGAAGATCGTCGGTGTCGTGGAGAACATGTCGGGCCTGCCCTGCCCGCACTGCGACGAGATGGTCGACGTGTTCGGCTCGGGCGGTGGCCAGAAGGTGGCCGACGGCCTGACCAAGACGATCGGCGCGAGCGTGCCGGTGCTGGGCAGCATCCCGATCGACGTGCGGCTGCGCGTGGGCGGCGACGACGGGAAGCCCGTCGTGCTGTCCGACCCGGACTCCCCGGCGGGCGCGGCGCTGCGCGCGATCGCCGGAAAGCTGGGCGGGCGCGCCCGCGGTCTGTCGGGCATGTCGCTGGGGATCACGCCTCGCAACAAGTTCTGAGCACGGAAACGGCGAAGGGCACCGCGGGCTTCCCGCGGTGCCCTTCGCCGTTCCGGTCGGCCGTTCGGCGTCGCTACGCGTACGTGCCGAGGTCGGCGATGGCCGAGAAGCCGAGGCCGTACGCGCTCATCCCGCGCCCGTACGCGCCCAGGTGCACCCCCGCCCTGGTGGAGCCGGCGAGCACCCAGCCGAACTCCGACTCGCGGTAGTGGAAGGTCGTCGGCTCCCCGTCGACCGGCAGCGAGAGCGTCGACCAGTCGGCGCCTTCGAGGTCGTCGGCGAGTTCCCAGGCGGCCTCGGTCTGCTGGTCGAGCCAGTCGTTGCGCAGGGTGTGGTCCATCTGGCCGGGCCAGCTGTAGGCGAGCAGCCCTGAGCCGGCCAGCCAGGCGGCGGAGGCGACGGAGGTGGCCTCCAGGACGCCCGTGCCGTCGCCGCTGCGGCGCAGCGGGTTGCTGGCCACGGTGATGACCACCGCGAAGCGTTCCTTCTCGCCGGTGGCGATCTCGCCGCGGGCGGAGGGCTCGTCGCCGTGCCCGGTCGCACCGTGCTCGACGGTGCCGTCGGCGGCGGCGCCCACCTGCATGAGCCAGCGGGGGCCGGTGAAGGCCCCGTCCAGCCCGTACCAGGGGAAGTCTGCCCGCAGGTAGCCGTCGATCGCCCGACGGGCCGTCGGGGCGGACGCGGCGCTCTCCTGGGTCTGCGGCGGTGCGGGGGGCCGCTCGGGCTCCGGGGTCGGCTGTGGTGCGGCGGCGGGGGCCTCGGCGGTGGCTTCCGCGGGCTGTGCCCCTACCCGGCTGCTGGTCGTCTCCATCTGGGCGCCTCTCGTTCCGTGGGGTCCGGAACGGCCCTCCCCTCGCTGCGCGGGGGGATCCCATCCTCGGGTGCCCTGCGTCCGGACAGATGGAGAGGATAGCCATCCGGTCCCGGATCGCCGGGCAGGCAGTGGCCTAGGTGGCGTCGGCGTCGAACGGTGTGAGCTGTTCGGGGGCGGGGGCGGCGGGCTTCTTCACCAGGTCCGGACCGGTCCCGACGGCGGGCGTGGCGACGGTGCCGGCCACGGCCGGGCCGGGGCGCGTCTCCCTGCCGTTGACGGCGTCGGTGACCTCGTTCAGCTCCTTGCGGAGGTCGAAGCTGCCGCGGATCTCCCTGAGGTCCTCGTTCTCCGCCAGGTGCTTGCGGATGAAGGTCTTGGGATTGAGGTCCTCGAACTCGAAGTCCTTGAACTCGGGGCCCAGTTCCGAGCGGATGTCCTGCTTGGCGCTGTCCGAGAACGACCGGATCTTGCGGATGACCCCGCTGACGTCCTGGATCACCTTCGGCAGCTTGTCCGGGCCGAAGATGAGGATGGCGAGCACCACGATCGTGACCAGTTCGAGTGCGCCTATGTCGTTGAACACCTTGCCGCTCCTCGGCTCTCTCCACGTCCGGCCTGCACCACGGTACCCGGCCCCGCGTCCGGGCCCCTACGTCAGGAGGCCCCCGATCCCGCTTTCGGCCCCGCGCGCCCCGGCCCGGGTGTCCGGGGCCGCCCCGGGCTCATGATCCGCCGGCCGAGCCGAGGACCACTTCCAGCGTGCGCTCCCTGCCCGCGCGCAGCACCGTGAGCGTCAGCGCGTCGCCGGGGCGGTGGGCCCGGATCTTGATGATCAGCTCGTCACCGCCGTGGACGCGCTGTCCGTCCACCTGCGTGATCACGTCGCCCGCCGCGATCCCGGCGCGGGCGCCCGGCCCGCCGGCGGCGACCGACGGCTTGCCGTCCTCGCCCTTGGCGCCGACCCGTGCTCCGTCGCCGGTGTACTGCATGTCGAGGGTGACACCGATCACGGGATGGGTGGCGTGGCCGGTGCGGATCAGTTCTTCGGCGACCCGTTTGCCCTGGTTCACGGGGATGGCGAAGCCCAGGCCGATGCTGCCGCTCTGGCGGGCGCCCTCGTCTCCGTCCTGCGCCTTGTCGGCGCCCCGGATCGCGCTGTTGATGCCGATCACGCGGGCCTGGGAGTCCAGGAGCGGGCCACCGGAGTTGCCCGGGTTGATGGGGGCGTCGGTCTGGAGCGCGTCGACGTAGCTGACGTCGCTGCCGTCACCCTTGTCGCCGCCCGCGGTGATGGGGCGGCCGGTGGCGCTGATGATGCCGGCGGTGACGGTGTTGGAGAGGTCGAACGGCGCGCCGATGGCCACCACCGGGTCGCCGACCCGTACGTTCTCGGAGTTCCCGAGGGCCAGCGGGCGCAGGCCGCGTACCCCGTCGACCTTGACCACGGCCAGGTCGTAGCCGCCGTCGCGGCCCACCAGTTCGGCGACGACGCTCTCACCGGTACTGAACGTGACCGTTATGTCCTTGGCGTCGGCGACGACGTGGTTGTTGGTGAGGATGTGGCCCTCGCCGTCGAGGACGAAGCCGGTACCGGTGCTGCCGCCGCTACCGCTGCTGACATGCAGGGTGACGACGCCGGGCAGGGCGGTGGCGGCGATCCCGGCCACGCTATCGGGGGCACGGTCCTTGTGGTCGACGGCGGCCTGCGGGAGGTGGAGGCGGGTGCTGCTCCGGCGCTCACCGAGGACGCCGAGGTATCCGCCGATACCCCCGGCGAGCAGGGCGATGACGACGCCGACGGCCATGAGCTGCCACATCCGCGGCCCGCGGCGGGGCTCCGCTCCCGAGTCGACGACCTGCAACGGGGCGGCGGCCCAGGGGTCGTAGCGGGGCGCCGGGGCCGGTTGTTCGGTGTGCTGATCGTCGGACATGCACTCCCCCGCGGCTGGCGGACTCCCACAGCTGTCGCACCGCCGGGCGGCGCCTTCGGCGCCGATTCAATCAGGTCCGCGCGCGTCCCGTGGCGCCGCCCCGGCCCCGCGCGGGGCCACTGGACGCGCGGGGCCACGGGACGCGCGGTCAGTGCGCCAGGGACACGGCGGGGCGGCCCGAGACCGGCGCGGAGGGCGCCGGCACCCCGCGGGGCGCGAAGGTGGGCAGCACCCCGGGGCTCGGCAGCCGGTCGCGGACCACCGCGTCGGTCAGGGGTACGTACGGTCCCGGCCGCGCGGCGGGTGCGTCACCCCGCGAGGCGCCCGGCTCCGCGGAGTCCAACGGCAGGGCGCCGCCCAGGGCGAGCGCGGCGAGCGAGACCGCACCGGCCGCGACGAACGCGAACCGGCGTCTGGGGCGGCCCGGCTCGTGGGGCCGGCCGCCCTCGTGGATACGGAGGGCTTCACGCGGCGCGTCCGGTGCCACGTACCCGAAGGTCGGCGTCGGGGCGCCGCCGCCCGGCGACCCGGAGGGCGGGCTGCCGGGATCACCGCCCGGCAGACCCTGCAGGCGGGCGAGCAGCCCGGCGGACAGCGGCGGCGGAGCGCTCTCCACGAACAGCGTCTTGAGCCGGCGCTGGGCGTCGGCTTCGGTCTTGCACTTGGGGCAGGTCGCCAGATGCGCGAGCACCCGCTCGCGGGCGTCGTGGCCCAGCTCCCCGTCGACCAGGGCGGCGAGGCGGTCGCCCAGGTGCTGTTCGGCGGGGGACGGTCGAGGTCCGGTCACTCGGTTCCGCCCTCTCCCCCGGCACCGGGGGCGCCCACCGCCGCACCCGCCAGCGCGCGCTGCTCCGCGCGGGCCTCGGGAGAGCGGTGCTTGAGCGCCCTGCGCAGGTGCGAGCGGCCCCGGTGGATGCGGCTGCGCACGGTGCCGAGCTTGACGCCGAGCGTGGCGGCGATCTCCTCGTAGGACAGGCCCTCGATGTCGCAGAGGACGACGGCCGCACGGAACTCGGGCGCGAGGGTGTCCAGCGCCTGCTGCACGTCCGCGTCGAACTGGGTGTCGTGGAGTACCTGTTGGGGGGACGGCTCACGGCTGGGCAGCCGCTCGGCGGCGTCGTCGCCGAGCGCGTCGAACCGGATCCGCTGCTTGCGGCGGACCATGTCCAGGAAGAGGTTGGTGGTGATCCGGTGCAGCCAGCCCTCGAACGTACCGGGCGTGTAGGTGGACAGCGAGCGGAAGACGCGGACGAAGACTTCCTGCGTCAGGTCTTCGGCGTCGTGCTGGTTGCCCGTCAGGCGGTAGGCAAGGCGGTACACCCGCGCGCTGTGCGTGCTGACGATCTCCTCCCAGGAGGGAGGCGTCCACGCCTGCGGTCCCGCGTCGGCGGCAAAGGTCGCGGTGGTTGCGGTGTCGGCGGTGTGGAAGCGGTCAGCAGTCTCGGTCACGGATTTCGGCTCACCTGCCGACCAGAAGAGACGTCGGAACACGCCTCCACGATCCGTAGGCGCAGCCGCACCTCCCCTATCGGCTCTGGCGGTGTCCAGTGGAGCCCCTACCATAGCCACCCCTCCCGTCAGCTCCGGATAAGCATTTTTGCAGTAACTTTGCACGAGTCTTATGGGTCCGCGGCCCCCGGATTGCCGATCTGCCCTCTGCCGTCCCCTCTATCCCGCATCCGTACCGCGTCTACCCCTCCCAACGCCCGGTCCCATCTGCGGGTTCCCGACGTCAACGGATACAGTCACCGTTGCGCCAACTATGGGGACAGGAGAGGGTCATTAGCGGCAACCGGCAGACGAGCTGGGCGTTCGCCGACGCGTTTGTCGCCGAGGACGACGCTCTGCGATGGGCCCGCGACCGGTCCAGGGAAGCGGGGCTGCGCTCCGTCTCCCCGGGCACGGGGGCCGCGTTGCGCCTGCTGGCCGCCACCGCGGACGCCAAAGCGGTCGCCGAGATCGGCACCGGGACCGGCGTCTCCGGCATCCACCTCCTGTACGGGATGCGCCCGGACGGGGTACTGACCACCGTCGACCCCGAGCCGGACCGCCAGGCGTTCGCCCGCCAGGCCTTCCGCGCCGCCGGCTTCGCGGGCAACCGGGCCCGGTTCATCCCCGGCCGCGCCCTTGACGTGCTGCCGCGGCTCGCCGACGGCGGCTACGACCTCGTCTTCTGCGACGCGGACCCCACCGAGTCCCTCGACTACCTCGCCGAATCGTTGCGGCTGCTGCGTCCGGGGGGCCTGGTGTGCTTCGAGGGGGTCTTCTCCGACGGTCGTACCGTCGACTCCGCCGCCCAGCCGGTGGAGGTGCTCCGGGTCCGCGAGCTGCTGCGCAGCGTGCGCGAGAGCCCGGCCCTGGAGGCCGCGCTGCTCCCCGTGGGTGACGGCCTGCTGTGCGCGGTCCGCCGCTGACACCCGCACCCGTCGGTACGTACGACACCGCCCCGGTCGCGCGGGGCGGCCGGGGCGGTGCGGAGTTTCGTAGGCGAAGTGCCTGTCAGCGTCCTCGGGGGATCAGCCGACGACCTTCTTCAGGGCGTCACCCAGGGCGTCCGCCTCGTCCGGCGTCAGCTCGACGACAAGTCGACCGCCGCCCTCGAGCGGTACGCGCATGACGATGCCTCGCCCCTCCTTGGTGACCTCGAGCGGGCCGTCGCCCGTCCGCGGCTTCATGGCCGCCATGCTCGTTCCCCTTCCTGAAACCAGCTCATCGTCGCCGACGGCCCCATTCAGGCGCCTAGTACCCGGCATCGAACACATTGCTTCCCAGCCATTATCCCGCATGTCAGGACCCGATGACCAACATCGGCGGGGAACGCTTGTGCAACGCGCTTGACCAAAACCACTCATTTCGGGGATCCGCCTGCGATACTTCGCCGCTGCGCCCGGCGCGCGGCCTCTTCTTTCTTTGACGCACATCACATGCCCGGCGTCCTCCCGGTCCGCCATGCTGGCCCTTGCACCGGCCGGTACCGGCCGGTAGCCAAGACCGCGACGAAGGGGGACCCCCGACATGGCCGACAGCGTGCTCTACGAAGTGACCGACGGACTCGCCACCATCACGATCAACCGGCCCGACGCGATGAACGCCATGAACACCGAGGCCAAGGTCGCCCTGCGCGACGCCGTGCGGGCCGCCGCGGGCGACGTTGAGGTACGCGCGGTCCTGCTCACGGCGGCCGGCGGCCG
The DNA here is from genome assembly GCF_040645975.1 of Streptomyces sp. NPDC046557. Classification (NCBI taxonomy): domain Bacteria; kingdom Bacillati; phylum Actinomycetota; class Actinomycetes; order Kitasatosporales; family Streptomycetaceae; genus Streptomyces; species Streptomyces sp. NPDC046557. Next base: position 617,800 of record NZ_JBEYZH010000002.1, read on the forward strand.
GGCCTTCTGCGTGGGCCAGGACCTCAAGGAGCACATCGGTAACCTCGCGGCCGACCGCGAGAGCGGCTCCTCGCTGACGATGAGCACGGTCGCGGACCACTACAACCCCATCGTGCGGGCGCTGACGGAGATGCCGAAGCCTGTCGTGGCGGGCGTGAACGGGGTCGCGGCGGGGGCCGGCTTCGGCTTCGCGCTCGCGGCGGACTTCCGCGTCGTGGCCGACACGGCCTCCTTCAACACCTCCTTCGCCGGGGTGGCGCTGACCGCCGACTCGGGCGTCTCCTGGACCCTCCCGCGGCTGATCGGCGCCTCGCGCGCGAGCGACCTGCTGCTGTTCCCGCGCTCGGTCACGGCGCAGGAGGCGTACGAGCTCGGCATCGCGAACCGCGTCGTCCCGGCGGACGCGCTGGCCGCCGAGGCCGAGTCGGTGGCCCGTACCCTCGCCTCGGGCCCGACCGTCGCCTACGCGGCGATCAAGGAGTCACTCGCGTACGGGGCGTCCCACTCGCTGGCGGAGGCCCTGGCCCAGGAGGACGTCCTCCAGACCCGCGCCGGCGCCTCCGCGGACCACGGCATCGCGGTCGAGGCGTTCCTCGCGAAGCAGCCCCCGAAGTACCTGGGCCGCTAGCGGCCATACCCGGGGGCGGCCGGCGGGGCCGCCCCCGGGCGGGATCAGCCGGGCGGGATCAGTCCCGGTGGCGGAAGCCGCAGGCTGCGAGGTGGTCGTCGACCAGGCCGCACGCCTGCATCAGGGCGTAGGCCGTCGTCGGTCCGACGAAGCGGATGCCGGCCTTCTTGAGCGCCTTGGCGAGCGCCGTGGACCGCTCCGTCACCGCCGGGACGTCCGCGAGGGTCCGCGGGGCCTTGCCCGGCTCGGGGGCGTACGACCAGATCAGCGCGTCGAGCTCACCCGGCTCCCAACCCGCGAGCACCTTCGCGTTCGCCAGTGTCGCCTCGATCTTCATCCGGTTGCGGATGATGCCCGGGTCCAACATCAGCCGCTCCGCGTCGCTCGCGTCGAACCGCGCGACCGCCTCGATCGCGAAGTCCGCGAACGCCTTGCGGAAGCCCTCGCGCCGCCGCAGGATCGTGATCCACGACAGCCCGGACTGGAACGCCTCCAGGCACAGCCGCTCGTACAGCGCGTCGTCCCCGTGGACCGGGCGGCCCCACTCCGTGTCGTGGTAGGCGATGTACTCCGGCGCCGAGAGCGCCCACGGGCAGCGCAGGATGCCGTCCGGTCCGGCCGTCGCCGGGGCGCCGCTCACCGGTCCTCTTTGGTGAGGTCGACGCGGGCGTGGGCGGTGGCGGCGGTCAGCTCCGCGATGCGCGCGTCCCGCTCGGCAAGCTCGGCCGCCAACCGGTCCAGTACGTCGTCCACCTCGGCCATCCGGTAGCCGCGCGGCGCGACCGGCAGCCGCAGGGCGTCGATGTCCGCCCGCACCACCGGCCGGGTCTCGGGCAGCGCGTCGGCCACCCGGTCCGGCTCCGCCTCGGGCAGCACGGCCTCCGAACCTCCGCCGACCACCGCGAGGGTGACCGCGGCCACGACCACGACCAGCGCGATCAGCAAGAACCAGAACACGATCAACTCCCCTGAGAGACTCCGGCCACCAGGTTAAGGTCGCAGGCGAGGCGCGAGGGCCGCCGAAGGAGGAAAGAGCAGGATGCTGCGACTGGGCAGGCGTGAGTTCGACACCCACGAGCCGGTGATCATGGCCATCGTGAACCGGACCCCGGACTCCTTCTACGACCAGGGCGCGACGTTCCACGACGAGCCCGCGCTGGACCGGGTCGAGCAGGCGGTGGCCGAGGGTGCCGCGATCATCGACATCGGCGGGGTCAAGGCGGGCCCCGGCGAACACGTCGACGCCGCCGAGGAGGCCCGCCGTACGGTCGGATTCGTCGCCGAGGTGCGCCGCCGCCACCCGGACGTGGTGATCAGCGTGGACACCTGGCGGCACGAGGTGGGCGAAGCGGTGTGCGAGGCCGGCGCGGACGTCCTGAACGACGCGTGGGGCGGGGTCGACCCCAAGCTGGCGGAGGTGGCGGTCCGCTACGGCGTCGGGCTGGTCTGCACGCACGCGGGCGGGGTCGAGCCGCGGACCCGACCGCACCGGACCGCGTACGAGGACGTGATGGCGGACGTCCTGCGGGTCACGGTGGGCCTGGCCGAGCGGGCCGTCGCACTCGGGGTGCGCCGCGACGCCGTCATGATCGACCCGGGCCACGACTTCGGGAAGAACACCCGGCATTCGCTGGAGGCCACCCGGCGGCTGGGCGAGATGACGGCGACGGGCTGGCCGGTTCTGGTGTCGCTTTCCAACAAGGACTTCGTCGGCGAGACCCTCGACAAGCCGGTGAAGGAACGTCTGCTCGGCACCCTCGCCACGACGGCCGTGTCCGCCTGGCTCGGCGCGCAGGTGTACCGCGTGCACGAGGTCGCGGAGACCCGGCAGGTGCTCGACATGGTGGCGTCCATCCAGGGCCACCGGCCCCCGGCGGTCGCCCGCCGGGGACTCGCCTGACCCCGTCGGGGTCCTGCCCGGACGCCCCGATGGTCCGCGGCCCGCGGCCGAAGGCCGGCGCAACCGCTCGACGCCGGGGAGGCGCCCCGGCGTCGAACCGCGCGAGAGGGGCGTCGGGAATCAGTCGCCGCTCTCCCGGGCCGCCTCTGCGGTCGCGGCACGGGCGGCGCGTTCGTTCGTGCCCTCGCCGACTTCCTTGCTGACCAGCGTCACGGCCTCCTCCACGTCGTCCGTCACGTGGAAGAGGCACAGGTCGTACTCGGACGCCTTGCCCTGGGCGACGACGGTGTTCTTCAGCCAGTCGATCAGGCCGCCCCAGTACTCCGTGCCGAACAGCACGATCGGGAAGCGGGTGATCTTCCGGGTCTGGACCAGGGTCAGGGCCTCGAACATCTCGTCCAGCGTGCCGAGCCCGCCGGGCAGCACGACGAAGCCCTGGCTGTACTTCACGAACATCGTCTTGCGGACGAAGAAGTACCGGAAGTTCAGCCCGAGGTCGACGTGCTGGTTCAACCCCTGTTCGAAGGGCAGCTCGATGCCCAGCCCCACCGAGATCCCGTTGGCCTCCCGGGCGCCCTTGTTGGCCGCCTCCATCGCGCCCGGGCCGCCGCCCGTGATGACGGCGAAGCCGGCGTCCACGAGCGCGTGCCCGATCCGTACGCCCGCCTCGTACTCCGGCGAGCCCTCCGGGGTACGGGCCGAACCGAACACGCTGATCGCCGGCGGCAGCTCCGCCAGCGTGCCGAACCCCTCGATGAACTCCGACTGGATGCGCAGGACCCTCCACGGATCGGTGTGCACCCACTCGGAGGGTCCGGCGGAATCCAGCAGCCGCTGGTCCGTCGTGCTGCCCGCCTGCACCTGGCTCCGCCTGCGCAGCACCGGTCCGAGCTGCTGCTCCTCGGGCCGACGAGCGAAACCCTCGGAATTGCGGTGGTTGCCCATGATGTGCTCCCTCCTGCCGATCGTTGGATCAGGTTAGGCGCACAAAGGTGGCGAGGAGCGGAATTCAGGAGGTCAGCCAGGCGCGGAGTCGCTCTTCACAGTGCAGGATCGCCTTCGTCTCGACCCGCTCGTCGACCTTGTGCGCCAGCAGCGCGTCGCCCGGGCCGTAGTTGACCGCCGGTACGCCCAGCGCGCTGAAGCGGGCCACGTCGGTCCAGCCGAACTTGGGCATGGCGCGGCCGCCGACCGCCTCCATGAAGGCCGCGGCGGCCGGGTGGGACAGGCCCGGGAGGGCGCCGCCGGAGAAGTCGTCGACCACGAACTCGGCGATGTCGCAGTCCGCGAAGACCTCCTTCACGTGCGCCAGCGCCTCTTCCCCGCTCCGGTCCGGGGCGTAGCGGAAGTTGACCGTCACCGTGCAGGAGTCGGGGATGACGTTGTTGGCGACGCCGCCCTCGATGCGGACCGCGTTGAGGCCCTCGTGGTACTCCAGGCCGTCGATGACGGGCTTGCGGGCCTCGTACGCGGCGAGCCGCGCGAGGATCGGGGCGGCGCCGTGGATGGCGTTGGAGCCCATCCAGCTCCGCGCGGAGTGGGCGCGCTCGCCGGCCGTGCGGAGCAGTACCCGCAGGGTGCCCTGGCAGCCGCCCTCGACCTCGGCGTTCGACGGCTCCAGCAGGACCGCGAAGTCGCCCTTCAGCCAGTCGGGGTGGGCCTCGGCGACCTTTCCCAGGCCGTTGAGGTCGGCGGCGACCTCCTCCTGGTCGTAGAAGACGAAGGTGAGGTCCCGGTTGGGCGCGGGCACCGTAGCCGCGATCCGCAGCTGCACGGCGACGCCGGACTTCATGTCCGTGGTGCCGCAACCCCACAGGACGTCGTTCTCGTCCAGGCGGGAGGGCACGTTGTCGGCGATCGGGACCGTGTCGAGGTGACCGGCGAGCACGACGCGCTCGGCGCGGCCGAGGTGCGTGCGGGCGACGACGTTGTTCCCGAAGCGGTCCACCGTCAGGTGCGGAAGGCCGCGCAGCGCGCGCTCCACGAGGTCGGCGAGGACCTTCTCGTCGCCGCTCACGGAGGGGATGTCGACGAGCCGGGCGGTCAGCTCGGCAGCGTCCAGGGTGAGGTCCAGCTCGGATTCGGACATGAGCCGACCCTAACGCCCGGCCGGTGGAGAGGGCCTGCCGGTCCGGCGGGTGGACGCGTCCGGCGAGCCGGTCACACAGCTCAAGTACGGTGGGCCGCGTGTCCCCCACCGATCACTCCAGCCCGCGCCGTCGCCGACCCCTGCTCAAGGTCGCCGGTCTGCTCGTTCTGCTCGCGCTCGGCGGTTACCTCGTCGTGCAGTACCAGTCCAACGGCGGGGTCGGCGCCCCGCACTGCACGGCCGGCGCGCCCGGGGGCCGGAGCGGCGGCGAGCCGTACCGGATGTCGCCGGAGCAGGCGGGGAACGCGGCGACGATAGCCGCCGTCGGCGTCGCCAAGGGCGTTCCCGACCGGGCGGTCACCATCGCGCTCGCCACCGCCATGCAGGAGTCGGGGCTGCGCAACCTCGACCACGGCGACCGGGACTCGCTCGGGCTGTTCCAGCAGCGTCCCTCGCAGGGGTGGGGCACGCCGCAGGAGATCCGCGACCCGGTGTACGCGGCGGGGATCTTCTACGACCGGCTGCTGGAGGTCCGGGGCTGGGCGCGGCTGCCGCTGACCGAGGCCGCGCAGGAGGTGCAGCTCAGCGGTTTCCCGCAGGCGTACGCCAAGCACGAACCGAACGCGACCGTCCTGACGGCGGCCTTCGCGGGCGGCGGCTCGGTGACGTGCGGCGGGCCGGCGCCCACCGAGCCCGGCCGGCCCGAGCGGGTGCGGGCGGAGTTGGTGCGGATCTTCGGCAAGCAGGTGCGGGTGGACACCCCCGCCGGCCCCTCCCCCGCGAAGGAGGGCGCCGCCGCCCCGGAGGCGGAGGTCACCGTAGGGCAGCCGCAGGGTCCCGCGGACGCGGCGTTCCGGCGCGCGCGGGTGGTGGCGTACTGGGCGGTTGCGCACTCCCACGACCTGGGGATCGCCCGGGTCTCGTACGCCTCCCGGGGCTGGACGGCGGGCGGGGCGGGCGGCGGGTGGCAAAGCGAGCGGGCCGCGTCCGCGCGGTCCGGTGCGCCGGGGGACGCGACCGCGCAGGCGGACGAGGTACGGATCTTCGTGCACCGCTGACCCCGGCTGTGAACGGCCCCCCGGCCCGGATATCGCTCGGGCGTGCGGGACGTCCCCCGCCCGGGGGTGACCGGCGCGGGGGCGCCCGTGGCGCGGAAGGCACGGAATGCCTGGTCGGCCCCGGTCCGGTGCGCTTGTCGCGGAACCCGATTAAACGATGCGTTACCGATCCTTTACCGATCGGGTCCGCAACTTACCCCGCCCCGGGAGCGGTTGTACCGGCGTACTCAGCCGCTAACGCTTAGGAGCATCATGTCCCTCCCCCTGACCCGTCGGATCGCCCGTACCGCGCTGCTCCTCGCAGCCGGGGCAGCTCCCGTGGTCGGTGCGGCCGGCGCGGCCAGCGCCGCGGGCCTGGAGTCCGTGCCGCAGCTGGGCGCGCTCACGTCCCCGGACGCAGCCGCCGCCACCGTCGGCGACACCGCCGCCACGGCCACGGACACCGCGGCGAAGGCCGCCCCCGCCCAGCTCACCGAGGCGGCCGGTCCGCTGCTGGCCGGTCTGCCGACCTCCGGCCTGCCCACGTCGGAGCTGCCCACCTCGGGCCTGCCGGCCGCGCCGCAGCTTCCGCTGAACGCCGGACCGCTGGGCGGTCTCGGCCACTGACCCGCCGCCGCGGGAACCGAGGTCCTGTCGTCGAAGTTCCGCCTGGCCAGCGCTACTTCGACGACAGGACCGAGGGCCCGGGAGTGCGAACTCCCGGGCCCTCGGGCTGTTCCGGACCTGTCCGGCCTGCCGGGCCGGCGGAGCCGTTTACGCGCCGAGCCGCTTGACCGCGGCCGCGACCCGCTCGTCGGTGGCGGTGAAGGCGACGCGGACGAAGTTCGCGCCCGCCTCGCCGTAGAAGTCGCCCGGCGCGACCAGGATGCCCAGCTCCGCGAGGTGGGCGACCGTCTGCCAGCAGGGCTCGTCGCGGGTGGCCCACAGGTACAGGCTGGCCTCGCTGTGTTCGATGCGGAAGCCGTGCGCCTCCAGGGCCCCGCGCAGCGCCTCCCGGCGGGCGGCGTACCGGCCTCGCTGCTCCGCCACGTGCGCGTCGTCGCCCAGGGCGGCGACGACGGCGGCCTGCACCGGCGCCGGGGTCATCATGCCGCCGTGCTTGCGGATCTCCAGCAGCTCGCCGAGCACCTCCGGGTCGCCGGCGATGAACGCCGCCCGGTAGCCCGCCAGGTTGGACCGCTTGGACAGCGAGTGGACGGCGACGAGACCCTCGTAGGAACCGCCGCACACCTCGTCGTGCAGGACCGAGACGGGCTCCGCCTCCCAGCCCAGCTCCAGGTAGCACTCGTCGCTGAAGACGAGGATGCCGTGCTCCCGCGCCCACGCCACGATCCGGATCAGCTCGTCCTTGGGGAGCACCCGGCCCGTGGGGTTGGAGGGGGAGTTGAGCCACAGCAGCTTGACGCCCGCCGGGTCGAGCTCGGTCGGGTCGTCGTAGACCACCGGCTCGGCCCCGCACAGCCGGGCGCCGACCTCGTACGTGGGGTACGCGAGCCGGGGGTAGGCGACCTTGTCGCCGGCGCCCAGGCCCAGCTGCGTCGGCAGCCAGGCCACCAACTCCTTGGAGCCGACCACCGGCAGGACGTTGCGGTGCCCGACGGTGCTCGCGCCGAGGCGCCCGCGCAGCCAGCCCGTGATCGCGTCGCGCAGGGCGACCGTCCCCCACACCGTCGGGTAGCCCGGGGAGTCGGAGGCGGCGACGAGGGCGGCGCGGATCAGCTCCGGTACCGGGTCGACGGGCGTACCGACCGACAGGTCGACGATGCCGTCGGCGTGGGCGGCCGCCGTCGCCTTGTACGGCTCCAGCTTGTCCCAGGGGAAGGCGGGAAGACGTGCGGATACTGCGGCCACGGCGCTCTCTGCTCTCTGCTCGCTCACTGCTCGCTCACTGGTCCTGCTCGCTACGGGTCCTGCTCGCCGCCGGCGCTGCCCGCTAGTGCTCCGGCGGGCGGCGCCGCGGAAACGGCTCGGTCCCGCGCGGCACGGGGCCGTACGGGACCGAGGCACACTGCGGCGGGGCGACGGCCGTCAGTGGCCCTCGCCCATCGGCGGCAGGGCGGCGATGAAGGGGTGGTCCCGCTCGATCAGGCCCAGCTTGGAGGCGCCACCGGGCGAACCGAGATCGTCGAAGAACTCGACGTTCGCCTTGTAGTAGTCCTTCCACTCCTCCGGGGTGTCGTCCTCGTAGAAGATGGCCTCGACCGGGCAGACCGGCTCACACGCACCACAGTCGACGCATTCGTCCGGGTGGATGTACAAGGACCGCTGGCCCTCGTAGATGCAGTCGACGGGGCACTCTTCGATGCATGCCTTGTCCTTGACGTCGACACAAGGCTCCGCGATGACGTAGGTCACGCTCTCGTTCCTCCTCGGTAGGGCTTTCCATATCGCGCGGGAGCGCGGCGTCGTCGATGCCCACGCCTAGTATCTCCGTTCCCGGGCACGATCCGAACAGGAGGGGCGGACAGAGCTGTGGAAATCACTGCCGGTGGACTGCTGGAGATCCGTATTACCCACGCTGACGTGGGTAAACGGGTTTCTGTGCGACGGGTGGAGGCGGACCTGAGCGGGCGCCCCTCGTTCACGGACACGGTCGGGGTTCTCACATCCTGGACCGAGGGTGTGCTCACGATCACACGCAAGGACGGGCTTTCCGTCCACATCGCGGAATCGACGCTGGTAGCAGGCAAGATCGTCCCTCCGGCGCCGGCCCGACGCAAGGGGCCCGCGGCGTCCTTCGAGGAGCTGGCGCGGGTCACCGCGCGGGCCTGGCAGCCGCTGGAGAGCGAGCCGCTGGGCGAGTGGACCTTGCGGGCGGCGGCGGGATTCACCCGGCGGGCCAATTCGGCGCTGCCGCTGGGCGACCCGGGTATACCCCTGGACGAAGCACTCGCGCGAGTGACGTCCTGGTACGCGCGACATCGCCTTCCGGCGTACGTACAGGCCGCGACCGGCGCGCTCGGCACCCAGGAACGGCTGTGCGCGGAGCTGGAACGGCGCGGCTGGGCGAACGAGGTCTCGGCGGAGGTCCGGATCGCGGCGCTGGCCCCGATCGGGGACGTGGAGGCCGCCGCGGCGTCCGAGGTCCGGCTGACTCGGGCGCCCGACGAGGAGTGGCTCGGGCGGTACGGACGGGTGAAGGATCCCGAGGTGGCCCGGAAGGTGCTGGTCGCCGGGCCCTCGGTGTGGTTCGCGACGCTGCCCGGACGGGCGATCGGACGCATGGTGGTGGACGGCCGGTGGGCCGGCTTCGCGGCGGTCGAGGTCGATCCGGGTGAGCGGCGCCGGGGCCACGCGACGGCGGTGATGGCGGCCCTGGCCCGGCGGGCCCTGGAGGAGGGCGCCTCGGCGGCGTGGCTCCAGGTGGAGACCGACAACCCGGGCGCCCGGGCGCTGTACGACGGGATGGGCTTCGCGACGCACCACGCCTACCACCACTTCCGGGCGGCGGTGTGAGCCCCGGCCGGCGTGCGCGGTTCGCGGCGGAGGCCCGCTCCGAGCGGCCGGACCTGGCGCTGTTGTGCCTGCTGCTGGCGACGGAGGCGGATCCCGGGCTGGACGAGCCCGCCATGGACCGGGCGCAGATCGAGCTGGACCGGCTGGCGGGGATGCTGCCGTACGGGCTGCGCGGCGGGGCGGCGTGGGCGTCGGCGGTGACGGAGCTGCTGGGCGGCCGGCTGGGTTTCCACGGGACTCCGGCCGACTACGACCGGCTCTCGTCCTCGCTGCTGCACGAGGTGCTCGGTCGTCGCCGGGGGCTGCCGATCCTGCTGTCCGTGGTCTGGCTGGAGGTGGCCCGGCGCGCGGGTGCGCCGGTGTACGGGCTGGGGCTGCCGGGGCACTTCGTGGTGGGCTTCGGGGACCCGGAGGAGGGGGTGGTGGTGGACCCCTTCGCGGGGGGCGCCTCGCTCGGGGCGGGCCCGGCGGAGCAGGCGACCGGGCCGCGCACGCCGGCCCGCACGCTGGACATCGTCCTGCGGATCCTCAACAACATCCGGGCGTGGGCCGCCACTCGGCCGGAGCAGTCGGGGGTGGCGCTGTGGGCGTTGGACCTGTCGCTGCTGCTGCCCTCGCACCCCGCGTCGCTGCGGTACGAGCGGGCGCGGGTGCTGGTGGAGCGGGGGGAGTTCGTGACGGGCGCGGCGGAGCTGGAGGCGTACGCGGAGGTGGTCGACGCGGTGGACACGGCGGCGGCGGCCCGCGTCCGCGCGGAAGCCCTCTCGGCCCGGGCCCTGCTGAACTGACCGCCCGATGGGCGGGGCCCGGGGCCGGCCCGGGGCCGGGCCGGGGCCGGGCCGGGGCCGGGGCCGGAACGGGGCGGGGCGGGGCGGGGGGAAGCTTCGTCCGCGCCGCCGCCGCGCAAGTGCCCCCGGCCGCGCCGGGCTCCGCCCGACACCCCGCGCCTCAAACGCCGGCGAGGCTGGGAATGCCCCTAGAGCCAGCCCTTTTCGCGGGCCACGCGGACGGCTTCGGCGCGGTTGCGGGCGGCCAGTTTCTGGATGGCCGTCGAGAGGTAGTTGCGGACCGTGCCCTGGGACAGGTGCAGTCGGGCCGCGAGTTCGGCGTTGGTCGCACCGAACTCCGCGGCGCGCAAAACCTCGCGTTCGCGGTCGGTCAGCGGGTTCGCCCCCTCGGCGAGGGCGGCCGCCGCGAGCGTCGGGTCGATGACCCGCTCTCCCGTGAGGACCTTGCGCACCGCGTCCGCCAACTGCGCGGCCGGGGCGTCCTTCACGAGGAACGCCGACGCCCCCGCCTCCATCGCCCCGCGGAGGTAGCCGGGGCGGCCGAAGGTGGTCAGGATGACGATCCGCAGGTCCGGCAGGGCGTCCCGCAGCGCCGCGGCCGCCTCGATGCCCGTCATGCCCGGCATCTCGATGTCGAGCAATGCCACGTTCACGTCGTGGGCGCGGGCCGCCCTCAGTACCTCGTCGCCCCGCGCCACCTGGGCCAGGACCTCGATGTCCGGTTCGAGGCCGAGCAGCGCGGCGAGGGCTTCCCGGACCATGGACTGGTCCTCGGCGAGGAGGATCCGGATGGGCCGTGGCGTCATGAGGTCGATCCTAGGGGGACCCGGGCCAGCAGCCGGAATCCGGTCCTGCCCACCGGGCCCGCCTCCAGGGCGCCGCCCACCGCGTGAAGACGTTCCGTCAGACCGGTGAGACCGTTGCCGTGGGGCGCCGCGCCGCCCGCACCGTCGTCGAAGACGACCAGCTCGACGACGCGGCCGGCCAGGGTCTGGCGGGTGGCCAGGGTGACCGTGCAGCGCTTGGCGCCGCTGTGCCGCACCGCGTTCGTCACGGCCTCGCGCAGCGACCAGGCCAGCGCCGACTCGATGTCCTGCGGAAGGTCCTCCGGGACGTCCGGGGGAAGGTCGGCGATGACGCCCGCCGCGGTCAGGGCGGTGCGCGCCCCGGCCAGTTCGCCCGGCAGGGTCGGCCGCCGGTAGCCGCTCACCGCTTCCCGTACGTCGACCAGCGCCTGCCGGCTGACCTGTTCGATGTCCGCCACCTGCTGGGCGGCGAGCTCCGGGCGGTCCGGGAGCATCCGGCCCGCCAGTTCGCTCTTGAGCGTGATCAGCGACAGCGAGTGCCCGAGCAGGTCGTGCAGGTCGCGGGCCATCCGCAGCCGTTCCTCGTTGGCCGCGAGCTGCGCCACCGTCGCCCGGGCCTCGCGCAGTTCGATGGTGGTACGGATCATCGCGCGAATGCCGACCATCGCGAAGCCGCCCATCACGGCCGGGATCAGCAGGCCCGCCAGGTAGGCGTCGCCGCCCGGCACCGCCATGGCGGTCGCCGTCAGCAGCGCGGTGGCGGCCGGTACCGTCCAGCGGGAGATCTCCCCCGGCAGCGAGGCTCCGGAGGAGATGGAGACGTAGACGAACAGGACCAGCCATTCCCGGCCGAGGCTCAGGGAGAGGACGGTGGCCTGGACGGAGAGTGCCGCGACGGAGATCAGCAGCCAGCGCACCCGGTCGTCCCGGGCGGTGCGGAACACCAGGACCAGGTACCAGACGACGAAGGCGGCGAGGCCGAGGCCGCCGAGCACGCGGGCCTGCGTGCTGTGTCCGCCGCCGACCAGGTCCGTGACGGGGGCGCTGAGGTAGAACAGCCACAGGCTGATCCACATCGACTTCACGATCTTGTGGCGTCGGGTCTCGGGGCGCATGCCCACTCTCGGCCCTCCGGCCACCCCCGTCAGGCTGTCGTTCACGGCCTTGGTCGCGCTGGTCACTTGCGTCGTCACGCCTTCAGAGAGTCCTTGCGGTACAGCCAGGCGGCGGCACCAGTGAACAGTACGAAGTAGACCGCGAGGATCGCCACGTCCTTCATGTGGGGCGCGCCACCCAGTTCTATCGCCTGGCCGAGGCCCGCGTAGGCGTGGGTCGGCAGCCACTCGCAGATGTCGCGCAGCCACTGCGGGAAGGCGGCGGTGGGCATCCACAGGCCGCCGAGGATGGAGAGGCCGAAGTAGAACAGCATGGTGATGGGGCGGACGGTGTCGCCACTGGCCAGGTAGCCGAGGGCGACACCGAGGGCGGCGAAGACGAGACTGCCGGCCCAGATGGAGCCCGTCAGGGCGAGCCACTGCCAGGCGTCGAACCGGACGCCCTTGACCAGGGCGGCCACCGCGAAGACGACGAGGATCGCGGGCAGGGACAGCACACCGGCGCTGGCGGTCTTGGCCAGGACGTAGCCGCGGCCGGGCAGGGCGGTCAGACGCAACTGACGGACCCAGCCCGACTCCCGCTCCTTGGCTATCCGCTCGCTGTTGCCCATGAGGACGGCGGTCAGGGCGCCGAATGAGGCCATGGCGACCATGTAGAAGGCGGGCATGGTCAGTTCGGTGCCCATGACCTTGGTCGTGCCGTTCAGGGTGCCGCCGAGCATCAGGAAGAGCGCGGCCGGATAGAGGACGGTGAAGAACAGGTACTTCTTGTTGCGCAGGGCGCGGGTGACTTCGAGCTTGACGAGCTTGAGCGTTCCGGTGTTCATGATGCGTTGGCCTCCTCGGCCTCGGTGAGGGCGATGAAAGCCTGTTCCAGGCCCAGCCCGGCGACTTCCAGGTTCCGGGGGTAGAGCCCCAGGGCGTAGACGGCGTGAACGGTCGCGTCGGCGTCGCGCGACTGGAGCTTCACGGTGTCCCCGTGCCGCTCGTATGCGGTGAGGTGCGGGAGGGCGCGCAGCGCCTGCTCGTCCACCTCCTCGTCCGTGAGGTCGAAGGCGATGCGGCGGGCCCCGGCCTTCGCCTTGATCTCGGCGGCGGTGCCGTCGGCGAGGAGCCGGCCCTTGCTCAGGACCAGGACGCGGTCGGCTATCGCGTCCGCCTCCTCCAGGTAGTGCGTGGCGAAGAGGACGGTCCGGCCGCGGGCGGCCTGCTCTCGCATCGTGGCCCAGAACGCCTGGCGGGAGGTGACGTCCATGCCGGTCGTGGGTTCGTCCAGCACGATCAGCTCGTTGTCCCCGGCGGTGGCGAGCGCGAAGCGGACGCGCTGTTCCTGGCCGCCGGAGAGCTTGTTGACGAGCCGGCCCGCGATGTCGGAGATCCCGGCGCGGCTGAGCACCTCGTCCACCGGGTACGGGCGGGGGTGCAGGGCGCAGGTGAGGGCGACTATCTCGCGTACGGTCACCTCCTCCATCAGCCCACCGGTCTGGAGCATCGCCCCGACCCGGCCGGCGGCTATCGCCTCGCGGGGCGTGGTCCCGAAGAGCCGGACGGAGCCGGAGTCGGCGGGGCGCAGTCCGAGCAGGAGGTCGAGGGTGGAGGACTTCCCGGCGCCGTTGGGGCCGAGGAGTGCGACGGTCTCGCCCGGGTGGAGGTCGAGGGAGAGTCCGTCGACCGCACGGACGGCGCCGTAGTTCTTGGTCACGTTCTGGAAGCTCACCACGGAACCGGTGGTGGCTCCGGAGCCCGTGGCGGCGGCTGTTTGCGTCGCGGTCGTCGTCTTCATGGCTCAAGGTTCGCCCGCCGCCGGGGGTCCGCGTCAGTGTCGCGCGTCGTGACTGCCGCATGACAGTTGTCATCCGGTGGAGGTGACGGGGTGCGGAAGACGCGGGAGCCCCTGTCGTCCCCCTCGTGCGAGGGGGTCGGCAGGGGCTCCGGCACGCGGCTGCGGCAGTCGGCGGTCAGCTCGCGTTCGTGTCGATGACCGCGGTCCGCTCGGCGGCCGTTTTGCCGCGCAGGGCCTTGCCGAGGGCGCCCGCGACGTCCTGCGGCGTGACGGCGGTCTTCGCGCCGGTCCCCCGGGTGACCGTGACGCCGTCGAAGGTGTCGCTGTAGGCGGCCTTCAACGCCTCCAGGTCGTACTTCTCGACGAGGTGGCCGTTGACGGCCTGCATGCTGAGGATCTTGGGCAGCGTCTTGGGGCCGAACGCGATGGACTTGCCGCCGGCCTTGACCGTGGCGATGCCCGACATCGCGGGTTCAGCGAACTCCTTCATCGCACGGTTCAGTTCGGCCTGGTCGATGGCCGGTTCGCGGTTGGCGGTGGGCAGTTCGACAGGGGTGGTCTTGCCGGTGGCGACCGCGTCGTGGAACGCCTTGACCACCGGGTCGATGGAGCCGTCCACGTCCAGGCTGGTGCCGGCCTGGCCGGGCACGGCGACGGCCTTGCCCGTGTCGAACTTGATCGTGGCCTCGGTCGCCGTACCCGCGCTGCCCGCCATCTCCTGGAGGGCGACCCGCAGCTTCTCCTCGTCCACGGGCATCACCGCTTCGGCGGTGCGCTCCCGGCCGAGGAGGGAGCCGATGACGCTGACGGGGTTGTAGTCGCTGCCCGCGGCGTTGCGGACGGTGGTCTGGCTGTCGATGGTCAGCCCGGCCTTGTCGGGCTTGAGCTCGACCTGCTTGCCGCCGACGGTGAAGCGGAGCGGGGCGGCGGCGCGGGTGCCGAAGTGGTCCTGGAGCTTGGTGACGGCCTCGTCGCGGCCGCCGCTGATGTCGACGCCGAGGACGGTGGTGCCCTTGGGGACGTCGGAGTGGTTCAGCAGCAGCCCGGCGCCGTAGGCCACGCCGAGCAGGACGATGAGGCCGCCGCCCACCATGACGAGCTTCGAGCGCTTCTTGGCCAACTTGGCGGGCGCCTTGGGGGCCGGCCGGGTCTGCTTCGGCGGCTGCGGGGCCGCCGTCGGCACGACCGGTCCGGGCATGGCACCACCCCCGGAGGGACCGCCGGGCAGCGGACCACCGGGCACGGGAGCGCCGGGGAACGGGCTACCGGGCAGCGGACCGGAACCACCCACCGGCGGGGCCTCGGGGCCGGGCCAGCGCGGCGCGTCGTCGGCGCGTACGGGGGCGGTGCCCAGCGCGGGGCCACCGGTCGGCCCGGCGGGCCCGGCCTGCCGGGAGGCGGGGTCCGTGTAGGCGGGGAACGCCTCGGTGGAGGGCCCGTTGTCGTACCCGGGGGCGCCGAAGTCGGGCGCGCCGAAGTCGGGCCCGTCGAACTCCGGGTACCGCTGGGGCGATCCGGCGCCCGGACCCCCCGGTGCGGGCGGGCCGGGCGGGAACCCCCGGTCGGCGCCGTAACGGGAGGCGGGGGCCTGCGGGCCGGGCGCACCACCGGTACGGGGTCCCGCGGGCCCGCCGGGGCCCGCCGGCGCGGGGCCGCCTGGCCCCCGTGTCGCGTCGGGGCCGACCGGTCCGGCGCCCGGAGCCGAGCCGTAGCCCGCGCCGCCCGGCGGGGGACCGGGCTCGGTCCGCACACCCGCCGGCGGGGTCGGGGGTGCCTTGCGCGGCGCGAACCAGTTGCCGGCCGCCTCGTCGGAGCCGCTCCGGTCCTGCGCGCGGCCCGCCTGGGAGGCGGCCGGGTTCCTCGTGGGCAGCGGCGCGGGCGGCGCCTGCGGGGCACCCCCCGCCTGCGCACCGGCGGACGGCGCGGGCGCCGGAGCGGGAGCCCGACCGGCCGCCTCCTCGGACGCGCCGGGCCGCGATTCGGCGGACTTCTCGGCGTCCTTCACCGGCTTGCGCACGACGACGGGCGGGATCGGCCGTGAACCCGGGATGTTGATCCGGATCCGGGTCGTCAGGGTGGTCTCGGTCTTCGGCCCGTCGGAGTCGGGCGTGGACGGCTTCGAAGTCACAGGGTTCTCCTCCGTGGCGGTCGCCGCGCCAGGTCCGGGTGGCACAGTCGTGGACGGTTGCCGGCCGGTTCCGTACGGCGGCGTGCCCGAGGGGTAGGCGGCTCCACCGTGCCCTTGGGGCCCGGGGGACGAACTGTCAGTTTCACGACTCAAGGCAGGTTCTCCCGGTTGGCTCCGCCGCCCGTCAACCTTGCGCGGGCAGCTCGGCGGCCCGTCCACCATACTGGCCGCCGTGCGCGCGCAACTGTCCGTCGGGAATCAGGGATTCCTCTTGGGTTTCCACGGGCCACCCTCGCACGGACCGTCAAACCCCCTCAAGCCGTCCCCGATCCGAGGCCGGCCGAGTCCGACAGCGCATCAGCCCCGGGAGCGGGCGGCCGAATCCGGCCGGTGCGGCGCCCCCTTCATCGTGGCGCAGATCACAGCGACGACGACCCCGCCCAAAAGGTAGGCGTACAGGCCCTTTCCGGACGAACCGAGCAGGAAGTCCCCTTCGGGGCGCGGCAGGCTGAGCATCACGTACGTCAGGAACCAGCCGGCCGCCGCCGCGCCCACCCCGATGCCGCCGCCGGTCACGAGCCGGCCGGCGAGGAAGACCCCGAAGAGGGCGAGCAGCGCCAGCAGCAGTCCGCCCGGGAACCAGAGGTCGACCACGAGCCAACCGGCCGCGCCGGTCACCGCCCCAGCGACGAGCAGCCCCAGGAGGGCGGCGATCCGCCCGGCCGTCAGGGTCCCGGTCATGCCGTCACCCCCGCGAACAAGTCGTGCTCCCGCTCGCCCGCCGGGACGCCCGGCTCTCCCGCGACGAGTTCGTAGAACTCGCGGGCGAAGAGCGGCTGGGCCAGATCGTTCGACAGGGCGAAGAAGGGGCCGTCCACGGCGACCTGCGTGGCGTGCGCCCGCATCGCGGCGGCCTTGGCCCGCACGAAGGTCTCCCGGCCGTTCTCGTCGCCGATCTCGGCGGTGATCCGCTCGTCCGGCACCACGCCCGGCACGTCCCCCGCGGTCGCGACGCCCGAGAACGGCACGGCCGCACCCGCCGCGCGCAGCCGCGCGAAGCCCTCGTCGACCACCGAACGCGGCACCCGGTTCCAGTAGACCTTGCCGATCCGGTGCGGTTCGCCGAGGTCGCGGCGGTACGTGGGCTCCGCCGCGAGTTCCGCTGCGCGGGTGGCGACCCGGTGTGCCTGGATGTGGTCGGGGTGGCCGTAGCCGCCGTCGGGGTCGTAGGTGACCAGCACCTGCGGCCGCAGTTCGCGGATCACTTCCACCAGGTGCGCGGAAGCCTCGTCGACATCGGCGGACCAGAAGGCCCCGGGCCGGTGGTTCTGCTCCGCGCCCATCATGCCGGAGTCCCGGAAGCGGCCGGCGCCACCGAGGAAGCGGTGGTCGGTGACGCCCAGTTCCTTCATGGCGGCGGCGAGCTCGCCGACACGGTACGCGCCGAGGGTGTCGTCGCGGTCGGGCGCGAGGTGGGCGAGCTCGGGCGGGATGACCTCGCCCTCCTCGCCGAGCGTGCAGGTGACCAACGCGACGTGGGCGCCCTCGGCCGCGTACTTGGCCATGGTGACGCCGTTGTTGATCGACTCGTCGTCCGGGTGCGCGTGCACGAGCAGCAGACGACGGGCGGGAAGACCGTTCATGGGGTCAGCCTACGAGGCCGCCCTACAGCTTGAGCCCACTGATCATGCTCGCCACGTTGGACGTGAGCTGGCTGAGGGTGGGCGCGATGGTCGAACTCGCCAGGTAGAAGCCGAGGAGCACACAGACGAAGGCGTGTCCCGCCTTCAGCCCCGACTTCCGCACCAGCAGGAAGACGACGATCGCCAGCAGCACCACGGCCGAGATCGAGAGTGCCACGGCGTTTCACCTCCACGTCGAGCGGACATCGGTACGCGTACTCGTGCTCGGCGAAGTCATACCCACCGTGCGCTACGGATCATAACTATCCGTACCAGCGCATCGATCGAATTCCGGCAGCACGAGGGGCGCACGCCGCGCACGTGGAGGGTCACGGGGAGGCCGGCCGGGAAGGCCGTAGGCCCGCCCGACCGGCTGTCGGCACCCGCACGGCCGCACAGGGACCAGGCTGCCCGGTCGATATCTCGGGGCAGATACGGTCAAGTTGCGGCGAAGTAAACGGAGTTGCCCCCACCGGAGAGGTATTCGGACGCACACTCGGGGGTGGCCGGAAATCATCGTTCCCCCGGGGGGCGCTCCTCCTTCGACAGCCCCGCCGGCGGTACGACCGGCGGTGGACCGGGCGGCGGGGCCGTCACCGGCACCACCTGCTTCTCGGCCGCGAAATGACAGGCCGACGGGTGCGCCCTCGGCCCGGACGGGAACCACTCGGGCACGGCGAGCGGCGGCACCTCCACCGCACACCGCTCCTGCGCCTTCCAGCAGCGCGTGCGGAAGCGGCACCCCGACGGCGGGTTGGCCGGGGAGGGCACGTCGCCTGTCAGGATGATCCGCTCCCGCAGCGCCCTGGCTCGCGGGTCGGGCACGGGCACGGCCGAGAGCAGCGCCTGGGTGTAGGGGTGGGTGGGGTGCTCGTAGATCTCGGTGTCGGAGCCGATCTCGACGATGCGGCCCAGGTACATGACGCCGACCCGGTCGGAGATGTGCCGCACGATCGACAGGTCGTGCGCGATGAACACGTAGGACAGGCCGAACTCGCCTTGGAGGCGCGCCAGCAGGTTGACGACCTGCGCCTGGACCGAGACGTCCAGCGCGGAGACCGGCTCGTCGGCGACGATGATCTCCGGCCGCAGGGCCAGTCCCCGGGCGATGCCGATGCGCTGGCGCTGGCCGCCGGAGAACTGGTGCGGGTACCGGTTGATGTACTCCGGGTTCAGTCCGACCACGTCGAGGAGTTCCCGGACCTTGCGCCGCCGGTCGCCTTTGGGGGCCACCTCCGGGTGGATCTCGAACGGCTCGCCGATGATGTCGCCGACCGTCATTCGCGGGTTCAGCGAGGTGTACGGGTCCTGGAACACCATCTGGATGTTGCGGCGGACGGCCTTGAGGGCGCGGGCGGAGAGCCGGGTGATGTCCTCGCCCTTGTACGAGATCGTCCCCGCGGTCGGACGCTCCAGGTTGACCAGCATCTTGGCGACGGTGGACTTGCCGCAGCCCGACTCGCCGACGATGCCCAGGGTCTCGCCGGCCGCGAGGTCGAAGGAGACGCCGTCCACTGCCCTGACGGCGCCGATCTGCCGCTTGAGGAGGATGCCCTGGGTCAGCGGGTAGTGCTTGACCAGCTCCTTCACCTCCAGGATCGGCTCAGGCATGCAGGCATTCCTTCCAGAAATGGCAGGCGGTGGTGCGGGGCACGGGCGACTCGGTCACCTCGTAGAGCGGGGGCACGTCGGTGCGGCAGACGGGCTGCGCCATCGGGCAGCGCGGGTTGAACGCGCAGCCGGGCGGGATGTGCAGCAGGTTGGGAGGCAGCCCCTTGATCGCGTAGAGCTCCTGCCCCTTCTGGTCGAGGCGCGGGATCGAGTCGAGCAGTCCCCGGGTGTAGGGGTGGGCGGGGGCGGCGTAGATCTCGTGCACGGGGGCCGCCTCCACGATCCGACCGGCGTACATGACGGCGATCTTGTCGGCGACGTCCGCGACCACGCCGAGGTCATGGGTGATCAGGATCAGCCCCATGTTCAGTTCGCGCCGGAGCTCCGCGAGCAGGTCCATGACCTGGGCCTGGACCGTGACGTCCAGGGCGGTGGTGGGCTCGTCCGCGATGATCAGCGCGGGTTCCAGGGCGAGCGCCATGGCGATCATGACGCGTTGGCGCATGCCGCCCGAGAACTGGTGCGGGTAGTCCCCCACCCGCTGCTTGGCCGCCGGGATCCTCACCCGGTCCATCAGCTCGACCGCCTTGGCCCGGGCCGCCTTGCGGGAGAGGCCGTGGTGGACCTCGTACATCTCGCCGAGCTGGGCGCCTACGCTCAGTACGGGGTTCAGCGAGGAGAGGGCGTCCTGGAAGATCATGGCCATCTCGGCCCCGCGGATCTTGCGGCGCTCCTCCTCCCGCATCTTGAGCAGGTCCCGGCCCTGGAAAAGGATCTCGCCACCCGTGATCCGGCCCGGCGGCATGTCCAGGATGCCCATCACCGCCTGCGCGGTCACCGATTTGCCGGAGCCGGACTCGCCGAGCACGGCGAGGGTCTCGCCCGCGTCCACGGAGTAGTCGACGCCGTTGACCGCCTTGGCGACCCCCTCGCGGGTGGTGAACTCCACGTGCAGGTCGCGCACTTCGAGCAGCATGGGCAAGGGCTCCTCAGCGCAGCTTGGGGTCGAGGGCGTCGCGCACCGCGTCGCCGAGCATGATGAAGGCCAGGACGGTCACGCTCAGCGCGCCGGCCGGGTACAGCAGCATGTGCGGGGCGTTGCGGATCTGCGAGGCGGCGTTGGAGATGTCGATGCCCCAGGAGACGGTCGGCGGCCGCAGGCCCACCCCGAGGAACGACAGGGTGGCCTCCAGGGCGATGTAGGTGCCCAGGGCGATGGTGGCGACGACGATGACGGGGGCGACGGCGTTGGGCGCGACGTGCCGCAGCAGCATCCGCGTGTTGCCCGCGCCGAGTGCCCGGGCGGCCTGGACGTAGTCGTTCTGCTTGGCGGTGATGACCGATCCCCGGGCGATGCGGGCGAGTTGGGGCCAGCCGAGCAGCACGATGAAACCGACGACGGGCCACACGGTGGTGCTGGTGACGACGGACAGGAACACCAGTCCGCCGAGGACGACCGGGATGCCGAAGAAGATGTCGGCGATCCGGGAGAGCAGCGCGTCGCCCCATCCGCCGAAGAACCCGGCGAGCCCGCCGAGCGCCGAGCCGAGGAGGGCGGCGCCGAGGGTGGCGCAGACGCCGACGGTGATGGAGGCGCGGGCCCCGTAGACGGTGCGGGTGTAGACGTCGCAGCCCTGGGTGTCGTAACCGAAGGGGTGTCCCGGGGAGGAGCCCTGCTGTGACTTGGACAGGTCGCAGTGCAGCGGGTCGCCGCTCGCGATGAGCTGCGGCCAGATCGCGATGACGACGAGGAAGAGGATCAGCAGCGAGGAGACGAGGAAGACGGGGTTGCGGCGCAGTTGGTGCCAGGCGTCGGACCAGAGGGAGCGGGCCTTCTCCGCCGGGCCCGACGGGTCGTCGCCCAGTGTCTTCTCCAGGCTTTCGGCCTCGTCCAGCGCGAGGTCCATGGGGCCGCCCTGGCCGGTGGGTGCGATGGCCTCTCCCTCTCCTGGTTGCAGCGGGTCGTAGGCGGGCTCGTCGCGCTCAGGCATAACGGATCCTCGGGTCCAGGACCGCGTACAGCAGGTCGACGAGCAGGTTGGCCAGCAGGAAGACGATGACGAGGATCGTCACGAAGCCGACCACGGTCGGGGAGTTGTTGCGCAGGATGCCCTGGTAGAGCTGGTAGCCGACGCCGTGGATGTTGAAGATCCGCTCGGTCACGATGGCGCCGCCCATCAGGGCGCCGATGTCGGTGCCGATGAAGGTGACGACGGGGATCAGCGAGTTGCGCAGCAGGTGCCGGGTGATGACGCGCCTGCGCGGAAGGCCCTTGGCGGTGGCGGTGCGGACGTAGTCGGCCTTGGCGTTCTCGGCGATGGAGGTGCGCGAGAGCCGGGTGACGTAGGCGAGGGAGACGAGCGCGAGGACGATGCCGGGCAGGAGCAGTTCCCCGAAGGGGGCGTCCGGGGAGACGGTGGGCCGCACCCAGCCCCACTTGACGCCGAAGAGGTACTGGAGGAGGTAGCCCGTCACGAAGGTGGGCACGGAGATCACGATCAGGGTGAGGACCAGCAGGCTGGTGTCGACGGACTTGCCTCGGCGCAGTCCGCTGACCACGCCGAGGGTGATCCCGACGATGATCTCGATGACGATGGCGACGATGGTCAGCCGCAGGGTGACGGGGAAGGCCGTGGCCATCAGGTCGGTGACGCTCTGGCCGTTGAAGGCGGTGCCGAAGTCGCCCTGGAAGATCTGCCCCATGTAGTGGAGGTACTGCTTCCACAGCGGCTGGTCGAGGTAGAGGTCCTTGCGGATGCGGGCGGCCGTCGAGGGGTCGGGTGCCTTGTCGCCGAAGAGGGCCGCGACGGGGTCACCGAGCGCGTACACCATGAAGAAGATCAGGAACGTGCTGCCGATGAACACCGGGATCATCTGGAGCAGCCGCCGGATCACATAACGTCCCATGGACTGCTCCAGGTTCGATCCGAAGGCGGGTCAGCTGACCTTGATCTCGTTGTAGACCGGGACGCTGAACTGGTTGAGGGTGACGTCGGAGATCCTCTCCGAGTGCCCGGCGCTGCCGTTCTGGTACCAGAGGGGGATGGACGGCATCTGCTCGGCGAGGATCTTCTCGGCGTCCTGGAACTTCGTGATCGCCTTGGCGGAGTCGCTCTCCTGGTTGGCCTCGTCGACGAGCTTGTCGAAGTCCGGGTTGCTGAACTTGCCGTAGTTCGAGGAGGCGCCGGTGAAGTAGAGCGGCTGCAGGAAGTTCTGGATCAGCGGGTAGTCGGCCTGCCAGCCAGAGCGGAAGGGGCCGGTGAGCTTGTAAGAGCTCTGCTGGTTGCGGAAGTCGGCGAAGGTGCCGACCGGGTTGACGGTGCACACCGGGCCTTCCCCGAGCGTGTTGTTGATGCTGTTGCAGACGGCGTCCATCCACTCGCGGTGCGAGCCGGTGTCGACGTTGGAGGTCAGCGTGATCTTGCCGCCGGGGACCCCGCCGGCGTCCTGGATCATCTTCTTCGCCGCCGCCGGGTTGTACGTGCAGAGGTCGCCGCAGACGTCCTTGAAGCCGCCCTTGTCGCCGAGGGCCGGGGAGGTCCAGTCCTTGGCGGGGGTGCGGGTCTCACGGAAGATCTGCTTGGTGATCTCGTCGCGGTTGATGGCGCGGGAGATGCCCTGCCGGACCTTCTCCATCCCTTCCTTGCCCCAGTTGGCGTCGTACAGGGGGAAGGTGAGGGTCTGGATGATGAGGGCCGGCTGGTTGATGTAACGGTCCCCGAGGTCGTTCTTGACGTTCTTGAGCTGCTGCGCGGGCACGTCGTCGACGAGGTCGAGGTTGCCGGAGATCAGGTCCGTGTAGGCGGTGTTGTTGTCGGTGTAGACCTTGAGGTCCACGCCGCCGTTCTGGGCCTTGTCAGGGCCCGGGTAGCCGTCCCACTTGCGCAGCTTCATGCCGGTGCCCTTGGTGTAGGAGTCCACCGTGTACGGGCCGTTGCCCACGGGCTTGTTCAGCCAGCCCGCGTGGTCGGTGAAGAACGCCTTGGGCAGCGGGGAGAACGCCTGGTAGCCGAGGGTCTGGGGCCAGGTGGAGAACTTCGCCTTCAAGGCGACCGTGAAGGTCTTCGCGTCCTTGACGACCAGTCCCGACATCGTCTTCGCCTTCGGTTCCCCGGAGGCCGGGTGCAGGTCTGCGTACCCGACGATGTCGGCGAAGAAGGGCGCGTTGTTCTGCTTGTGGCTCACGTCCGCCGCGTAGTTCCAGGCGTCCACGAAGGACTGGGCGGTGACCGGCTCGCCGTTGCTGAAGGTCCAGCCGTCCTTCAAGCTGATCGTGAAGTGCTGGCTGTCGGTCGTGTCGATCTTCTGGGCGAGCATGTCGACGGCCTCGCCCGTCTTCGGGTCGTACCGCTTCAGGCCCCGGAAGAGCATGTCGAGCACCTTGCCGCCCTGCACCTCGTTGGTGTTGGCCGGCTCCAGGGGGTTCTGCGGGTCACCCCAGGAGGAGCTGACGATGCCCGCCTCCCCGCCGCCCCCGCCGCTGTCGCTTCCGCCGCCGCAACCCGTCGCCGCGAGGGCGACGGCCGCCGCACACGCGGCCCACTTGGCGTGGGTGGCTGCGCGCATGGAGTGCCTCCTAGGTCCCAAAAACCACGTAGGCCCCAATGTCACCCCGGGGAGGGCCCTCAGCACTCATGGTTGGACCGATTCCACCCAGGCGATACGCGCGCGTCACCCCTGTGGGTGCAAACGCAGCTCCCAGGTATCGAGGGTGTAGTGCGGTCTCATGCCGTGCGCCTCGTAGAGCGCCAACGCGCCGGTTTCGTTGCCGGTGTCGACGCCGAGCCCCACGGTGTCCCGGCCGCGCCCGGCGTAGACGGCGAAGGCGTGGCGCAGCAGGAAGCCGCCGATGCCCCGGCCGCGCACCTCTTCGCGGACGCCGAGGTGGCTGATCCAGCCCATGCCGGTGCGGTCGTCGCGGGTGAGGAGGACGGCTACGTCGCCCGGCGCGGGCAGTGTCGCGATCCAGACCAGGCTCCAGTCGAGGTCCCGGGCGTCGAGGTGGTCCAGCCAGGGCCCGTACGCGCGCTCCACGTGCCCGAAGTGCGCCGCGAAGGTCTCCTGGACCAGGGCGTGCGCCCGCCGCCGGTCGGCCGCGTCCGTACCGCAGTGGCGCAGGGTGAGTCCGGCCGGGACGCCCCCCGCTCCCCCACCGGGATCCAGCGGGCGGGTCATGACCTGGTGGCGGCGCACGGTGCGGTAGCCGCGCCGGGCGAGGACTCCGGGGTGGAGGATCGGCTCCGCGTTGAGTTCAAGCCGCAGGACGGCGCCCCGGTCCGGGCCGGCCATCCGGCGGGCCCGGATCTCCATCGGCTCCAGCAACCGCAGGGCCGCGGCGGTGTGGCCGGGCAGGACGTAGTGGTCGCCGTCGACCCTGCCCGGCCCGGAGTCGGCCCGGACCAGCGCGTAGGCGACGGGCCGGCCGCGTTGGAAGGCGAGCCAGGAGTCGGTGGCGAGGTTGGTCCCGGGGTGGTGCAGGTCGGCCTCGACACTGCCGAGGTCCGTCTCCGGTCTACCGATCTCGATCACGTCGACGGCGTTGAGCAGCGCGCAGATGTCGGCGGCGTCCCCGGGCCCGGCGGGGCGGACGGTCAGCGTGTCGGTCATCCGGACACTCTCGGCGGCGCCCCGGCACGGCCGCAACCGCCTTCGCCCGTGCGCCCGTGCGCCCGTCGCGGCTCGCCGGTCGCCGGCCCCGCACCGGCCCCGCCCCGCCCCGAAGGACCCCGCCCCCTCGCGGAGCGGAGAACGCCGGAGCCGTGAACGCCGGAGCGCCCGGCGCCGGAGGAATCCGGTGCCGGGCGCTCTGGTGTACGTACGCCTCGCGGGATCAGACGGCCAGGACGGCCTTCTCCTCCGCGAAGTGACAGGCCGACTCGTGGGCGGCCGGGCTGTCCACGGTCTTGAAGCGCTCCGGGACCGCCAGCAGCGGCTCCTCGGTCGCGCACTTGTCCTCGGCCTTCCAGCACCGGGTGCGGAAGCGGCAACCCGACGGCGGGTTGGCCGGGGAGGGCACGTCGCCGGTGAGGATGATCCGCTCGCGGCCTTCGCGGGCCTCCGGGTCCGGGACCGGGACGGCCGACAGCAGCGCCTGCGTGTACGGGTGCGTCGGGTGGTCGTAGATCTGGGTGTCGGTGCCGATCTCGGCCATCTTGCCCAGGTACATGACGCCGACGCGGTCCGAGATGTGCCGGACGATCGACAGGTCGTGCGCGATGAAGATGTAGGAGAGGTTGAACTCGTCCTGCAGCTTCGCCATCAGGTTGATCACCTGCGCCTGCACCGACACGTCGAGCGCGGAGACCGGCTCGTCGCAGATGATGATCTCCGGGTTGAGCGCCAGGCCGCGGGCGATGCCGATGCGCTGACGCTGGCCGCCGGAGAACTGGTGCGGGTACCGGTTGATGTACTCCGGGTTCAGACCCACGACGTCCAGGAGTTCCTGGACCTTGCGCCGCCGGTCGCCCTTCGGGGCCACCTCGGGGTGGATCTCGAACGGCTCGCCGATGATGTCGCCGACCGTCATGCGAGGGTTCAGCGAGGTGTACGGGTCCTGGAACACCATCTGGATGTTGCGGCGGACGGCCTTGAGGGCCCTGCCCGACAGCTTGGTGATGTCCGTGCCCTTGTAGAAGACCTCGCCGGACGTCGCCGTCTCCAGCAGCATCAGCAGCTTGGCGACGGTCGACTTGCCGCAACCGGATTCGCCGACGATGCCGAGGGTCTCGCCCTGGTGCAGGTCGAAGGAGATCCCGTCGACCGCGCGGACGGCGCCGATCTGCTTCTTGAACAGGATGCCCTGGGTCAGCGGGAAGTGCTTGACCAGGTTGCGCACCTGGAGGATCGGCTCACCTCGGTCGACGGGCGCCTCGATGGCGGCCAGGGCCGCCGTCTCGGTCGCCGCGTCGACGACCTCGACCTCGCTGATGCCGGGGGTCGCGTCCACGGCGTCGTCCTTCTTGTCCAACTCAGCCATGGAGCTGCTCCTCCCGGAAGTGGCAGGCGCTGCCGCGGCCGACCAGTTCGGTGCCGTCCCGATCGGTCACCGGCAGCAGGGCCGGGACCTCGGTACGGCAGATGTCCTGCGCCTTCGGGCAACGCGGGTTGAAGGCGCAGCCGGAGGGGGTCTTCAGCAGGTTGGGCGGCAGCCCCTTGATCGCGTAGAGCTCCTGGCCCTTCTGGTCCAGGCGCGGGATCGAGTCCAGCAGCCCTCGGGTGTACGGGTGCGCGGGGCGCTTGTACAGCTCGTGGATCGGCGCTTGCTCGACGATGCGGCCCGCGTACATCACGGCGATCTTGTCCGCCACGTCGGCGACGACGCCGAGGTCGTGGGTGATCAGGATCAGACCCATGTTGTACTCGCGCTGAAGGTCCGCCAGCAGGTCCATGACCTGGGCCTGGACCGTCACGTCGAGCGCCGTGGTGGGCTCGTCCGCGATGATCAGGTCCGGCTCAAGGGCGAGCGCCATGGCGATCATGATGCGCTGGCGCATACCGCCCGAGAACTGGTGCGGGTAGTCGTTGACTCGGCTGCGGGCCGCCGGGATCTTGACCCGCTCCATCAGCTCGATGGCCTTGGCCTTGGCGTCCTTCTTCGACATGCCCTGGTGGACGCGGAACATCTCGCCCAGCTGGTTGCCGACGGAGAAGACCGGGTTCAGCGCCGACAGCGCGTCCTGGAAGATCATCGCCATCTTCGGACCGCGCAGCTTGCGCCGCTCGCTCTCCGGGAGCCGGAGGATGTCCTGGCCCTGGAAGAGGATCTCTCCCTGGGAGACCCGCCCGGGGGGCGAGTCGAGGATGCCCATGATCGCCTGGGCGGTCACGGACTTGCCGGAGCCGGACTCGCCGAGCACGGCCAGCGTCTCACCGGAGGACACGCTGTAGTTGACGCCGTTGACGGCCTTGACGATGCCTTCGCGGGTCTTGAACTCGACGTGCAGGTCGCGCACTTCGAGTACGGGGCCCTCGGCGCCCTCGCCCCTCTGTCGGGGCACTTCTGCGGTGATGCCTGAAGTAGTCATGTGATGGTGCCGCCCTTCTAGCGCAGCTTCGGGTCAAGGGCGTCGCGGAGCCCGTCACCGACGAAAACGAAGCCGAGAACCGTCAGCACGATCGCGATGCTGGGGTACGTCCAGAGGTAGTCCTTGACGCCCATGAAGTCCTTGGCGGCGGCGAGCATGTTGCCCCACTCCGGCTCCTCCGGGCTCACACCGACGCCCAGGAAGGACAGCGAGGCTTCGGCCACGATGGCACCACCGACGTTGAAGGCGGCGTAGGCCATCACGGCGGCGATGGAGTTGGGAAGGATGTGGCGCAGGATGATCCGGCGGGTGTTGGCGCCCAGGGCGCGCGCCGCCAGCACGTAGTCGGCCTCGCGGACCGACAGGATCGAACTGCGCAGCAGTCGCGAGACCGTCGGCCAGGAGAAGACGGCCAGCGAGATGATCACCGGCGTCACCCCGCGGCCCATCACGATGATGATCACGATGGCGCCGATGAGCAGCGGGAAGGCGAAGAAGACATCGGCGATGCGCATCAGCACCGAGTCGGTGCCGCGGCCGAAGTAACCGGCCAGCGCGCCGACGACGATGCCGATGACGCAGGCCAGGAAGATCGAGGCGAGACCGACGACGACGGCGATACGGGTGCCGTAGAGGATGCGCGAGAGCTGGTCGCGGCCGAGCGCGTCCGTGCCCAGCAGGTGGTTCCCGCCCGGGCTCTGCAGCGTGTTGGTCAGGTCCTGGGCGTACGGGTCGTGCGGGGACAGCAGGGGCGCGAAGATCGCGGTCAGGAACAGCAGAGCGACCAGCGCGAGGCCGACGACCGCGAGCTTGTTGGCCAGGAAGCGGTGGCGGATCTCGCCCCACTGCGTGACGCGGGCGACCGCCGGCTCGGCGGGGGCGGCCGGCGCCGTTTGAGCGGGCCCCGCCCCAGCTGTGCTCTTGGTGAGCTCGGACATGGGAGTGACTCCTAGAACAGGCTGCCTGGAATCAGGCGAGACGGATGCGCGGGTCGAGGACCGCGTACAAGAGGTCGACGATCAGGTTGAGCAGAACGAACACGGCGACGCCGAAGCTCACCACGCCGATGATGATCGGGTTGTTCTGCTGCTGGACCGCTTGCACGAGCGCGAGTCCGATGCCGTCCCAGTTGAAGATCGCCTCGGTGATGAGCGCACCACCGAGCAGCGTTCCGAACGAGATGCCCAGGTACGTGACGACCGGGATGATCGAGTTGCGCATCACATGCTTGAAGAGCACCGTCCGCCGGGGCAGACCCTTGGCGACGGCCGTCTTGACGTAGTCGGCGCGCAGCACTTCCAGCATGGTGCCGCGCATGAGGCGGGCGACCAGCGCGGCGTCGAGGATCGCCAGGGTGAAGGCGGGCAGGATCAGGGAGTTGGCGGTTCCGTCGGAGATCAGCGGGAACCACTGCAGTTCGACGACGAACGCCTTCTGCAGCACCATGCCGATGACGAACGACGGGAAACCGACGGCCATCGTCGTGAGCAGCGTGATCAGCACGTCCCAGAACGAGTATCTGAACAGCGCCGCGACCAGGCCCGCGAGGAGGCCGATCACGATGTCGATGACGATGGCGGTGATGGCCAGCTCGGCGGTGTTGACGAGCTTGGGCTGCAGGATCTCCGTCACCGGTCGGCGCTGGGTGAAGTCCTCGCCGAGGTCTCCCTTGGCCAGGTTCGTCACGAAGTGTCCGTACTGGACGGGGAGCGGATCGTTGAGTCCGTAGCGCTCCCTGAGCTGTTCGATGACAGCCGGGTCGCGGGCCTTGTCACCGCCGAGCGAACCCACGGGGTCGCCGGGGAGGATGAAAAGACAGCAGAAGAGCACAATCGTCGCACCGAAGAGGACGACCACCATCTGCCCGAGCCGGCGGATCACATATCTGCCCACGATGCCTCCTTCACATACTGAGCGTGGGAATGGGCGGCATCATCCGATCGGGAGAGGGGCCGCCGCCGGGCGCCGGTAGAGGGGTGCGCCCGTGACTGAACGAAGGCCGTGGAGAGAGGAAGTTGCTCCGTCCCCACGGCCTTCGCTTACCTGCTTGTGTGTGGAGGGGCCGCTACTTGAGCGAGATCTCCGCGAGGGTCGGGTCCTCGTAGAAGTCCATGTTGATGTTCTTGAACTTCTTGGTGTTGGCCAGGCGGTACTGCGTGCGCTGCCACAGCGGGATGACACCCTGGTCGGTGTCGACGGCGAGCTTCTCCGCCTGCTTGTACAGGGCGGCGCGGGCGGCGTCGTCCTTGGTGGCCTTGGCGGTGACGAGCAGCTTGTCGAACTCCGGGTTGGAGTAACGGCCGCGGTTGTCGCCCTGCGCCTTGCCGGTCGTCGGGTCCTCACCGATGCCGGTGGTGCTCAGCAGGGGGGTCATGAAGTTGTCCGCGGTCGGGTAGTCGGCGGTCCACGCCTGACGCCACAGACCGGAGGTCGCCTTGTCCTGCTGGGTGGCCAGCGCCTCCTTGAACGGCTTGCCGTCCAGCTTGACGTCGAGGCCGAGGACGTCCTTCAGCTGCTGCGCGACGGCCTGGACCCACTCTTCGTGGCCGGCGCCGGTGTTGTAGCCGAAGTTGACGACGGTGCCCGGCTTGAGGCCGCCCTTCTCGGCGTACTCCTTGGCCTTGGCGACGTCCTGCTTGACGCAGCTGCTGCAGACACCGGCCTGGTAGACGTCGGAGAACGACGGCGGCAGGAACGCGGCGGCCGGCTTCTGCAGACCCTGGAAGACGCCCTTGGTGATCGCCTCGCGGTCGATCGCGTAGGAGATCGCCTTGCGCGCGTCCGGGTTGTTGAAGGGCGCGTTCTGGTTGAAGAGTTCCAGGTAGTTGATCCCGGAGAAGTCACCGGAGATCCACTCGCCCTGCGGGTCGTACTTGGCCTTGGCCGCGGTCTGCTGCGGCGTGGGCATACGGGCGTAGTCGAACTGGCCCGACTGGAAGCCCTGGTACTCCAGCGTGTTGCCCTGGGCCGGGTTCAGGATCTTCGCCTCGACCTTGTCGAGGTGCGCCTTCTCCAGGCCGTAGTCGTCGTTGCGGACGAGCGTGATCGACGTGTTGTGCTGCCACGGAGCGGTCATCTTGAAGGCGCCGTTGCCGATGGGCTGGTCGTTGAACTTCTTGTTGTCACCGGCGCCGGCGACCTTCGGCACGGGGCTGAAGACGGAGTGCGCGGTCTTCTTGACGAACTCGAAGTCCGGGATGGACAGCTCCACCTTGAGGGTGGTGGCGTCCACGGCCGTCAGACCGGCGAACTTGTCGCTCTTGCCGGTGTGCAGGTCCTCGTAACCGGCGATGTCGGCCATGTGGTACGAGACGTCGGAGGCGGACGCCTTGGCGGAGACACGGGTCCAGCCGCGGACGAACGCCTCGGCGTCGACCGGCTCACCGTTGGTGAACTTGGTGCCGGCCTTGATCTTGAACGTCCAGGTCTTGCCGTCGTCGCTCGGCGTGCTGGACTCGGCCAGCTTCGGGATCAGCTTGCCGTCGTTGGACGTGTCGTACAGCCCGGTGAAGAGCGCGCGGGCGATGACGATGCCCTCGGACTCCTGCGCGTTCACGGGGTCGATGGCGGTCGGCTCGGTGATACCGAAGCGGAACGTACCGCCCGACGCGCCGTCAGACTTCTTGTTGTCGCCACCGCCGCACGCCGTGGCAGCCATCGCCACGATGACGGCACCCACGACCCACTTGGCGCTCGTTGCTCCGCGCATGGGTAATTGCCTCCTCAGGAGTCACTGTCGATAGTGAAGGGCCGTCCCCCGCTGACACCCCTGACAGCGAAATCCGGTCCCGTCGTGTGCTCGTGAGTCGACGCTCCCCACAGCGTGTGACCCATTGACCCGAGCTCAATGGAGCCATCCTCGGCGACACCCACACCGTAAACCACACTTACGGGGTCTCGTTTTCACAACATCACCGCATAGCGAAAACCCGAAATCCGGACAAACGGATAGGAGACAGACACGTGCGAAACGGACGGTTAGCTCACCATCCGGAGTGTCACGGTCGGTATGCGGACACCAGACGACATAAATCCGCTTGACAAAAGCGACCGGCCCCTCCCCTCACGGACATCGTGAGGGGAGGGGCCGGTCGACCGAACGGCTTTCAGCCGCCGCCGGAGCGGGGCTCGGGCAATTCGCCTGTCACTTACCGGACTTGGCACGCGACGCGGTGCGCGAGCGCTCCTTCTGGTCCAGGACGACCTTACGGATGCGGACGGCCTCCGGGGTCACCTCGACGCACTCGTCGTCGCGGCAGAACTCCAGGGACTGCTCCAGGGAGAGCCTGCGGGGCGGCACCACGTTCTCGGTGTTGTCCGCGGAAGCCGCACGCATGTTGGTGAGCTTCTTCTCCTTGGTGATGTTCACGTCCATGTCGTCGGAGCGCGAGTTCTCACCGACGATCATGCCCTCGTACACCTCGGTGCCGGGCTCGGTGAACAGCACACCGCGCTCCTGGAGGTTGATCATCGCGAAGGGGGTGACCGCGCCGGCGCGGTCGGCGACCAGCGAACCGTTGTTACGGGTCACCAGCGGGCCGAACCACGGCTCGTGGCCCTCGTGGATCGAGTGGGCGATACCGGTACCGCGGGTGTTCGTCAGGAACTCCGTACGGAAGCCGATGAGACCGCGCGACGGGACGACGAACTCCATGCGCACCCAGCCGGAGCCGTGGTTCGACATGTTGTCCATGCGGCCCTTGCGGACGCCCATGAGCTGCGTGACGGCGCCCATGTGCTCCTCGGGCACGTCGATCGTCATGCGCTCGACCGGCTCGTGCACCTTGCCGTCGATCACCTGGGTGACGACCTGCGGCTTGCCGATGGTCAGCTCGAAGCCCTCGCGGCGCATCTGCTCGACCAGGATGGCGAGCGCGAGCTCACCACGGCCCTGGACCTCCCAGGCGTCCGGGCGCTCGGTGTCGAGCACGCGGAGCGAGACGTTGCCGACCAGTTCGCGGTCCAGACGGTCCTTGACCTGGCGGGCGGTGACCTTGCGGTCCTTGACGGCGGACTTGGCGTCCGCGCCCTTGCCCGTACCGCCGCGACCGACGAGCGGCGAGGTGTTGGTGCCGATGGTCATGGAGATGGCCGGCTCGTCGACCGAGATCAGCGGCAGCGCGATCGGGTTCTCCGGGTCGGCCAGGGTCTCGCCGATCATGATCTCGGGGAAACCGGCCACCGCGCAGATGTCGCCCGGGCCCGCCACCTCGGCCGGCTTGCGGGTGAGCGCCTCGGTCATCATCAGCTCGGTGATGCGGACGTTCGACATCGTGCCGTCACGCTTGATCCAGGCGACGGTCTGACCCTTGCGCAGCTCACCCTGCTCGACACGGACCAGGGCGATGCGGCCGAGGAAGTTGTCGGCGTCCAGGTTGGTGACGTGGGCCTGGAGCGGGGCCTCCTCGTCGTACACCGGGGCCGGGACGTGCTCCAGGATCGTGGAGAAGAACGGCTCCAGGCTGTCGCTGTCGGCGGGGACGGTGCCGTCCTCCGGCTTGGTCAGCGAGGCGATGCCGTCACGGCCACAGGCGTAGACGATCGGGAACTCGATCTGCTCCTCGGTCGCGTCCAGATCCAGGAAGAGGTCGTACGTCTCGTTGACGACCTCGTCGATCCGCGAGTCCGGGCGGTCCGTCTTGTTGATGCAGAGGATGACCGGCATCTTCGCCTGGAGCGCCTTGCGGAGCACGAAGCGGGTCTGGGGCAGCGGACCCTCGGAGGCGTCCACCAGGAGGACGACGGCGTCCACCATCGACAGACCGCGCTCGACCTCGCCACCGAAGTCGGCGTGGCCGGGGGTGTCGATGATGTTGATCGTGATGGGCGCCCCGCCGTCCTTGGGGTGGTACTTCACCGCCGTGTTCTTGGCGAGGATCGTGATGCCCTTCTCACGCTCCAGGTCGTTCGAGTCCATCATGCGGTCGTCGAGGTGCTGGTGGGCGGCGAAGGCACCGGCCTGCTTGAGCATGGCATCGACGATGGTCGTCTTGCCATGGTCGACGTGGGCGACGATGGCGACGTTACGGATGTCGTGGCGCGTGGGCACTTCGGCGCTTCTCCCGGGATCGTGGATGGCGGCGCGTACGGTCCGGCACGCGAGCCTTGAGCCGGGCGGAAACCTGCCACGGCCTTACCCCATGGTACGTCGAATGGCGGGAACCGCATGCCGTGGGGTCTGTCAAGAGGCCGGACGACTGAGCGGGGGCGGGTGTGGAGTGGGGTGCCGCGACCCTGGCAGTCGCCCGCATTCGCCTGGGATCAACGCGGGTCAACGGGTATCCACGACCTTGCCCGCCGGGTGTCCGGCGGGCAAGGCAATTGAGTCACATCTGAGGTTGCTACTTCTTTCCGTTCTTCTCCGGGGCCGCGCCCGGCTTCTTCCAGCCGATGTCCTGGAAGCGGGGGGTGCCGAGGCCGAAGGCGCCCGCGTTGACCAGGTTCGGCTTGACGGCCACCAGCTCAGGACGCTGGTAGAGCGGGATGGACCCCGCGGCGGCCCAGATCCGCGCGTCCGCCTTGCGGATCAGCTCGCGCGACTGCTCCTCGTCGAGCTCACCGAGCGCTTGGTCGAAGAGCTGGTCGATGTGGTCGGTGCCCACCCGGGTGTAGTTCTGCTCCACGAGCAGCGATCCGTCGGCGGCCGGCGCCGGCTTGGCGAAGATGGGCCGGGCGTCGGTGGCCGGGTAGGCCGTCGCGGGCCAGGAGTAGAGCGCCAGGTCGTACTGGCCGGAGGCGATGTGGTCCTTGAAGAAGCTCTCGTCGGCGACCTTGGTCAGCTCGGTCTGGATGCCGACCTTCCGGAGCATCTGCGAGATCCGCTCGCCCACCGTCCGCAGCGCCTCCGAGCCGGGGCCCGCGGGAAGCACGAACCGCAACGTCAGGGGCTTGCCGTCCTTGGCGAGCGGGGCGCCGGCCCGGTTCTGCTTGGCCGGGGCCGCCGGGGCCGGGCTGACCTTCGCCGGTTCGGGCGCGGGGGCCGGGTCCTTGGCGTCGGCGCCGTCCTTGGCGTCCGCGCCGTCCTGGCCGTCGCGGGCCGCGGCCCGCTTGGCGTCGTCGATGACCTTCGTCGCCTGGGCCAGCAGCGCCTGCTCCTGCTGGACCGCGAGGGGGGCCGGGGCGAGCACCGGCGAGGGCCGGCCGGCGGTGGCGTCCGGCGCGAAGCGGTCCGCGTCGACGATCTCCCCGTCCGGGGCGTACAGGCCCTCGGGCAGGCTCGCCTCGGCGGGCAGCATGCCCGCGCTCCGCAGACCGCCGCGGGCCCGGTGGTCGCCGGGCCGGCCCGCCCGGACGCCGTGCCCCGCGCCCGCGGGCTTGTCGTCGCCGTTGCGGTCGTCCTGGCCGACGATGTAAAGGCCGTCGTTGCCGGTGCCGGGGCCCGAGGGGGTCTTGCCGTCGTCCTTCGCGACGACCCCGTCCTCGCCCTCCGGGCCCGCCTTGGCGCCCGACGGCTCCTTGATCTTGCCGCCCCGGTGCCAGCCCGCGTCGGCCAGCAGCGCCTGGGCCGCCTGGGTGTCCTGGCCGCCGAGGGCGTCGCTGTTGTCGGCGTACGCGCGCTGCCCGGCCAGTGCCAGGTGGCTGCCGACGGGCTTCGCGGGCAGGCCGAGCGGCTTCAGTACGGTCTCCGCCAGGGCCTTGCGGTCGATGGCCCGGGCCACCGCGCGCCGGACCCGCTCGTCGGAGAGGGGACCGGAGGCCCCGTTCATGGCCAGCTGTGTGTAGGCGGGCTCCAGCGACTTGCGGACCATGAAGGTGCGCAGGGCCGCCTGCTCGTCGGCGTACTTCTTGGCCGCGTCCGCGTTCCTGGCCCGGGTCTCCTGCTCCTCCCGGGCCTTGTTCTCGTCGGCGCCGTACGCCAGCGCCCAGGACATGGTGGCCTCCGCGGCCGTCATCGAGGCGCCGGGGCCGTGCGCGCCGCTCCCCTGGCCGGCCTCCCGCTGGGCCAGGGCGATCCGGTCGGCGCCCGCGCGGTCGACCTCCGCCATGTCGAGCCGGCCCGCGGCGAGGGCGGCCGGGCGCTCGGAGCGCGGAACGGCGGTCAGGACGAGGCTGTCCAGCTTGGCGGGCCGGCCCCACCAGCGGGCGTTGCGGGTCAGCGCCGCCGTGCCGGTCTTCTTGTCGATGGTGCCGAGGTTGAAGGGTCCGGCGGTGACCTTGAGGGCGCCGCGCGCGCCCTCGTTGAAGGACTCGGGGGTGCCGGTGACCTGCTTCGGGTAGAGCGGGCTGAACAACGAGCGCCAGTCGGTGTACGGCTTGGCGAAGGTGACCTTCACCTCCAGGTCGGTCTTGCCGCGCTCGATCTTCTCGATCCGGTCGTAGCCCGCGTTGCGCGCGGTCCAGTACGCCGAGTCCTTGCCGTTCAGGGCCCGCCACTGGGCGACGAAGTCGGCGGCGCCGATCTCGCGGCCGTCGCTCCACACCGCCTGCTGGTTCAGCTTGTACAGGACGACCTGCTTGGGCTCCCGCTCGACGATCTCCGCCTTCTCCAGGTAGTCGGGATCGGCCACCGGCCGTCCCTTGTCGTCGAGCGTGAACAACTGCGGCAGCACCGCCCCGGCGATCCGGGCGGTGGTGCCGTCGGCGTCGGCCTGGAAGGTGTTCAGGGTCTCCGGCAGGGCGTCCACGGCCCAGCGCAGCACGCCGCCGTCGGCGACCCGGTCGCGGGCCGTCGCGGCGATGTCCTGGCCGGCGGCGACCGGACCGCCCTCGTCTTCACCCGCGCCGCATCCCGCGAGCAGCGGCAGTGCGAGGACTCCCGAGGTCAGCAGCGCCAAGGACCTGCGCCTTCTCTGGGTCATGGGTGGTACCTCCGGGGCGGGGCGTGGGCGGAGCCTGAGCGTGAAGCTTGATCAATTTGGCGGTATATGGAGCTGATCACACTGCCTGCGAAACCCACTGAAATCGACGGCCCGCCGGGTGCCCCGGAGGGGGACCGCGCCACGCCGCGAACCCCACCCGTGCGGACCAATCCCCTTGCGGCACGGTGTTCCCGAGGGCATCGGCTTGAGGGGCGTTCCCCCGTACGAGGGATGAGAATGGGGGCAGGGAGGGGCGCACACATCGCGCCTGCGCGCCCGCAATCGCTGCACGTCCCTTCACAACGGGGGAAGGGAAGCGCGACACTCGCAGGCGCCCAGGAGCATTGCCACCGCACGCGCGGAAGTGAGGGCACGTCATGTCCCTGCAAGACGATTTGACCGCCGTACGACGGAATCTGAACGAGCTGGTCCGCTCTGTCGAGCGGCTGGAACAGGATGTCGCCCGCCAGGCCCCGGCCGCCTCCGGGCCGGCCGGCCGAGAGGGCATGGTCAGCGTCCCGGACACCCCGTACGACAGCACGCTGTGGACGGATTCCGACGACGAGGGCCTAGGAGCCCGCGACCGCCGGGCCCCCTGACCCGGCATACTCCCCCGCACACCCACCCCATCAGACCCGGCCGCCGCAGTACGCGGCCGGGTCTCCCGGGCCACCCCTCTTCACTCCACCCGGAGTCCCCCTTGGCCACAGGCACGGACCTGCCCCCATCCCACCGGCCCCCTCGGGCCGGCGGTGTCCACGAACCCTCCCGGGCCGCCATCGCGGCCCGTCACCTGCGGACCGACCGGTGGTGGCTCTCGCCCGCCGGCACCGCGGCCGGATTGCTCGCCTTCATCGCGTACTCCACCTGGCGGGCCTTCGCGAACGCCGACTACTACGCGGCCCCCTACGTCTCGCCGTTCTACTCGCCCTGTCTGGCGGAGAACTGCCGGACCATGCGCGGCGGCCCCAACCTGGACCTGTTCGGGAGCTGGTGGGGTCTGTCCCCCGCGCTGCTGATCCTGATCTTCCCGCTCGGCTTCCGGCTGACCTGTTACTACTACCGGAAGGCGTACTACCGGGGTTTCTGGGCCTCGCCGCCCGCCTGCGCGGTCGCCGAGCCGCACACCGCGTACACGGGCGAGACCCGTTTCCCGTTGATCCTGCAGAACGCGCACCGGTACTTCTTCTACGCGGCGCTCCCGGTCGCGGCGATCCTCACCTACGACACGGTGCTGACCTTCCGCAACAGCCGTTACGAGTGGGGCCACATGGGCCTCGGCACGCTGCTGTTCGTCGTCAACATCATGCTGATCTGGGCCTACACGCTCTCCTGCCACTCCTGCCGGCACATCATCGGCGGCCGCCTCAAGCACTTCTCCAAGCACCCCGTCCGCTACCGCCTGTGGGGCTGGGTGAGCCGGCTCAACGCCCGCCACATGCAGCTCGCGTGGGCCTCGCTGATCAGCGTCGCCCTGTGCGATCTGTACGTCTACCTGGTGGCGAGCGGCGCCTTCACCGACCCGAGGATCTTCTGACATGGCTCAAGTCGACCGACAGCAGTGGGACGTGGTCGTGGTCGGCGCGGGCGGCGCCGGGCTGCGGGCCGCGATCGAGGCCCGCGAACGCGGCGCCCGTACGGCCGTGATCTGCAAGTCCCTCTTCGGCAAGGCCCACACGGTGATGGCGGAGGGCGGGATCGCCGCCTCCATGGGCAACGTCAACGAGGGCGACAACTGGCAGGTGCACTTCCGCGACACCATGCGCGGGGGGAAGTTCCTCAACCAGTGGCGCATGGCGGAGCTGCACGCCAAGGAGGCGCCCGACCGGGTATGGGAGCTGGAGACCTGGGGCGCCCTGTTCGACCGGACCCGCGACGGGAAGATCTCGCAGCGCAACTTCGGCGGCCACGAGTACCCACGCCTCGCCCACGTCGGGGACCGGACCGGTCTGGAGCTGATCCGCACCCTCCAGCAGAAGATCGTGGCGCTCCAGCAGGAGGACTTCAAGGAGTTCGGGGACTACGAGGCCCGGCTCAAGGTCTTCCAGGAGTGCACGGTCACCCGCGTTCTGCTGGATCGCGGTCCCGACGAGGGGGACAGGGTCTCGGGGGCCTTCTGCTACGAGCGCGAGACCGGCCGGTTCTTCGTGCTGGAGGCCCCGGCGGTGGTGCTGGCCACGGGCGGGATCGGCAAGTCCTTCAAGACGACCTCCAACTCCTGGGAGTACACCGGCGACGGCCACGCGCTGGCCCTGCTCGCCGGGGCCCCGCTGCTCAACATGGAGTTCGTGCAGTTCCACCCCACCGGCATGGTCTGGCCGCCCTCGGTGAAGGGCATCCTGGTCACCGAGTCGGTGCGCGGCGACGGCGGGGTGCTGCGCAACAGCGAGGGCAAGCGCTTCATGTTCGACTACATCCCGGACGTGTTCAAGGAGAAGTACGCGCAGTCGGAGGAGGAGGGCGACCGCTGGTACGAGGACCCGGACCACAACCGGCGCCCGCCCGAGCTGCTGCCGCGCGACGAGGTGGCGCGGGCCATCAACTCCGAGGTGAAGGCCGGACGCGGCTCACCGCACGGCGGGGTGTTCCTGGACGTGTCCACGCGGATGCCCGCCGAGACCATCAAGCGGCGGCTGCCGTCGATGTACCACCAGTTCAAGGAGCTGGCGGACGTCGACATCACCGCGGAAGCGATGGAGGTCGGACCGACCTGCCACTACGTGATGGGCGGGATCGCGGTCGAGTCGGACACCGCCGCCACCCTCGGGGTACCGGGGCTGTTCGCCGCCGGCGAGGTCGCGGGCGGCATGCACGGCTCGAACCGGCTCGGCGGCAACTCCCTCTCCGACCTGCTGGTGTTCGGCCGGCGGGCGGGGCTGCACGCGGCGCGGTACTCGACCGGTCCGGGCGCGCCGCCCGCCGTCTCCCAGGCGGAGGTCGACGCGGCCGCCGCCGAGGCGCTGGCCCCCTTCCACGCGGAGGAGGGCGCGGAGAACCCGTACACGCTCCACCAGGAACTCCAGACGACGATGAACGACCTGGTCGGCATCATCCGCCGCGAGGGCGAGATGGCCGAGGCGCTGGAGCGGCTGCGCACACTGCGGGCGCGGGCCGCGCGGGCCGGGGTCGAGGGCCACCGCCAGTTCAACCCGGGCTGGCACCTGGCACTGGACCTGCGGAACATGCTGCTGGTCAGCGAGTGCGTGGCGCGCGCCGCCCTGGAACGCACGGAGAGCCGCGGCGGCCACACCCGCGAGGACTACCCGTCGATGGAGCGCGACTGGCGGCCGGTGAACCTGCTGTGCCGGCTGGTCGAGCCGGGGCCCGGGGACGACCCGGCCGCGGACCGGATCCGCCTGGAGCGGACCCGTACCGAACCCGTACGCCCCGATCTGCTCGCCCTCTTCGAGAAGGACGAGCTGGCCAAGTACCTCGCCGAAGAGGAGCTCTCCGAGTGACTACCTACGACGCCCGCTTCCGGATCTGGCGGGGCGACCCGGAGGGCGGGGACCTGCGGGACTTCACCGTCGAGGTGAACGACGGCGAGGTGGTGCTGGACATCGTCCACCGGCTCCAGGCCACGCAGGCCCCGGACCTCGCCGTCCGCTGGAACTGCAAGGCGGGCAAGTGCGGCTCGTGCAGCGCGGAGGTCAACGGCCGGCCCCGGCTGATGTGCATGACCCGCATGTCCACCTTCGCGCGGGACGAGACGATCACCGTGACCCCGCTGCGGGCGTTCCCGGTGGTCCGCGACCTGGTGACGGACGTGTCCTTCAACTACGCGAAGGCGCGGGAGGTGCCGGCCTTCGTGCCGCCGCCGGGGGTGGCGGCGGGCGCGTACCGGATGCAACAGGTGGACGTGGAGCGCTCGCAGGAGTTCCGCAAGTGCATCGAGTGCTTCCTGTGCCAGGACACCTGTCACGTGGTGCGTGACCACGAGGAGAACAAGAGCTCCTTCGCCGGTCCGCGGTTCCTGATGCGGGTGGCGGAGCTGGACATGCACCCGCTGGACGCCGCCGCCGACGAGGGGCTGGACCGCAAGCGCACGGCGCAGGAGGAACACGGACTGGGCTACTGCAACATCACCAAGTGTTGTACGGAGGTCTGCCCCGAGGGCATCAAGATCACCGACAACGCGCTGATCCCGCTGAAGGAGCGCGCGGTGGACCGCAAGTACGACCCGCTGGTGTGGCTGGGGAACAAGATCCGCCGGCGTTCGGAAACCTCCTGACCGTCTCCGGGCGACCCGGCGCGGCCCGGCACGCGCGATCCGACCTCGCGCGCTGCCGGGCCGCGGCGGTAGCGCCGGCCCGGACCGGACCCACCCATCTGCCCCGCCGGCCCGGCTACCCGTACATGCCGAGCAGTTGTTCGGCCGACAGCTCCGTCACCGGTTCCGCGGCGGCGCCCGGGAGCGGGAGTTCGAACCACACGGTCTTGCCCCGGTGGGTCCGCCGCGTGCCCCACCCGGCGGACAGCAGCCCGACCAGCTGGAGACCGCGACCGCCCTCGTCGGTGTCGCGCGCCCGCCGCCGGCGCGGCTGCGCCAGGTTCGCGTCCCACACCTCGCACACCAGGGTGCGGTCCAGCAGCAACCGCAGCCGGATCTCCCCCTCCCCGTAGCGCAGGGCGTTGGTCACCAGCTCGCTCACCAGCAGTTCGGTGGTGTCCAGCAGCCCCTCCAGGCCCCACGCCGGCAGCTTCGCCCGCGCCAGCTCCCGGGCACGCCCCACCGACCGGGCCTCGCGCGGCAACTGCCAATCCCCGACCGCGTCCACCGGGAGCCCCTGCACCCGTGCCATCAGCAGGGCGATGTCGTCCTCGCCGTGCCGGGTCTCCAGGGTGTTCAGCACGTGGTCGCAGACCTCCTCCAGCGGACGCGCCGGGTCGGCCAGCGCCTCGCGCAGTCCGCTCAGCCCCTCCTCCAAGGGGTGGTCGCGCGATTCGACGAGCCCGTCGGTGTAGAGCGCGAGCAGCGCCCCCTCGGGGAGGTCGACCTCCACCTCCTCGAACGGCTCGCCGCCCACCCCCAGCGGCATCCCGGTCGGCACCTCCAGCAGCAGCCCGGGGCGCGGCGGGGCGCCCTCCTCGGCGGGTTCGACCAGGACCGGCGGCATGTGGCCGGCGTTGGCGATCGTGCACCGCCGGGTCACCGGGTCGTAGACGGCGTAGACGCAGGTGGCGAGGTAGACCTCCGAGCGGTCGGCGTCCCTCGAATGCAGCGCGGCGCGGGACGCCTGCTGTGAGCCGCCCGGCGCGCCGAGGCCGCGGGCCACCTCGTCGAGGGCGGAGAGCACCTCGGCCGGTTCCAGGTCCAACAGGGCCAGGGTCCTGACGGCGGTCCGCAGTTCGCCCATCGCGACGGCGGCGCGCAGCCCACGGCCCATCACGTCCCCGACGACCAGGGCCGTGCGGTGGCCGGGCAGTTCGATGACGTCGAACCAGTCGCCGCCGACCTCGGTCGCCGCGTTCCCGGGCAGGTAGCGGCAGGCTATGTCCAGCCCTGCCGCCTCGGGGTCCCCGGGCGGCAGCAGGCTCCGCTGGAGGATCAGGGCCCGCTCGTGCTCGCGCCGGTAGAGGCGGGCGTTGTCGATACAGACGGCGGCCCGCGCGGCCAGTTCCACCGCGACCGCCCGGTCGCGTTCCCCGAACGGTTCGCTGCCCTTCGTACGCGAGAACTGCGCGAGGCCGACCACCGTGTCGTGGGCGAGCATCGGCACGACCAGCGTCGACTGCACGAGGTCGTCGGAACCGGCGGCCTCGACGAGGCGGGGCCGGGCCGTCCGCAGGGCCAGGGCGCCCGGCGACCCGGGCGGATAGCGGTGGGTCTCGCCCACCGAGACCGGCGCGCCCGGCCCCGACAGCGGGGCGTCGGACACGGCGGAGGCGAAGGCCACCCGCCGCAGCGGCGCGGACGGCGCCCGCCCGGAGCCCTGACCGGGCAGGGCCGGCATGCCCCGACGCCGGCCCTGGGGCCGGGCGGGCCGGTCGTCGTCGCCGAGCAGCAGTCCCTGGTAGAGGTCGACGGCGGCCAGGTCGCAGAAGCCGGGAACGGTGACGTCGAGGAGTTCTCGGGCGGTGGTCTCCAGGTCGAGGGAGTTGCCGATCCGGTGCCCGGCCTCGTTGAGGAGGGCGAGGTTGCGCCGGACCCCGGCGGCTTCGCGGGCCGCGAGGTGGCGCCGGGTGACGTCGATGCCGATGCCGGCGATGCCGATGGGGCCGCCGGTGCCGTCGTGCACCCGGTAGAGGTTGATCGACCAGTGGCGGTCCTCCCGGCTGCGCGGGGTGGCGCCGGTGATCCTCAGGTCGTTGACGGACTCGCCCGTCTCCAGCACCCGTCGCAGGGCCTCGGCCATCCGGTCGGCCTCGTGCGGCGGCAGGTAGTCGTGGACCGTGCGGCCCCGGTGCTCCTCCGCCGCGCCGCCGAAGACGGTGGCGAACCGGCGGTTGGCGCGCTGCACCGTGAGGTCCGTACCGAACAGCAGGAAGCCGAAGGGAGATTGACCGAATATGGCCTGCGAGGCAGCGAGATCGGATTCGATCCGGCGCAGCGCGCGTACGTCGACGACGACACACAGGGCGGCCCGCCGGCCCGTCTCCGTCCGCGTGGGCATCACGTAGATCTCCGCGACCCCGTGCGCACCGTTCCCGTCGGGGATGCGGAAGGGGATGAGACCGGTCCACTCCTCCCCGTCGAGGATCTCGGCGACCTTGCGGTGGCCGCCGGCGCGCAGCTCCGGCGGCATGAAGGCGTCGACCGGATCGCGTCCCACCGCCTGGCCGGCGGTCAGGCCGAAGAGTTCCTCGGCACGCAGGCTCCACTGGTCGATGAGACCGCCCGGGCCGATCGAGAACGACGCGACCCTTATGTAGTCATATATCGAGCCAGGCGGGCTGCTGTGCCACAGGGAGTCGTGCCACGCCTCCCCGCTCACGCGGGCCTGATGTGCCTGTGCAGGTATCTCGCTCACGCGACCGTCCCCTCCAGCTCACCGCAACCGGACCGGCCATGACCGAAGTATTCAGCACCACGGCCCGGGAC
The DNA here is from genome assembly GCF_040645975.1 of Streptomyces sp. NPDC046557. Lineage (NCBI taxonomy): Bacteria > Bacillati > Actinomycetota > Actinomycetes > Kitasatosporales > Streptomycetaceae > Streptomyces > Streptomyces sp. NPDC046557. Next base: position 660,708 of record NZ_JBEYZH010000002.1, read on the forward strand.
GGCACGGCGTTCACGATCACAAAAAGGTCCCGTTGTTTTGAGCCATTCTGGATGGTGGTCGGCCACCCTTCACCTTGTTACTCACCAGGAAGTGCCAACTCGAACCACACAGTCTTGCCCGACTTCCCGTGCCGGGTCCCCCAGCGCCGGGCGGAGACGGCCACCAGGTGCAGGCCCCGGCCGCTCTCGTCCTCCGGCTTCGCGACCCGCTCGCGGGGCGGATCCGGAAGCGGATCCGAAACCTCCACGATAAGCGCCGGACCCGAGGCGGTGTCCCCGGCGGCGCGGTCGCGCCGCTCCAAGCGGACCCCGATGGGGCCGGAGGCGTAGCGCAGGGAGTTGGTCACCAGCTCGCTGACCAGCAGAACGGTCACGTCGCCCACGGAATCCAGTCCCCAGGCGCGGAGCTTTCCGCGCACGGCGTGGCGAGCGGTGCGGACGGCACCGGGCTCGGCGGGGAAGGCCCACTCGGCGCACTCACCGTCTGTGTCGATCACGCCGATCACTTCCCGGGCCGCGGCGGCCCCAGTCGGGTTCAGCAGGGACGTTTCGGAGACGAGATAGGGATTAATAGCGACATACCCGATATCCGAGGCCTCGTACCACCCCTTCCCCCGGTCACCGGCGCACTGTGGCGCAGACGGCCTACAGGGTGAGCCGCCGTGCGCCCCCTTCTTTTTCCGGGGCTCGGTTCGGGTCCGGGGCGCGGGTTGCCGAAGGTGCTTACTCGCGCGGGTGGAGAAAGAGGCGGCGGGCGGCTTCGGCGACCGCCGGGCGGTCCTGGTCGAGCCAGTCCACCGAGTCCAGTTCGTCCGGGCCGAGCCACCGCAGTTCGTCGTGGTCCTCCAGCGGCTCCGGGACCCCGGACACCAGCCGGGCCGTCCACACGTGCAGGACCAGGCCGGGCCTGAGCGGCCACTCGCCCGGGATCCGCTCCAGCGCCTCGGTCTCCACGCCGAGTTCCTCGCGCAGTTCGCGCACCAGCGCCTCGGGGACCGTCTCGCCGGGTTCGGCCTTGCCGCCCGGGAGTTCCCACCGGCCGGCCAGCTCGGGCGGCGCACTGCGCCGGGCGGCGAGCAGGCGCCCGTCATGACAAAGGGCTCCGCCCACGACCACGCGTACAGTCATGGGCGGAGCCTATGTCAGCGCGCCGACAGCCCCGGCGCCCGGTGATCCGCTCGGGACGTCGCTCAGTTCGTGGTCGCGGTCTGGGAGCCCTGACCGACCCGCTCGACCCAGTAGACCTGCTTGTGTCCTCGGTCGTCGAGGCTGTCGACGACCTTCTGGGCCTCGGCCCGGGTGGCGTACCGGCCCACCCGGTAGCGGTTGCCGTTGTCGTCCTGACGTATGACCAGCCATGAGAGCAGGGCACCGCTGTCGTTCATCGCGTTTCACCCTCCGCCGATGTGCCTGCCCGGGAAACCGCATTGCGCATATGCCGGAGCTTACGCCCGACCTTTACTGTGCGGATACGGTTTTTCACCAAGAGGTACCTGGCAGGCGTACGCATCCGGCCACGCGTACGAACACACCGCGCGTGCACCGGCGCACATCCAGCACCGGCATTCACAGGGCGCACGCCCGGCGGGCCTCACACGCCCGGCGCACGGGGCCCACACGGCGGGGTCACATCGCGGGGTCGGGCGGCGGGGTTGCGCGCCGCTCCCCGCCCCGGGGTCACCGCACCGGCAGGTGGTACGCCAGGCGGTACCGGTCCGCCGGCACCACGACATCGGCGGTCTCGACGGCCAGGCCCGAGGCGTAGTAGGTACGGCCCACCACCAGGACCACGTGTCCCGGGACACCGCCCAGCAGCGCGATCTCCTCCGCGAGCCCCGGCCGCGCGCCGACTTCCTCCACCACGTTGTCCACGACCACGTCGATCGCGGCCATCCGTTCCACCACCCCGGACCCGCCGAGCGGCCCCTCCTCCGGCAGCATCACCGGGGTCCGGCCGGTCACGGCCAGCGGCTCCCAGGAGGTGGAGAGCATCATGGCCTCCCCCGCGTCACGGAAGACGTACCGGGTCCGCATGACCCGGTCCCCCGGCCCGACGCCCAGCCGCTTCGCGATCTCCGGCGGGGCGTCGACCTGTTCGCTGTTCGACTCCCAGGTGCCGCGCGCCCCCGCGTCCGCCTGCTCCTGGCGGAACGGCGTGGACGGGCCGCCCGTCCGGTAGCCGGAACGGGCCACCCGCCGCGGCACGGGCTGCTCGCGCACATACGTACCGGAGCCGGAGCGGCCCTCGACGAGACCCTCTGCCATGAGGACCTTCCGGGCCTCCAGTGCCACGGTGTCGGACACCCCGTACTCCTCGCGGATACGGGCCTGCGACGGGAGCCGGGCGTGCGGGGGCAGGGACCCATCGACGATCTTCTGTCGCAGATCCCCGGCGACGCGCAGATAGGCCGGCTGCTCACCGAAAGTCACTGGCCACTCCCATCAGGTTGACAGACAGCTACACCCTGGCAACCCATGGTTGTACGCCGCAAGCAGAGGCCAGAGTTTCACCCGAAGTGATGAAGCCAGGTCACTCAAACCCGTTAGCGCGCGTTACCTACCGTCCCGCCTCGCGCGCGCCGTCCCGCGGTCCCCCACCGTCACACCCGCTCGGACGACGGCCCCTTCGACGAAGGACCCTTCCCGGAACCGCCGCCCATGTCCCCCGGGCCCGGCCGCTGCCACGGCGGAACGTCCGTCGACAGGCCGTACGCCCCGCGCAGCGCCTTTTCCGAGTCGACCGTGACCGTTTCAAGCGCCCGGTCCCACGCCTCCTGGAACCGGTCGGGGGTCGTCGCGCTCGCCGCCCGCCGCCACTCCCTGCGCGCCGCCTCGATCTCCCTGATCCGCGCCGTCGCCGGAGCGGCAACCTCGGGGCGCGCCTTCGAGGCGGTCTCCAGCATCCGTGCCTCGCCGCCCAGCGCCGTCTCCACCTCCCGCGCCCACGTCCGGTACTCCGCGAGCGCGCCGTCGACGTCCGTCTCCGGCTCGCGCCCCATCGCCTGGTCGACGCCGTTCATCGCCCGCAGGAACGTCACCTGGTCCGGTTTCAGGGTTCCCTCGTCGTTGCGCAGGGAGCCCCGGTGCTCCTTGGTGGCCGTGCCTATGACGCACATCAGTCGCCGGTCCCCGCTCCGCCACGACTCGCGCGAGGGCGCGAAGTAGTACATCTCGGCGTAGTCGGGCACCGCCCAGCTGTCCATGGCGTAGGCGTCCTGGGCCTTCCAGCACGCGGCCGTGGCCTTCTGCTTGAGCCGCTCCGGATTCGGGAAAGCGGAGTCGTCCATGCGGCCCGAGGACGTCACCTCCGCGTGGTGCACCGCCTCGCACCCCGTCTTGTAGGCGATCGTGTGCCCGGCGAGCAGGTCGCCGCCGGGGACGTTGAAGCAGTCGCCGGGTCGCAGGTCGCGCATGTCCGTCAGCCGGCCGTCGACGTACTGACGGGCCCGCTCCGAGCCCAGGCGTCGGAAGAAGGGGTCGGCGTACCGACCCGTGGCGTAGACCAGGGCCGCGCTCATCGCCAGGGACACCACCAGGCCCATCACGGCCAAGGCCCTGCCCCGGTCGCCCTTGCGTGCGATCTGCACCAGCGCGACGACGGCGAAGACGACCCCCAGCGGCGGCAGGCAGAGCAGTCCGACCGGCAGCGAGGCGGCGGCGAAGCCGTTGAGCGCGGGCGGCAGCGGGGTCACGGGCGAGCCCCACACGGACGGCGCGGGCGGCGGGGGCCAGTAGTGGCCCGGGCCGGGGGGAGGAGGCGGTGGGGGCGAAGTGGTCACGAGGCGGGGTGCTCCATCACAAGGGTGCGCGGGGCGCGAGGGCGCGGGGCGCGGACGATTGCGCGCATAGTACGAGGCGGGGGCACCCGGACTGCCGGTCGCCCCCGCGTTCACCGACCGACAGCACGGCCCCCTCCGGCGCGGGCCTTCAACGGGCCGTCGCTGCCGCGGCGTTGCCGCCGAGCAAAGGAGACACGCGTGACGTACGCACCCCCCGGCTATCTCTGCCCCGTCGACGGCACCCGGGCGGAGGTGGCGACCGCGAGGTGGTGCTGCCCGACGTGCGGTGGCCCCTGGGACCTCGATTTCACGCCGGACCCGTCCGTGCCGCTGGAACCGGCGGGCGGTACCTGGTCGTTGTGGCGGTACGGGCCCGTGCTGCCGCTGCCCGGGGAGATCCCCATCTCGCTCGGCGAGGGGCACACCCCGCTGGTGCCGCTGACGGAGCGGATCCACGCCAAGCTCGACTTCCTGATGCCGACGCTGTCCTTCAAGGACCGGGGCGCCGTGATGTTGGTGGAGTTGGCGCGGCGGCTGGGCCCGGAGCGGGTGGTCGCGGACAGCAGCGGCAACGCGGGGACGGCGTTCGCGGCGTACTGCGCGCGGGCCGGCCTGACCTGTGAGGTCTTCGTGCCGGAGGGCACCTCGGAGAAGAAGACCGAGCGGATGCGGGCGCACGGGGCGGCGGTCCGGGTCGTCCCGGGCGGCCGGGAGGCAGCGGCGCGGGCGGCGCGGGCGGCGGCAGACGTGCCGGGGGTCTTCTACGCCAGCCACGTCTTCAACCCGTACTTCCTACACGGGACGAAGACGTACGTGTACGAGATCTGGGAGCGGCTCGGGGGACGGCTGCCCGAGGCGCTGGTGGTCCCGGTGGGCAACGGCACGCTGCTGCTGGGCGCGGCGCTGGCGGTGGCGGAACTGTCCCGGCGCGGGGTACGGCCGCCCGCGCTGATCGGGGTGCAGGCGGAAGCGGTGTCCCCGCTGGCGGCGGCGTTCGCGGCGGGCGCGGACGACGCGGAGCCGGTGGTGCAGCGGCCGACCCTGGCGGAGGGCATCGCGATCCCGGCCCCGCCGAGGGCCCGGCAGATCCTGGCGGCGGTCCGGAAGTCGGGCGGCACGATCGTGACGGTGTCCGACGACCGCCTCCGCGCGGCCCGCGCGGACCTGGCCCGACGCGGCCTGTCGGTCGAACCGACGGCCGCGGCCTGCTGGGCGGCGGTCTCCCCCGCCTCCCCCACCAACCCCCTGGGAACCCGCACGGCAATCCTTCCCCTCTGCGGCGCCGCCGCCCCCGCCGGCCCAGCCGGCGTCTGAGGCGCGGGGACCGGGGCGGGAGCCCGATCTCCCACCCCCGTCGGCGATCGAGGCGCGGGGACCGGGGCGGGGCCCCGAAAGCCCGGCGCAGCCGGGGCGCGCGGCGGGACGCTGCGCGGCCCGCCCGGCCACCCCGCGACCTCGTCGGAAAATGGCCAGCCCCGACCCCCCGCCTTCTGGTGGACTGCCCCCATGACGACAGCCACCGCAGCCCGCGCACTCGCCTTCGCCGCCCTCCACACCCCCGCCTCCCCCCTCGCCCTCGCCAACGCCTGGGACGTCGCCGGCGCCCGCCTCGTCGAGGCCGCCGGCGCCCCCGCCGTCGCCACCACCAGCGCCGGCGTCGCCTGGTCGCTCGGCTCGCCCGACGGCGACGCCCTCGCCCGTGACCGCGCGCTCGAACTCATCGCCCGCGTGGCCGCCGCCGTCTCGGTACCCGTCACCGCCGACATCGAGGGCGGCTTCGCCACCGACCCCGCCGGCGTCGGCGAGACCGTCACCGGCGTCCTGGCCGCCGGCGCGGTCGGCATCAACATCGAGGACGGCAACCGCGCCCCAGCCGATCACGCCGACCGCATCGCCGCCGCCCGTGCCGCCGCCGAAGCCGCCGGGGTCCCCCTCTACATCAACGCCCGCGTGGACACGTACCTGTTCGGTCTCGGCGACCCGGACACCCGCCTCGACGCGACCCTCGCCCGCGCCGCGGCCTACCTGCGCGCCGGGGCCTCCGGCATCTTCGTCCCCGGTGTCACCGACCCCGCCACCGTCGCGGAACTCGCCAAGGGGATCGACGCCCCGCTCAACGTCCTCGTCGGCCCCGGCGCCCCGACCGTCGCCGAACTCGGCGCCCTCGGCGCGGCCCGCGTCAGCCTGGGGTCGGCGGTCGCCCAGGCCGCGTACGCCGTCGTGCGCCGCGCCACCGAGGAACTGCTCACCACCGGCACGTACGACGCTCTCTCCGACAGCCTCCCCTACGGGGAGCTGAACGGCCTGCTCGACCGCTGATCCCCGAAGGCCGACCGGGGCCGCCCGTCGCCGTAGGCTCCCGAGGTGCGCACATCCAAGATCTCCGGCTCCGTATGGATCGCCCTCACCCTCGTGTACGTGCTGTGGGGCTCGACCTATCTCGGCATCCGCGTCGTCGTCCGGACGATGCCGCCGTTCCTCTCCGCCGGGGCCCGGTTCATCACGGCCGGGCTCCTGCTGGCCGGGATCGTCGCCTGGCGCTTCGGCCCGTCCGCGCTCCGCGTCACCCGCGCCCGGCTCGGCTCGGCGGTGCTGGTGGGGCTGCTGCTGGTCCTCGGCGGCAACGGCCTGGTGGTGCTCGGCGAGACCTCGGTCCCCTCCGGCCTCGCCGCCCTGCTGATCGCCGCCGTCCCGATGTGGCTCGTGGCGCTGCGGGCGGCCACCGGCGACCGGCCGCCGCCGCGCACCGTCGCCGGGGTGTTCCTGGGGCTCGTCGGTCTGGCGGTGCTGACCAGTCCCGGGATCGGTGGCGAGGTGCGCCTGTCGGGGGTGTTGCTGGTGCTGGCCGCCTCGGTGTTGTGGGCGCTGGGCTCGTTCGCCTCCTCGAAGCTGCCGATGCCGACCAACCCGTTCGCCGGCAGCGCGTACCAGATGCTCGCGGGCGGGGTCGGCGGTGTTCTCACGGGTCTCGCCCGGGGCGAGCAGCACGGCCTGCGTCCGGCGGACTTCTCCACCGCCTCCTGGCTGGCGCTCGGCTACCTCGTGCTCTTCGGCTCGCTCGTCGCCTTCACCTCGTACGTGTGGCTGCTGCGCTCGGCGCCGCTTTCGCTGGTGGCCACGTACGCCTACGTCAATCCGGTCGTCGCCGTCGCGCTGGGTTGGCTGATCCTGGCCGAGCCCCTGACCTGGCCGATCGTGACCGGCGGCGCGATCGTCGTGGCGGGCGTGGGGCTGATCGTGAGTACCGAACGCGGCTGAGGCGTGGAGCGGGCCGCGCGGGCCCGGTTCAGCCGCGGGCGGCCCGCTCGTACAGCGCCTTCGCCCGTTCGTCGTAGAGCGCGGCCGTGGAGTCCACGTCCGTGTCGCCGCCGCTGAGCACCCCGATGAGCCGGCCCGGCCGGCCCGGGCCGCCCCGGTCGGCGATCCACGGGCTCCCGCTGGTACCCGTCCAGAACCCCGAGCAGCTGATGTAGAGCATCGCGGGGTCGTCATCGTCGTGCCGCGTCTGCGTGGTGCACGACACCGGCTTGTTCTGCGGGTTGCGGTCGGGCTCCGGGTACCCGACGACGGTGACCTCCCGCTCGTAGCCGGAAGTCCAGTCGGGTTTCGGCGCCTCGTCGCGACCGACGCGGTCCTGCACGCTGTGGCCGTCCTCGTCGGGTTCGACGGTGAGGAAGGCGAAGTCGGCGGTCTCGTCGCCCCACTTCGTCCAGCGGTCGTCCACCTGGATGGACCGGACCTTCCACAGCCCGAAGGGTCGGGTACCCGAGCCCGCGCCGGAGAATGCGGGGGCGAAGGCGAGCTCGCCGATGGCCTGGCCGTCGTGCGCGGCCTCGCCCGGTTGTCCGTCCTCGCCGGCCGGGGCGACGCAGTGCGCGGCGGTGGCGACGACGTTGCCCTTGGGGCTGTCGACGACGCTGGCCGTGCACCAGTGCTCGCCGCCCGCCATCAGCACGCCGACGGTGGGGAAGGGGTGCACCGCCCGGTCGCCCGTGGCCTCGACGAACGCCACGCCGAACACCGCCGCGATCCCGGCGGCGGCCAGCGCGCCGATGACGGCGCGTCCGCGTCCCCTCACCGCCGGGCTCACGGCACGTCGGGGTCGGGGGTCGGCGCGAGCATCACTTTGCTGATCCACTCCAAGGAACCCTCCCTCATGCCCCGCACGTACGACTTGCCATTGTGCTCGCCATCCTGGATCACCTGGAGCCGGGTGTGCACGGGACCCTTGCCGTACTCCCTCATGAACCTCTCGGCCAGGTCGCGGCCGCTCTCCTTGGTGCCGATCTGGAAGTTGACGTAGACGTCCGGGCCGCCCGCCTTGATCAGCTCGGCGGCGAGCTTCTCCGGGTTGTTCCGGTCCATGGCCCGCCGGTTCCCCTTCCACAACGGGGAGTCGGGGACGATGTCCACGCCGCTCGCGATGACGGCTTTGAAGCGGTCGGGGTACTTCAGGACGTCCTTGAAGGCACCGAATCCGCCCGAGGACGAGCCCATGAAGGCCCATCCGTCGCGGGAGGTGAAGGTCCGGAAATTGGCCTTGGTGAAGGCGGGGACGTCATCGGCCATCCAGGTGCCCATCTTGGGCTGACCGGGGATGTCCGAGCCGTCGAAGTGGTGCTTGGTGTCGGCGTTGATCACCGGCATGACCAGGATGAACGGCAGGCTCTTGCCGGCCTTCGCGCCGTCTGCCACGGCCTGCTGCAGTCCGAGGCCGGGGCCGGTCCCCCAGTAGTTGGTGGGGTAGCCGCGCCCGCCGGGCAGCGAGATCAAAACCGGGAAGGCGCTCTTGGCGTACCTCGGCTCGTCGTACTCCTTCGGCACCCACACCCACACGTCGCCGGTGAAGCCGGACTTCGGGCCGGTCAGGGTTGTCTTGGCGATCTGGGTGCCGTCGGGGAGTCGGGCGGTGCGGACGAACGCGGCCCTCGGGCCGGTGGGCATGCGCACCCCCCTGGGCATGTCCACGGTGGCCGCGGCGGTCTCCTGGGTCTTGCCGAAGGCGACCGGTTCGCCGACGCCCGAGAAGACGCCGGTCCGGTACGCGGCCACGCCACCCCCTGCGGCCAGGGCGACGGCGAGGCCGCCGCCGAGGAGGATCAGGCGCCGCCGGCCCGGGGGCCTGGTCTTCGGGCCGCCGTCGTCTTGCTGGTCTTGCTGCACGGATTGTTCCCGTTCCTGCTCCGGCGCTCTCCACGAGCGCGGGTCGGACCGATAGGTCCCCCTTACACCCCTGACAGAGGTGTGAACGACGCTATGGGTTGCCCGGGACGGGTGCGACGTGGCGGGAGCCACGCGGGGGACGGCCGCCGGCGCGGGCCGACGGGGCCCGCGCGGGGGCACTTCGTCCGGGCTGCGGACCGGGCCACGGGAGCCGCGTGGCGGTCGTTTTCGCAGGCCACGGCCGGTGGGACCGGCCGGCCGGGCCGCTAGTCAGCCGGCCGCCGGTCGGGGGCCCTTCATCACCTTGCTGATCCACTCCAGGGAGCTTTCCTTCATCCCCCGGACGTAATGCCAGCCGTTGTGTTCGCCGTTCTGGATGTCGTGGATGGTCGTCTTGACCGGGCCCTTGCCGTACTCGCGCTGGAACGCGAGCATCCGGTCCTTGCCGGTCTCCTTGGTCCCGACCTGGAAGGTGATGTAGACGTCCGGGCCCTTGCCGTCGATCAGCTTCCGGGCGAGGTTCTCCGGGTTGTTCTCGTCCATCTCCGCCTGGTGGCCCTTCCAGAGCGGCGAGTCGGGGACGATCTCCCCGCCGCTGGCGATCGCGGCCTTGAACCGGTCCGGGTGCTGGAGGACCTGCTTCATGCCGACGAAGCCGCCGGAGGAGGCGCCCATGAAGGCCCACCCGTCGCGGGACTTGTACGTACGGAAGTTGGCGCGGGTGAAGTCCGGGATGTCCTCCGCGAGCCAGGTGCCCATCTTGGGTCGGCCGGGGATGTCGGAGCCGTCGTAGTAGAACTTGTTGTCCGGGTTGAGCACCGGCATGATCAGGATGAACGGCAGGCTGGTGCCGGCCTCGACGCCGTCCTCGATCGCCTTCTGGAGGCCGAGGCTGCGGTCGGACCAGTAGTTGGCGGGGAAGCCGTTGCCGCCGGGCAGCGAGATCAGGACCGGGAAGGCGCTCTTGGCGTACTTCGGGTCGCTGTACTCCTTGGGCGTCCAGACCCAGACGTCACCCTCGAAGCCGGATTTGGCGCCCGCGACGCGCGTCTTGGCGATGACCGTGCCGTCGTCCAGCTTGGCGGTCTGTTTGAAGTCGGAGCGGGGGCCGGTCTCCATCAGCACGTCCGGGTCGCCGGTCGGCTCGGCCGGGACGGAGCGGGCGGGCGGGGTCCGCACGGCCTTGTCGTCGCCGTGCGCGGCCGGCGGGGGCGTCTTGGCGAAGGTGATCGCCTGACCGTTGCCGGAGAACCACTCGTACTTCCAGGCGGCGGCGCCACCGCCCCCGACGATCAGCGCGACCGCGAGGCCGGCGCCGATCCGTATCGCGCGCCGGGACCGCTCGGGCGCGCGGCCGGCGGTCGTCTCGTGGGGCCGCGGGCTTTGCGGGGACTGGGGCACGGACTTCGCTCCGAACGCTGAACGGGTTGGGCCATCTGTGGGTGCTGACGTAGGGCATCCTGCCGGGGGTTGCGGGGCGAGACAAAAAATCCCGTCGCCGGAGCGCGAGAGCCCGCCGAACGTGGACGGAGGCGTCTCACTTCAGGGCGGGAGACGTCTCACTTCAGGGCGTCGAGGACCCGGGCGCACCGCCCCAGCAGCTCGATGAGCCGCTCCCGTTCCTCGGCACTGAACTCGGCCGCGAGCCGCCGCTCGACCCGCACCGCCGCCGTGTCCGCCAACTCCATCACCGTGCGCCCCTGCTCCGTGAGCCGGGTCTCCAGCACGTTGCGGTGCCATTCGTGCGGGGTCCGCTCGATGAGCCCGCGCTCCTGGAGGTTCTTCAGGACCGTGTTCATGGTGGGCGGTGTCACCCCGCACAGGCGGGAGAGCGCGGCGGCGGAGATGCCCGGCTTCTCGGAGAGCCAGAGCAGGGCGGCGTACTGGGGAACCGTTACTGCGGCCGGCTTGAGAGCCGTGTTCTTCGCCGCGAGCAGCGCCTGCTCGGCGCGCTTGATGTGCGAGCCGATGCGCTCCTCGACGGACAGGGAAGTCATTCCCGCATACTACGGCCCTTGCAAGCATTAGAGCTCTAACGTACCTTCGTGTTCAACCGACCAGAAGATCACACAGAACGGGAAGCCCTCACATGCGACGCGCCTCCAAGGCCCTGCCCCTCGCCGCCGCCCTCGCCACGGCCCTGACGCTGGCCGCCACACCGACCTCCGCCTCCGCCGCCGCCTCCGCCTCCGCCTCGGCCTCCGCGCAAGCCACCGCCACCGCGCACGCCCCGTCGGCCCCGCGACTGTCCACCGCCTTCGTCCTCCCCGGCGAGAAGGTCTACCCGGAGGGCATAGCCTCGGACGCCCGTACCGGCACGGTCTACGTCGGCTCGTACGCGACCGGCGCCGTCTACCGCGCCCGCCCCGGCCAGGGCACGGCCGAGGTCTTTCTCCCGGCCGGGACCGACGGCCGCCACACCGCGAACGGCCTGGCCGTCGACGCCCGCGGCCGACTGTGGGTCATCGACTCCACCAAGGGCGTCGCGGTGTACGACACCCGTACCGGCGCCCGCATCGCCCACTTCGACACCCCCGGCGGCGCCCCCTCCTTCGTCAACGACCTGGCGATCACCCCGGACGGCACCGCCTACCTCACCGACAGCCTCCGCGCGGTGGTCTACCGCGTGACCCCGGCCCGGCCGGCCACCGGCTCCGGTTCCCTGGAGGTGGCCTACGACCTGAGCGGCCAGGTCACCCCGGCCCCGGCGGGCAGCGTCACGCTGAACGGCATCGTCGCCGACCCGGCGGGCCGCTTCCTGCTGACCGTCGACATGACCGCGGGCGACCTCCACCGGATCGACCTGCGCACGGGCGCCCTGTCCCGCGTCACCCTCCACGGCGGAGACCTCAAGCACGGCGACGGCCTCCAGCTCTCCCCCGGCGGCGTCCTGCGCGTGGCCCACAACACCACCGACACCCTGACCCGCTGGCAGCTCACCCCGGACGGCACCCACGCCCGCCTGACCCGCACCCTCACGGACCCGGACCTCCAGATCCCCACGACCCTGGCCCACACCCTCGGCCGCACCCTGGTGGTCCGCTCCCAGTTCGACAAGGGCGGCCCCATGACCCCCTCCACGGGCACCCCGACCACCTTCACGATCGCGTCGATCCGCGACCTCTGACCGGGCCGGAACAGGGGCGGGGCGGCCCCTCATGAGGGCTGCAATCGCCAGCCTTCCGCGCGCGGCGGGCGCATCCAGTCGGGCAGTGCGGTCATGGCTTCACGGTAGCGGCCCGCAGCTCAGGCCTGGGAGCCGACAGATGTCCAGCTCGTTGTCGAGGTCGTCTCGCCGGAATCTGCCCACCGCCACCGGACCGTCAAGCTTCGCAAGTATGCCGAGGCCGGCATCCGGCACTATTGGTGCATCGAGGACGAGGACACCGTCCCCGCCGTGCACGTCTACGAGCTCGACGAGCCGACCGGCTCGTACGCGCCGGCGGGAATCTTCCGCCACGCGCTCCAGCGATCCCTGCCGTTCGAGATCAGCCTCGATCTGGACAAGCCGGCACCGGGCCAGTCGGCCTGACACCACGTTTCCAAGTCGGCACCAAGTCAGCACGGTAATGCAGAAAGGGTCGGACTCGACGGAGCCCGACCCTCCCTGGCCTGCACGTTTGACTAAATACTTAACGCAAAGTATGGACGTCGCTACACGTTGAAGCGGAACTCCACCACGTCGCCGTCCTGCATGACGTAGTCCTTGCCCTCCATGCGGGCCTTGCCCTTGGCGCGGGCTTCGGCGACCGAGCCGCACTCGACCAGGTCGGCGAAGGAGATGACCTCCGCCTTGATGAAGCCGCGCTGGAAGTCGGTGTGGATGACGCCGGCCGCCTCCGGGGCAGTGGCGCCCTTCTTGATGGTCCAGGCGCGGGTTTCCTTCGGGCCGGCCGTCAGGTAGGTCTGGAGGCCGAGGGTGGCGAAGCCGACGCGGCCCAGGGTGGCCATGCCGGGCTCTTCCTGGCCGACCGACTGGAGGAGTTCGAGGGCCTCGTCGTCGTCGAGCTCGATGAGCTCCTGCTCCAGCTTGGCGTTGAGGAAGATCGCCTCGGCCGGGGCGACCAGGGCGCGCTGCTCGTCCTTGAACGCCTCGTCCGTCAGTTCGTCCTCGTCGACGTTGAAGACGTACAGGAACGGCTTCGTGGTCAGCAGGTGCAGCTCGTGGAGGAGGTCGCCCTGCTCCGTGCCCTTGGTGATGCCCTTGGAGAAGAGCGTGTCGCCGGCTTCGAGGATCTTCTGCGCCTCGGTGACGGCGGCCAGGACGGCCACCTTCTCCTTCTGGAGGCGGGACTCCTTCGTCAGGCGCGGCACCGCCTTCTCGATCGACTGGAGGTCGGCGAGGATGAGCTCGGTGTTGATCGTCTCGATGTCGTCCTTGGGCGAGACCTTGCCGTCGACGTGGACGACGTTCTCGTCCTTGAAGGCGCGGATGACCTGGCAGATGGCGTCGGACTCGCGGATGTTCGCGAGGAACTTGTTGCCGAGGCCCTCGCCCTCCGACGCGCCGCGCACGATGCCCGCGATGTCGACGAAGTCGACCGTCGCCGGGAGGACCTTCTGCGACCCGAAGATGTCCGCGAGGACGGCCAGACGGTGGTCCGGGACACCGACGACGCCGACGTTCGGCTCGATGGTGGCGAACGGGTAGTTGGCCGCCAGCACGTCGTTCTTGGTCAGGGCGTTGAACAGGGTCGACTTGCCGACATTCGGCAGGCCGACGATTCCGATCGTGAGCGACACGTTGGCGACTTCCCGTAGCTGGAGGGGCGGCGGCCCGGGGATGGGCCACCTGACAGTTTACTTTCCGCTGAGTGGCGCTCGATGTACGCGTGTCCGGGCCGCCCCGGGCGGCCCCTCGCGCCTAGTTTGGTGCGGTGGAGCCTTACAGGGTGGAGCACCGGGTGGAGGAGTACAGCAGCGTGGAGCGATACGGGACGAAGCGCCCCGTACGACGGCCCCCGGCGGCCTCGACGCCGCGGCCTGCGCCCGTCCGGCGGTTGCCCCGGCCCCGGCTGACCGGGCTCGGCGGCGGGCTGTTCGCGTGCGCCGCGATGGTGCTGGTCGCCGGGATCGACTGGCTGCTGTTCGGCTCGTCGCTGTTCGCGTACGGGCTGCTCTTCCTTCCCGTCGCCGCCGCCACCGCGCTCTGGGTGCGCCCGGCGGACCTGATCACCGCGCCGGTGGCCGTGCCGATCGCCTTCGCCGTCGGGGTGTGGCCCGTCGCGGGCGGCTCGGGCGGCTTCGGCGGGGAGCTGATGGGGATCGTGTCGGCCCTGTCCCTGCACGCCGGCTGGCTGTACGCGGGGACCGTCGTCGCCGCGCTGATCGCGCTGGTGCGCAAGGCCGTGCTGATCGGGAAGCGGCGGCTGCCCAGGCGCATGGCTTGAGGGCCGGCCGGGCAGCCGCCGTCCGGGAGTGCTCGCCCAGCGGTACTACGCCGGCTTCGCCGACCGGGCCGCCATCGCCGCGCCGACGATGCCCGCGTTGTTCTGGAGCTGCGCCGGCACGATCTCCGCGCGGATGCCCTCGATCAGCGGGAGGAACTTCTCGGGCTTGCGGCTGACGCCGCCGCCGATGATGAAGAGCTGGGGCGAGAACAGCATCTCCACGTGGGCCAGGTACTTCTGGACGCGCCGCGCCCAGCGCTCCCACGTCATGTCCGCGTCCTCCTTGGCCTTCACCGAGGCCCGCTTCTCCGCGTCGTGGCCGTGCAGCTCCAGGTGCCCGAGCTCGGTGTTGGCCACCAACCGGCCGTCGGTGAACAGGGCGCTGCCGATGCCGGTGCCGAGGGTGAGCAGGATGACGGTGCCGGAGCGGCCGCGGCCGGCCCCGTACGTCATCTCCGCGACGCCGGCCGCGTCCGCGTCGTTCAGCACCGTGACGGGGCGCCCGCCCAGCCGGCTCGTGAGCAGGGATGCCGTGTCCATGCCGACCCAGGCGGGGTCCATGTTGGCCGCGGTGCGGGTGACGCCGTCGGTGACGACGCCGGGGAAGGTGACGCCGACCGGGCCGTCCCACTCGAAGTGACGGACCACCTCGACGACGACGTCGGCCACCCCCTCGGGGGTGGCCGGCTGCGGTGTCGGTAGTTTCAGGCGTTCGCCCACGGGCTCGCCGCGGTCCAGGTCCACGGGAGCGCCCTTGATGCCGGTTCCGCCGATGTCCACGCCGAAGATCTTCATGGGACCACCGTAGAGAACGGCGTGGGCCGCGGCCTACCGGTCGGCCTACTCGGCGATGTCGGCCGCCCCGCCGCGTCCCGCGACCAGCTCGGCCGCCTCCGCGCGCAGGTCGCGGCGCAGCTCCTTCGGCAGCGAGAAGACGATCGACTCCTCGGCCGTCTTGACGATCTCCACGTCCCCGTAGCCGCGCTGCGCCAGCCACTCCAGCACCTCTTCGACCAGCACCTCCGGCACCGAGGCGCCCGAGGTCAGACCGACGGTGGTGACGCCGTCCAGCCACGCCTCGTCGATCTCGCTCGCGAAGTCCACGAGGTGGGCCGCGCCCGCACCCGCGTCCAGCGCCACCTCGACCAGGCGGATGGAGTTCGAGGAGTTCTTGGAGCCGACGACGATCACGAGGTCGGAGTCGGCGCCCATCTGCTTGACGGCGGCCTGCCGGTTGGAGGTGGCGTAGCAGATGTCGTCGCTCGGGGGCGAGACCAGCAGCGGGAACTTCGTCTTGAGCGCGTCGACGGTCTCCATCGTCTCGTCCACCGAGAGCGTGGTCTGCGACAGCCAGACGACCTTCGACTCGTCGCGGACGGTCACCTTCTCCACGTCGTGCGGGCCGTCCACGATGGTGATGTGGTCGGGGGCCTCGCCGGAGGTGCCGATGACCTCCTCGTGGCCCTCGTGGCCGATGAGGAGGATGTCGAAGTCCTCGTTCGCGTAGCGGATGGCTTCCTTGTGCACCTTGGTGACCAGGGGGCAGGTCGCGTCGATCGTCGCGAGCTTGCCGCGCGCCGCCTCCTCGTGGACCACGGGGGCCACGCCGTGCGCGGAGAACATGACGATGGAGCCCTCGGGGACTTCCTCCGTCCGCTCGACGAAGATGGCGCCCTTCTTCTCCAGGGTCTGCACCACGTACTTGTTGTGCACGATCTCGTGGCGTACGTAGACCGGCGCGCCGTACTGCTCAAGGGCTTTCTCGACGGCGATCACGGCTCGGTCGACACCCGCGCAGTAGCCGCGGGGGGCGGCGAGCAGGACGCGGCGGGAAGCGGGAGCAGGGGCGGCAGCAGTCATGGTCTCCATCGTACGGGGGTCTCCGGCAGGCCGGTCGTCGCCCGTTCGACACAGACTGGGTCGCACGTACGTACCGGCTATCCCCCGGAGGAACGATGGCGTCCGCGACGGACACCCCCACGGCGCCCACCACACTTCGGCGCACCCTCGGCTTCCGGGACCTGGTCGTCTACGGGCTGCTCTTCATCGCCCCGATGGCCCCGGTCGGGGTCTTCGGCACGCTCGACGCGAAGTCGCACGGCGCGGTCGCGCTGGTCTACCTCGCCGCGACCGTCGCCATGGCCTTCACCGCCTCCTCCTACGCTCAGATGGTGCGGGTGGCGCCGCGCGCCGGGTCGGTGTTCACGTACGCCCGCCAGGGCCTGGGCGAGGGGCCGGGGTTGATCGCCGGGTGGATGGCGATGCTCGACTACCTGCTGATCCCGGCGGTCGCCTACCTCTTCTCCGGCATCGCGATGAACGCCCTGGTCCCCGAGGTGTCCCGGTGGGTGTGGACGGCGCTGGCGGTGGTGGTGACGACCCTGCTGAACCTCTGGGGCGTACGGACCGCGGCGCGCGTGGGCTTCGCGGTGCTCGCCATGGAGATCCTGGTGCTGCTGGTGTTCGTGGTCGCGGCGGTGACCGTGCTGGTCCAGGGCGGTGCGCGGCGCGGTTGGCTGTCACCGCTGACCGGGGACGGCGCGCTGGGCTTCTCGGTGGCCGCCGTACTGGGCGCGGTGTCGGTCGCGGTCCTGTCCTACCTGGGCTTCGACGCCATCGCCTCCTTCGCGGAGGAGGTGACCGGGGGTTCCGAGCGGGTCGCGCGGGCGGTGCTGTTCTGTCTGGCGCTGGCCGGGGTGCTGTTCGTCGCGCAGAGCTACCTGGCGGCGCTGCTGATGCCGGTGTCCTCGGCGGAACTGGCGGCCGACCCGGCGTCGCAGGGGCCGGCCTTCTACACGGCGGTGGAGTCGGCGGCCGGGACCTGGCTGCACGACCTGGTCGCGGGGAGCAAAGCGATCGGGGCGGCCTTCGCGGCGCTGGCGGGGCAGGCCGCGGCGGGCCGGCTGGTGTTCGCGATGGCCCGGGAGCGGCGGTTGCCGCGGGTGCTGGCGGGCACCTCGGACGGCACGCCCCGGCCGGCCTTGCTGGTGGCGGCCACGGTGACGCTGATCGCGGCGGTGTGGGCGGCCCGGCGCGACGACGGCCTCGACCACCTGGTGTCGGTGGTGGACATCGGGGCGCTGGTGGCGTTCACGCTGCTGCACGCCTCGGTGGTGGGGTGGTTCGTCGTACGGCGCGGGTCGGGCCCCCCGAACTGGTGGCTGCACCTGGTGGTCCCGGTGCTCGGGGCGGCGGTGACCATCGCGGTGATCGTCGAGGCGGCGTGGACGGCGCAGGTGGTGGGGGCGGTGTGGCTGGTGGTGGGTCTGGGGGTGCTGGTGGCCCAGCGGGGGCGACGCGCGCGGGACGGGAGGACGGGCCCCGGCACGGGTGTCGGTCCGGGCGGCTAGCCTGCCTGCATGGGTCTGAATACGTCGGCCGAGGCGCCGCTGCCGGTCGGTCAGGTGTCCCGGCTCATCGGGGGCTGGATCGACAAGCTCGGCCAGGTGTGGGTGGAAGGGCAGATCACCCAGTTGTCCCGGCGGCCGGGGGCGGGGGTGGTCTTCCTGACGCTGCGCGACCCCTCGCAGGACATCTCGCTCGGCGTCACCTGCTTCCGCCAGGTCTACGACGATGTCGCGGACCTGGTGTCGGAGGGCGCGCGCGTCGTCGTACGGGCCAAGCCGGAGTGGTACGCCCCGCGCGGGCAGCTGTCCCTGCGGGCCACGGAGATACGGCCGGTCGGGATCGGCGAGCTGCTGGCGCGCCTGGAGAAGCTCAAGCGCTCGCTCGCCTCGGAGGGGCTGTTCGCCCTGGACCGCAAGAAGCCGCTGCCGTTCCTGCCGCAGCTGATCGGGCTGGTGGTGGGGCGCGCGTCGGCGGCCGAGCGGGACGTACTGGAGAACGCCCGCCGCCGGTGGCCGGCGGTCCGCTTCGAGGTGCGCAACGTCGCCGTGCAGGGGGTGAACGCGGTACCGCAGGTGATCCGGGCCGTGCGGGAACTCGACGCCCTGGACGAGGTCGATGTGATCATCGTGGCGCGCGGCGGCGGCAGCGTCGAGGACCTGCTGCCGTTCTCCGACGAGGAGGTCGTACGGACGGTCGCGGCGGCCCGTACGCCCGTCGTCTCGGCGATCGGGCACGAGCCGGACTCCCCGCTGCTCGACCTGGTCGCGGACCTTCGGGCCTCCACCCCCACGGACGCGGCGAAGAAGGTGGTCCCGGACGTGGGCGAGGAACTGGAGCGGGTACGCCAGCTCCAAGGCCGGGGGCTGCGCGCGCTGCGCGGGCTGCTCGACCGCGAGGAGCGCGGGCTCGCCCACGCCTTGGGGCGGCCGGTGTTCGTCCACCCGCGGCGGATGGTGGAGAGCCGGGAGGTGGAGGTGGAGGCCCTGCTGGCGCGCAGCCGGCGGACGCTGGGGCACCTGCTGGACCGGGCGGAGTCGGAGCTGACGCACACCCGGGCGCGGGTGGTGGCGCTGTCCCCCGCGGCCACCTTGGAGCGCGGGTACGCGGTGCTCCAGCGGGCCGACGGCCACGTGGTGCGCTCGCCGGAGGAGGTCGCGTCCGGGGACGTCCTGCGCGCGCGGGTGGCCGCCGGGGAGTTCACGGTCCGCGTGGACGGGGCCGGGCGGCCCGAGGAGACGGGTGGGCCCGAGGAAACCCGGCGGGCCGAGGAGGCAGGGCCGGCCGGAGACACCCGGCGGGCCGGGGAGACAGGTCAAGAGGCCGCCCGCGCCGCCGAATGACGGCGCGCGTCGGCTCGCCGCACGAGCCGTTCAACCGCAGATCCACCGCAAATCGAGCGCATGAAGGTGAGATGGGAATGACCGAGGCCGATACGGCGCTGGGGTACGAGCAGGCGCGGGACGAACTCATCGAGGTCGTCCGAAAGCTGGAAGCCGGCGGCACCTCGCTGGAGGACTCGCTCGCGCTCTGGGAGCGCGGCGAGGAGTTGGCGAAGGTGTGCCGGCACTGGCTGGAAGGAGCCCGCGCACGGCTCGACTCCGCGCTGGCCGCGCGCGATGGAGCCGAGGAGGGCTCCGGGAACGACCGCGAGTAGAAGGCCGCAGCGTCCCGGATGTGACCTCGCTCACTCCGGAGAGATTTAGTTGAAAATTCATCTATCTCTCTCGTAGAGTCGAGGACATCGCGCTTCACCTCCGCATAGAAGAAGGCTTTCCGATGTCTCTCGTTCTCGACGCCGCCGCTCAGGACCTGCTGTTCCGCGAGGCCCGCACCGCCAACACCTTCTCCGACGAGCCGGTGACCGAGGAGCAGGTCCAGGCGATCTACGACCTCGTGAAGTTCGGCCCCACCGCCTTCAACCAGTCGCCGCTGCGCATCACGCTGGTCCGCTCCCCCGAGGCCCGCGAGCGCCTCGTGAAGCACATGGCCGAGGGCAACCAGGCCAAGACCGCCGCCGCCCCGCTGGTCGCGATCCTCTCCGCGGACAACGAGTTCCACGAGGAGCTCCCGCAGCTGCTGCCGCACTTCCCGCAGGCCAAGGACGCCTTCTTCGCCGAACGCCCGGTCCGCGAGCAGGCCGCCCTGCTGAACGGCGCCCTGCAGGCCGCGTACTTCGTCATCGGCGTCCGGGCCGCCGGTCTGGCCGCCGGCCCGATGACGGGTCTGGACTTCGCCGGTGTCCAGAAGGAGTTCCTGGACGCCGACCACACCCCGCTGATGGTCGTCAACATCGGCAAGCCGGGCGAGGACGCCTGGTTCCCGCGCTCGCCGCGCCTGGCGTTCGACCAGGTCGTCACGACCGTCTGAGCGCGGCAGCGACCACGCCGGAGCCCCGCTCCACGGCAACGCGAGAGGCCGCCCGCCCCGATCCCGGGGTGGGCGGCCTCTCGCATGTCCACGGCCTTCGCATGTCCGCAGCGGGCTACCGGCCCGGGGCTACCGGCCCTGCTTGAACTCCAGCGCCGCCGCCAGCGCGCCCAACTGCTCGTAGGAGGCCGTCCCCGTCACGACCGTGACGTGGCCCTGCTCCTGGCGCACGAGCGCGTCGTACTTGTCGCCGTCCCAGCGCTCCCAGTCCTGGTCGCCGATCCGCTGCGACTGCCCGGTGGGCTTGGCCTGCCGGGTCACCGTGCCGATGTTCTTGGCGGACGCGTCGCTGGACTGCTCGACCGCCACGTACTGCTTGTCCGGGTCGAGGAAGCCCAGGTGCCAGGCGTTGGCGTTCTTGCGCTCGTACGACACCGAGGTCGCCCGCCACTCGGCCGGCAGACCCACCGGCGCGGCGACCGGGTACGGCGCCGCGCGCCGGGCCGTCGCCGTCTCCACGCGGTAGTCGACCACGTGCGTCGGGTCGGCGTTCTCGTCATGCGGGATGAACATGTAGATGCCCGCCACGACGACGCCGATCACCGCCAGCGACCGGACCATGTCCCAGACCGTCTGCTTGCCCTTCATACCTGCCACGGCTCCATAGTCCCGTACGCGCGGGAGCGATCACCGCCGGGGTAGGGCGCGGCGTGCCGACGTAGCCGCCGGCCAGGGCGCAAGATGTCCGCTCAGGCCAACACCCTGACCGATATTCCGCTCATACGTGACCCGCTCTGCTCAATATGTCGACGTACCGATAGAGTTTCCAGCACCCTCACATCCCGGCCGTCGTCGTACAGAAAGGTGCGCTCCGATGACCGAGCACAACCTGCCGCCCCAGCTCGAAGTCTCCCCGGAGGCCCCCGACCGCAACCTCGCCCTGGAACTCGTCCGGGTCACCGAAGCCGCCGCCATGGCCGCCGGCCGCTGGGTGGGCCGCGGCGACAAGCTCGGCGCGGACGGCGCGGCGGTCAACGCCATGCGCACCCTGATCTCCACCGTCTCGATGAACGGCGTCGTCGTCATCGGCGAGGGCGAGAAGGACGAAGCGCCGATGCTCTTCAACGGCGAACGGGTCGGCGACGGCACGGGCGCCGAGGTCGACATCGCCGTGGACCCGATCGACGGCACCACCCTGAACGCCAAGGGCATGCCGAACGCCATCGCCGTCCTGGCCGCCGCCGACCGCGGCACCATGTTCGACCCGTCGGCGGTCTTCTACATGGAGAAGTTGGTCACCGGCCCCGAGGCCGCCGACTTCGTCGACATCAACGCGCCCGTCTCGGTCAACATCCGCCGCGTCGCCAAGGCCAAGAACATGGCCGTCGAGGACGTCACCGTGGTCATCCTGGACCGCCCCCGCCACGAGGGCATCGTCAAGGAGATCCGCGAGACCGGCGCCCGCATCAAGTTCATCTCGGACGGCGACGTCGCGGGCTCGGTCATGGCGGTGCGCGAGGGCACCGGCGTGGACCTGCTCCTCGGCATCGGCGGCACCCCCGAGGGCATCATCTCGGCCTGCGCCATCAAGTGCCTGGGCGGAACCATCCAGGGCAAGCTGTGGCCCAAGGACGACGCCGAGCGCCAGAAGGCCATCGACGCCGGCCACGACCTGGACCGCGTCCTGCACACCAACGACCTGGTGTCCGGCGAGAACGTCTTCTTCGTCGCCACCGGCATCACGGACGGCGAGCTGCTGCGCGGCGTCCACTACCGCTCGGAGACCGCGACCACGTCCTCGCTGGTCATGCGGTCGAAGTCGGGCACGATCCGACAGATCGACTCCACCCACCGCCTGTCGAAGCTGCGCGCGTACAGCGCGATCGACTTCCACCACGCCCGGTAGGAGCGTGCGGCCGGCGGGCAACGCGCGCGAGGGGCGGTCCTCCCGGTGGAGGACCGCCCCTCGCGCGTGCTGTCCGCTCACGTTCCTTCGGCCGGGGTCACCCCGCGGCGGCGACCGGTCCCGCGCCGCTGCCCTGGCGCAGCTCCGCGGCCCGGCGCCGCCGCCGGCCCAGGAGGACCCGCCGCTCGGCGGCGGTCAGGCCGCCCCACACGCCGTAGGGCTCGGGCTGGAGAAGTGCGTGCTCCCGGCAGGCGACCATCACCGGGCAGCGCGCACAGACCCGCTTGGCGGCCTCCTCGCGGGCGAGCCGCGCCGCGGTGGGCTCCTTGGAGGGCGCGAAGAACAGTCCCGCCTCGTCCCTGCGGCACACCGCCTCCGCATGCCAGGGGCCGTCCTCTTCCCTCGCCGGCACCCGCGGCTTCGGCACTGCGGCCGGACGCGCGTGGAGAGTCTTGACGTCGGCTACCTGCAGGGACTGATGCGGCGGATGCGGCACGGTCTACTCCTGACGACGTATACGCGAGCGAGAGACGATGCGTCTGTCCCTACCCGCTGTGCGTGCCCCTAAGCACTGCGTGCCGCGCGTCGGCCGCTCCGGCGAACTTCGACCGAAACGCGCCCCTCCGCTCCCACGCGTGTCGCCGTCGGTGGCCGCTCGCGGTGGTCGGGGCCGGGTTCAGCCGCCGAGCCGCTCGTGTCGCTTGCCGGCGAGGTCGGTCACCCGGGCGCCGCGCTTGGGTCGGGCCTCGATGTTGCCGAGCAGTGCGAAGCCGCGCACGATAACCAGCGGCGCCTGCGGGTCGGCCGCCGCGACGCCCTCGTCGGTCACCTCGAAGTTGCCGAGCACACCGCCGCCGTAGCCGCGGAGCGTCACGTTCTCCGGGACGACGATCTCGACGTTGCCGAGGACGCAGTTCACGTTGATCTCGGTGACCCGCTGCTCGAACACGGCCTCGGTGAGGTCGAGGGAGACGTCACCGAGGACGGAGACCGCGCGGATCAGCGCGCCCGGACGCCAACGACCCTTGCGGGTGGCGGAGCTGCAGACGGCCAGGACCGTCTCGGCCTCGGCGCCCACCGGCCCGGCGACCGGCACGGGAGGCGTGCCCGCCGCGGGGAGCCAGGCGCCGCCGTGGGCCGCGGGCAGGTCGCGCACGAGCACGTCCAGTTGCCCGACCGTCTTCACGGCGTACAGGGTGTCGAGGCGGTCGGAGTGCTCCTCGGCGGTCAGCCGGCCCTCGGCGAGCGCGTCGGCGAGGAGGTGCGCGATCCGGTCGCGGTCGGCGTCGGAGGCGCGCAGGTCGGCGACCGGGAGAACGGCGGGCGCGGCGGAGGCGGCGGGGGCGTTGGGGTGCTTTTCCAGGTCCACGCCGCCAGCATAGCCAGACACGATAGATCGCGATACTCCCCCGTCGATGACGTACTGAGCCCACGGTCCCGGGCCAGTGAGCCTTACCTCACAGACACAGCCGTCCGGCGAGGTCCTACGCTTGAGGACTGCGCTGCCAATTGGTCGTCAGCGCTGTCTGCCGAGTGAGGAATGGCCACGATGCCGGAGTTCGCGTACACCGACCTGCTGCCCTTGGGCGAGGACACCACCCCCTACCGGCTGGTGACCTCCGAAGGCGTCTCCACCTTCGAGGCCGACGGCCGTACGTTCCTCAAGGTCGAGCCGGAGGCGCTGCGCAAGCTCGCCGAAGAGGCCATCCACGACATCCAGCACTTCCTGCGTCCCGCGCACCTCGCGCAGCTGCGCCGGATCATCGACGACCCCGAGGCGTCCTCGAACGACAAGTTCGTCGCCCTGGACCTGCTGAAGAACGCGAACATCGCGGCCGCCGGCGTGCTCCCCATGTGCCAGGACACGGGCACCGCGATCGTCATGGGCAAGCGCGGCCAGAACGTGCTCACGGAGGGCGGCGACGAGGCGGCCCTGTCGCGCGGCATCTACGACGCGTACACGCGGCTGAACCTGCGCTACTCGCAGATGGCCCCGCTCACCATGTGGGACGAGAAGAACACCGGCTCGAACCTGCCCGCGCAGATCGAGCTGTACGCGACCGACGGCGGCGCGTACAAGTTCCTCTTCATGGCGAAGGGCGGCGGCAGCGCCAACAAGTCCTTCCTGTACCAGGAGACCAAGGCGGTCCTCAACGAGACCTCCATGATGAAGTTCCTGGAAGAGAAGATCCGCTCGCTCGGCACGGCGGCCTGTCCGCCCTACCACCTGGCGATCGTCGTCGGCGGCACCTCGGCGGAGCACGCGCTCAAGACCGCCAAGTACGCCTCCGCGCACTACCTGGACGAGCTGCCCACCGAGGGCTCCGCGCTGGGCCACGGCTTCCGTGACCTCGACCTCGAACAGCAGGTCTTCGAGCTGGCGCAGAAGATCGGGATCGGCGCCCAGTTCGGCGGCAAGTACTTCTGCCACGACGTGCGCGTGGTCCGTCTGCCGCGGCACGGCGCGTCGCTGCCGGTGGCCATCGCCGTCTCCTGCTCGGCCGACCGCCAGGCCGTCGCGAAGATCACCGCCGAGGGCGTCTTCCTGGAGCAGTTGGAGCGGGACCCGGCGCGGTTCCTGCCGGAGACCACGGAGGAGCACCTCAGCGAGTCCTCGGACGTGGTCTCCGTCGACCTGAACCAGCCGATGGAGACGATCCTCGCGACCCTCACCCGGCACCCGGTCAAGACCCGGCTGTCGCTGACCGGCCCGCTGGTCGTGGCGCGCGACATCGCGCACGCCAAGATCAAGGAGCGGCTGGACGCGGGCGAGGACATGCCGCAGTACCTCAAGGACCACCCGGTCTATTACGCCGGCCCCGCCAAGACCCCCGAGGGCTACGCCTCCGGCTCCTTCGGCCCCACCACGGCCGGCCGCATGGACTCCTACGTCGAGCAGTTCCAGGCGGCGGGCGGCTCCAAGGTCATGCTGGCCAAGGGCAACCGCTCGCAGCAGGTGACGGACGCCTGCGGCACGCACGGCGGCTTCTACCTCGGCTCGATCGGCGGCCCGGCGGCCCGCCTCGCGCAGGACTGCATCAAGAAGGTCGAGGTCCTGGAGTACGAGGAGCTCGGCATGGAGGCGGTCTGGAAGATCGAGGTCGAGGACTTCCCGGCCTTCGTCGTCGTCGACGACAAGGGCAACGACTTCTTCCGGAACCCCGCCCCGGAGCCCACCTTCACCCACATCCCGGTCCGCGGCCCGGGCCTGGCCTGACCTGGCGCCGCCGCCGCCGCTCAGCCGTACCGCGCCCCGCCCGGATCCGTCCGGGCGGGGCGCGGGCGTACGCGCCGCCGCCCGTCCACCGCGCCGGGTCGGGCCTCGGTTAACTTCGGGGTGACAGGGAGGCACCTTCCCGTTCACCCCGGTTCGCAAGGATTCCCGTATGACTGTGACGCCCTCCCTCCGCACCGCTCGCGACGTGCGGATCATCGCCCACCGCGGGGCCTCCTACGACCACCCCGAGCACACCCTGGCCGCGTACCGGCAGGCCGTCGAGGACGGGGCCGACGCGTTGGAGTGCGACGTGCGGCTCAGTGCCGACGGGCGGTTGGTGTGTGTGCACGACCGGCGGGTGGAGCGGACCTCGGACGGGCGCGGGGCGGTGTCCGCGATGACCTACGAGGAGTTGGCCGCGCTCGACTTCGGCCGGTGGAAGGGCGAGGAGCACCGCGGGGCACGGGTGCTGCTCTTCGAGGACCTGCTCAAGGAGGCGCTGGGCGCCGGCCGGCCCGTCGGGTTGGCCGTGGAGACCAAGCACCCCACCCGCGCCGGTGGCCGGCTGGAGGTCGAGTTGGTGCGGGTGCTCAAGGAGCACGGGCTCGCCGGCGGCGCCGACGGCCTCGTCGAGGTGATGAGCTTCTCGCGGACCGCCCTTGCCCGGTTGCACCGCCTGGCGCCCGGCCTGCCCGCCGTCTACCTGATCGAGCGGCGGCTGCGCCCCGCGCGCCCGCCGTTCGCGGGTCACGCCGGTCCCGGTATCGACCTCGTACGCCAAGACCCGGGACTGGTGGGCCGGTTGAAGGCGAAGGGGCTCGGGGTGCGGGTGTGGACGGTGGACGAGCCCGAGGACGTGGAGCTGTGCCTGCGCCTGGGCGTGGACACGCTGATCACCAACCGGCCCGGGCAGGTGCGGGAGCAGGTGGAGGCACACCGGGGCCGCCGAGCGCACCGGTAGGCACACCCGGCCGGGGACCGGCCGGGTGTGGGGGTGTGCGGGGCGGGTCAGACGAAGCGCTGGTTGGGCGAGCCGTTGCAGGTCTGCAGCCGCAGCGGTTCGTGCGGGGCGGCGACCGTCAGGCACATTCCGGTGGCGGCGGCGGGGCGCAGGGTGGCGCCGTCGCGGACGAACTGCTGGTTGGCGCCGCCGTGGCAGTTGTAGATGATCAGGGCGGTGCCGTTGCCGTAGGCGGCGCCGGGGGCGTCCAGGCAGCGGTCCTGGGTCAGTTCGGTGTGCAGGGCCTTGCGGGCGGTGTCGTACCACCAGCCCTGGTTGCGGCCGCCGTGGCAGTCCCAGCCCACCACCTTGGTGTCGTTGGCGCTGGAGCCGCCGAAGGTGTCGAGGCAGTTGCCGGTCGCCTCGTTCTTCAGGGGCCGGTAGAGGGAGTCCCAGGCGCCGGCGGTCAGGACGGGGGTCCCGGTGCTCGCCGGGTCGGCGCAGGACGCCTCACGCAGGCCGGAGTCGTAGAGCTGGGTCAGGCAGGACGCGAAGGCGCCGTGGCCGCGGTAGTTGGGGTGGAAGGACTGCCGGGCGGTGTTCTCGTCCCACGGGAAGTGGTCCCCGAGGTCGAGGTAGAGGCCGCGGGCCCAGGCGTCCTCCATGCACACCTCGTGGCCGTGGAAGAGCCGCGAGTTGTCCAGGTAGGTGGCGCCGGAGGCGAGGGCCGCCTCGCGCATGCCCTTCTCGAAGGTGGGCACCGCGTAGTTGCGGCCCCAGGCGGCGTCGGAGTCGTAGCCGGCGCAGCCCCCGGGGAGCTTGCCGGGGAAGGTCGGGTTGTCGTTGAAGTCGGGGCCGATGGGGCTCGGGTAGCCCATTACGACCAACTTGTAGTCGGAGTCGGCGTAGCCGGCGTCGCGCATGACCGTCTTGAGGTCCGCGACGGTCGCCTCGACCTTGGGCTTGAGGCCGTCGACACGGGCCTGCCAGCCGGGGCCGTACTTGGGCTCGCAGGTGCCCTGGCTGAGCACCCAGCGGGTGACGCAGTCCGTCATGACGGGGCCGAACTGGAGGTCGTCGTTGGCTCCGGCGACCAGCAGCACCATCTTGATCCGGGTGTTGCGGGCCTTGACGGCCAGGCTGTCGCTCTGCACCGGTTCGTCGGGGTACTGCTTGCTGCCGCCGATCCGGATGTTTCCGGTGTAGCCGCCGGAGCAGGCCACGTTGAAGGTGAAGTCGGCGGGGATGCCCGTGCGGTGGATCGCCGAGTCGGGCGAGCGGTGGCACTGGTTGGTGGAGGTGTTGGTGGCGGGGTCGTAATTGCCGACGCCCTCACCCGAGATCTCGCTGTCGCCGAGCGAGATCAGGCCGGTCTTGCGGTCGGCGAGCGGGCGGATGGCCGGGTCCCCGTAGATCTTGGTGGCCTCGGCCGCCCGGACGGCCTCCAGTTCGGGCGAGAGGGGGGTGACCGCCGGTCCGGCGACGGGTGCCGCCTGGGCCATGGGGGTGATGGCGGTGACGCCCCCGAGGGCGGCCGCGATCGCCGCGACGGCGGCGAAGGTAGATCTGAGCCTGGGTTTCGTACGGGCACGTGCCATGAACGCCTCCCCGGTATCGGTGTTACCCCCGGTATTTACTGGCCGGTAGGGGAGTTGGGAACACTTCGAACAAGACAATTGCTCAACTTTTTGAGGAGGTCATCGACATGACGGACGACCGGCAGGACACGGACGGCCCCGAGGGGTACCGGATCGAGCACGACTCCATGGGCGAGGTTCGGGTCCCCGCGCACGCCAAGTGGCGGGCCCAGACCCAACGCGCGGTGGAGAACTTCCCCGTCTCGGGACATCGGCTGGAGCGGGCCCACATCGCCGCACTGGCCCGCGTGAAGGCCGCGGCCGCCGTGGTCAACGCCCGGCTCGGCGTGCTGGACGAGGACATCGCCGAGGCGGTCCACGCCGCCGCCGAGGAGGTGGCCGAGGGGCGCTGGGACGAGCACTTCCCCGTCGACGTGTTCCAGACCGGGTCCGGGACCTCGTCCAACATGAACACCAACGAGGTGATCGCCACGCTGGCGAGCGAGCGGCTCGGCCGCCCGGTGCACCCCAACGACCACGTCAACGCCTCGCAGAGCTCCAACGACGTCTTCCCGTCCTCCGTGCACATCGCGGCGACCGCCGCCGTCACCGGCGAACTGATCCCGGCGCTGGAGCACCTCGCCACCGCGCTGGAGCGCAAGGCCGCCGAGTTCGCCCAGGTGGTCAAGGCCGGACGCACGCACCTGATGGACGCCACCCCGGTCACCCTGGGGCAGGAGTTCGGCGGGTACGCGGCCCAGGTGCGCTACGGCGTCGAGCGGTTGCGCGCGGCCCTGCCCCGGCTCGCCGAACTGCCCCTGGGCGGAACGGCCGTGGGCACCGGGATCAACACCCCGCCCGGGTTCTCCGCCGCGGTGATCGCGGAGGTGGCCGCCGTGACGGGACTGCCGCTGACCGAGGCGCGGAACCACTTCGAGGCCCAGGGCGCCCGGGACGCCCTGGTGGAGACCTCGGGAATGCTCCGTACGATCGCCGTCTCGCTCACCAAGGTCTGCAACGACCTGCGCTGGATGGCCTCCGGTCCGCGCACCGGATTGGCCGAAATCAATCTCCCGGATCTCCAGCCGGGGTCCTCGATCATGCCGGGGAAGGTCAATCCGGTCATCCCGGAGGCCGTCCTTATGGTGGCCGCGCAGGTGACGGGCAACGACGCGGCCGTCGCCGTGGCGGGGGCGTCCGGCAACTTCGAGCTCAACGTGATGATCCCGCTGATGGCGCGGAACCTGCTCGAATCGATCCGGCTGCTGGGCAACGCGAGCCGGCTGCTGGCCGACCGGACGGTGGACGGGATCACCGCCAACTCCGAGCGGGCCAGGGAGTACGCCGAGTCCTCGCCCTCCGTGGTGACCCCGCTGAACCGCTACATCGGCTATGAGGAGGCCGCCAAGGTGGCCAAGCGGGCCCTCGCGGAACGCAAGACGATCAGGGAAGTCGTACTCGAATCCGGCTACGTCGACCGGGGCGCGCTCACCCTCGACCAGTTGGACGAGGCATTGGACGTGCTCCGTATGACCCGGCCATGAAAAGCGCCGGGGACGGGGTCCGGTTTCGGTCGTTTCCCGTCCTCGGACAGGTCCGTGACCTGCACCGCAGCACAAGTACGGGCCCCCGCCCTAAGATCTGCGCATGACAGGTACCGGAGGCCGCGGGGACGGCGTCGCACACGGCCCCGCGCTCGGCGCGGCGGACGGGCCCGCGGCCGGGATCGCGGACGGGGTGCCGCGGCCGCGCTGGGCGCCCGGGGAGCAGATCCTCTGGCGCTACCGCGACCACGCCCCGGGGCGGGGCGGCCCCGTGCACATCTGCCGGCCGGTTACGGTGGTGCGCGACACCGACGAACTGCTGGCGGTGTGGATGGCGCCCGGCACCGAGTGCGTGAAGCCGGTGCTCGCCGACGGCACCCCGGTGCACGCGGAACCCCTGGCCACCCGCTACACGGCGCCGCGGACCACCGTACGCTCGCGCTGGTTCGGGGCGGGCGTGCTGAAGCTGGCACGGCCCGGTGAGCCGTGGTCGGTGTGGCTGTTCTGGGAGCGGGGCTGGCGGTTCAAGAACTGGTACGTGAACCTGGAGGAGCCCCGGACGCGGTGGTCCGGCGGCGTTGACTCGGTGGACCACTTCCTCGACATCGCCGTCTACCCCGACCGCAGTTGGGTGTGGCTCGACGAGGACGAGTTCGCGCAGGCGCGCCGGGTCGGGCTGGTGGACGCGTCGCTGGCCCACCGGGTGCGGGAGGCGGGCCGCGCGGCGGTGGAGGTGGTCAAGGAGTGGGGTCCCCCGTTCCGGGACGGCTGGCGGGACTGGCGACCCGATCCACGATGGCCCGTTCCGGTTCTGCCCGAGGACTGGGACCGCACCCCCGCGCATATGACGTCATGAGACCCTTGATGCGCCCCCGGGGTGCGACCGTAGGATCGTCCCCCGCCGGGCCGGACATCCGTAATCGACGTGCCGCACAGGGGACTTGGGCCAGACCGACGCGAGGTGAGGTAACGAGCGGGACGCGGAACCTCGGGGCGGTGGTGCCCCTGCCGCTGAGCGGGTATACCGCGACTGAACCGAGTTGAGTGCAGCGCACATCGAGCGCAGACGGACGGAAATCCACGCGTGACGGAGTACCCCACCTCCCAGGAGGGCCCGCAGCCCGTCGCCTCCGGCGGAGGTACGGATGACGCCGGCCACGGCAAGGCCCCGATCGTGGCCGCCGAGGCCGTGCGCACCTATGCGCAGAACACGGCCGGGGACCCGGACGGCGCCCGCGCCCCCGGCCGGTCCGCCGAACTGCCCCGGCCCCGGGGCGGCGGCGGGAGCGGCCGGCCGGCCGTCGACGGGGCGTCCGCCCCGGGCGGCGCGGGCGGCCCCGGGGCGGCCGACGGCGGAGCCGGCGGTGCGGGGGGCCTCGTACCCGGCGGCCCCGTACCGGGCGGCCCCGTACCGGGCGGCGGCGTACCGGGCGGCGGGACGGCGGACGTCGGCACCGCGCGCCGCGAAGGCGACCGGCTGCGCTTCGTCGGCGCGGCCACCCGCAGGATCGCGCGCGGCATCGACCTCGACGAGATCGTGCTCGGCCTGTGCCGGGCCACCGTGCCGACCTTCTCCGACGCCATCCTCGTCTACCTGCGCGATCCGCTGCCGGTCGGTGATGAGCGTCCCGTCGGCCCGGTCGTCTTAAGGCTGCGTCGCACCGACCGGCTCCGGCCCCTCGACGACCTGACGGGTGGCGACTTCGCCGGAGCGGGTGGTTCGGGCGCGGCCGGGTCCGGCGACTCCGGCGGCTCCGGCGGTGAACTCGATTTCAGCCGGCTCCCGCTGGTCGGCCCGCAGGGTGACCTGCCCGCCGCCGAGCTGTGCGAGATCCGGCCGGGCGGCCCGCTCGCCGAGGTGCTGCGCGGCGTCCGCCCGGTGTTCGGGTCCTCCGTCGCCGCGAAGGACGCCCTGTCGGAGCTGCTGGGCGGCGACCATCCCGTACCGCGCGGGCAGCGGGCCATCCTCGCGCCGCTGCGCGGCCGCCGCCGGGTGATCGGCGCGGCGGTGTTTTTGCGTACCCCGGAGCGGCCCGCCTTCGAGACCAACGACCTGCTGGTCGCCGCGCAGTTGGCCACGCACACCGCGCTCGGCATCGACAAGGCGGTGCTGTACGGCCGGGAGGCGTACATCGCCGACGAACTCCAGCGCACCATGCTGCCCGACAGCCTCCCCCAGCCCACCGGGGTGCGCCTCGCCTCCCGCTACCTGCCGGCCGCCGAGACGGCCCGGGTCGGCGGCGACTGGTACGACGCCATACCGCTGCCCGGCAGCCGCGTCGCGCTGGTCGTCGGTGACGTCATGGGCCACTCGATGACCTCCGCCGCGATCATGGGGCAGCTCCGCACCACCGCCCAGACCCTGGCGCAGTTGGACCTGCCGCCCGCCGAGGTCCTGCACCACCTGGACGAGCAGGCCCAGCGCCTGGGTTCCGACCGGATGGCCACCTGCCTCTACGCGGTCTACGACCCCGTCTCGCACCGGATCACCATCGCCAACGCCGGCCATCCCCCGCCCGTGCTCCTGCACCTGGGCGGGCGCGCCGAGGTGCTGCGCGTACCGCCGGGCGCCCCCATCGGCGTCGGCGGCGTGGACTTCGAGGCGGTGGAGCTGGACGCCCCGGCGGGCGCCACGTTGCTGCTCTACACCGACGGGCTGGTGGAGTCCCGGCTGCGCGACGTCTGGACCGGCATCGAGCAGTTGCGGGAGCGGCTGGCCACCACCGCGCAGTTGACCGGCGTGGACCACCCGCCGCCGCTGGAGGCCTTGTGCGACGACGTGCTGGACATGCTCGGCCCCGGCGACCGGGACGACGACATCGCGCTGCTCGCGGCCCGCTTCGACGGGATCGCGCCCAGTGACGTGGCGTACTGGTCCCTGGACCCCGAGGAGACCGCTCCCGGCCGGGCCCGCCGCCTCGCCCGCCGCGCGCTGGCCCGTTGGGGTCTGGAGGAGCTCCAGGACTCGCTGGAGCTGCTGGTCAGCGAGGTGGTGACGAACGCCGTCCGGTACGCCGAGCGGCCCGTGACCCTGCGGCTGCTGCGCACGGACGTGCTGCGCTGCGAGGTCGGCGACGACTCCCCGCAGTTGCCCCGCCAGCGCCGGGCCCGGGAGACCGACGAGGGCGGCCGCGGCTTGTTCCTCGTCAACCGGATGGCCCGCCGGTGGGGCGCCACCCGTCTGAGCAGCGGAAAGGTCGTCTGGTTCGAGCTGACGCTGCCGGGCGGCGACGTGGGCTGAGTCGCCCCGGCCACGACACGGCCGGTACCCCAGCGCCGATACGACACCGCTGATACGACACCGCCCCGCGACGTGATCGTCGCGGGGCGGTGTCCGTTTCACCGGGCCGTCAGGGCTGGCGCTGCTGTTCCTGCGCCGGCGGGAAGATGAACGACTGCGTCGGATCCGGTGCCTTCGTCGGGTCCTTCGTCGGCTTGGTCGGATCGGCGGTCTTCGTCGGATCCTTGGTGCGGCCGCTCGGGTCGATGCTCTTCGTCGGGCTCGTGGTGGCCGTCGGCGACTTGGTCCCCGTGGCCGTGGCGGTCGGGCTCGCGTCCTTGGTGGGGGCGGCGCTGCGGGTGGGCGCCTGGACGGGGCCCATGTCCGCGTCCGACAGGTCGAACTCGTCCGTGCTCACCGCGCTGAGGACGGAGGTGGTGTACGCCTTCCAGATCTCGGCGGGGAAGCTGGAGCCGCCCGCGCGGCCACCGCCGGCGGTACCGGTCAGGGTGACCTGGCCGTGGGTGTTGGGGTCCTCGCCGAACATCGCGACGACTGTGACGAGCTCCGGGGTATAACCGGTGAACCAGGCGGCCACATTGGACTCGGTGGTGCCGGTCTTGCCCGCGGCCTGGTAGACGTCGCTCTTCACGGCCCTGCCCGAACCGTCGGCGACGACGCCGGTGAGCACCTTGGTGACGGTGTCGGCGCTCTTGCGGCTGAGGACCTGGCCGCCGATCGGGCTGCCCGGGTTGTACTGGGCGTCCTTGCGCTCGGCCTTCTTGATGATGGTCGGGGTGACCTTCTTGCCGTGGTTGTCGAAGGTGGCGTAGACGCCGGCCATCTCCACGGTGTTGGCGCTCATGGTGCCGAGCGACATGGCCGGCTTGTCCTCGGGCCAGCCGTCGCGGTCCCGCATTCCGAGGGCAAGGGCCTGCTTCTTCACACTGGCCGGCTTGGCGTCCACGATCATCTGGGCGTAGACGGAGTTCACGGAGGAGTTGGTGGCCTCCTGCACCGTGAGCATCGGGTCGCCGTAGTTCCGGTCGTCCTGGTTCTGCGGGGCGAAGGGCACCGAACTGCCGACGACGGGGCGCTTGCTGGTGCCGTCGTAGAGGGTGTTCGGGGTGATCTTGCGGCCGTCCTGGGTGGTCGCCCCCGTCTCCAGCGCGGTGGCCAGCACGACCGGCTTGAAGGTCGAGCCGGGCTGGAAGTCGGTGCGCAGCGCGTTGCTGTTGTACTTCTCGCTCAGTCCCGTGCCGCCGTACATCGCGACGATCGCGCCGGTCTTCGGGTCCACGGAGGTGGCACCGGCCTGCACGCTCTGGTCCTGCGGCCGTCCCTCGACGTCCTTGCGCTTGAGCTGGGACTCCAGCTTGTCCTGGACCGCCTGCTCCATGGCGGCCTGCTTCTTCTTGTCGATGTTGAGCGTGAAGGTCCAGCCGCCGGCCGCGATCTGCTCGTCCTTGACGCCGTGGGCGTTCAGCTCGGCGTTGGCGGCCTGGATCAGGTAGCCCTTCTGCCCGTCCATACCCGGCGCGGGCTTGGGCTTGATGGGCTCCGGGAGCTGGATCGTCTTGCGCTTGGCGGGGTCCAGCTCGCCCATATCGACCATGTTGTCGAGGACGGCGTTGAAGCGGAGCGTCACGAGATGCCGGCCGTTCGGGCCCGCGAACGCCAGGTCGTACTGGCTCGGGGCCTGGATGACCGCGGCGAGGTAGGCGCCCTGCGCGAGCGTGAGCTTGTCGGCGTCGACGCCGTAGAAGGCTTGGGCGGCGGCCTGGATGCCGTAGGCGTTGCGGCCGTAGAAGTTGGTGTTCAGGTAGCCGGCGAGGATGTCGTTCTTCGACATGCGCTGGTCGACCTTGATGGCGATCACCAGCTCGCGCAGCTTGCGGGTCGCCGACTGGTCCTGGGTCAGGTAGTAGTTCTTGACGTACTGCTGGGTGATCGTCGAGCCGCCGGCCGTCCCCTTGCCGCGGAGGGTGTTGAACAGGCCGCGGCCGATGCCCATGACGTCGACGCCGCTGTCCTTGTAGAAGGACTTGTTCTCGATGGCGATGAACGCCGTCCGCACGTCTTCGGGGATCTTGTCGATCGGGACGATGACACGGTTCTTGTCACCCGTGCGCGCCATGATCGAGCCGTCGGCGTACTTGTAGGTGTTGCTCTGGAGGACCGCGTCGCTCCTGGGGTCCGGGGGGTCCACCAGGAAGTAGGCGGCGAACGCCCCGGCTACCAGGAGCAGGATCATCCCGAAGAACGCGCCGAGGATCTTCTTCCAGGTGAAGAAGCGGCGTATGCCGGTGCGTTTGCCGGCCGCCTTGCCCGCGCGCCCGTCTGAGCGCCCGCTCGGCGCTTTCCGCGCACCGCGCTGCTGCTGCGCCCGTCGCGCTCCTGCTCGGCTCATCGCTCCCGCTCCGCTCGATTACCCCCCCGACGTCAGCTCAGAAAACTAACACCGCAGGCTGTGACAAAGGTTGGCTAACCCTGACCAAATCTGGTCATTTCGGACGTGAGAATCAGCACCCACACCACTGGAACCGACGCTCAGGAGGCCCGAAGGGTTGCGGTGGACGTAAAAAGTGCTATCACTTTGCTAGAAGGTCCGGCCGATCGCGGCCGAACATCACCGACAAACGGGGGCAGACCATGACCACTTCATCGGCGACGGAATCGGACGCCACCGGTGTGTCTCCCGCCGTATCCCCCGCCGTGATACGTGAGTTCACCGCGCACAGCATCGGCGGCGGCCCGGCGCTGCTGCTCGGTCTCGCGGGCCTCGCGGCCGGTACGGGCCTGGTGGTCCTCGGTTCGATGACGGGGGTCGACGCCCTCAAGGTGGCGCTGATCTTGGCCGGCGTGCTGCTGGACATCACGGCCGTCTTCGCGATGAGCGGGCTCAACACGGTGGCGCCCGGGCAGGCCCGCGTCGTACAGCTCTTCGGCCGCTACCGAGGGACGATCCGGACGGAGGGCCTGCGCTGGGTCAACCCGCTCACCTCCCGCGAGAAGATCTCCACCCGCGTCCGCAACCACGAGACGAACGTCCTCAAGGTCAACGACGCGTACGGCAACCCGATCGAGCTGGCGGCGGTCGTGGTGTGGCGGGTGGAGGACACGGCCCGCGCGGTGTTCGAGGTCGAGGACTTCACCGAATTCGTGGAGACGCAGACCGAGACGGCCGTCCGGCACATCGCCATCGAGTACCCCTACGACGCCCACGACGAGGGCGGCCTCTCGCTGCGCGGCAACGCCGAGGAGATCACCCGCAAGCTGGCGGCGGAGCTCTCCACCCGCGTCGAGGCGGCGGGCGTGCACATCATCGAGTCCCGCTTCACGCATCTCGCGTACGCTCCCGAAATCGCCTCCGCGATGCTCCAGCGCCAGCAGGCGGGGGCCGTCGTGGCGGCCCGCAAGCAGATCGTCGAGGGAGCGGTGGGCATGGTGGAGCTGGCCCTGACCCGCCTGGCGGAGAAGGAGATCGTGGACCTGGACCCGGAGCGCAAGGCGTCCATGGTCTCGAACCTGATGGTGGTCCTGTGCGGTGATCGCGCGGCCCAGCCCGTCCTCAACACCGGGACCCTCTACCAGTGAGTCCCGCCGGCGACGCGCCCCGCTCCGGACCCGGCCCGGCCGAGGAACCGGAGCGGGGCGCGCGTGCGGGGCGCCAGGCGCGCAAGCAGGTGCTGCTGCGGCTGGACCCGCAGGTGTACGAGGCGCTGGCGCGCTGGGCGGGCGACGAGCTGCGCAGCGCGAACGCCCAGATCGAGTTCCTGCTCCGCCGCGCCCTGTCCGAGTCCGGTCGCCTCCCGGGCGGCGTCGCCCCCATCCCGCCGCGCGGCCGCCCGCCGAAGCCGTCGGACCAGGGGGCGTCCGACTAGGGGGCGTCCCGGTCCGCGCGTCAGCCCGTCAGTCCGTCAGTCCGTCAGTCCGTCAGTCCGTCAGCCACACCGGGAGCGGGCGGACCGCCTCGCGCAGGGAGGCGGCGATGGCGGTGAACTCCTCCTGTCGGGCCGTGCCGGTCCGCATGGCCAGCGCGATCCGCCGCGAGGGGGCCGGTTCGGCGAAGTACCCGGTGGCCAGGTGCTCGTTGCGGGCCGTCTCCAGGCGCAGTGCCGTACGCGGCAAGAGCGTGACCCCGAGCCCTCCGGCCACCAGCTGCACGAGCGTGGAGAGCCCGGCGGCGGTCGTGGTGACGTCCGCGCCGGCCGTGCGCCCCGCCTCGCGGCAGATGTCGAGCGCCTGGTCCCGCAGACAGTGGCCTTCGTCGAGCAACAGGAGTTGCAACTCGCGCAGTTCCTCGCGGGGGATATCCTTGCGTCCGGCGAGCGGGTGCTCGCGGGGCGCGAGGAGTACGAAGTCCTCGTCGAACAGCGGTAGTTCGGTGACACCGGGGACTCCCAGCGGTACCGCGAGCAGCAACAGGTCGAGCCGCCCGGCGGCCAGCCCCTCCAACAGCGAGGCCGTCTGCTCCTCGTGCACCTGGAGGTCCATCCGGGGGTAGCGGCGGTGGAACAGCCCGAGAACGGTCGGCAGCAGGTACGGGGCCACGGTGGGGATGACGCCGAGCCGCAACACCCCGGTGAACGGCGCGCGCACCGCCTCGGCCTCCTCCAGCAGTCCGCCCATCGCGTCGAGCACGGCCCGCGCCCGGGCGGCGATCCGCTCGCCGGCCGGGGAGAGCAGCACCTTGCGGGTGGTGCGCTCCAGCAACCGCACGCCGAGGGCCTCCTCCAGGGCGGAGACGGCCCCGGACAGCGCCGGCTGGCTCATCCCGATCGCCGCGGCGGCGTCCCGGAAGTGCAGGTGTTCGGCGACGGCCGCGAAGGCGCGCAGTTGCGCGAGCGTCGCCTGCCGGGCCGCTCCGTTCTTGGGTCCGAGCTTCGCTCCCCTATTACCCATAGCCACTGATAGGCACCTCCGATCACCAGCCACAAGAGTAGCTATTTCCGTAATCAATGCAGCTGTGCCAGCATGTGAGATCCGTCCAACCCCCTTGGAAAGCCCCCAAAAGGGGTACTTTCCTGTCTGCAAGGAGAGCACGTGCTCACTGTCGGTGACAAGTTCCCCACCTACGATCTGACGGCCTGCGTCTCGCTCGAGGCCGGCAACGAGTTCGCGCAGATCGACCACAAGACCTACGAGGGCAAGTGGCGCGTGGTGTTCTTCTGGCCGAAGGACTTCACCTTCGTCTGTCCGACCGAGATCGCCGCCTTCGGCAAGCTCAACGAGGAGTTCCAGGACCGCGACGCCCAGGTCCTCGGCGTCTCCGGCGACTCCGAGTTCGTCCACCACGCCTGGCGCAAGGACCACGCCGACCTGCGTGACCTGCCCTTCCCGATGCTGGCCGACTCCAAGCACGAACTCATGCGGGCCTGTGGCGTGCAGGGCGAGGACGGCTTCGCCCAGCGCGCCGTCTTCATCGTCGACCAGAACAACGAGATCCAGTTCACGATGGTGACCGCCGGTTCCGTGGGCCGTAACCCCAAGGAGGTCCTGCGGGTCCTCGACGCCCTGCAGACCGACGAGCTGTGCCCCTGCAACTGGAACAAGGGCGAGGGCACCCTGGACGCCGGCGCACTGCTGGCCGGTGAGTGAGCGATGTCCCTCGACTCCCTGAAGGCCGCCGTACCGGACTTCGCCAAGGACCTGAAGCTGAACCTCGGTTCGGTCATCGGCAACAGCGACCTCCCGCAGCAGCAGCTGTGGGGCACGGTCCTGGCCTGCGCGATCGCCGCCCGTTCCCCGCGCGTCCTGCGTGAGCTGGAGCCGGAGGCGAAGGCGGCCCTGTCGCCGGAGGCGTACACCGCCGCCAAGTCCGCCGCCGCGGTCATGGCGATGAACAACGTCTTCTACCGGACCCGGCACCTGCTGTCCGACCCGGAGTACAACACCCTGCGCGCCGGCCTGCGGATGAACGTCATCGGCAACCCGGGCGTGGAGAAGGTCGACTTCGAGCTGTGGTCGCTCGCGGTCTCCGCGATCAACGGCTGCGGCCAGTGCCTCGACTCGCACGAGCAGGTGCTGCGCAAGGCCGGTATCGGCCGGGAGACGGTCCAGGAAGCCTTCAAGATCGCCTCGGTGATCCAGGCCGTCGCCGTCACCCTCGACGCCGAGGCCGCCCTCGCCGCCGAGTAACGATCCGCACGGGTACGACCCCCAGGACCCCCGCAGCCGTCACCGGCGGCGGGGGTCCTGGGCGTTCGTGCCCTCTTCGGCTTCGGAGCGGGGGAGGGCCGTGGCGCCGTGCGGGCCCGGGCCCGTCGCGATGGCCGCGGCGCGCTGCTGGTCGCGCGAGTACGCCCGCAGGTACACCACAACGGTGTTGGTGACGGCGACCAGCGGTACGGCGACCACCGCGCCGCCGATGCCGGCGACCATCCCGCCGGCCGCCACCGCCAGCACCACGGCGAGGGGGTGTACCCGTACGGCACGGCCCAGGATGAACGGCTGGAGCACGTGCCCCTCAAGTTGCTGCACCGCCAGCACCACCAGCAGGACCATCAGCGCGATGAACGGGCCCTGGGTCACCAGGGCCACCACCACGGCCAGCGCCCCGGAGACGACCGCGCCGACGAGCGGGATGAAGGCGAAAAGGAAGATGAAGACGGCGAGCGGCACCGCCATCGTGACATCGAGGAAGTAGAGCCCGAGGCCGATGAACACGGCGTCGATGAGGGCGACGAGCACGGTGCCCCGGACATACGCGGTCAGGGTGCGCCAGGCGCGCGGGCCGGCGCCCGCGACCCCGGGGCGGGCCGCACGCGGGACCAGGCCGAGCGCCCAGGTCCAGATGCGCTTGCCGTCGTAGAGCAGGAAGAGGGTCGAGAACATCGAGAGCAGGATGCCCGTCAGCACCTCGACGAGGACCGTCACGCCTTGCAGGCCGGCGGAGGTGATCTGCTCGGTGTTGGTGCCGATGGTGTCGGTGAGGCTCTTCGCGATGTCGTTGATCTGCTTCTCGGTGACGTGGAACGGACTGTCCAGCAACCAGAGTTTGAGTTCGTCGATGCCCTCGCGCACCCGGGCGGAGAGGGTGTCGAGGTTCTCCATGACCTGCCACACCACGAACCAGCCGACCAACCCGATCACGACGAAGCCGAGGATCGCGGTCACGGCCGTGGCCAGCCCGCGCGGCAGCCCGAGCCGCCGCAGCCGCACGACGAAGGGCTGGAGCAACGCGGTGACGAGCAGGGCGGCGGAGAAGGCGAGGACCACGAGGCGGACCTCGCTGATCACCTTCATCAGCACCCACAGCATCCCGGCGAGGAGCAGCAGCCGCCAACTGGCTTCGGCGGCCACCCGCATCCCCCAAGGGATGACCGTCACCGGATCGGGCCGCTCCCGCCAACCGGAGTCGCCGCCGGGTGCGATCACGGTCGCGGGCACCGGCCCGTCGACGGGGGCCGGGACCACGACGGGGACGTCGACGGCGGTCTCCGCCTCGACCTCGGCCCGCCGTTCGTCGAGGCGCGCGCCGATCTGGCTGAGCCCTCTGCCGAGCCGGCCGAGCCAGCCTGCCCTCTTCGTCATGTCGTTCCCTTTCCCCCCGCGCGCGGACCCACTCGCCCGACCGTACACGCGGGGAGCCCCGCACCGTAGGACGGTGCGGGGCTCCCCGAGGTTGATCGCCGGGACCAAGTTTCCCGGGACGAGGTGAGACCGGGACGGCCTAGTACCAGCCGTTGGCCTGGTGGAAGCTCCAGGCGCTGCA
Organism: Streptomyces sp. NPDC046557; assembly: GCF_040645975.1. Lineage (NCBI taxonomy): Bacteria > Bacillati > Actinomycetota > Actinomycetes > Kitasatosporales > Streptomycetaceae > Streptomyces > Streptomyces sp. NPDC046557. Next base: position 700,876 of record NZ_JBEYZH010000002.1, read on the forward strand.
CGGGCTGCCGTAGCGGTCGTTCATGTAGCCCAGGCCCCACTGGATCTGCGTGGCCGGGTTGGTGCGCCAGTCGGCGCCGGCCGAGGCCATCTTGGAGCCGGGCAGAGCCTGGACCAGGCCGTAGGCGCCCGAGGAGGAGTTAACTGCCTGGTAGTTCCAGGTCGATTCCTCGTTGATGATGTTCGAGAAGCACTGGAACTGACCGGCCGGCACGATCTGTCGGGCGATGTCCTTGACCTGGGCGACCGTGTAGGAGCCCTGGACGGCGAAGTCGCCGGCGCTGCGCGTCGCGGAGCGGCTGGCGACCTGCTCCTCTTCGTGCTTCTTCGCTTCGTCTTCGGCCTTCTTCTTGGCCGCGGCCGCCTCGGCGTCCGTCTTCTTCGCCTTGGCGTCGTGCGCCGCCTGGATGCGCGCCGCTTCCTCGGCCGAGCGCTGGGCGTCGGCTTCGGCGGCGTGGGCGATGGAGTCGGCCTGCTGCGTCAGGGACGCGCTCTGGACCTGCGCCTGGTCGCCGACCGGGATGTCAGTGAGAAGAGTCGTTCCGGCGGCGGTCGTTTCGAGATTGTTCGGGGTGGCGTCGCCCGCCGCAACGCCCACGACTGCGCCGACGGTGGTGACCGCGGTGGCCGAAGCCACTGCGAACCCCCGGACCGAGATCCGGCTCACACGGTGTCCTTCCAGCAGCGTCCGCAGTGACCGCGCGGCGCAATAGTGCCCCTCGACACTGGCCTCCATGAATCCGCGGTCACTGGAGGCTCGGGCCCGGGGCAACTCCCTCGCGGGGGTTGCCGGCTAGCTCGGGCGGCATACGGCGACCGGCTCTGGAGTTGTTGGTGTACGTGTACCTCGCGAGAGGTACAGGAGTGCCGTATGCGGGGCCTGACGGAAAGCAGACTCTGCCGGACCACGACGCCGCAGGGCAATTCCACGTTGCGTGGGAAAGGTCACACCTGCCGGAACGCCCCTGATTTCGCCGAAGACCTGTGCAGCACGACGCCGCCCGACTAGGCTGCTGCGCCTTGCGCCGGGCGGCGTCAACTCATTCTCCGCCTATGGGGTTTCTGCCCCTTTTCGTCTCCGCGGTTACCGCTTCCCCGGGGTCAGAGCGCCTCCAGCATCTCAGTGACGAGCGCGGCGATCGGGGAGCGCTCGGAACGCGTCAGCGTGACGTGAGCGAACAGCGGATGGCCCTTGAGCTTCTCAACGACGGCGACCACCCCGTCGTACCGGCCGACCCTCAAGTTGTCCCGCTGCGCCACGTCGTGGGTCAGGACGACCCGCGAGTTGGCCCCGATCCGGGACAGCACGGTCAGCAGGACGTTGCGCTCCAGCGACTGGGCCTCGTCCACGATCACGAAGGCATCGTGCAGCGAACGGCCGCGGATGTGCGTGAGCGGCAGGACTTCCAGCATCCCGCGGTTCAGCACCTCTTCGATGACCTCGCGCCCGGCGACGGAGGAGAGGGTGTCGAAGACCGCCTGCGCCCAGGGGCTCATCTTCTCGGCCTCGGTGCCCGGCAGGTAGCCGAGCTCCTGCCCGCCCACGGCGTACAGCGGCCGGAAGACCATCACCTTCTGGTGCTGCCGGCGCTCCAGCACCGCCTCCAGGCCGGCGCACAGGGCCAGTGCCGACTTGCCGGTGCCGGCCCGCCCGCCCATCGAGAGGATCCCGATCTCGGGATCGAGCAGCAGGTCCAGCGCGATGCGCTGCTCGGCGCTGCGGCCGTGCAATCCGAACGCCTCGCGGTCGCCGCGCACGAGACGGACGTTTCCGTCCGCCGTGACCCGGCCGAGTGCCTTGCCGCGCTCCGACTGGAGGACGAGCCCGGTGTGCACCGGCAGTTCGGCCGCCTCCGGCACGTAGAGCCGTTCCTCCGAGAAGAGCAGGTCGACCTGCTCCCCGGACAGCGCGAGCTCGCTCATGCCGGTCCAGCCGCTGTCGGTGATCGCCAGCTCGGCCCGGTACTCCTCGGCGAGCAACCCCACGGAGGATGCCTTGATGCGCAGCGGCAGGTCCTTCGAGACCACCGTGACGTCGTAGCCCTCGGCCTGGAGGTTGCGGGCGACGGCCAGGATGCGGGAGTCGTTGTCTCCCAGCCTGAAGCCCGCGGGCAGGACGCCGGGGTCGGAGTGGTTGAGTTCGACGCGCAGGGTTCCGCCCAGATCGCCCAGCGGGATGGGGGCGTCGAGGCGACCGTAGCGAACCCGGAAGTCGTCGAGCAGGCGCAGGGCCTGGCGCGCGAAGTATCCGAGTTCGGGATGGTGCCTCTTGGCCTCCAGCTCGGTGATCACCACGATCGGGAGCACGACCTCGTGCTCTTCGAAGCGGGAGACCGCGTTGGGGTCTGCCAGCAGGACGCTGGTGTCGAGGACGTAGGTCCGCCTGTCGGGCAGGCGGCGCTTTGTGCTGGTCACCACGGAAGGACGTACCCCCTCGGAAGAGGTCGGGCCATGAAGACCGGACCGGTCATCGGCACCCATGCGCGGGCCGATTTCCGGCCCTCCACTTCGTCCGTGCGAACCGCACGCGCGTCCTGGTGCAAAGGGCCTCCCGGGCGGACGGCCCCATGCCGTCCGCTGAGACTCGACACCCGTGGATCGGGCGTCGACCTGCTAGGGGTATGCCCTCGAACCGGCGCGCCCATGCCATGGCATATGACGGACGCTCGGTGAAGCGCTGGTGAAGGCTTCGCGACGTGGAGGGGTGCCCCCAGAGGGGGCCGAGGGGGTGTCAGGTGGCCGGAACCGGGTCCCGGCTCGTCAGGTGCCGTACCGCCGGTGGCGCGCGGCGTAGTCGCGCAGCGCCCGCAGGAAGTCGACCTTGCGGAAGGCCGGCCAGAAAACCTCGCAGAAGTAGTACTCCGAATGGGCGCTCTGCCACAGCATGAAACCGGACAGCCGCTGCTCGCCGCTGGTGCGGATGACCAGGTCCGGGTCGGGCTGGCCGCGTGTGTAGAGGTGTTCCGCGATGTGGTCGATGTCCAGGACCTCGGCGAGCTCCTCGAAGGAGGTGCCCTTCTCGGCGTGCTCCAGCAGCAGCGAGCGGACGGCGTCGGCGATCTCCTGCCGGCCGCCGTAGCCGACCGCGACGTTGACGAGTATCCCGTCGACGTCGTGCGTGGCCTGCTCGGCCTCCTTGAGCACCGTCTGGGTGCCGGCGGGGAGGATGTCCAGGTTGCCGACGTGGTGGACCCGCCAGCGGCCGTCCGCGGCGAGGCCCCGCACGGTGTTCTCGATGATGTTGAGCAGCGGACGGAGTTCGACCTCCGGCCGGTCCAGGTTGTCGGTGGACAGCATCCACAGGGTGACGACCTCGACGTCCGTCTCGGTGCACCAGCCCAACATCTCGGAGATCTTGTCGGCCCCGGCCTGGTGGCCCTGTTCCGTCGTCCCTCCGGACGCCTTCGCCCAGCGCCTGTTCCCGTCCAGGATCACGCCGATGTGCTTGGGCGACGCGTCGTGGTCGAGGCGGCCTTCCACCCGGCGTGCGTAGAGCCTGTACACCAGGTCGCGCAGCTTCACGATCTTCCAGCCCCTCCGTGCGTCCCCCGTGCGGATTGCGGTCCTACCCCCGAGCCCGCCACATTACTGCGCGGCGGGATCGGGTACCCAACTCGGCCGGTCACAGGTCCGTGATAGGGAGGACAACGTGACTGATACCAATCCCTATCGGGCAGAGCCCTCGCGCTACGACTCCATGGAGTACCGCCGCACGGGCCGCAGCGGCCTCAAACTCCCGGCCATCTCCCTGGGCCTGTGGCACAACTTCGGCGACGACAAGTCGCTGACCTCGCAGCGTGCCATTCTGCGCCGGGCCTTCGACCTCGGCGTCACCCACTTCGACCTCGCCAACAACTACGGCCCGCCGCCCGGTTCGGCCGAGCTGAACTTCGGCAAGATCTTCGCGCAGGACTTCGCGTCCCACCGCGAGGAACTGGTGCTCTCCACCAAGGCCGGCTACCTGATGCACGCCGGCCCGTACGGCGAGTGGGGCAGCCGCAAGTACCTGCTCGGTTCGCTCGACGCCTCGCTCAAGCGGATGGGCGTCGACTACGTCGACATCTTCTACTCGCACCGGTTCGACCCGGAGACCCCGCTGGAGGAGACCATGGGCGCCCTCGCGTCCGCGGTCCGGCAGGGCAAGGCGCTGTACGTGGGCGTGTCCTCGTACACGGCCGAGCAGACGGCCGAGGCGGCGCGGATCCTCGTCGAGATGGGCGTGCGCCCCCTCATCCACCAGCCCTCGTACTCCATGATCAACCGCTGGACGGAGGAGGACGGGCTGCTGGACGTGCTGGAGGACGCCGGCATGGGCTGCATCTCCTTCGTGCCGCTGGCACAGGGTCTGCTGACGGGCAAGTACCTCAAGGGCATCCCGGAGGGCTCGCGGGCCACCCAGGGCAAGTCCCTGAACCCGGACCTGCTCTCGGACGACGTGGTGCGGCGCCTGAACGGCCTGAACGACATCGCCGCCCGGCGCGGGCAGTCGCTGGCGCAGCTCGCGCTGAACTGGGTGCTCCGGGACAGTCGGATGACCTCGGCGCTCATCGGCGCGTCGAGCGTGGCGCAGTTGGAGGAGAACGTGGCCGCGCTGGCCGGTCCGCCGCTGACCGCGCAGGAGCTGGAGGAGATCGATTCCCACGCCGTCTCCACGCCCGGCACCAACATCTGGGCCCAGCGGGGTTGACGTGCGTCGCGCCCGCGGCACTGACCTGCGCTTTCGCGGCGGTGCCCGCGGGGGTGGGGAGAAAAGAAAAACGGGCCGGTCCGTGGGGGGGATACGGACCGGCCCGAGGGGGGGGTTCCACCATAACCCTTCGTAAAGCGTCCTGCGTGCATCGGCGCGGAATGACTACGCTCCGAATTCGCCCAGCAGCAATCCCGTGAGTGCGCCGGCGGTCATGAAGGGGCCGAACGCGAAGGCCGTCCGCGCCTCACCACGGCCGCGCAGCACAAGGGCGAGGCCGTATACGGCGCCGTAGAGGAAGCCCAGGAACGTTCCGGCGAACCATACCCCCCACCCGTACCACCCAAGAGCGACCCCCAGCGAGAGCGCCAGCTTGACGTCGCCGAACCCCATCCCGGCGGGATTGATCAGGAACAGCACGAGGTACGAGCCTCCCAGCGCGGCCCCGCCGAGCAGCGCGAGCCGCCACGACCCGGCGGCGCCCGGCAGCAGGGCCGCGCCGCCGAGCAGCGCGGCGGTCAGCGCGGCGAGCGGCAGGGTCAGCGGGTCGGGCAGCCGGTGCACCGCCAGGTCGACCAGGCCGAGCAGGACCAGGGCGGGGGCGAGCGCCACGAAGGCGACCACCTCGGGGCGGGGCCCGCCGGCCACGGCCAGGGCGGCGCAGACCGCGCCGGTCAGTGCGGCGGTGCGGGCGGAGGAGGGCCCGTACGGATGCGGCCGCGCGGGTGGCGCCCCGCCGGGTCCGGCCGGGTAGGTCCCTACGGGTGACCCTCCACCGCCCGGGCAGCGCGCGAGGCCGAGCCGGCCGGGCAGGGGGTGGCCCTCGGGACAGCGGTCGCGCCAGGGCTGCTCCGGCTCCACGGACAGCCGGTAGGCGGCGCGGGGCAGCAGCAGCCCACCGGTCACGCCGTACACGGCGGCGAGGATGATCACGGCCAGGCCCATGGGCAGACCGTAGGCCCCGGCGGGCGGCACGGGCATGGGCCCGGGGGCCCATCGACCCCTACCCTGACCGGCATGGCGATCAGGCGGCACTGGACGGACGGTAGGGCCACCCTCAGGATCGGCGGCCCGGCGGGAACCGCGCCCGGGACCCGGCCGGGGGCTCCGGCCCGCGCCGACCCGGCCCGACCGGAGGTCCCGCCGGAAGTCCTGCCGGAAGTCCCGTTGGAGATCGCCGCCTCGTACCGGTCCCGCACCCGGGGCCTGCTCGGCCGCGACGGGATCACCGGCGCCCTGCTGCTGACCCCGGCGGCCAGTGTGCACACCTTCCGTATGCGCTTCCCCATCGACGTGGCGTACCTGGACCGGAACCTCACCGTCATCGCCGTGACCACGATGCCCCCCGGCCGCCTCGGCCTGCCCCGCCCGCGCGCCCGGCACGTCCTGGAGGCCGCGGCCGGCGCCATGGCCCGGTGGGGCCTGCGCGCCGGCACCCGGGTGGACGTACGGCCCGACAGTCGAGACGGCCGCTAGGCGGCGCGCGCCCCCGGGGGTAGGTTGGGGCGGTTGAGCTGGGGTGGTGGCAGGGGAGCGGCATGACGGAGAACGTTGCGGTCAAGGCACTGGAGCAGATCATGCCCGCGACGCACGGCGCCGACGAGGACATCGACTGGCCCGCCGTCGAAGCGGCCTGGGGGACCCGGTTCCCCGCCGACTTCATCGCGTTCATGGGCCGTTTCGGCTCCGGCTCCATCAACGGCGAGGCCGACATCCTGCTTCCGCTCCCCAAGCCCGGACTCCAGTGGGCCCCCGCCGAGATGGCCGAGGAGACCGAGAACGCCCGGCAGGTGTGGGAGACCGAGGGCGGCCGGACCGCCTTCGACGTGGACCCCGAGTCGATCATCGCGTGGGGCGTCACCGGTGGCTCCGACATCCTGTGCTGGCTGACCACCGACCCCGACCCGGACCGCTGGCCCGTCCTCGTCGTCGGGCGCCACACCGCCGAATCGTTCGCGGTCTATCCGTACGGCATGGCGGAATTCCTCTACCGGCTCTGCTCGGACGACTTCGACGTGAGCCCCGTCAGCATCACGTTCTGGGACGGCGGGCACCTCAGCTTCGTGCACTGGCGCAAGGCGCAGCGCCGTTGGCAGGAGGGCCGCAACCCCGAGACGGGCGAGCCCGACCCGTACGCGGGCGAGTTCGCCGACTAGTCCCGGCCGCTGTCTGCTTCCTCGCCCTCTCCTCTCCCCCTCCCTCTCGCCTGACCCGTTTCCAACGGAAACGGGCGTTTCCCCATGTCTACGCGCGTCGAAATTCTGGATCGCATATCGGAAAACACCATAAGGAATAAGGCCAGTTGGAGCATTGAACACAACTGCCGCCCCAATGGGACCAACCGCCCTGCCGTCAGGAGAGAATTCCGGCCAACGGGCCACGGAAGGACACCTCGGCCCGGAGTAACTCATTAGTAACACCGGGAATCACAAGAAAATCAGGGGAATCCACCCGTGCGACGAACAATATTCGGCCCGACCGCCGGTGCGGCCGTGATCGGTCTACTGATACCTCTCGCAGGCTGCGGCAGTTCCGGCGGAGGCACAGGTGACAGCGGTACGCTGCGCCTCGTCGCGGCGGAATACGGTGACAGTTCGGCCACCAGCTCCAAGGCTTACTGGGACAAGGTGACGCACGACTTCACCGCCGCCCACCCCGACCTCAAGGTCGAGGTGCAACTGCTGCCCTGGGCCGACATCGACCGCGAGGTCTCCCGCATGGTGAAGGCCGGCAACGCGCCGGACATGGCCCTCATGGGTTCGTACTCGGACTTCGCGGCGCAGGGCAAGCTCTATTCCGCCGACGAACTCCTCACCGTCACCGCGGAGGCGAACTTTCTCCAGCCCCTCACCGAGGCCGGTTCCGTCGGCAGCACCCTCTACGGCCTGCCCTTCGTGGCGAGCAGCCGCCTGCTCTTCTACAACGACACCCTGTTCAAGCAGGCCGGAATCAGCGCGGCGCCCAAGACCTGGGCCGATCTGCAGACCGACGCCAAGGCCCTCAAGGAGAAGGGGGTGAAGATCCCCTTCGCTCTGCCGCTGGGTCCGGAGGAGGCGCACGCCGAGGCGTTGATCTGGGAGTTGAGCAACGGCGGCGGCTACGCCGACAGCAGCGGCAACTACAGCCTCGCGTCGGACCAGAACATCGCGACCTTCAAGTGGATCAAGGACCGCCTGGTCACCCCCGGGCTGACCGGGCCGGGCTCCCCGTCGCAGTTCAACCGCGCCGACGCCTTCGCCGCGTTCCTGCGCGGCGAAGTCGGCATGGTCAACGGCTACCCGTCGCTCGCCTACGAGGCGCGCGCCAAGAACATCGAGGTCCGCGCCGTTCCGATGCCGGTCTCCGACACCCTCGGCGCGAGCGAGATCCCGCCCACCGTCGGCGTGGCGGACTGGATGATGGCGTTCAAGCAGAACGGCAAGCGTGCCGAGATCGGAACGTTCCTGGACTTCGTCTACCAGGACAAGTACCTGTCGGACTTCGCGAGCCGCTACCACCTGCTCCCCGCGACCGTCAGCGCCTCCCGCACCCCCTCCGGCGGCGGCATCGACAAGAACGACGAGCAGTTCCTGACCGCGCTGCGCGGGGCCCAGCTCTACCCGGTGAACGACCCGTCCTGGGTGACGGTCAGTGACACCATCAAGCGCAACATCGGCCGTGCGGTGGAACCGACGGGTGACGCGAAGAGCGTCTTGGAGGACATCGCCTCCAAGGCGAACGCGGCCCGCAAGCAGCACTGATCGGGCCGCCCCCGACGGCCGTCGCCACGGCCATGACCATCACGGTCGCCGTCGCCACCGTCCCACGAGGTCTCAGCGCGTCAGCCCTCAGCGCTCAGCCCTCACCGACCGGCAGGTGTCCCGCGGTCCGGCCGATCCCGGGCGAACTCCCCCCGCATCAGGGGGCCTTCGCCTCGCTCCGCATCCACCCCATGCGGCATGATGATTTCCACGGCCCTTGATCCGAGGCCGCGGCCCAGCCGTCCGGCGACCACCCACAAGGTGCGCGGGCGGCCGGCCTTCCCGGGGCGCGCCCCTCAGTGGATCCGCCCGTTGTCGTCCGAGAACGCCGTACGGTACTGCTCGCAGCTCGAATCCCAGTGCAGGGTTCCCCGCAGCGTCCCGTATCCGGACCGGGTGACCGACCACTCCACCGTGTACTCGCCGCTGTCGCAGGCGATCCGCTTCCCGCCGGGGACCTTGACCCGGCCCGTGGCGGGCCGGCCGGTCAGCTCCTGGTCCACCTCCGCCGCCGTCGCCCGTCCGGCGGTGCGCAGCACGGCGTGCACGACGATCGGGTGCTTGCCGTCCTTCGTCGTCACCGCCTTCTTGACGAGCTTGGAGTCGGCGACGGACCACGCGAACTCGAACGAGGGCGTCCAGGACATCGTCTTCGGGTCGGGAACCTCCCGCTCCCACTGCTGGCCGCCCTTCGATTCGGTCCGGGTCACCGTCTTGTACTGGATGTTCGGGTAGAGGCGGAACTGGGCTTCCACCTTGTGCATGTCGTCCTTCGTCCACATCGACTTCATCGCCTTCTCGTCGCCTGCCGGGTCCTGGAGGAAGGTGCCCTGTGCCGCGGTGGCGGCGGACTGGCCGAGGGCGGGGGCGAGGGCCGCCAGGGCGGCGGTGAGGACGAGGGCGGCGGTGCGGGTGCGGTTCATGCCCGGTCCAACGGGGGCTCGTGGCGGGCCGGAACGACACCGGGGGCGCGTTCACCCGTAAGGGAGCCGGCACCTGCCGCGGAGGTGACACATCCGCGGAGCGCCGGGAATACCACCTGATCAGCGCCAGTTGGGCCGGGTGTTCGACAGGTGCGGAAGCACAGGGGGATTCCATGAGCGTGAAGGTGAACGGCACCGTTGCCGACGCCCGCGCAGTTGGAGATCCAGGCGGCGGCCGGCCCGGTGCCGGAGCTGGTGCCCATCGCGTTCAACTGGCACACCGACCCGCCCATGGACCTCGTGGCGTACGGCAACCACCCGCTGGTGAAGGGGCAGGGTCCGGCGTCGGCGGGCGGGGTCGGCACGGCGGCCGGCGGTGGGCCCGGAGGCGTTCGGCCACTGCGGTGCGGCGGGTGCGAACGGCTTCGCGGACCCGGTCACCGGCATCGCGTACGGCTACACGCGCCGCCGCTTCGGCTTCCCGGGCGGCACGGCCCCGGAGAACTTCCCCTGACGGCGGCGGTACTGAAGGTGGCCCGGGCGGCCTCCTGACGGGAAACGGCCCGGCCCCGGGGATCCGTCGATCCCCGGGGCCGGGTCGTTTTATGCCATGCCGTGCCATGCCGTGCCGTACCCACGGGCTTCAGTGGGCGATGGACTCCGGCGCGAGCTGCGCGGGCTTGTCGCCCTCGCCGGCGGCGCCGGCCGGGGCCGGACCCGCGCCCCGCAGCGGGACCTCCTTGACGAACCAGGCCGCCAGGAAGCCCAGTACGGCGATGGCCGCGCCGAGCAGGAACGCGGAGTGCGTACCGTCGGCGACCGCGTGCTGGTAGGCGTCGCGGATGGCCTCGGGCAGCTTGGCCAGGCTGGCCGCGTCGAGCTGCGCCGAGCCCGCCTTGGCGGCGGCGGCCGGACCGAGCCGGTCGGTCATGGTGTCGGTGACCCGCGAGGTGAACAGGGAACCCATCAGGGCCACGCCGAAGGAACCGCCGAGCGTACGGAAGAGGGTGGCGGAGGACGAGGCGACGCCCATGTCCTTCATGTCCACGCTGTTCTGCGCGACCAGCATCGTGATCTGCATCAGGAAGCCGAGGCCGGCGCCGAGCACCGCCATGTAGAGCCCGGAGACCAGTCGGCTGGTGTCCGTGTCCATCGTCGCGAGCAGGAAGAGCCCGACGACCATGAGCGCGCCGCCGACGATCGGGAAGACCTTGTACTTGCCGGTGCTGGTGGTGATCCGGCCCGCGATCAACGAGACGGCCATCATCGAGAGCAGCATCGGCAGGAGCAGCAGCCCGGAGTTGGTGGCGGAGGCGCCCTGCACGGCTTGCTGGAACAACGGCAGGTAGAGCACGCCGCCGAACATCGCGAAGCCGACGAGGAAGCCGATCACCGACATGAGGGTGAAGTTGCGGCTGCGGAAGATGTGCAGCGGCATGACGGGCTCGGCGGCCTTGGTCTCGACGTAGAGGAACGCGGCGATCGCGAGGACGCCGACGACGATCAGGCCGATGATCTCACCGGAGCCCCAGGCGTACTCGGTCCCGCCCCAGGTGGTGACCAGCACGGTGGAGGTGATGGCGATGGTCAGCAGGGCCGCGCCCAGGTAGTCGATCCTGGGGCGTTCGCCCTGTCCGGTCTTCTTCGGCAGGTGCAGGACCGCGGTGACCATCGCCAGCGCCACGGCGCCGAGCGGGAGGTTGATGTAGAAGGACCAGCGCCAGCCCATGTGGTCGGTGATGGTGCCGCCGACCAGCGGGCCGCCGATCATGGCGAGGGCCATCACGCCGGCCATCATGCCCTGGTACTTGCCGCGCTCGCGGGGCGGTATCAGGTCGCCGATGATCGCCATGACGCCGACCATCAGACCACCGGCGCCCAGGCCCTGGATCGCGCGGAAGCCGATCAACTGACCCATGTCCTGGGCCATGCCGCTCAGGGCCGAGCCGATCAGGAAGATCACGATGGAGGTGAGGAACGAGCCCTTGCGGCCGTACATGTCGCCGACCTTGCCCCAGATGGGCGTGGAGGCGGCCGTGGCCAGCGTGTACGCGGTGACCACCCAGGACAGGTGCTCCAGTCCGCCCAGCTCGCCGACGATCGTCGGCATCGCCGTACCGATGATCATGTTGTCGAGCATGGCGAGCAGCATCGCGATCATGAGTGCCATGAGTACGACGCGGACGCTGCGGGGCTTCACCTCCCCGGGGTTCTCCGCTTGTTTCGTCATCTCCACCATGTCGTCCACTCCCCTGGCACTTTCCGCACCCGGCCACTTACTTGCCGCCCGGCTAGTTCACTACACTGGTGAAGGTAGACGCGTCACTAGCCGGGCGTCAAGTAAGTTTTTGGGGAGAGTCATGTCCAGCAGCAGTCCGCACCAGCGGCGTGGGAACACGCGTCAGCGCATCCAGGACGTCGCGCTGGAGCTCTTCGCCGAGCAGGGTTACGAGAAGACCTCGCTGCGCGAGATCGCGGAGCGGCTGGAGGTCACCAAGGCGGCGTTGTACTACCACTTCAAGACCAAGGAAGACATCATCATCAGCGTCTTCCAGGACCTGACCCAGCCCATCGACGAACTGATCGGCTGGGCCGAGGAACAGCCGCGCACGCTGGAGACCAAGCGCGAAGTGCTGCGCCGCTACAGCGAGGCGATGGCCTCCGGGGTCTCGCTGTACCGGTTCATGCAGGAGAACCAGGCGACGGTGCGGGAGCTCAGCATCGGCGACACGATGAAGAAACGGCTCTTCGCCCTGGTGGAGCTGCTCCGGGCCGAGGACGCCCCGCTGGCCGACCAAGTGCGCTGCATCAGCGCGCTGTTCACCCTGCATGCCGGAATGATGTTCCTCCAGCACGTGGAGGGCGACCCCGAGGAGACCCGTAAGGCGGCCCTGGAAGTCGCCACGGACCTCATCACCCAGGCCCACCACCACCAACAGTCGTAGCCCGGGGGCACGTCAGGCGGAGAGGTACCCGACCGCCCCGGCCCCGGGGAGGGTCGCCCAGGTGCGCGTACCCCCACCGGGCTCGCGGGAGCCCTCGAACCCCCAGGCCCCGCCGCACTCCCTGACGACCGCCGCCATCAGCCGCAGCGCGGAGCGCCGGCGCGCCTCGCAGTGCGCGGCGAGGCGGGGGTGCGCGTGGGGGGCGTGACCGTCGTAGACGGTGAGCCGGAGGGCGTCGTCGCGGTGCCGGACGGACAGGTAGAGGCTCTGCCCGGGGTTCAAGTACCACGCCGCGCCGACCAGTTCCCCGGTGACCTGCACGGCCGCCGGCGCGAGCGGGTCGAGCCGGTGGGCGTGCAGCGCGGCCCGTACGGCGCTGCGGGCGATCTGGGCGCTGTACGGCTCGCCGGGCACGGTGAGGCTGCACGCGAGGTCGTCGGCGCCCGGAGGCCCGGTGGGGGCGGCGGGCGCGGCCGGGCAGGCGGTGAACCCGCCGGTGGGGGCAGCGGCCGGGGCAAAGGGGCTGGGCATCGGTGACTCCCTGGTGTGACGTTGCTGGACGGCTGACGCGACTTCGGCGAGTTCGACGCGCACGGGTGGCTGACGCGGGCGGGGAGCGTGGCTCGTCGCCGAGGCCCGAGGCATGCTGCGGCGATGCACTTCAACTTCCCTGCGTGAGCGGTGCGTTACGCAACGTAGTGCAACACGTGGGCTATTCACCACCCCATCACGGCGATTGGCCCACTTTGAGATGCCGCGGCGCCTGACACGGCAGACTGCAGCCATGCCGCCGAGGATTGCGCCGACCGAACGACAGAAGCGACTGGGCGCAGAGCTGCGCAAGTTGAGGCTGGCGGCGGACGTGTCCGCCGAATCCGCCGCAGGGCTGCTCGGCGTCGACCGTTCCAAGGTCTCGGCCATCGAGCAAGGCGTCCGAACCATCAGCGAGGAACGGCTCCGGACGCTGGCCTGCCACTGCGACTGTGCGGACGAGCGGTACATCGACGCGCTTGTGGCCATGGCCCAGCCCCAGAAACGGGGTTGGTGGGAGCGCTACCGAGGCTCCTTGTCCGCCGCGATGCTCGACATCGCCGAGACGGAAGCCCATGCCACCCGCATGCGGTGCGCACACTCGGTGCATGTTCCAGGGCTGCTCCAAACCAGCGATCATGCCCTCGCTCTCTTCCGGTTCGTCGTGCCGACCCTCCCGGAACAAGAGATCGCCCTGCGCCTGGCCCATCGACTGGAACGCCAGCAGGTGCTGGAGGGCGACTCGGCGCCCGAGTACGTCGCGGTCGTTCACGAGGCGGCACTGCGTATGCGCTTCGGCGGCCGAAAGGTGGCGCGCGCCCAACTGGAACACCTGCTGCACGCGTCGGAGCGGCACAACGTCGTCTTGCGCGTCCTCACCTTTGACGCGGAGGGCTTCCCGGGCGCCGGCCAGACGGTCAACTATCTGGAGGGACCGGTCCCCCCACTGGACACCGTGCAGGTCGACAGCACACACGGCGCGGACTTCCTGCACACCGAGGCACAACTGTCGAAGTACCGTTCCCAATTGGACTGGACGGAACGGCTCAGCCTGCCGCCCGGCCCGTCCCGGGATTTCATCCATCACCTGGCTCGCGAGCTCTGAGGGGACATCGATGGCCGACATCACCTGGGAAGACGCCTTCTGCGGCGAGGGTGCGAGCTGCTACCGGATCGGGGTGGACGGGGACGGCAACAGCTACATCGCCCTCTCCGGCCAGGAGGACACGTACCTCACCGACACCACGGACGCCCTGCGCCAGCTGATCCGGGACATCAAGGCCGGCAAGGCCGACCACCTCCTATGAGGCCAGGAACCCGGTGAGGGTGTCGACGTAGGCGTCGGGGTGCGTGAGGTGGGGGACGTGTCCGGCACCCTCCAGGAGGACGACCCGCGCCCCGCGCGCCCCCCGCAGCGCCTTGGCGAGCGTGGCGACGATCCCCTGGAACCACGGCATGCCCTCGCCGCCCGTGGTCAGCAGGGCGGGGCCGGTGTAGCCGGCGGCCAGACGCGGGAGGTCGACCATGGCCCACGCCGGGTCGGACTGCTCGTCGAGGAAGGTGGGGGCGTTGGCGATGAACGTCTCGCGGGTCCGCTCCGGCACCCGGTCCCACTCCCCCGGCCCGGAGACCACCTCCTCCACGAAGCGCCGGGCCGCGGCCTCGTGGTCGCCGCCGCGGATGTCCGCGAAGACGGCGTCCAGCCGCAGCCGGGCGGCTTGCGCTTCCTGATCGCCCTCGACGAGGCCCAGCAGCGGGGGCTCGTGGGCGGCGAGACTGCGGAACAGGTCGGGGCGGCGGGTGGCGAGGCCGAGGGCGATGGACCCGCCGAAGGAACTCCCGGCGACGTGGGCCGGGGCGAGGTCCAGGGCCTCGATGAGCGCCGCGAGGTCGTCCTCGTCCTGCCTGCGGGTCCCCTGGCCGGGCGGACGCTCGCTGCGGCTGTGGCCCCGGCGGTCGTAGACCAGTACCCGGTACGACTCGGCGAGGCGCGGGGCGACCATCCGCCAGCCGTAGTGGTCGACCCAGGACCCGTGGACCAGTACGAGGGGATCGCCCTCGCCCGTGACCTCGTAGAAGAGTTCCACGCCGTTCACCCGAGCCCGTGGCATGCCGAGTCTCCTGATCCGCCGGTAGGTCCGCCGGGACACATACCTCGGGGTGCCACGGCTCACACGTGGGTTTAGCCCGGGTGGCGGTCCGCGTGCGGGGACGACAGGGCGGCCTACTTCTCGCTACGGGGGAAGGTCACCTCGACGCGACGGTTCTTCTTGCGGCCCTCTTCGGTGCCGTTGTCGGCGATGGGGTAGTCCTCGCTGTACCCGCGGACGTCGAAGATGACCCCGGGACTGGTCACGGTCTTGGCGAGCTCCGCCTGCACGGCGTCGGCACGCTGCTTGGACAGTTCCTTGCCGTGCTCGTAGCTGCCCTGGTCGTCGGTGAACCCGAAGACCCGTACGCGGGTCGCCTTCTGCTGGTTGATCTCCTGCGCGATGGCCTGGATGCGGGCGGCCGCCTGGGCGTTGAAGACGGCACTGTCCTCGGGGAACAGCACCTCGGCCTGTAGGGCCATCATCACGGTCTGGTTGGTCTCCTGCCGCCGCTGCTCGCCGCCGAGGTCTTCGACGACCTCGGCGATGTCGAGCACCTTGACGGGGGCCAGGGTCCCGCCCTGCGGGATCTTGAGCCCGGGGGCGTTGGAATCGATGGCCACGGGCGCGGCGGCGGAAGGCTCGGTCCCGGGCGGCACGGAGGGCTTGACGTCGTCGGCGTACGCGGAGGTCGCGCCGAGGAGGTGGGCGCCGGCGATGACGAGGCCGGCGACGACGGTCGCGACGGAGACGCGGTGGCGTTTGGTCATGGGGTCACCCGGAGATCTTGACGGTGGCCGTGGCGAAAGTGGGGAGGCTGAAGTCCACCTCGGTGGTAGTGGCGGGGGGCGCGGGGAACTGGGCGAAGAAGGGCACCGTTTGCCCTGGGTCGATGATGGTCAGCCCGGTCGTGCACAGGCATCGCCCGTCGGTGTCGCGAAGCACGTAGTAGCGCTTCTTGCCGGCCTTGTCGACCAACGTCACGCCCGCCACCGATGCGCCACTGCCGTTCAGCTCGTTTCCCCGCCAAGCCGCGGTGCTGGCGAACGGTTGGCCGCCGGTGTTCTTCAATTGGCCGCTGACGGTGAGAAAACCCCCGGCGTCACGAACGGCAGAGTTGACTGTAAGGGTCATGCCCGCTTCCCCGTTGACCGTGGCGAGGATCTGGGCCGCCGGGGGAGCCTCACTCTTCGCCGCCCCTGATGGAGACGCCCCTGCGCTCCCCTGCGGCTTCACGGCGCTCGGCCCGGCAGGCTTGTCGGACTTGCCCTCGCCGCCACACCCCGTCAGGGTAAGGGCCAGGGCCGCCACCATGCCCACAGCGGCTTTCCCGTGGGTCGCGCGCCGAACACTCATGTACACAGCTTCCTTGTCTCTCGGTCGTCAGGCGATCAGGCGTAGGTCGAACAAGGCTGCGGCCAGTGAACGCCACGAGCTCGGTCGGGCAGGGTCGTAGACGACCAAGGCGCCCTTGTCGCACCCGAACTCGATCCGTCCGGGTGGCGGAGGTATGGATGTGGACGTGGGTGCGGGTGTGGGGGTGGGCGTCGAGCCACCGGTGCCCTTTGGCTCGGCCGACTTGATCCGACAGCGTGGGACGATCTCCGCCGTGGCGAAGGCTGTGCCGTGATGCCCGCTCGCCCCGGGGACCACCGAATCCCCCACCGTCCCGTTCGTCTTGGTTCGGGCGGTGAACCGGAGGCCCGTGCGGCTGCACGAGGTTGTCGCATCGTTCTTCGCTGCGAAGTCCGCCGCCGCCCCACAGGGGCCCGGACCGCTCTCGAAGCGGTTGCCTTGCAGGACCTGTTCCCAGTCTTCCGGCGTAAGGGTGGCCAGGTCGACGCCGGACATGAGGTTGTCCCTGGCCTCCCGTGCCGCCGCAAGTGCGGCGGCGTCGGCGGCTCCCTGCGCACTGCTGCGTACGATCCCGGCCTTGCTGATGGTGAAGTAGGCCAGGACGGCGAAGAGCATGCCTGCGATCACCACGACGTAGATCGGGAACGCCTGCCCGCGATCTCGTAGCTGCCTCGCGATCACTTCCCGGCGGTGATCGATGCGACCGCCGTGGAAATTCGATTGGTGATGGCCTGCCCGATCCCGGTACCGATGATCGCGCCGATGATGACCACGACCACCAGGATGATGCCCAGGTACTCGAAGGCCGTCTGGCCGCGGTCCGTCGCGGTCTTCGTGCCGTACCGCTTCCGCATCCTTGCCAGGGTGTTGTGTGACATGGGGGTTTCCTCCCGGGCCGGTGCCGTTGTCGATGGGCGGACCGTACGGGGAGTTACGGGTGATAACCAAGGGTCCCGGGGCCCAAATACGGACCCACTGCGCAGTGCGTCTACCCATGGCCGGTCACCCCTGGACGGGCCGTGCCCAGCCAGCGGGCTATCGCTTCGCTGCGGGTGGTGGTCTGGAGCTTCGCGAAGATGCGGTTGATGTGGTTCTTGACCGTCTTCTCGCTGATGAAGCAGGCCGCCGCGATCTGTTGGTTGTTCATCCCGGACGCGATCAGATCCATGACCTCCTCCTCCCGCGAACTCAGGCCGTGTGCCACGTGGTTGACGAGTCGCTGAGAAGACTGTGCCACAACTGGTTGCGTTTGCGAAGAGGCGCGGAGTTCCGCGAGGAGGGCGTCGGCCGCCGTCGGGGTGAAGTGGGCGCGGCCCGCGTGGGTGTCGTGGATGGCGCGGATCAGGTCGTCCGGGGTGAATTCGCCGTGGACGAGGTAGCCGCCCGCGCCCAGGAGCAGGGCCTCCCGGACGACCTCCGACTCCGTGCTGTACGTCAGCATCAGGACCGGGGCGAGGCGGACGAGGTGCGGAAGGGCGGAGATGCCGTCCACGCCCGGCATGCGGACGTCGAGTAGGACGACGTCGGGCCGGTGGAGGCGGGTCAGGTTCAACGCCTCCCGGCCGTCCGCCGCCTGGGCGGTGACATCCAGGTCCTCGGCGGTCGCCAGCAAGGCCGTCAGGCCGGCCCGGACGACCGGGTTGTCGTCGGCGATCAGGATTCGCAGTGGGGGCATCACAGGCTCCCGAGGGGGAGTTCGAGGCGGACCCGGGTACCGGGGCCGGTCGGGCGGGGGCCGATGCGGAAGCCGGCGCCGATGGCCGCCGCGCGTTCCCTCATGCCGATCAGGCCGAAGTGGCCCGACTCCGAGAGGGCCGTCACGTCGAGACCATCCGGCGGCAGGCCGCAACCGTCGTCCTCCACCGTGAGCACCAACTGGGGCCCGGAAACGGCGGCCTCGACCTCGACCGACGACGCCGATGCGTGCCGACGGGCGTTCTCCAAGGCTTCCGAGACCACCGCCAGGAGGTGCGTCGCGACCGCCGAGGGGAGTAGGGGCAGCGCCCCGGACGCACGGACCTGCACGCCCGCGCCCGCCAGGCCCCGCAGCTCCGCCGACAACGAGACGCCCGGGGTGTCCAAGTCCCTGCGGAGGTCCGTCAGCAGGGCCCGCGACTCGGCCGCCGCCCGGCGCGCCGCCTGCGCCACCGCCCGCGCCTGGCGGCGGGTCGCCTCCGGGTCGTCGGCGGTGCGGGCGAGGGCGTCGGCGGACAGGGCCAGGCCGTGCAGGGTCTTCGACACCGAGTCGTGCATCTCGCGGGCCAGGCGGTCCCGTTCGGCCCGTACCGCCTCGGCCACCGCCAGCCGCGCCCGCGTCTCGGTCAGGGCCTGGCCGGCCGCTCCGAAGCGGAAGAGGAGGCCGCGCAGCGAGGCCCCGGCGGCGCCCGCGAGCAGGCACAGGCCCGCGAGGGTCGTACCGCCCGACGCCGCCACCACCGGGCCCGACGCCGCCACCACCAGGGCCGCCTGCAGGACCGCGTAGACCGCCGAGCCGCGCCACCCGTAGACCAGCCCGGCCAGCAGCGGAGTGCAGAGCGCGACCGGACCGAGCGGCGACGCCGGGGTGGCGGTGATCAGGAGCAGGGCGCTGAACGCCATGTCGACCGCGAGCAGCCAGCGGTGGCGCAGCAGCAGCGGGCCGAACCGCTCCCAGTCGCGGAAGGCGACGTACGACAGCATGAAGGTGAGCAGGACCGCCCCGCCGACCAGGTAGACGGGGGCGCCGGGGGCGGTCCGGCCGAGCGCGAGGGGCGCGCCGAGGGCGGTCATCACCATCCGGAAGGCGAAGACCTGCCGGCACAGCGCCTGGAGGGCGTTCACCCGGAGGGTGAGGGACGGCAGCACCTCCGAGCGCACCGGCTCGCGGGGCGCGGCCGCGGTGAACGGCAGGGTGACGGCCATGGCTCACCCGCTCCCGAACAGGGCGCCGAAGTCGATGTTCGCCCCGTACACGAAACCGCAGACGAGCAGGAT
This sequence comes from Streptomyces sp. NPDC046557, assembly GCF_040645975.1. Classification (NCBI taxonomy): domain Bacteria; kingdom Bacillati; phylum Actinomycetota; class Actinomycetes; order Kitasatosporales; family Streptomycetaceae; genus Streptomyces; species Streptomyces sp. NPDC046557. The sequence goes on from NZ_JBEYZH010000002.1 coordinate 720,120, forward strand.
CAAGGTGCCGGGCAGCATGAACATGGTGACCGTGAAGGTGGCCTTCGGGATCGCCCGAGCGGCCCGGCGGCGGGCGTTCTGCGCGTCCGTGCGGCGCATGTCCTCCGCGATGGCGATCAGTGTCTCCACGATCGGGGAACCCAGTTCCTCGCCCTGCTGGAGCGCGGTGACGAACTGCGCCACCTGCTCGGAGTCGTTGCGCCGGCGCAGTTCGTCGAACGCCTGGCGGCGGCTGACGCCCATGTCCATCTGTTGGAGGGTGATGCGGACCTCGTCCGACCAGGGTCCCTCGTACTTGTCCGCGACCCGCTCCAGCGCCTGCCGGAAACCGAGCCCGGCGCTGACGACGACGGCCAGTACGTCGAGGAAGTCCGGCAGCGTCCGCTCGATGTGGTCCCGGCGCACCCGGATCGCCGACCAGAGGCCGACCTCGATCCAGAACAGGCCGAAGGCGACCATGAGCAGGGCGGCCACCACCTGCCCGTTGATCAGCATCGCGAAGGCGCCCAGCGCGCCGAGGAACCCGTACACCGCGCGCCGGGCGGCGTACCGGTCGATGGTCAGGCCGGCCGGGTTGCCCGCCATGTCGATCTGGCGGCGCTTGCGGGCCACCCGGTCCTGGCCCATCGCGCGCAGCACCAGGGGGGCCCAGCGGATGCCGAGGCGGTCGACGAGGGAGCCCACGGCGGTGGTGCGGGTGGCCCCGACTTCCAGGGCGAGGACGAGGTCACCGGGCAGTTTGACGTCGGCGCGGTAGAGGCGGATCCCGTACAGGGCGCCGAAGACCGACAGCCCGAGGGCGGCGGCGAGCAGGAGTGTGATCACGCGGTCCTCCTCACACTTCGATCTTCGACAGCCGGCGGATGAGGATGAACCCCAGGGTGAAGAGGCCGAGCGCGATGATGACGGCCGTCTGCCCGATGAAGGCGCCCGTCATGCGGTCCAGGGCGCCCGGCATCATCATGTCCACGAGCAGCAGCGAGCCGAGTCCGATGGCGGGCACCAGGTACGCCGTCACCGTCACCTGCGAGAGCTGCGTACGGATCTCCCTGCGCGTCTCCTTGCGCTGCTCCAGCGTCACCGTGAGGTTGCGCAGGCTGCCCACCAGCGCGCCGCCCGCGCGGGCGGACAGCACCAGCGTGGAGACGAGGACGACGAGTTCGCGCGAGGGCAGGCGTTCGGTCAGTTCGCCCAGGGACTCCTCGATGGAGTGGCCGACGGCGAGGCGGTCGGCGACCCGGCCGAGTTCCTCGCCCGCCGGGGCCTCCAGTTCCTCCGCCGCCATGCCGATGGCGGTGCGCAGTGCCAGGCCGGCCTGGGTGGCGTTGGCCAGGATGCGGGCCAGTTCGGGGAGTTGGTTGATGAACCGCTCCGTGCGGCGGGTGCGCTGCCAGTTGAGGAAGGCGTTGCCGGCCCACAGCCCGATCAGACCCGCGACCGGGCCGAAGAACGGGGCCAGGAGGGCGGCCGAGACGAGCCAGACCCCGGCGACCGACATCAGCATGTAGACGAGGAACTCGCCCGGGGTGAGGTCCAGGCCCGTCGTGGCCAGCTTCACCTCGATCCGGCGGCCCGGCCGGGTGCGGCGCAGCCGGCGGTCGACCCCGCGGAAGCGGCGCCGGCGGCCCAGGGGCTCCGGGGCGCCGCTCGCGGTGAGGCGTTCGATGAGGGCGGCGCGCTGGGCGCGGCCGGCGGCGTAGGCGTGTGCGCCGAGGACCACGAGCAGGCAGGCGAGCAGCGTGGCGCCGAGGGTGAGGAGGATCAGTGGGTTCACAGGGCGTTCCGAGTGGTCCAAGGGGTCCCGGGGGCGCCGGGGGAACCGGTCGTCCAAGGGGCTCCGGGGGCGCCGGGGAGCCCGGGGCCGGCGGTGGTCCGGGCGGCGAGTTGGTCGTCGGACAGGGCGACCCCGAATGCCTGCGGGATCGGCTGGTTGTTCATGTAGAGGCGGTCCGCGACCGTGCGCGGCAGCGGGTAGTACGCGAAGTGCCCGTGTACGCGGCCGTCGGCGCCCATCGGCCGGGCCACGAACCGGCACACGGTGATGATCCGGAAGGGTTCACGGCCGTGTGAGTCGAGGAGGGAGATCTCGGTGATGCGGCGCGAGCCGTCGCCGAAGCGGGTGAGCTGGACGACGACGTCCACCGCGCTGTTGATCTGGTCCTGGAGCGCCTCGAACGGGATCTCCACCTCCGACATGGACGCCAGGGTCTGCAGGCGCGTCAGGGCGTCCTCGGAGCTGTTGGCGTGGACGGTGGCGAGGGAGCCGTCGTGGCCGGTGGACATCGCCTGGAGCATGTCGAGGGTCTCGCCGCCGCGCACCTCGCCGACGATGATGCGGTCGGGGCGCATGCGCAGCGAGTTGCGTACGAGGTCGCGGATGGTGATCCGGCCACTGCCCTCGACGTTCGCGGGGCGGGATTCGAGACGGATGACGTGGGCCTGCTGGAGCTGGAGTTCGGCCGAGTCCTCGATGGTGATGATCCGCTCGCCCTCGGGGATCAGGCCGGAGAGGGCGTTGAGGAGGGTGGTCTTGCCGGTGCCGGTGGCCCCGGAGACGATCACGTTCATCTTGGCCTGCACCAGGCCGGACAGCAGGAGCAGCATCTGCTCGTCCAGGGAGCCGAGGCTGATCATCTCGTGCAGGGTGAACGCCCGGGGGAAGCGGCGGATGGTCAGCGTGGCGCCGGTGAGGGAGAGCGGCGGGATGATGACGTTGACGCGCTCGCCGCTGGGCAGTCGGGCGTCCACCATCGGGTTCGCCTCGTCCACGCGGCGGTTGACGGTGGAGACGATGCGCTCGATGGTCTGCATGAGCTGCTCGTGCGAGGCGAAGCGCAGGGGCAGTTGTTCGACGCGTCCGGCGCGCTCGACGAAGATCTGGTCCGGGCCGTTGACCATGATCTCGGAGATCGACGGGTCTTCGAGGAGCGGTTCGAGGACGCCGAGGCCGAGCGCTTCGTCGACGACGCGGCGGATGAGCTGGGCGCGTTCGACGGTGGAGAGGACGGGGCCCTCGCGGCTGATGATGTGGCCGAGTACGCGTTCCAGGCGGGCCCGGCGCTCGGCGGGCGCGAGCGCCGACATCTCGGCGAGGTCGATCTCCTCCAGCAGCTTCGCGCGGTAGGCGGAGACCAGCCGGCCGTCCTCGCGCGGGTTGTGGCGGTCGTCGGGGGTGTTGACCCGGGAACGCAGGCTCATCGTCAGGGTCCCTTCGGGTCGTCGTTGGGCATGACGGCGGTGGCGGTGGCGGGGTCGAGCCCGAGGCCGGGGATGATCGACGTGACATCGATGCTGGCGGTCGCGGTGACGGCGTCGGCGGTCTTGCTGAGCATCACCCTCGCGCCCAGCGAGGACTTCACCGCGGCGACGCCCGCCGCCTGCCCCGCCCCCGGTTTGCGGGCCTCCACCCGGGCCGCCGTTCGCGCGGCGGTCTCCGCCTGCTGGTGGACGTACCCGACCCAGCCGAGCTGGATGCCGCACAGCGCGACGAAGAGCAGGATGGGGATGAAACCGATGTACTCCAAGGCGACTTGGCCCCGGTCCTGTGCGGCACCGTCTCGTGCGGCGCCGTCTCGTGCGGCGCCGCGCCGGGTCCCTCTCATCTCACTCCCCCTCCCTCTCCTGCTCCTGTGACGAGCCGCCTTCGCCCGTGATGGGCACGCCGATGTCGAGCCCGGGCACCAGTACGGGGACGTTGAGCTTGACGGTGGCCTTGTAGATGTCCCCCGCGTTGCCGCAGTCCACCGTCATGGTCCAGGCGTCCCCGATGTGCCGGCGCGCCGCCGTCTCGCACGCGCCGTCGCCGTGCACGGCCCCGACGCGCGCCGCCTCGTCCGCCGCGTTGCCCGCCAGGGAGAACGCGTACCCGATCAGGACGCACTCCCACACCGCCGCGACGAGCAGCAGGATCAGCGGCACCATGCCGACGAACTCGACGGCCACCTGGCCGCGGTCCCCCGGGGCGCCGCCCCGGCTCCGCGCGGGCACGCCCTCACCCCTCCCGGCCCCGGCGCAGCCGGGCCAGTGGCCCGGCCGTCGCCCGTACGGCCAGTTCGGCGGAGGGGGCTTCCGAGGCGGTGGCGGAGGTCGGGGCGGTCAGCAGGCCGAGTTCCCCGGCCAGCTTCCACAGGGCCTGCTTGACGGTGGAGCGGTTGTCGAGGTCCTGGACCCGGCCCGCGTCGATCACGGCCTGGAGCTCCTTGAAGGCGGCCGGGACGGTGGTACGGGCGCCCCGGGTCCTGGTGATCTTCTCGATCAGCGCCGGCTGGATCTCGGTGTGCCTGCTCCAGCGGTTGACGACCATCACGGTGTCCTCGGCCTTGCGCACCTGGAGCCGCTCCCACATCCGGACCAACCGCTTCGCCGCCCGCACCGCGACGACGTCGGGGGTGGTGACCAGGACCGCCACCTCGGCGAGTTCCACGGCGGCCGCGTTGGCCCCGGTGACCTGGGTCCCGCAGTCGATGACGATCAGCTCGTAGCGGGCGCGCAGGGCGGCGATGACGTGCCGGGCCGCGCGTTCGTCCACCTCCTCGCCCCGTTCGCCGTCGCCCGGGGCCAGCAGCAGCGCCAGCCCGGTGCGGTCGTCGTACACGGCGTCCTGGAGGACGCGGGGGGAGATGTCCTGGATCCCGGCGAGGTCGGCGATGGAGCGGCGGAACTGCACGTCGAGGTACGAGCCCACGTCCCCGGCCTGGAGGTCCAGGTCCACCAGGGCCGTACGGCGCCCCGAGGCGGCCGCGGCCAGGGCGAACTGCACCGCCGTGAAGGTGGTTCCGACGCCGCCCTTGGCGCCGGACACGGTGACCACCCGGCCGCCGGGTCCCGTGGGCGTCTCCGGGCCCCGGCCCAGGTGGCGGCGTACGCCCGCGGACCACTGGGCGGCTGCCTGGACGCGGGCGGCGAGTTCCTCGTAGGAGAGCGGGAGGCCGATCAGGCCGCGCGCGCCGCAGTCCATGGCGGCGGAGAACAGGGCGGGTCCGGCGTCGGAGGACAGCAGGACCACGCCCACCGCGGGGAAGCGCAGGGCGACCTCGCGGACGAGTTCCAGGGCGGGCAGCGGGCCGATCCGCTCGTGGACGAGGACGACCTCGGGCAGTGCGTCGACGGACTCGGCGGCGAGCCGCGCCAGGGTGTCGAGCAGGGCGGTCGAGTCGGGGAGGGGCCCGGCCGATTCGGCGGCCGGGAGCCGGCCCAGGAGGGTGGCGATGAGGCGGGCGGCGTCCGGGTCGCCGACCGCGGGGAGGATTCGGGTGCTCATCCGGACCTCACTTGTCCCCGTCGAGGGTGTACGTGCGGTCGCCCGGGGCGGGGACCGACTCGGTGCCGGGGGCCACCAGGGCGAGCCGTACGTGCTCCGCGAACGACTCGGCGTACGCGACGCGCTGGGTGTCCTTGGTGTTCAGGGCGAAGGTGATCGGGACCGCCTCGGCGGGGCCCTTCTTGTCGCTGTCCTTGTCGAGGGGAGTGAGCTTGCCGACGTTCAGGACGCGGGCGTTGGCGACGATGATCACCGAGCGGGATGGATCGGTGTCCTTGGCGCCCTTGAAGGTGGCGATGATGTTGACCTTGGCGCCGGAGGTGATCTTGCCCGCCACGCCGGTCGCGGCGTCGATCATGATCGCGATCTCCTGCTCGCCCGGCTGGAGCTGGGGTTTGTCGACGAACATGTCCTCCTGGAGGAGGGAGCCCTTCTTGAGCGTGGTGAGGGCGATCTTGCCCTTGAGTGCGCCGAGGTCGGTCACCGCGGTCTCCGAGAGCCACCGCTTGGGGACCTTGACCTCCTCGAACTGATCGGTCCCGAGAGGGCTGTACGGGGCGATGTCCCCCTTCACGCGGTACGCGACGACCTCGGACCCGACCTTGGAGTTGACGTCGCCGATCACCACGAGGACGCCGGCGAACGCCGCGAGCGCGCACAGGACCGACAGGAGCAGCAGGATGACGCCGCGGCGCTGGCGTGAGTTCATGGCCGTACTACCTCGCCGTTCTTCGTTCGTTCGGGCCGGTCAGAGTCGGGATCTGGACGGTGCGGCGCTGTGTCCGCCGGCGCTGTGTCCGCCGGCGGGTGGCGGCGCCGGTGGGGGCGCGGTCAGCGGGGCCGCGCAGAAGCCGCAGCGGTCGCCGATGAGTTCCATGCCGCACCAGCGGCACTCCTCGCGGCGGACCGAGGCGACGAGCTGGTAGAGCACGGACGGGTCCGGGATGGCCGCGGCGAACTCGACGAGTTTGGCGGTGCCCCACCAGGCGGCCGAGTCGGCGGGCAGCGGGTTCTCCATGACGCCCGCCACCTGCCAGGCGGGTGCCAGTTCGGCCGTCACCCAGTCGGAGGCGAGCCGGCCGCGGGCGAAGGTGAGGTGGGTGACGAAGCCGGGGCCGGGCGGCAGCACGGAGCCGCCGCCCGCGTGCGCGCCGGAGGAGGCCGTGGGCGTCAGCCGGGCCAGGTGGGGCGTGGGGTGGGCGAGTACGGCGAACTGGGCGCCCGGCGACCAGGAGCGGGCGTGCGCCTTGAGGCCGACCGGCACCCGGTCCAGTTTGGCGACGCTGCCCAGCAGGGCGCCCGCGTGGATGTAGTGGGACAGCAGCCGGGCCGCCGAGGCGACGACCCCGGGGCTGAACTCGCAGACACTGATCTGGCGCAGCTGACGTACCAGCAGGGCGGCGCCCAGCGGCGGCAGGTCGGCCTCGACGAGGGCGATCCGGTCGGTTTCCAGGATGGCCCGTACGGTGTGCAGCCGTCGGACGGCGGCGGCCGGCAGCCAGGTCGGTACGACGACCACGAGGTGGCCGTGCGCCTCCAGAAGGGCGGTGGTCTCGGCGAGGGCGCCGTCGAGGTCGAGCTGCCCGGGCGGGCGCAGGACGGTGGCGCCGGGGGTGTGTCGGTCCGGGGCCGGCAGCACCAGATCGGCGGTGGTGACAGCAATGGCGGTCGGCACGCGCATCCCCCCGTTCACCCCGTACACCGCGGTCTTCGCCCGCCCGTCACGCGGCCTTCACCTCCGCGTACGAACGGCGCGACCGCTCACGACCAGCGCACTTCCCCCCCTGCCTCAGCACCATATCCGCGTCGTCCGCGGTGGGGCAGGGCCTTGCTGATTCCCGTGCCGGCAGCACATGTCACAGGTGGCCGGAAATCCGGACAACAAGGACCGCGCTTCCGGCTGAACCGTGTTGATTTCAGGCCACATTGACAAGAGTATTGACACCGGGATTGGTCTGGACCAACTTGGCTCCCGGGGCCCCCACACGCCCCGTCGCCCCCTTCAGATCCCCTTCTCCCCCCACCGGAGCCTTCGTGAACCGCATACGCTCCCTCGCCCTGCCCCTCGCCGCCACTCTCGCCGCCGGCGCCCTGACGGCCCTCACCGCCGGTACGGCGCAAGCCGCCGACGTCAACGTCGCCCGTAACGGAGGCTTCGAGTCCGGCCTGGCCGACTGGAGTTGCACCGGCGGCAGCGGCCTCGCCGTCTCCTCCCCCGTCTTCGCCGGCTCCGGCGCCCTCAAGGCCACCCCGGCCGGCCAGGACTCCGCCCAGTGCTCGCAGACCGTCACGGTCAAGCCGAATTCCACGTACACGCTCAGCGCGCAGGTGCAGGGCTCGTACGTGTACCTCGGCGCGACCGGCACCGGCACCCAGGACGTCTCCACGTGGACCCCCGGCTCCGGTGGCGGCTGGCAGAAGCTCTCCACCATCTTCTCCACCGGCCCGAACACCACCCGGGTCACCGTCTGGACGCACGGCTGGTACGGCCAGCCGGCCTATCTCGTGGACGAGTTCAGCGTCTTCGGACCGGACGGGGGCGGCGGCACCGACCCCGGTCCGGGCGTCCCCGGGGCGCCCTCGGGGGCCGCCGTTTCCGGTCAGAGCGCAAGCGCCCTCACCCTTTCGTGGAACGCGGTCAGCGGGGCGAGCGGCTATTACGTGTATCAGGACGGCGTGCGCGTCCGTACCGTCTCCGCCTCCCCGGTCCAGCTCACCGGGCTCGCCGCAGGCACCTCGTACGCGCTACAGGTGAGCGCGTACAACGCCGCCGGCGAGGGCCCGAAGTCGGCGGCGGTGACCGGCACCACCACGGGCGGGGGCAACCCGACCCCGAACCCGTCGGTGCCCAAGCACGCCCTGACCGGCTACTGGCAGAACTTCAACAACGGCGCGACCGTCCAGAAGATCTCGGACGTCTCCGCGCAGTACGACATCATCGCCGTCTCCTTCGCCGACGCCACCACCACGCCCGGCGCCATCTCCTTCACCCTCGACTCGGCCGGTCTGGGCGGGTACACGCCGGCGCAGTTCAAGGCGGACATCGCGGCGAAGAAGGCGGCCGGGAAGTCGGTCGTCCTCTCGATCGGCGGCGAGAAGGGCACCATCTCGGTCAACGACCCCGCATCGGCGAACAACCTGGCGAACTCGGCGTACGCGCTGATGCAGGAGTACGGGTTCAGCGGGATCGACATCGACCTGGAGAACGGCCTCAACCCGACCTACATGACGCAGGCGCTGCGCTCGCTGTCCGCGAAGGCGGGGTCCTCGTTCGTCCTGACCATGGCGCCGCAGACGATCGACATGCAGTCGACGGCCGGCGGCTATTTCAAGACGGCCCTGAACGTCAAGGACATCCTGACCGTCGTCAACACCCAGTTCTACAACAGCGGCTCGATGAACGGCTGTGACGGCAAGGTCTACTCCCAGGGGACGGTGGACTTCCTGACCGCCCTCGCCTGCATCCAGTTGGAGGGCGGCCTGGACCCCTCGCAGGTGGGCCTGGGCGTCCCGGCGTCGCCCAGCGGCGCGGGCAGCGGCTACGTCTCGCCGGCCGTCGTGAACAACGCCCTGGACTGCCTGGCGCGCGGCACGAACTGCGGGTCCTTCAAGCCGTCGAAGACCTACCCGGGGCTGCGCGGCGCGATGACCTGGTCGACCAACTGGGACGCCAAGGCGGGTAGCGCTTGGTCCGACACGGTGGGTCCGAAGGTCCACTCGCTCCCGTAGGCGGTACGTGTGGGGGTGTCCGACCGGTCCGACCGATTTTTGGCCGGTTTCGATTTCTTGACCCGGACATGCCACGAGAGCACGCTGTGCGTCATCCGCACGGCTACCCCCACACTCCCACCCAGGAGAACGCATGCGGCTCCACAACCGTCGGAGGGCCGCCGTCACGGCGGCCCTCCTGACCCTGGCGCTCGGCGCCCCCGCCTACGGGATGAGTGCGACGGCCGCCCCACCACCCACCCCCTCGACCGCCACCCAGGACGAGTCCATCACCCAGTACGAGGTCAAGGGCCCGGCCACCCCCGCCGAACGCACCGCCCTGCTGCGCACCGGCGTGTCGATCGACGAGGTGGACGCCCGCTCCGTCGTCGTCAGCGCGGACCCCGCCCAGGCCAGGGAGCTGCGCAGGCTCGGCTACCGGATCACCCCGCTGCCCGGGCCACCCGACCGCTCGCTGGGCAACGTGGCCACCGGGACGAGCGACTTCCCGTCCGCCGACTCGAACTACCACAACTACGCCGAGGCGACGAACGAGATCAACCAGCGGATCGCCCAGTACCCGGCGATCATGAGCAAGCAGGTCATCGGGAAGTCGTACCAGGGCCGGGACATCATCGCGATCAAGATCAGCGACAACGTCGGGACCGACGAGGCCGAGCCCGAGGTGCTCTTCACCCACCACCAGCACGCCCGTGAGCACCTGACCGTGGAAATGGCCCTGTACCTGCTCAAGGAGTTCGGCTCCAAGTACGGCTCCGACGCCCGTGTCACCAACATGGTCAACAGCCGTGAGATCTGGATCGTGCCGGACCTCAACCCCGACGGCGGCGAGTACGACATCGCCTCCGGCTCCTACCGTTCGTGGCGCAAGAACCGGCAGCCCAACTCCGGCTCCTCCGCCGTCGGCACCGACTTGAACCGGAACTGGAACTACAAGTGGGGCTGCTGCGGCGGCTCCAGCGGCAGCAAGAGCTCCGAGACCTACCGCGGCTCCGCCGGCGAGTCGGCGCCCGAGGTGAAGGTCGTCGCCGACTTCGTCCGCAGCCGTGTGGTGGGCGGCAAGCAGCAGATCAAGGCCGCCATCGACTTCCACACCTACAGCGAACTGGTCATGTGGCCGTTCGGGTGGACGTACAACGACACCGCGCCCGGCATGACCGCCGACGACCTCGCCGCCTACAAGAAGATCGGCACCGGCATGGCGGCCAGCAACGGCTACACGGCGGAGCAGTCGAGCGACCTGTACATCACGGACGGGACGATCGACGACTGGCTGTGGGGCGACCAGAAGATCTTCGCCTACACCTTCGAGATGTACCCGAGCGACACCGGCGGAGGGGGTGGCTTCTACCCGCCCGACGAGGTGATCGACCGCGAGACGGCGCGCAACCGGGACGCCGTGCTCCAACTGCTGGAGAACGCGGACTGCATGTACCGGTCGATCGGCAAGGCCGCGCAGTACTGCGTCTAGCAGACCGCCGGCCGGACGAGCCGGGGGCGCCCCACCACCAGGGGGGCGCCCCCACACGCTCTCGCGGGTCCTATCCGAGGACGGCCAGCGCGTCGATCTCGACGAGCAGACCCGCTGGCAGGCCCACGTAGACCGTGGTGCGGGCGGCCGGGGCCTCCTTGATGCCCTGCTCCTCGAAGTAGGCGTCGTAAATCTCGTTCATCTCGGCGAAGTGGTCGGTGTCGGTGAGGTACACGCGGATCATCACCGCGTCGTCCCAGGTAGCGCCGCCCGCCTCCAGCACGGCGCGGACGTTCTCCAGCGTCCGCAGCGTCTGCTCGCGCAGCGACGGACCGGCGAGGGTGGCCGGCTGGCCCACCACGTACGGCAGGTAGCCGACCTGGCCCGCGACCTGGAGGATGTTCCCCTTGCGCACCCCGTGCGAGAACTTGGCGGGCGGGGCGTTGTGGGTCTCGGGCGTGACGGCGATCTTCTCGGTCATGGGGCGCCTTCCTGTAAGGGGATCGTCTCGGTGTGCGTCGCCGGAAGCGGAGTGCTCCCGGCCGATGGTCTCGGCGGTACGGCGCCCCGGGGCGGCAGCCGGCCCGCTCCCCTTCGAGGGCCGGCTCCCGCGTGAGCCGGTTCGGCTCCTCCGGGTGCGGGCCGGCGATCTCGCGGACGTCTCACGGCCGTCGAGGTGCTCGGCGGCCTCGGCGGCCTCGGCGGCGGGGGTGAACTGGGCCGCCCCGAGCCGGTAGCGGCCGGCCGGCGGTGGACGAAGCCGTGGGCGCGCAGGGTGCGCGGCAGGCGCTGGGCGGTGCTCTGGTGCACGCCGAGCGCGTCCGCCACCGCGCCGAGCCCGGCCGGGCCCTCGGCCAGGGCGGACAGGATGGGCAGCGCCCGCTCCACCGACTGGTTCACGCCCCGCCCCTTCGCGACCGCCCGAGGTTCTGGCGCCCCCTCGCGCCGCCCGGGGCCCGGGGAACCGACCGCCGTTGACCCGTCGTCATCGGGGATGTTAGACAGCAACGGGCACCACCTGCAATGGACGTCGCGCACAGCGCGACGCGAGAGGATTCCGCATGGGCAGCGACGCAGTCCGCCGGCTCGCCGACGAACCGGTGGACCACCGCTTCAAGGGCCTCCCGCCGGACGCCGAAGCCTCCGCCCTGACCGTCGGCATGCTGGCCGCCGAGCGCCGCGACCTGTTCACGGGCGGCTTCACCACCCCGGTCCTCACCCTCGACGCGGACGCCCTCGCCCACAACCTGGCCGCCCTGGAGACGTACGCCCGGCGCCACGGGCTGGCCTTCGCCCCGCACGGCAAGACCTGCATGGCCCCGCAGCTGTTCCGGCGCCAACTGGACCACGGCGCCTGGGGCATCACCGCCGCCGTACCCCACCAGGCCCGCGTCTACCGGGCCTTCGGCATCCGGCGGATCTTCCTCGCCAACGAGCTCGTCGACGCCGCCGCCCTGCACTGGGTGGCCGGTGAACTCGCCGCCGACCCCGAGTTCCGCTTCGTCTGCTACGTCGACTCCGTGCGCGGCGTCCGGCTCATGGACCGCGCCCTCGCGGGCCGGGGCGCCACCGTCGACGTCGTCGTGGAACTCGGCGCCGGGGAAGGGGCCCGCACGGGCGCCCGTACCGAGGACGACTGCCGCGCCGTCGCCGACGCCGTCGCGCAGAGCGACACGCTGCGCCTGGTCGGCGTCGCCGGGTACGAGGCCGAGGTGCCCGGGGCGGACCCGGACTCCGTGCACGCGTACCTGCGCCGGCTCACCGGCCTCGCCGTCGAGTTCGACAAGGCGGGCCGGTTCGCCCGGGACGTGGAGGAGATCGTCGTCAGCGCGGGCGGCTCCTCCTGGTTCGACGCCGTCGCCGACGTGTTCGCGCAGCTGCCCGACTTGTCGCGGCCGACGCTGCGGCTCCTGCGCTCGGGCGCGTACGTCTCCCACGACCACGGCTGGTACACGCGTCTGACCCCCTTCAACCGCCTCCCCACGGAGGGGGACCTCCGCCCCGCGTTCCGTCTGTGGACGCAGGTCGTCTCGCGCCCCTCCTCCACCCAGGCGTTCGTCAACGCCGGAAAGCGCGACATCGCGTACGACCTCGGGCTGCCCGAGGTCGAACTGGTACGGGACCCGCTCGACGGCGTCGAGCGGCCCGCCACCGGCGTCCGGGTGCTCAAACTGTCCGACCAGCACGCCTGGCTGGAGACCGACTCGGCCGACGACCTCCAGGTGGGCGACTGGGTGGCGCTGGGCATGTCCCACCCCTGCACGATCTTCGAGAAGTGGCCGCTGATCCCGGTGGTGGACGCGGACGGCACGGTCGGCGACTACGTCCGCACCTTCTTCTAGCCGCGGTGGACCTGGTGGTCCGGGGGGCTCGCGTCGTGGACGGCACGGGCGGGCCCTCGTACACCGCGGACGTGGCCGTCCACGAGGGCCGGATCGAGGCGATCGGCCGGATCCGGACGGGCGGCCGGCGCACCCTGGAAGCGCACGGCCTGGTGCTCGCCCCCGGCTTCGTGGACATGCACGCCCACAGCGACCTGGCCCTGCTGCGGGACCCGGACCACAGCGCGAAGGTCGCCCAGGGCGTGACCTTGGAGGTCCTCGGCCAGGACGGCCTCTCCTACGCGCCCGTCGACGACCGCACCCTCGCCGGCGTCCGGGCGGCGATCGCGGGCTGGAACGGCCCCGGCGACGACATCGACTTCGACTGGCGCACCGTCGGCGAGTACCTCGACCGGCTCGACTCCACCGGCATCGCGGTCAACGCCGCCTACCTCGTCCCGCAGGGCACCGTCCGCGCGTACGCGGTCGGCTGGGACGACCGCCCACCCACCGCCGCCGAACTGGACCGGATGCGCGCGCTCGTCGCGGACGGCCTCGCCGAGGGCGCCGTCGGCATGTCCTCCGGACTCACCTACACCCCCGGCATGTACGCCGACGACGCCGAACTGACGGCGCTGTGCCGGGTCGTGGCCCGGTACGGCGGCTATTACTGCCCGCACCACCGCTCGTACGGGCGCCACGCGCTGACCGCCTACGCCGAGATGATCGCCCTGGCCCGAGAGGCGGGCTGCGCCCTGCACCTCGCTCACGCCACCATGAACTTCGCCGAGAACCGGGGCCGGGCCGGGGAACTCCTCGCCCTCCTCGACCGGGCGCGGGCGACCGGCGCCGACCTCACCCTCGACAGCTACCCGTACACCCCCGGCTGCACCACCCTCGTCGCCCTGCTGCCGAGTCGGGCGGGCGCGGGCGGCCCGGAGGCGGTGCTCGCCCGACTGCGGGACGACTCCGAGGCCGAACGGATCCGGTACGCGCTGGAAGTCGACGGCTCCGACGGCTGCCACGGGGTGCCGGTGGACTGGTCTACGGTCGAGGTGTCCGGCGTGGGTGACCCCGCCTTCGGCCCGTACGTCGGCGCCCGGCTGCGCGGCTGGGACGAGGCGCGGCGGCTGCTGCTCGGCGACCGGTTGCGGCCCTCGATCATCCAGCACGTGGGTCACGAGGAGAACGTCCGGGCGATCATGCGCCACCCCGCGCACACCGGCGGCTCCGACGGCATCCTCCAGGGCGCGAAGCCCCACCCGAGGGCGTACGGCACGTTCCCGCACTATCTCGGCCGGTACGTGCGCGAGCTGGGCGTGCTGTCGCTGGAAGAGTGCGTGGCGCACCTCGCCGGGCGTCCGGCGGCCCGGCTGCGCCTGCCCGACCGGGGGCTGGTCCGCCCCGGCTACCGCGCCGACCTGGTGCTCTTCGACGCGGACACGGTGGCGGCCGGATCGACGTACGAGAACCCGCGGGCGCTGCCGACCGGCGTCCCGTACGTCTTGATCGACGGCCGCTTCGTGATGCGCGACGGCCGCAGGACGGACGCCCTGGCCGGGCGCGCGATCCGCAGGACCCCGAAGGACGCGTAGCGCCGGCGGCCCGGAGGCCGTTCACACACGGCGCCTACGATGACCACCATGATCGCTTTTGCCCCGGCCGCGGCGTTGTTCGTGTTCTTCTGCCTGAGCGTGCGGGAGGACCGCCGGCGTTTTCGCAACGCGGTCCTGCTGGGGCTGACGTTCGTCAGCCTGGCGCTGGGACTGCTGGCGCGGATCACGCGACTGCCGTCGAGCCTCGCCGTGGTCCTGGTCGTCGCCGTGTTCCTCCTGCCGGCCCTCGGGGTGGTGGCGCTCGCCTGCTTCCTGGTCGCCAACGGGGTCACGATGGTGCGCAAGGAGGGCCGCGGCCTCGGTAACCTGCTGTCGCTGCTGGCCGGCCTGGCGATCTTCGGGGTGCTCGGGCTGGCCCTCGTCACCGTGCTGAGCGGTTCCGGCAAGCTGGCCGGGATGACCGCGATGGTGGTCCTGATCGCCGCGTACGTCGCGTTCCTCTTCCTCTGCTTCCTCGCGTACGCCTATCTCTACGGGCGGATCAAGGTGCGCGGCGACGTCGACTACGTGGTCATGCTCGGCTCCGGCCTGGTCGGCGGCGACCGGGTGCCGCCGCTGCTGGCCTCCCGTCTGCGCAAGGGCAAGCAGATCTACGAGGCCCAGCGCGCCCGGGGCGGCCCGGCGCCGGTGCTGCTGCCCTCGGGCGGCAAGGGCTCGGACGAGAAGGTCCCCGAGGCGCGGGCCATGGCGGACTGGCTGATCGCCGAGGGCGTGCCCGCCGAGCACATCCGGCTGGAGGACCGCTCGCGCACGACGGAGGAGAACCTCTCCCTGAGCGCGTCGATCATGACCGAGGGGACGCCGGGGTACCGGTGCGTGGTCGTGACCAACAACTTCCACGCGTTCCGGGCCGCGATGATGGCCCGCAAGGCCGGGGTGAACGGGCAGGTGCTGGGTTCGCCGACGGCCGCGTACTTCTGGCCGAGCGCGACGATCCGCGAGTTCGCGGCGGTGTTCATGGAGCACAAGGGCGTCAATCTGGCCGTCTGCGGGTCGCTGTTCGCGCTGGGTGTGGTGCTGACGCTGGTGGTGCGCTGAGGGAGGTAGGGGCCCCGCGACGGCCGACGTGCGTTCATGACGCGGGCGCCGGAGGATGAGGGGAAACGGGGACACCCCCGAGGAGGTACGCGATGGAACGTGAATCGGACCAGCAGCCCCAGCACGCGGACCGCCCGTCCAAGCTGTGGACCGGCGGCGAGCGGCCTTACGACCCCGAGGACCTCGTCATGGCGACGGGCGCCGACCCGACTCCGGAGCGGGTCGAGAAGGCCCGGAAGATGATCGAGCGGGAGGGTCCGTCGGTCATCGAACGCTACCTGCCGTAAGCGGGCGCGGGTCCACTCGGGAGGCAGGGGGCGGTCCATCCGACGCCGCTCCCGGTCCGTGCCCACCGGCGGGACCGGGAGCGGCAATCGGCGTGTGCGCAACCCCTCGCGCCGGGCGTCGTTAGGCCGCGGGGGGCCGAAGCCGGAGGACGCCGTGATGCAGACCGTCACCATCGACTGGGACCACCCCACCGACCCGGGGCCGGGTCGCGCCCTGGAACACGTCCGGGTTTATGTGGGCTCGGGGGGCCTCGACGGCCATCTCTGGCACGGTGTACCGACCCTCCTGCTCACCACGGTCGACCGCGACCGGGGACGCACCGAGCGCACCCCGCTGATCTACGCCCGTGACGGCGGCCGGCACCTCGTCGTGGCCGCCGGCCCCGTCCCCGGCGCCCCGGCCCCGCGGTGGTACGCGCACCTCACCGCCCACCCCGAGGTACGGCTCCAGGTCGGCGCCCTCTCCTTCCAAGCGCTGGCCCGCACGGCGGACCGGCAGGAGCGGGAGACGTACTGGGAGGCGTTGACCGCGCTGTGGCCCGCGTACGAGGACCACCAGGCGGCCGCCGCACCCGGCGAGGTCCCGCTCGTGATCCTGGACCGGTTCGGTCACCCGTAGGGATGGCGGGTCCCCCGTACGGCGGTTGCGCGCCCCCGTGCCGTGCTACCAACGGCACGGAGGTGGGACCGCGTTGCACGATGATCCCCGCACGCCGATCGCGGTGGGCGACGTACTGGCCGGCGCCCTCGCGGCGATCGGCGGCCCCGACTGCCGCGCGGGCCGGCCCGCCACCTGCCGCGACTGCGGCGACGCCGCCCTCTGGCACCGCACGGCGCACGGACGTTGGATCCTGATGCAGCCCGGGAGCGTCCCGCACCACTTGGTCCCGCCGGGCCACCGCTACCGGATCGGCTCCGACGGCACGGCGGTCCACCTCGGCGACGGGGCGCCCACGGATGCCTGCCGGGTCACCCACTTCGACATCTGCCCGGCCGGCCCCGCGCCCCGCCATCCCTACCTGCTCCGCCTCTGGCAGCACGCGGCGGCCCGCCGCGGCCGGCTCTAGCGGGATTCCAGCGAATCGCCACCGACCGGCCCGCATCCCTGCTTTAATGAATGCACAGTCATTTATTAATCGGCTCCGAAGGGGCAGGGGCGGAGGTGGGGCGTGGCCGGACGACCCCGAGGCGTCGACGACTCCACGATCCTGCGGGCGGCCGTCGAGGTGATGGGCCGGACCGGACCCGCGAAGCTCACCCTGGCCGCCGTGGCGCGGGAGGTCGGGCTGGTGCCCGGAACGCTCGTGCAGCGGTTCGGCTCCAAGCGCGGGCTGCTGCTCGCGCTGACCCGGCACGGCGCGGCGCGGTTCGCGGACCTCCGGGAGCGCGTCGGCCGCGAGGACGGTTCGGCGCTCGACGCGCTGGCCCGACTGATCGCCGGGACCTGGAGCCCGGTGGCCACCCCGCAGGCGTACGCCCATCACCTGGCCTTCCTCTGCTCCGACCTGGCCGACCCGGAATTCCGCGAGTCGGCGCTCGCCTCGGAGCGGGCCCAACACGACGCCTGCCGGGCGCTGCTCGACCGGGCGGCGGACTCGGGCGAGCTCCACCCGGACACCGATGTCACCGCTCTCACCGAGACCGTCCGGGCGGCCGTCACCGGGGCCGGGCTGCTCTGGGCCGTCGACCACGAGGGCGGCCTCGCCGAGCGCCGGCGCGCCGCCCTGATCGCCACCCTCGCGCCGTACCGCACCGACGCGACCACCATCGCCGGCGGCACCGCAAGGGCCATCGGCACCACCGGCACCACCGAACGAGGGGACACCGCATGATCTGGGACCGCACCTTCCGCACCGCCGTGACCATAGGCGTCAGCCTCGACGGGTTCATCGCCCGCCCCGACGGCGACATCGAGTGGCTGACCACCCGCGGCGAGGCCGCCGGGGACACGGGCTACGAGGAGTTCATGGCCGGGATCGACACCCTCGCCATGGGCCGCAACACCTACGAGAAGGTCCTCACCTTCGGGTTCTGGCCCTACGAGGGCAAGCGCGTGGTGGTCCTCAGCACCACCTTGACCACGGACGACCCGCGCGTGACGGTGTACCGCTCGCTGGAGGACTTGCTGGCGGGCCTGACGGAGCTGGGCGCGAAGAGCGTCTACGTGGACGGCGGCCGGATGGTCCGGACGTTCCTGCGCGAGGGCCTCCTGGACGAACTCACCCTCACCACCGCACCCGTACTCCTCGGGTCGGGCCTGCCGCTCTTCGGGGCGCTGGACGAGGACGTGGAACTCACCCTGCGAGAGGTCAAGGCCCTGGGCGGCGGTTTCACGCAGGCCCGGTACACCGTGGGGTGACGAGCGCAACACCGGGGCGGCCGACATCGGGTGAACGCGGTCGTTCCGCAGGGCGGAACGCAGGCCGGGCCACGGTTTCCAAGGAGCGTGCGGGCCGTGGCCTCCGCATCTCCCGAACCGGGACATATCGCCTCGCCGGAAGGTGTCGGAATAAAGCGGCGCGGTCGCCGCCGGGCCCGTAAGCTCCCGTCATGCAGGTGATCCAGTCAACGAAACTCGCCAATGTCTGCTATGAGATCCGCGGACCCGTCCTCGAAGAGGCGATGCGGCTCGAAGCGGCAGGTCATCGCATCCTCAAGTTGAACACCGGCAACCCCGCGGCCTTCGGCTTCGAGTGCCCGCCGGAGATCCTTGAGGACGTGCTCCGCAACCTGGGCACGGCCCACGGCTACGGGGACGCGAAGGGTCTGCTGTCCGCGCGGCGCGCGGTCATGCAGCACTACCAGACCAAGGGCATCGAGCTGGGCGTCGAGGACGTCTACCTCGGCAACGGCGTCTCCGAGCTGATCCAGATGTCCATGCAGGCGCTGCTGGACGACGGGGACGAGGTCCTGGTCCCCGCGCCGGACTACCCGCTCTGGACCGCCTCGGTCAGCCTCGCCGGCGGCACCGCGGTGCACTACCGGTGCGACGAGCAGTCCGACTGGATGCCGGACCTCGCGGACATCGAGCGCAAGATCACCGACCGCACCCGCGCAATGGTGATCATCAACCCGAACAACCCGACCGGCGCCGTCTACGACGACGAGATGCTGCGCGGCCTGACCGACATCGCGCGCCGCCACAACCTGGTCGTCTGCTCGGACGAGATCTACGACCGGATCCTGTACGACGGGACCACGCACACCAATACCGCCGCCATCGCGCCGGACGTGCTCACCCTGACCTTCAACGGGCTCTCCAAGAACTACCGCGTCGCCGGGTACCGGGCCGGTTGGATGGCGGTCTGCGGCCCGAAGAAGCACGCCTCCTCGTACATCGAGGGCCTGACGATCCTGGCGAACATGCGGCTGTGCGCCAACATGCCCGCGCAGCACGCCGTCGCCACCGCGCTCGGGGGCCGGCAGTCGATCAACGACCTCGTGCTGCCCGGCGGCCGGCTGCGCGAGCAGCGCGACACCGCGTACGACCTGCTGACGCGGATCCCCGGCATCAGCTGCGTGAAGCCCAAGGGCGCGCTGTACCTGTTCCCCAAGCTGGACCCTGCGGTCTACAAGATCAAGGACGACCGACAGATGGTCCTCGACCTGCTGCGGGCCGAAAAGATCATGGTGGTGCACGGTACGGGCTTCAACTGGCCGGAACCCGACCACTTCCGGATCGTCACGCTGCCGAACGCCAAGGACCTGGCGGACGCGGTCACCCGCATCGGGAACTTCCTGGAGGGCTACAGTCAGCCCTAGCAAGGCCGCCGCGCGGTCGGCTGGTACGGCGGGCGCTTACGGGTCGCTCCGGACTCGCCGGAGACTGGAGTCTCGCCGGATCGAGCACAACTTTAGAACCGATCCAATGTAGGATGGTCTCCTGACCCGCAGGAGGCCACCTCATGTACGAGCCGATCCGCACCGAGTCGGTCGTCCACCGCATGCCCGGCGGCCGCACCGACTACCCGCACCGCAGCCGCGGCGAAGCCCTGGACATCCAGCTCGCCGGGCACCTCGCGGCGCTCCTCGCCGTCACCGACGAACTCGGACTCGACGACGCCGCCGCCCGTATCGCCGACCAGGTCACCCGCCTGCGCGGGGCCCGGCCGGCGCGCGCGGGCCATGAACGGCCGGCCCACGACCGGGCGGCGGACCCCGCCCGGCTGCACCGGCGCGCACACGACCTCGCCGGCCGGGCGCTGCTCGTCGCCGCGTCCCGCGCCGACACCACCGTCGCGATCCTCGCCGCCGAACGCATGGACGCGCACGCCGCCGCCCTGGATTCCCAGGACCGGGCCGGCGCCCACTGACGGCCCCGGTCCGGGGCCGCGGAGGCTCCGGACCGGGTGCCACACACCCTCAGGGCGACGGTGTGGACCGCGGTGACGGTGTGAACTGCGCCGCCGCCACCCCGCACCAGGGGACCTTCGCGGCCGGCCACACGGGGCCGACCGCCTCGCCGCGTTCCGTCGCCCCCGGGGCCACTCCCGGAACCCGCACCAGCGCCTGGGCCGCCCGGGCCCCCGGCGCCGGGTCCGCGCTCTCGCGGAACTCGACCGTGGCGACGTAGGCACCACCACCCGTGGCGCGGCCCGTCACCTCCACGGTCGCCACCACCCGCCGGCTCGCCGGTTCAACCCGGCACGAGGTGACCCGTACGTCCTGCGCCGCCGGCCGCTCCGGTACGGCCGCGCCGGTCCCGCCGCCGCTGGCCCACACGTACAGGCCCAGCGGGGCGAACACCAGCAGCCCGGCCAGCACCACCAGGCCGACCAACCAGCCCTGCCACTTCAACGCGCTCACGCCCATGGCCCGATCCTCCCCGCCGCCCGCGCGACCCACCAGCACCCGCAGGTTCACACAGCATTTCGAAGTGGGACCGCCTGGACACCCGACGTTCACTCGAACCAGCGCCCCAGGTGGGGCAACTCACCTGCGGGCCGGCCGACTTCACCCGCCCCGGAACGCGTCACGGCGGGCCTCCGGGAAGCGGAGGCCCGCCGTCGGCGGACGCGTACGACCTGCCTGGAGGACCGGGGGCCGGTCGATCAGGCCGGGACGGGCCGGCTCAGCCCAGACGCTCGACAAGCGCGCGGTACTGGTCCCACAGCTCCTTCGGCGTGTGGTCGCCGTAGGTGTTCAGGTGCTCGGGGACCAGGGCGGCCTCGTCGCGCCAGACCTCCTTGTCGACCGTCAGCAGGAACTCCAGGTCCTCGCCCGGCAGATCGAGGCCCTCGGTGTCGAGGGAGTCCACGGTCGGCAGGATGCCGATGGGGGTCTCGACGCCCTCGGCCTTGCCGTCGAGGCGCTCGACGACCCACTTGAGGACGCGGCTGTTCTCGCCGAAGCCCGGCCACACGAACTTGCCCGCGTCGTTCTTGCGGAACCAGTTCACGTAGTAGATCTTCGGGAGCTTGGCCTGGTCCTTGTCCTTGGCGACATCGATCCAGTGGCCCATGTAGTCGCCCATGTTGTAACCGCAGAACGGCAGCATGGCGAAGGGGTCGCGGCGCAGCTCGCCGACCTTGCCTTCGGCGGCGGCGGTCTTCTCGGAGGCGATGTTCGAGCCGATGAAGACGCCGTGGTTCCAGTCGAAGGACTCGGTGACCAGCGGCACGGCGGAGGCGCGGCGGCCACCGAAGAGGATCGCGGAGATCGGGACGCCCTTGGGGTCCTCCCACTCGGGGGCGATCGTCGGGCACTGCGAGGCCGGGACGGCGAAGCGGGCGTTGGGGTGGGCGGCCGGGGTACCGGACTCGGGGGTCCAGTCGTTGCCCTTCCAGTCGATCAGGTGGGCGGGAGTCTCCTCCGTCATGCCCTCCCACCAGACGTCGCCGTCATCGGTGAGCGCGACGTTGGTGAAGACGGTGTTCGCGTACATCGTCTTCATGGCGTTGGCGTTGGTGTGTTCGCCGGTGCCGGGCGCGACGCCGAAGAAACCGGCCTCGGGGTTGATCGCGTAGAGGCGGCCGTCCTCGCCGAACCGCATCCAGGCGATGTCGTCGCCGATGGTCTCGACCGTCCAGCCGGGGATCGTGGGCTCCAGCATGGCGAGGTTGGTCTTGCCACAGGCGGACGGGAACGCGGCGGCGACATACTTCGCCTCACCCTGCGGCGGGGTGAGCTTGAGGATCAGCATGTGCTCGGCGAGCCAGCCCTCGTCGCGGGCCATGACGGACGCGATGCGCAGCGCGTAGCACTTCTTGCCGAGCAGGGCGTTGCCGCCGTAGCCGGAGCCGAAGGACCAGATCTCGCGGGTCTCCGGGAAGTGCGAGATGTACTTGGTGGTGTTGCACGGCCACGGGACGTCGGCCTCACCCTCGGCGAGCGGAGCGCCGAGGGTGTGGACGGCCTTGACGAAGAAGCCGTCGGTGCCGAGCTCGTCGAGGACGGCCTTGCCCATGCGGGTCATGGTGCGCATGGCGACCGCGACGTAGGCGGAGTCGGTGATCTCGACGCCGATCGCGGAGAGGTCGGAGCCGAGGGGACCCATGCAGAAGGGCACGACGTACATCGTGCGGCCCTTCATGGAGCCGCGGAAGATTCCCCCAGAGCCTTCGGCCTGGGAGGTGCCCCCATTCTCCCCCGCGAACAGCTCCTTCATCTCGGAAGGGGCCTTCCAGTGGTTGGTCGGGCCCGCGTCCTCCTCCTTCTCGGAGCAGATGAAGGTCCGGTCCTCGACGCGCGCGACGTCGGAGGGGTCGGAGGCGGCGTAGTACGAGTTCGGGCGCTTGGCCGGGTCGAGCTTCTTGAACGTGCCCTTGGAGACGAGCTCCTCGCACAGGCGCTCGTACTCGGCCTCGGAACCGTCGCACCAGACGACCTGGTCCGGCTCGGTGAGGGCCGCGATCTCATCGACCCAGGAAATGAGCTCCGTGTGGTTCGTCGGGACGGAAGTGGTGGGAGCCGCGTTGTCGCGCGCCACGATTGCTCCTTGTTGAGGGGTTTGTTTGGTGTATGCCCCGTGGGGGCTGCGACCCGGACGCTTCGCGCTCCGCTCATCCGGTGCCGACCGCACTCATCTGATCATCCGGTGCGTATGCGCATATGTCCAGAGGGCTTCTCACGTGAGCATCGCCACTCGTGTCAATCTTCCGTAAAGCGCACTAACGGAAACCTACGGACCCGTAGGTAGCATGTGCGGTATGACTTCTGACGTCGTCGCCGTGGCCGAAACGGCCCCCGAGGGCCCCGAGGAGCTCAAGCCGCTCATGCGGGGCTGGCTGCACACCGGGATGTTCCCCGCAGTGGTCGTCGCCGGCCTCGCCCTGATGGCCTTCACCGACTCGACCAGGGCCCGAGTGGCCTGCGGTGTCTATGTGCTGACGGCCTGCATGCTCTTCGGGGTGAGCGCCGTCTACCACCGCGGCACCTGGGGGCCGCGGGGCGAGGCCGTGCTGAGGCGGCTCGATCACGCCAACATTTTCCTGATCATCGCAGGGACGTATACCCCGCTGACGGTGCTCCTCCTCCCCGACTCCACCGGACGGACGCTCCTGTGGGCGGTATGGATCGCCGCCGCGGCCGGTATCGCCTTCCGCGTCTTCTGGGTCGGCGCGCCGCGCTGGCTCTACACGCCCTGCTACATAGCGATGGGTTGGGCGGCCGTCTTCTTCCTCCCCGACTTCCTGCGGACCGGCGGCATCGCCGTACTGGCCCTCGTCATCGCCGGCGGGCTGCTCTACAGCGCCGGGGGCGTCATCTACGGGATGAAGCGCCCCAACCCTTCCCCCCGCTTCTTCGGGTTCCACGAGGTCTTCCACTCGCTGACCCTCGCGGCGTTCGTCGCGCACTACGTCGGCATCTCCATCGCCGCGTACCAGCACTGACGACCACCCCGCCGGCCGCCCGCTTCGAGACCGCGGGCGGCCGGCGGCACGCTCAGGACATGACCGGACCCTCGGGACACGACCGCGGCCGCCGGGTCGTGACCGGAGTCGTCAGGTCGTGACCGCGCCCAACTGCTCCGCGAGCTCCGCCGGTTCCGTCGTGGGCCGAGAGCAGACGAAGTGCCGGCAGACGTACGCGGTCGGCCGGTCCTCGACCAATGTGCGATCGGCCAGGAGCGGGAACTCGCCGCCGCTGCCGTCCTCCCGCAACGGCAGGCCCACCGCCACGACCGCCCCCGGCGCCGTCCCCAGCAGCGCCGTCCGGTGCAGCGCCGCCGTCACCGGATCGTCCGGGTGCCCGACGACGGCCACCTCGCGCGGCCCGTCCAACAGCGCCTCGGCCACCGCCAGCCCGTGCCCGATGAACCGCGGCACCCGCGGCCCGAGGGCGTGCACCACCCCCAGCGCCCTCTCGGCCGCCGTGCGGTGCGCCTCGGAGCCGGTGTGCGCGGCGTACGACAGGAGCGCGCCGGCCGCGGCGGTCCAACCGGAGGGCGCGGCCGTGTCCGTGGGGTCCTGGGGGCGCCGGATCAGCTCCTCGGCGTCGTGCGCGGTGTCGTACAGGGAACCGTCCTCGGCGGTGAACCCGTCCAGCACCAGGTCGAGGAGGAACCCGGCGAACTCCAGCCAGACCCCCTCACCGGTGACGGCGCCCAGCGCCAGGAACCCCTCGGCGACGTCGCCGTAGTCCTCCAGTACCCCCGCGTTGGCGCCGACCCGGCCGTCCTTGCTGGTCCGCGCCAGCCGGGCCTTGCCGTCCATGTGCACCCGGACCAGGAGGTCGGCGGCCTCGGTGGCCCGCTCGATCAGGTCGGGCCGCTCGAAGTACGCCCCGCACTCGGCGAGCGCCGCGATGGCCAGCCCGTTCCAGGCGGCGACCACCTTGTCGTCCCGGCCGGGGGCGGGACGCCGCTCCCGCGCGGCCAGCAGCCGTTCCCTGATCCCGGCCGCCTTCGCCGCGTCGAGGGCGGGCCCGTCCTGCGGGAGCCTCAGTACGGAGGTGCCGTGCTCGAAGTTCCCCTCGTCGCCCACCCCGAAGTACACGGCGGCCAGCGGCCCGTCGTCCTCGCCGAGCACCTCGGTCAGCTGCGCCGGGGTCCAGGCGTAGTACGCCCCCTCGACGTGCTTGCCGCTCGTCGGGTCCTCGCTGTCGGCGTCGAGCGCGGAGGCGAAGCCGCCCTCGCGGGTGCGCAGCTCGCGGACCATGAAGTCGGCGGTCTCCAGCGCGACGCGCCGCGCGAGGTCCGATCCGGTGGCCCGCCACAGGTGTGCGTACACCCGGCACAGCAGCGCGTTGTCATAGAGCATCTTCTCGAAGTGGGGCACCACCCAGTCCCGGTCCACGGAGTACCGGGCGAAGCCGCCGCCGAGTTGGTCGTAGATCCCGCCGCGGGCCATGGCCTCGCAGGTGTCGGCCGCCATCTGAAGGGCGCCCTCGGAGCCGGTGCGGGCGTGGTGGCGCAGCAGGAACTCCAGCACCATGGACGGCGGGAACTTCGGGGCCCCGCCGAACCCGCCGCGCGCGGCGTCGTACTCGCGGGTCAGCGCGAGCAGCGCCTGCGCGAGCTCCTCGGGACCGGGGGCGCCCGCCCTCCCGTAGTCGAGCTTGCGGCCGGCGAGGTCCCGTACGACGCGCTGCGCGACATCGGCCACCTCCTCACGGCGCTCGGCCCAGGCGGTGTGGACGCCTTCGAGGATCTGCGGGAAAGAGGGGATGCCGTGGCGCGGCACGGGCGGGTAGTAGGTCCCGAAGTAGAACGGCTCGGCGTCGGGGGTCATGAACACCGTCATGGGCCATCCCCCTTGCCCGGTGGCGGCCTGCACGGCCTCCATATAGACGGCGTCGACGTCGGGCCGCTCCTCGCGGTCGACCTTGATGTTGACGAAGTGCTCGTTCATGTAGGCGGCCGTCGACTCGTCCTCGAAGCTCTCGCTGCTCAATCGATGGCACCAGTGACACGAGCTGTAGCCCACGCTCAGCAAGATGGGCACGCCCCGCTCCCGCGCCTCCGTGAAAGCCTCAGGGCACCAGGGCCACCAGTCGACGGGGTTGTCGGCGTGCTGGAGGAGGTACGGAGAGGTCTCGTGCGCGAGGCGGTTCGACATGAGGCCAATCCTGCCTCACGGGGCGCGCCGCGGCCGGCGACGGGGCCATCAGGCCACCACATCAGCGGCACGTACATGATCGACCCATTTCCATACCGGTACCCCGCGCCCGTAGTCCCAGATCCGGTTCCCCTTCCTGCCCGGCTTGATCACCAGGCAGCTGAAGACCGAGACGATCACCTTCCGTCCATGGCTCGCGACCAGTGCCAGTCCCGCACCCGGCGACTGCGCATCCGCTCCTCGGCCGAAGCTCCTTCGAGGGCTCCGGCCGCCGCCAGGGTTCCTTCCTTGCTGTACGGATCTCGCAGGCCGTCCCGGTCGACGTACACCCGCCCCGTGTTCGCCGTCAGCGCCGCCATGAAGCGGATGAGGTCCTCGGGCCTGCGGTAGAGCCGGTCGTCGGCGACGGCGACGACACCCGGCAGGGGCCCGGCGGTGAAGGCGTGGCCGCGATGGAGGTCCGCGAGCAGGTGCTCGAAGGCCGGGCGCTCGCGGTCGTCCTTGGTCGCGTTGCGTGCGTTGTCCGTGTACGTCGCGACGACGACGCAGCCGTGACCGACCCCTCCGGGCGAGGGCACCGGCGCGAGGTCACCCGGCCGGTGTTCGTCCCGTCACCCGGTCGGGCCGGGCCGTGGATATATGCGGGTGTGGGCGGGGTGGGGGGTCAACTCCCTCTGATCTAGCTCAGATTGCTCGCACTCGTGGAGGTGCCGCAGGACACTTGGGGCTCGTTGCCGGAGCTCTCTGAGGGGATGCCGATGCGGGACAGCCATCGCGGTGAGGCCGAGCGACTGTTGGAGCGGGCCGTGGAGGAGGAGGCGCGGCGGGCGCCGGTGGGGGCGCCGGTGGACAAGGCGGCGCTGCTCGCTCGGGGGCGGGAGGCGCTGGAGCGGATCGCCGCTGCCGCCGCCGTGGAGTACGAGGCGTACGTACGGGCGCTGGACGAGGCGGCGGCCGGGGAGGAGTCCCTGGCCGAGGCGTTCCGGCGGGCGAACACCTCCACCGCCCTGCTGGTGACCGGGGTCGCCGCGGCGGCCGCCGCCGGCGCCGACCTCGCCTTCGGGGTGGCGGCGGGTACCGCCCTCGGCGCGGGCCTGGTCGCGGGCGTCGCCGGGGCCGCGGCGACGGTGGCCAAGGTGACGGCCCTGCACCTGCCGGCGGCGAACCGGCGGGCCGGCGTCCTGGGGCGGCCGGGCGGCGCCGAGCAGTTGCGGCTCCACTGGCTGTCGGTGCTGGAGGTGCGCGGGATACGTCCCTTCCTGGAGCAGCAGCGGTTGGTGGCGGCGGCGGTGCGCACCGGCCCGCGCGGCCCGGGCGGGGCGGCCGGTGTCGTCGGGCTCGCCAAGCAGCCCGCCGGTGGGGCCGGGCCCGTGCTGCGCGGTACGGACCGCAGTGCGCAGGCCCGTCGGCGCAACGCGCTGGAGCAGTCCTTCGGGCAGCTCCCGCGATCGGAGGCGGTGTTCGCGGGGCGGCGGGAGGAGCTGGCCCGGATCGAGCGGTGGGTGCGGGCGGCCCGGGCCGGTACCGAGACCCGGCCGGTGGTGGTGGTGTTGCACGGCGAGCCGGGTTCGGGCCGCACGGCCTTGGCGCTGCGGGCGGCGCACGCGCTGCGGGACCAGTTCCGGGGCGCGTGCGTGGTGGACCTGCGGGGCGGCGCGGCCGAGGCGGGACAGGCCCCGCTGCCGACCCGCGAGGCGCTGCTGCACCTGCTGAACCGGCTCGGCGCCCCGCGCGAGCAGTTGCTGTTCCGTGAGGGCGCGTCGGCGGAGCAGCAGGTGCGCAGGCTGGGCGAGCTGTACCACCAGCACCTCCGGGGGCAGCCCGTGACGGTGGTGTTGGACGACGCGGTGGACCCGGAGCAGGTCCGCACGCTGGTTCCGGAGCGTTCGGAGAGCCTGGTGCTGGTGACGGCGTCCGGCCCGCTGGAGCTGCCGGCGGACCTCGCGGCGTGGGTGCACCAGTTGCCGGTCACCCGGTTGGGCCGGGCGGAGGCCGCGGAGCTGGTCCGGGCCGCGGTCGAGGCGGCGGGCGGGGTCCCGTACGACGAGGAGACGGAAGGGGCCGTGCTGGAACTCGGCGCCGGTCTGCCGCTCGCGCTGCGGGTGTCGGCCCCGCTCGGCCGGTTGCCGGAGGCGTCCGGAGGCGGGCTCGAAGCGGCGTTGGCCTCGGCCTACGAAAGCCTGCCCGAGGAGCGACGGCGGCTCCTGCGGCGGCTCACGTTGGCGGGGCGTGCCTCACTCGGCCCGTCGGCGGCGGCCGCGCTGATCGACGCCGACCCGGTGGAGGCCGGGCGGTTGCTGCGCGAACTGGCGGACGCGGGGCTGCTGGACCACGTGCGCGGGGAGCGGTATCGGATGCACGACGCGGTGCGCGCGTACGCGGCGGCGCGGCTCGTGGCGGACGAGGACCGGGCTCGGGCCGCGGCGGCGCACGAGCGGCTGATCCGCAATTACGCGCAGCTCGCGGACTCGGTGATCCGGATGGTCGACGGGAAGATGTCGACGCGCGCCCACCACTTCGGCGGTCACGGCTTCGCCTCGCTGGACGCGGCGCTGCGCTGGCTGGACGACGAGTCGAGCTTCATCACGGCGGCGCTGCGGCACTCGGAGGACGTCGACCAGCAGGCGGTCCTGGACCTGCTGGGGGCGCTGTGCGACTTCTGTCTGCTGCGTGGTGACCTCTACCGGCTCGGGGAGATCAACGAGCTGGCGCGGTTCGTGGAGGGCGGTCGGGCCGGCCCGGGCGGTCGGCTGGCGCGCTCGGTGCAGTGGCGTACGGGTATCGCGGCGCGTCAGCTCGGTGACCTGGACAAGGCCCGTAGCACCCTGACGTCGGTGGTCGACCAGTACATGGAGGCCCGGCAGGAGGCGGGTGCGGCCATGGCGTTGGTCTCGCTCGGGATCACGCTGCACCACCAGGGCAATCTCCCGGAGGCGGCGTCCCGGCTCCGGGAGGCGTTGACCTTGCAGGAGGCGGACGACCTTGCGGGCGACCGGGCGTGGGGGCTGCACGCGTTGGCGGCGGTGGAGCGCGATCGGGGGCTGCTGGCGGAGGCGTTGTCCCTGTTGGAGCGGTCGCTGGCGCTGCACCGGGACAGCGAGAGCGTGCACGGCGAGGCGTGGGCGCATTTCCAGCTGGGGCAGGTGTACCTGCGGCTGGGGGCGGTGGAGGGGGCGGAGGCGGAGCTGCGCCTGGCCTTGGAGCTGTACGGGCGCACGCGTGACGATCGCGGCGAGGCGTGGGCGCTGACCCAGCTCGGCCGGGCCCGGGTGGTGGCCGGGGAGCCGGATGCGGCGTTGGAGCGGCTGCGGGAGGCGCTGGCCCGCCACCGGTTGGCGGAGGACGCGCGGGGCGAGGCGTGGACGCTGTACTACCTCGGGCAGGCGTTGGAGGAGGGCGGCGAGCGGGACGCGGCGGTGCGGGAGCTGGAGCGGGCCCGGGGGATGTTCTCGCGGATGCGGGACGTGTACGGGCTGGCGTACGCCAGGCACCACTCGGGCCGGGTGACCCGCGACCAGCGGGCCGCGCAGACGGGGAACCTGCTGAACTCCGGCTACGCCCGACAGTTGCTGGTGGACGCGCGTGCGGACTTCCGGCGGATCGGGCTGGCGCACGGCGAGGGGTGGACGTGTCTGGAGCTGGCGGTGGTGGACGCGGGCAACGCCCGGCTGTCGCAGGCGCTGGTGCTGTGTGAGGAGGCGGCGCGACTGTTCGTGTCGTACGGGGATCTGCGCGGCGAGGACTGGGCCCGCTTCCTGCGCTGCACGCTGCTGCCGTACGCGGTGCCGGCCGACCCGCAGGGGGCCGCGGCGGAACTGGCCCGGCTGGCGGCGGCCCCGCATCCGTTGCGGGACGGGCGGCTGGCGGACTGCCTGGACTCGTACGCGGTGATCCTGGGGCGGGGCGTGGACCCGGCGGAGGGTTGGCAGGGCTGGCGCCTGGGCCTGGTGCCGAACCCGCACTCGCGGGAGATCATGGGCGTCCGCGTGCCGTGACCGCGCGCCGGTACCGGGCCAGTGCCGTGACCGCGCGCCGGTACCGGGCCAGTGCCGTGGCCTCCGGCGCCCGGGCCGCCGCCGGGCCCGTGCCGTGACCCCACCGGGCGGGGGGTCACGGCAGCGGCGGGGCCGCTACGGGGTGCGGGTGTCGGGGGCGGGGGCGGCCGGCTCGGGCGCCTCCTGGAAGTCGACCCGGCCCATGTGCCGGCTCATGGACTTCATCAGGCCCCACACCCCGAGGGCGAGGGCGGCGAACACGATGAAGCCCAGGAGCCCGGGCGTCACCTTGTTCTTGTCGAAGGTGTCGGCGGCCAGCGGAAGGAGCTGGGTGACTGCTGCCTGCATAGCGCTCATGGCTACGCATTCTCCCGGATGCCCGCGAAGAGGTCGGACTCGGGGAGGGTGGTGTCCACGAACGACTTCGCCAGCTCGTACTCCTCGGTGGGCCAGACCTCCTTCTGGATCTCCATCGGGACGTGGAACCAGCCACCGTCGGGGTCGATCTGCGTGGCGTGCGCGATGAGGGCCTTGTCACGGATCTCGAAGAAGTCGGCGCACGGGACGTGCGTGGTGAGCGTCCGCTCCTTGCGCTCGAACTCCTTCCACCGCTCCAGCCACTCCCCGTACGGGGATTCCAGGCCCCGCGCGAGCAGCGCCTCGTGCAGGGCGATGGTGCGCGGCTTGTTGAAGCCCTGGTTGTAGTAGAGCTTCTGCGGCTGGTAAGCGGGGCCGAACTCGGCCTCGGGGAACTTCTCGGTGTCGGCCGCGCCGTCGAAGGCGACCATCGTGACCTTGTGGGTCATGATGTGGTCGGGGTGCGGGTACCCGCCGTTCTCGTCGTACGTGGTGATCACCTGCGGCCGGAAGGCGCGGATCTTCTTCACCAGACGGCCGGCGGCCTCGTCGACGTCGGCGAGTGCGAAGCAGCCCTCGGGCAGCGGCGGCAGGGGGTCGCCTTCGGGCAGCCCCGAGTCGACGTAGCCGAGCCATTCCTGTTCGATGCCGAGGATCTCGCGCGCCTCGTCCATCTCCTTCGCGCGGACCTCGTGGATGTGCTCCTCGATGTACTTGTCACCCTGGAGCTTGGGGTTCAGGATCGAGCCGCGCTCGCCACCGGTGCAGGTCACGACGAGCACCGGCACCCCCTCGGACACGTACTTGGCCATGGTGGCCGCGCCCTTGCTCGACTCGTCGTCGGGGTGGGCGTGGACGGCCATCAGTCGAAGCTGCTCGGTCAAGACAGGATCCTCTGTGATTCGTCAGGGCGAAGGCTTCTATAGTGACCGAATCGGGGGACGGAAAATTCCTGGGGTGGGATCCGGCGGCGGTGCCGCTCCCCGGCCCGCTGGGCCCTCTCGAAAGGATCGGTCGATGAGCACGGTGCGCGAGGGACTGCCCGAGGGCCGGTACGGCCGTTCGGCGGACGAGCGGGCGGACCGGAAGCTCAAGATCGTCGGCTCGGTGCTCGGGGTCGGTCTCCTGGGTGTCGTCGGCTGGATCGGCTGGGACTACGTGGCCGGGCAGAGCGTCAGCGCCCAGGTGATCACGTTCCAGATCGTGTCCGCGAGCGAGGTCAAGGTCCACTTGGAAGTCCGCAAGGACGCCTCCGTCACCGGGGTGTGCACCCTCAGTTCCCAGGACAAGGATCACGGCGAGGTCGGCCGGGCCGATTTCACCTTCGCCCAGCGCGACACGCGCGTGGACGAGGTCGTCTCGCTCAAGACCACGGGACGCGCGACGATGGTGGAGCTGGTGGGCTGCCAGGCGGCTTCCGCACACTGATCCGGCCGGTCCGCGGGGGGTTCCGTGACCGGCGATGACACACTTCATACGGAAGGTGTCCTCCCCCTTTTCTTCCCGAATTGTTAGGCTCGTGGTTTCGTCCGCCGCTGGCGGCTTTGTAGTCCCCTGTACCGACGAGGAGCACCCGTGACCCAGACGAGCGAGAGCGTCACCTGGCTGACCCAGGCGGCGTACGACCAGCTGAAGGCGGAGCTGGACTACCTCTCTGGTCCTGCCCGCACGGAGATCGCGGCGAAGATCGCGGCCGCGCGCGAGGAGGGTGACCTCCGGGAGAACGGCGGCTACCACGCGGCCAAGGAGGAGCAGGGCAAGCAGGAACTGCGCGTGCGCCAGCTGACGCAGCTGCTGGAGAACGCCAAGGTCGGCACCGCGCCCGCCTCCGACGGCGTGGTGGCCCCCGGCACCCTCGTCAAGATCGCCTTCGACGGCGACGAGGACGACACCATGGAGTTCCTGTTGGCCTCGCGCGAGTACGCGTCCTCGGACTTCGAGACGTACTCCCCGCAGTCGCCGCTGGGCATGGGCGTGATGGGCAAGACGATCGGCGAGAACGCCGAGTACGAGCTGCCGAACGGCAAGAAGGCGGCCGTCAAGATCCTCGACGTCAAGCCGTTCACCGGCTGATCACCCCCCTTTCAAAACCCGGGGTACCCGCGAACGCCCGGCCGGATGATCCGGCCGGGCGTTCGCGCGTGTCCGGGAGTGACCGGTCGCGCCGTCGGCTACGCCCGAGCGCGGGCTCCGACCCGGGATCTTTCGCGCGGGCGCGGGGTGCGGACGGCCCGGGGTCGACCGGGGCGGAGCGGGTTCAAGTCGTCGCGCTATATCGCGTCACGCCAGGGATTGCGGCTGGGCCGCCGATGACCCGGTAGGCCGGTTCAGCCGCTGATGACCGTGTAGCCCGCGCCGTGGAGCGACCGGGCGACCTCCGCGCAGTGTTCCGGCCCCTTGGTTTCGAGGTGCAGCTCGACCTCCACCTCCGTGAGGCCGAGCCGCGGGTCGGTCCGTACGTGGCTCACGTCGAGCACGTTCGCGTCGACCACCGACAGCACGCCCAGCAGCCCCGCCAGCGCCCCGGGCCGGTCCGTGACGCGCAGCCGCAGGGACAGGTAGCGGCCCGCCGCGGCCATGCCGTGGCGCAGGATGCGCTGGAGCAGCAGCGGGTCGATGTTGCCCCCGGACAGCACGGCGACGACCGGGCCGCCGCCGTACAGTTCCGGCTCGCTGAGCAGTGCGGCCACCGGGCTGCAGCCGGCCGGCTCGACCACCATCTTGGCCCGTTCCAGGCACAGCAGCAGGGCGCTGGAGAGGGCGTCCTCCGAGACCGTACGGACCTCGTCGAGCAGCTCCCCGATGATCTGGAAGGGGACATCGCCGGGGCGGCCGACCTTGATGCCGTCCGCCATGGTGACCGGGCTTTCGATCGACACCGGGTGCCCGGCCTTGAGCGAGGGCGGATAGGCCGCCGCGCCCGCCGCCTGGACGCCGACGACCCGCACGTCCGGGCGCAGCGTCTTCACCGCGACCGCGATCCCGGCGGCGAGTCCGCCGCCGCCGACGCCCACCAGGATGGTCCGCACCTCCGGGCACTGCTCCAGGATCTCCAGGCCGACCGTGCCCTGGCCGGCGATGATGTCGCGGTGGTCGAAGGGGTGGATGAACACCGCCCCGGTACGGTCCGCGTACTCCTGGGCGGCGGCGAGGGTCTCGTCGACGACCTGACCGTGCAGCCGTACCTCGGCGCCGTACTCCCGGGTGGCCGCCACCTTCGGCAGTGGCGCCCCGACGGGCATGAACACCGTCGAGCGGACCCCGAGAAGGGAGGAGGCCAGGGCCACGCCCTGCGCGTGGTTGCCGGCGCTGGCCGCGACGACGCCGGCGGCGCGCTGCTCGGGGCGTAGCCCGGCGATGCGCACGTACGCTCCGCGCAGTTTGAAAGAACCCGTCCGCTGGAGGTTCTCGCACTTGAAGTGGACCGGGGAGCCGGTGAGCGCCGAAAGGTGCCTGCTGCCCTCCATGGGGGTCACCCGCGAGACGCCCGACAGCATCTTCTGGGCACCCCGCACGTCGTCGAGGATGACCTGCGGTACGGGCTGGGGGACGCGGTAGTTCATGCGGCCAGTCTCCCAGCCGCGACGCCTGCCGGCTGGCCACGCGGTGGCCCGTGACGCGGTTCGGCCGAGGGCCGGGACGCGGTTCGGCCGAGGGTGGCACGGGGGCCCGGGCGCGCTCCGAGCCCGGACCGGGCGCAGTTCGGGCGGACCCCCGGCCCCGGGTGCCCTGGGGCGGCCCCATGCCCCGGCGGCTTCGGCCCCTGCCCACACCGTGCCCGGAACCGGTTCCCGGGCGGGGTCGGGCCGACCCGGGCCGCAGCCCCGGGGCCCCGGAATCGGTCCCGCGCGCAAGGACGACGTCGGCCCCTGCCCTCCTCCCACCATGGAACCGGCCCCGGGCCGGGGGCCCGACTCGCCTGGGGGTTGGGGCCGCCCTGCGCCCGGGCCGAAGTCCCCACCGCCTCCTTCCTCGGCCCAGCCGAAACCCTGGGGCCAGCCCGGAACCGGCCCCCGCCCGCCCCGCGCCCGCGTCCCGGCCGGGAGCCGGCGTGGGCGAGTGAGGCGAAGGGGCGGCCCCGCGGACGAGGGGCCTCGCGCGGGAGACCGCGAGGAACGAGCGGTATGAGCACGTGGCCCCTCAGAGTCAGGTGCAAGCGCCCCTGGGGGCACATCCCGGCCGAAGGCCGGGGGGCGAACCGAGCCCAAAAAAACAGGGGTCGTATCAGATCTCGTACGGGGCGTACGAGCCGTCGTGTGGCCGCGTACTCTGTCCCCCATCCTTGTCGGACCCACGCGAAGAGAGCCCACGGCCATGCCCTCCATCCCGGCCAGTTCCGACCTGCCCACGGCGGCCGAAACGCCCGCCGAAGCCGGTCTCCTCGACGCGCTCCAGCACCAGGTGGCGGTCTTCGCCCGCCGCGCGGAGCAGACCCGTCTCGGTGGGGTGGGCCAGGCCCGCAACTCGATGGACCGCGCCGCCTACCTGCTGCTGAACCGGCTGGACCTGGAAGGGCCCATGGGCGTCAAGGCGCTCGCGGGCGGCATGGGCATCGATTCCTCCACCGTCACCCGGCAGGTCGCCCCGCTCGTCGACGGCGGCCTGGTCAAACGCACCTCCCACCCCGAGGACGGCCGGGCCGTGGTGCTGGCGCTGTCCCCGCGCGGGCTGGCGCGGCTGGAGGAGGTACGTTCCTCACGGCGCGAGCTGATGGCCCTGGTGACGCGGGACTGGACCGAGGAGGAGCGCGAGGCATTCACCTCGCTGCTGACCCGGTTCAACGTGTCGCTGTCGGAGCTGATGGCCTCCGTCCAGGACGCCGGCCCGGCGACCTGAGTCCGGCGGGCCGGGAGCGCGCGCATCCGGCCCCGTCCCACCCCTTGACCCGGGTGGTCCCCCCGGCCGCACTATGTGGGCCATGGCGGCTGTGGACCACCGGGCGGGACCCTTCGCGGAGTTCGAGGCGTTCGTCGCGGGCGCGGCGGGCCGGCTGCTGCACGTCGCGGTCCTGCTGACGGCCGAGCCGGAGTCCGACCCGCCCGCCGCCCGCCGGCTCCTCGCGGGCGCGCTGGCCCGGACGTACGCGCACTGGCGCAGACTCCGCGTGGACGATCCGTACGAGTTCACGCGCCGCCGGCTCTGCTCGGCGTACGCCCGCACCGCCCGGCGGCACCCCGGTGGCAGCGGTGTCCTCGCGCGGCTGGGCCCGCAGGAGCGGCTGGTGCTGGTGCTGCGGGTCTACGAGGGCGTCGCGGAGGAGGTCACGGCCGCGCAGCTGGGGCTGCCGCCCGAGCGGGTGGAGGCGCTGCGCGCCGGTGCCCTCGCGAAGCTGCGCGCCGCGCCTGCCGACGACGGGCACGCGGCGTGAGCGGCTTCCCGGACCCCAAGGAGGTGCAGGTCAGGCGGTTGCTGGAGGGCCCGCACCCACCGGTGCCGACCGGGCTGGCGGCGGCTGCCGCGGCCCGCGGAACCCGGCTGCTGCGCCGCTACCGGGCGCTGCGGCGGTTCGGCTGGGCGGTACTCCTCGCGGCGGCCGCGGCCTTCACCGTGTGGGCGGTCCTGACCCGCCCGTGGGTGACGCCGCCGAGCGGTGTCTCCCCGCCCTTGGAGGGCTGGTAGCCACCGCCCGGCGCGACCCGGACAGCCCGGACAGCGGGGGCCTCGGTCCTAGCCCAGCGCCTGGGTCAGGTCCGCGATGAGGTCGTCGGCGTTCTCGATGCCGACGGAGAGGCGGATGAGGTCCGCGGGGACCTCCAGCGCCGATCCGGCGACCGAGGCGTGCGTCATCCGGCCCGGGTGCTCGATGAGGGACTCGACGCCGCCGAGGGACTCGCCCAGGGTGAACAGCTTCGCGCGGTCGCAGACGGCGACCGCCGCCTCCTCGCCACCCTCGACCTGGAAGGAGATCATGCCGCCGAAGTTGCGCATCTGCTTGGCGGCGATCTCGTGGCCGGGGTGCTCGGGCAGGCCGGGGTAGAGGACCTTGGTGACCTTCGGGTGCCGCTTGAGCACCTCGACGATCTTGGCGGCGTTCTCGGCGTGCCGGTCCATGCGGACGGCGAGGGTCTTGATGCCGCGCAGCACGATCCAGGAGTCGAAGGGGCCGGCGACGGCGCCCATCGCGTTCTGGTGGTAGGCCAGTTCCTCGCCCAGCGCCGCGTCGGCGGTGACGAGGGCGCCGCCGACGACGTCGGAGTGACCGCCCATGTACTTCGTCAGCGAGTGCACGACCACGTCGGCGCCCAGGGCCAGCGGCTGCTGGAGGTAGGGCGAGGCGAAGGTGTTGTCGACGACCAGCTTGGCCCCGGCGGTGCGCGCGATGTCGGCCACCATGGCGATGTCGGTGATGCCGAGCAGCGGGTTCGAGGGGGTCTCGACCCAGATGACCTTGGTCTTCGGGGTGATCGCCGCGCGGACGGACTCGGCGTCGGAGGTGTCGGCCACCGACCACTCGACGCCCCAGCGGGAGACGACCTTCGCGAAGAGGCGGAAGGTGCCGCCGTAGGCGTCGTTGGGGATGACCACGTGGTCGCCGGGGGCCAGCAGCGTACGCAGCAGGCAGTCCTCGGCGGCGAGCCCGGACGCGAAGGCGAGGCCGCGCGAGCCGCCCTCCAGTGCCGCGAGGTTCTCCTCCAGGGCGGACCGGGTCGGGTTGGCGCTGCGGCTGTACTCGTAGCCGCCGCGCAAGCCGCCGACGCCGTCCTGCTTGTACGTGGACACCTGGTAGATCGGGGGCACGACCGCGCCGGTCAGCGGGTCCGCGGTGTTGCCCGCGTGGATCGCGCGGGTCTCGAAGCTCTGGTGCTCGTGGCTGTCGTCGCTCATGGGCCGATGCTATGCCCCACACGCGCCACGGGTCCTCCCCGGCCCGGCGGCCCGGCCGGGCCGCCGTGTCCCGCCGAGGCGGAGGGCATTCGCGTTCGCGCGGGTGCGTCTGGTTCGCTGGGGCCATGGAGATTCTGTGGTTCCTGATCGCGGTCGGGCTGGTCGTCGCCGCCCTGGGTCCGTACATCCGGCGCAGGCGGGGCGGTGTCCGGCTGGTCGCGCCCGGCAGCCCCGACGCGGCCGACCCCGCGAACTACGGATTCGACCGGCAGGAGGACCTCGACGTTCGGGTGCCCGGTCCCGACCCGGACCTGATGGACGCCTTGGAGAACGTGCGCCGGACCGCCGGCTGGCAGGCCGCCTCGCAGCTGCTGGCCGGCACTCCCGCCGCCGGGGAGCTGCGTTGGCAGCGCGTCCAGGCGTTCGGCGGCGCGGCGGCGCTGGAGCTCGCGGAGCGTCCGGGGCAGGGCGCGCAGTGGCTCAAGGCGTGGCGGCTGGAGGCGCCGAAGGAGGCCGGCGGCGCGCAGGTGCACGCGGAGCTGCTGGTGCAGCAGGCGTGGCGGCAATCGGGCGGGGTGGGCTCCACCGACCACCGGATCATCCTGGAGGAGGCCCGGGAGGCGTGCGGCCGGGCGGCGCTGCTCGCTCCGGGGGACCCGGTCCCGTACATCACGGAGCTGGCGGTCGGGCGGGGGCTGCGGTACTCCGAGGCGGAGTACGACGCGCTGTGGGCGAAGGTCATCGACGTGGCCCCGACCCACATGGGCGCGCACCTGGCCGCGCTGAACTACTGGTGCGAGAAGTGGCACGGCTCGCGGGAGAAGGCCGACGCGTTCGCGCACGCGGCGGCGGCCCGCGCCCCGCAGGGCTCGCTGCTGGCGGCGTTGCCGCTGTTCGCGGTGTACGAGCACCTGCCCGAGGTGATCCTCGTGTCGTCGTTCTGGCGCAGCGCGGTGGTCACGCGGGCAGTGGAGGGGGCGCTGTACGCAGTGGCCTCGGCCCGCCCGGACGACCCGATGCTCGCGCACGTGCGCCACCTGCTGCTGTGGTTCCTCGTGGGGATGGAGCGCTGGGCCGAGGCGATGGAACAGGTACGGCACGTCGACGGCTACGTGGGCGCCCTGCCCTGGTCGACGGCCCAGGACCCGGCTGCGGCGTACGCGATCCACCGGGCCCTGGCGGTCGCGGGCTACGAGGCCAACGGCGGCTCCCCGGCCACCCTCCCCCACTGACCCCACCCGCCCTACCACCACCAGCGCCCCGACCACCCCCACCGATCGCACCGATCCGCCCCCGATCGCCCGGAAGGCACCGGACGGGCCCGGGGCCGGATGTTCCGCAGTGCCGTAAACGGTTGCGCTGAGTGACGTCCAGGCCCCATGATGCCCGTCGTGATCCCCCCGCGAACCGATGGGGGCGACCCCGCGCCGGTCCGGCGCGCGGCACACACGCACACGTACACGCATCACAGCCGCGCGCCGTCGACCGGGTCCGCGCCGCTCTCGTCCCGTGGGGGAATCTGTCCATATGGGCGCTTCACTGCGCGCTCTACGCGCCCTCGTCCTGCTCGCAGGCTTCTATCTGCTGGGCGTCGTCCTGCTCGCCGTCCTCGCCGGCATCGACATCGGCGTCATCGCCTCCGGCCTGCACGGACTGGCAGCCGGCAAGCTCCTGCTGCTGTCCCTGGTCCTGGCCGTCCCGATCGTGCGCGGCATGTTCATGCTCCGCACGCCCAAGGGTGAGCCCATCCCCGGCGTCCGCGTCACCGAACAACAGGAACCGGTCCTGTGGCGGGCGGTGCGGGAGACCGCCGAACAGGTCGGCACCCGCGCCCCGGACGAGATCGTGCTGATCGCGGAGGTCAACGCCGCCGTCGGCGAGGACGCCAAGCTCCTCGGGCTGCGGCCCGGCACCCGCCGCCTCTACATCGGCCTGCCCCTGATGACGGGTCTGGACGAGATGCAGTTGCGCGCCGTGCTCGCCCACGAGATGGGCCACTACGCCAACCTCGACACCCGCCTCACCCCGCTGATCGCACGTGGCCGCGCCCAGTTGCTGCGCACCATCGGCCACTTCCACGACCGGGCCGACGCCAAGGTCGCCAAGGAGCGCGCCCGGCAGGAGGCGAAGGCCGAGAAGCGGATCGCGGCCGGCAAGAAGGCCAAGGAGATCGACACCACCGGCGACGGCGCCATGTACCGCGCGATGGCGGCGATCTACACCGGGTACGGGAAGTTCTACCAGCGCGCCACCCTCTCCGGCGCCCGGCGCCAAGAGCTCGCCGCCGACCTGGCCGCCGTGCGCGTCGCCGGCCGCGACTCGACCGCCTCGGCGCTGCGCGAGCTCAACGCCATCGGCCCGGCGCAGGACTTCTACATGGACTCGTACGCCACCCTCGGCGTCGGCGCCCGGCTCCTGCCGCCCCCCGGCCAGGTCTTCGGCGGCCTGCGCCGCCTGCTCGACGCCCGCGCCGAGGAGTTGGACGCTCTGCGCCGCGAGCTGCCGCAGGAGCCGACGTCCCCGTACGACTCCCACCCGGCGCTCGCCGAGCGGGTGGCCCGTATCGAGGCCCTGCCGGACGACGGCCGCGGCGCGCAGCCGGCCCGCCCGGCGCTGGAGCTGCTCACCGACGCCGAGACCACGCTGACGGCCGTGGAGCACGCGGTCCTCACCCCCGAGGCCCTCGCGATGAAGCGGGTCGACTGGGAGGACCTGGTCCACGACAGCATGGCCCACTACATCGGCCGGGGCGCGCAGGGCATCCGCGAGGCCGTGGCCGCCGAGGGCTGCGGGCCGGACCTGGGGTCGCTGTTGGACGCGGTGGACGCGGACCCGGCGGTGCGCTGGCGCATCGCCGACCGCTTCCCCAAGTCGGAGCAAGCGGCGTCCGCGACGGGCCGTGCGGCCCGCGAGTTCGCCCGGCCGGTGCTGCGGCGCGCCCTGAATCAGCTCGTCACGTTCGAGTTGACCGCGCGGGACGAGGCCCGGTGGCAACTGTCGTGGACCGACTCGGCCACCCTGCGCTACCCGGCCGGCGACTTCGAGGAGCGGCTGGAGGCCGCCCTGGACGCGGTCGTCGCTGACCTGCCCGACACCGCACCCCTGCGGAAGCTGGTGACCGCCCCGTGATCGGTCTCGCCATTCTCGCGATCGTGCTGATCAGCGGGGCCTACAAGATGCTGCGCGCCCGCAGGTCGGCCGGCGGCGCGGGCAACCGGCGCCGCGCCGCTGACCCGAACGCGGCGCTCGCTCTCGGGTTCCTCCCGGCCGACCGGTTGGACACCGACCGCGGCGCCCCGCCGGCGCCGGGCGAGGTGGCCGCGCTGGACGCCGTACGGGCCGGTGACTGGCAGGCCGGCGCGGCCTGGCTGGACGCGGCCGGGCAGGACTGGGACGAACGTTTCCGGCGCGTGGGGGTCCTGGCCGGGCCGGCGGCCGAGGACGACGCCTGGCTGCTGGCCTGGCGGGCGGAGCGGCCCGAGGACGCGGGAGCGGCCGCGGTGCACGCGGACGCGGCGGTGTCGGTGGCCTGGAAGGTGCGCGGATCCCTCGGCGCCAAGCACACGACGCAGGAGCAGTTCCGCGTCTTCCACCGGCTGATCGCCGCCTCGCAGGAGGTGATGGCCGAGGCCCAGCGGCTGGCCGACCCGGCGGACCCGGTGCCGTACATGCTGGAGCAGCCGGTCGCGATGGCGCTCGGTTATACGCACGAGCGGTACGGGGAACTCTGGGCGGAGATCGTCAAGCGGGACCCGAAGGTCCTGTCGGCGCACACCGGCGCCCTGCAGTACTGGTGCCGCAAGTGGCGCGGCTCGCACGAGGTGGCGGAGGCGTTCGCGAAGGCTTCCGCGGCGTCCGGCGCCCCCGGCGACCTGCTGTCCCTGCTGCCGCTGTACGCGTACGTCGAGTACGAGATGGCGGAGGAGGACCTCGCCCCGGAGGTCTTCTACCAGCGGCCGGACGTCGTCGCGGCGACCGACGCGGCGCTCGCGGACGTGGCCGCGGCCGACCCCGCCGACCGGCGGGTGGCCCGGGTGCGGCACGTGCTCGCGTGGAACCTCTACTGGCAGGGCCGCTACGCGGAGGCCGTCGAGCAGTTCCGTGCCGTCGACGGGTACATCGGAGCGACGCCGTGGACGTACGTCTCCGACAGCAGGGGCCGGTATCTGCGGGCCCGGGACTTCTGCGTCCGGGAGGCGGCGGCCTGACGCGCCCGGCGGGGCGGCGGCGAGGCTGACGCGAGACGGGGGCGGGGCTGACGCGGGGCAGGGGCGGGGCCGGGAATCCGGGCCCGCCCCCGTTCGTTGAGCGGAGACCACTAGGAGGGAATCCATGTTCTCGTACCGCCGTACGCCCGAGCTCCCCACCCGCGAGGAGGCCCTCAAGGGCCGCCCCCAGCCCCTCTTCGACGTGCCGGCCGTGCACACCGTGCTCGGCAATCCGCTCGCCGGTCCCTACCCCGCGCACCTCGCGGTGGCCGACTTCGGGCTGGGCTGTTTCTGGGGCGCGGAGCGCAAGTTCTGGCAGACCCCGGGGGTGTGGACGACCCTGGCCGGCTACCAGGGCGGTTTCACGGAGAACCCGACGTACGAGGAGGTGTGCTCGGGCCTGACCGGTCACACCGAGGTCGTCCGGGTGGTCTTCGACCCGTCGCAGGTCTCCTACGCCACTCTCCTCAAGCTGTTCTGGGAGTCCCACGACCCCACCCAGGGCTTCCGCCAGGGCAACGACGTCGGCACCCAGTACCGCTCGGCGATCTACACCCACTCCCCCGCCCAGCAGGCGGAAGCCGAGTCCTCCCGCGCCGCCTACCAGCGCGTCCTGACCGCCTCGGGCCACGGCGAGATCACCACGGCCGTCCTGCCGGCCGATGGGCGCCCCTTCTGGCCCGCGGAAGCACACCACCAGCAGTACCTGGACAAGAACCCCGGCGGCTACTGCGGCATCGGCGGCACGGGCGTCTCCTGCCCCATCGGCGTGGCCGCCGCCGAGGGCTGAGGGAGCCCGTCGGCGGCGGTCGCGCCCGGGTGATGCGGGCGCGGGGCGGGCGGGGCGGGTCAGATGGTGGAGGTGTCGATGACGAAGCGGTAGCGGACGTCGCTCGCCTGGACCCGCTCGTACGCCTCGTTGATGCCGTCGGCGCCGATGAGTTCGATCTCCGCGCCCAGGCCGTGCTCGGCGCAGAAGTCGAGCATCTCCTGGGTCTCGGCGATGCCGCCGATCATGGAGCCGGCGACGGTCTTGCGGCCGCCGATGACCGAGAACAGGTTCAGCGAGACCGGCTCCTCCGGGGCGCCGACGTTCACGAGCGCGCCGTCGACCTTGAGCAGACCGAGGTACGCGTCGAGGGCGAGCGGCGCCGAGACGGTGGAGACGATCAGGTCGAAGCTGCCGGCGAGCTCCTCGAAGGTGGTCTCGTCGTTCGTCGCGTAGTAGTGGGCGGCGCCCAGCCGCAGCCCGTCCTCCTTTTTGCGCAGCGACTGGGACAGGACGGTGACCTCCGCGCCCAGCGCGTGCGCGATCTTCACACCCATGTGCCCGAGGCCGCCGAGGCCGACGATCGCGACCTTCTTGCCGGGGCCCGCCTGCCAGTGCCGCAGCGGCGAGTAAAGGGTGATGCCCGCGCACAGCAGCGGGGCGGCGACGTCGAGGGCGAGGCCGTCGGGGATGCGGACGGTGTAGTTCTCGTCGACGACGATGTGCGTGGAGTAACCGCCGTACGTGGGCTGCCCGTCCTTGCCGAGGGCGTTGTACGTGCCGGTCATGCCCCGGGTGCAGAACTGCTCCTGGCCGCGCAGGCAGTACTCACAGGTGCGGCAGGAGTCGACGAAGCAGCCGACACCGACGTGGTCGCCGACCGCGAACTTGGTGACGCCCGCGCCGACCTCGGTGACGACGCCGGCGATCTCGTGGCCCGGGACCATCGGGTAGATGCCCTCGCCCCAGCCGTCGGTGACCTGGTGGATGTCGGAGTGGCAGATACCGGAGTACTTGATGTCGATGAGTACGTCGTGCTCGCCGACCGCGCGGCGGGCGATGGTGGTGCGCTCCAGCGGAGCCTTGGGGGCGGGGGCGGCGTACGCGGCGACCTGGGTGAGCGGGGTGTGCTGAGTGGCGGACATGCGCTGCTTCTCCTGGGGGTTCCGTGGTGCGGTGCGTCCCACGATGCCCGGTGCGGCGGCGGCCACCCAGCCCCCTGCGGTGCATAGGACTGCCGGTCCTACCACTGGCGGGGTCAGGTTGCCGGTCGGCGGCCTGGTGATACTGGGGGTATGGACCAGCTTGATCAGCGCGCCGAACTGGGCGAGTTCCTCCGCTCCCGCCGGGCGCGCCTGCGCCCCGAGGACGTGGGCCTGCCCCACTACGGACGCCACCGCAGGGTCCCCGGCCTGCGCCGGGAGGAGCTGGCGCAGTTGGCCGGCGTGTCGGTCGCGTACTACACGCGGCTGGAGCAGGGGCACGGGCAGAACGTGTCGGCGGACGTACTGGACGCCATCGCGCGGGCCCTGCGCCTGGACGGCACCGAGTCGGCGCACCTGACGCACCTGGCGAGCCCGCGCCCGCGCAGGCGCCGTTCCTCGCGGCGCCCCGAGCAGGTCCGCCCGGAGCTGCGCGTGCTGCTGGACGCGATGGAGGGCGTACCGGCGTACCTGGTGGGCCGGCGGCAGGACGTCCTGGCGTGGAACCGGATGGCGACGGCGGTGTTCGGTGACTTCGGCGCGCTGCCGGCGCAGGAGCGGAACCTGGTCCGGATGGTGTTCCTGGACCCGGCGACGGCCGAGCTGTACGCGGAGTGGGAGTGCCGGGCCTGCCAGGTGGTGAGCTACCTGCGCCTGTACGCGGGCCGGCACCCGGAGGACGAGCAGCTCTCCGCGCTGGTGGGCGAGTTGTCGGTGAAGAGCGAGGAGTTCCGACGGCTGTGGGCCGCGCACACCCTGGCGGACGACAAGACGCACGGGGTGAAGCGGCTGCGGCATCCCCTGGTGGGCGACTTGAGCCTGGCGTTCGAGACGCTGGCGCTGCCGGACGACTCCGAGCAGTCCCTGATCACCTTCCACGCCGCCCCGGACTCCCCGTCGGCCGATGCGCTGCGCATGCTGTCGTCCTGGTCGGCGGCGGGGCCGGCCCCGGCCCACCCCGTGGGGACGGCCCACCCCGTGGGGACGGCCGAGCCCGCCGACCAGTGACGTCGCGTCCGAGCACGGGTGTGTCAGAACATGAGCGGGTCAGAGCCCCAGCCGGAACACCGCCGCCGCCCGCTCGCGCCGGTAGCCGAGGGCCTCGTTGACCGCCCGCATCGGGGCGTTGTCGTCGGCGACGGTCGTGTCGATCTCGCGCAGCGCGGGGTGGCGCGACCGCGCGTCGGCGAGCATCGCCCGCTTGACGGTGCGGCCGAGCCCACGGCCGCGGTGGGCCGGCACGACGACCGTGTCGTGCTGGAGGCCGCGCGGGCCCGCCGGGTCCGTAGGGTCCGGGAGGACGAGGACGGTGTACGCCGCGACCTCCCCCGCCGGGGTAACCGCTGCGACCGTGGTCGGCTCCCCGCCCCGGTCGAGGAACAGTTGCTGCGCCGCGCGCACGCGCTGCGCCGTCCAGTCCAGG
Source organism: Streptomyces sp. NPDC046557 (assembly GCF_040645975.1). Classification (NCBI taxonomy): domain Bacteria; kingdom Bacillati; phylum Actinomycetota; class Actinomycetes; order Kitasatosporales; family Streptomycetaceae; genus Streptomyces; species Streptomyces sp. NPDC046557. Next base: position 764,619 of record NZ_JBEYZH010000002.1, read on the forward strand.
AACAGCAGGTCGGTGTCCCCGCTCGGCGCGTCCTCCATGGCCCGGTGGGCGACGGCCAACGCGTCCGCCCTAAGCCGCGGGTAAGAGTCCGATGAGAACGCCGAACGGCGGGGAACCCGTGGGGGTTCCCCGCCGTTCGCGCGGGTCGGTGCGCCCGAGAGGGCGCGGATGTCCGGACGTCAGGAGGCCGAGCCGGCCTTCCACTCCGCCCAGCTCATGTTCCACCCGTTGAGGCCGTTGTCCGGCTTGACGGTCTTGTCGGGGGAGTTGACGACGGTGACCACGTCGCCGATGAGCGAGTTGTCGAAGAACCACGCACCCGCCGTGTTCGGGTCGTTCGCACCCTGGGTGTCGTTCAGGCCGACACAGCCGTGGCTGGTGTTCACGTTGCCGAAGATCGAGTCCGATCCCCAGTAGTTGCCGTGGATGAAGGTGCCCGAGGTGGACAGCCGCATGGCGTGCGGGACGTCCTTGATGTCGTACTCGCCCTTGCCCTCGCCGTTCTTGAAGCCGACGGTGGCGCCGTCCATCCGGGTCTCCTTGAACTTCTCGGAGATCACCATCTGGCCGTTGTACGTGGGGTTCTCCGGGGAGCCCGCCGAGATCGGGATGGTCTTGATGACCTGGCCGTCCCGGGTGACCGTCATCTTCTTGGTCTTCGCGTCGACGGTGGAGACCTGGCTCCGGCCGATCTTGAAGGTGACGGTCTTGTTCTGGACGCCCTTGATGCCCGGGGCGCCCTGGACGCCGTCCAGCGCCAGCTTCAGCGTGACGGTGGAGTTCGCCTGCCAGTACTGCTCCGGGCGGAAGTCCAGCCGCTGCGCGTCGAACCAGTGGCCGACGACTTCCTGGCCGCCGCTGGAGGTCACGTTGATGGCCGCCTGGACGGCCTTCTGGTCCTTGATCGGCTTGTTGAAGGTGATCGAGACCGGCATGCCCACGCCGACGGTCTGGCCCTCGTCCGGCACGAACGAGCCGATGAAGCTGTTCTCCGGGGAGACGGTGGTGAAGGAGGCGTTCTCGTGCGCCTCGTGACCCGCCTCGTCCTTGGCGCTTGCGGCCAGGGCGTACTTGGTGGAGCGCTTGAGGGCGCCCTCCGGCTTCCAGCTCTTGCCGTCGGCGGCTATCTTGCCCGGCACGTCCGCGCCGTCGGAGCTCTTGAGCTCGACCTTGGTGAGGGTGCCGTCGCTGACGGTCACGCTCGTGGCGTCGTTGAGGCCGATGTTGGTGGCACCGTCCTTGGGCGTGATGGCTATTCGCGCCTTCGAAGCGTCCTTGGCCGCCGCCGCGTCGACATCGGCCTGCGACTTGCCCGACGCCTGCCCGCTGCCCTTGGGCTGGTCACCTCCGCCGTTGCACGCCGAAAGCACCAGTACGCCACCGAGGACGGCGGATATGGCCACCAGGGACCTCTTCCGCCGCTTGCTGTCCGTCCTCACACGCCACTCCATCGTTGCCGGAACCCCCGAGCTCCTCCCCAGCTGCCGCTGGAAAGTACCCACCGGGCAGGAGGCCATGCCCCCTGCCCACGGTTGTGACAACGCGTGGATGACCCGTTTCGGTTCCACGTTCCGTTGGGATGTGGGCAAGCCCACGGTCAGGCGTTGTCGGTCACCTCTTCGTCGAAGTCACCATCTTCCTCGTCCAGGTCCCACTCCATGGACTCGGGGTCGTATTCGACGGGCTCACTGCTCCACGACGCCTGGGCCAGTTCCACGCCGGGGATGTCCGCGACCAGGTCGGTGGGGTCGACGAGGTAGGCAAGCGCCTCCGACTCGTCTTCGCCGACCGCCGCCTCGGCGTGACCGCGCTCCTCGTCCGGCATGAACTCGTCGGCCTTGATGTGGGCGAGGGCGGCCCCCGTCAGCGCTGTGGTGTCGGTCACTTCAAGGACCAAATCCACCCGAAGTCGTACGTACCGTGAGGTGTCAGAAGAGTTCATACGACGGAGAGTAAGCCCCGAGCGAGCCTCGACTTTCCCACGACCCGCCCCTTTCACTAGCATCGGCGCACACGGCCAATTCGCTGCTGCCACAAGGGGGATCGCACCGTGTCCGCACGTCGATCGCTGCTCACCGCTCTCGGAGCGACCACCCTCCTCGCCGCCCTCTGGTTCGTGCCCTCGGCGAACGCCACCGCACCGGACCAGACACCTGTCCGCTCCGGCCTGTCCGACCAGCGCGGCCTGCCCGACAGGCAGAACCGGCCCGCCCGGGAAAACCGGGCCACCCTCTCCGAGACCGCCACGGTCGTGGACGCCTCGGCGCCCCGGGACGCCGCCGCCCTGCCCCTCTCGCTCGCCGACACCGGCAGCGTCGACACCAGCCCCTACCTGATGGGCGGCGCGCTCTGCCTGGGCGTGGGGGCGGGCTTCGTCGCCTTCTCCGTACGGCGCTCCCGCGCGCAGTAGGCCGCCGGCCGCATACGAGAAGGGCCGCGCCCGGGGAGTCCCGGGCGCGGCCCTTCTCACGTCACATCAGGCCCGAGGCCACATCGGGATCGCGCTCAGGCGAGCGGACCGGTGACCGTCTCCACTGCGGCGACGAGCCCGCCGGAGCGCACGAACGCGTCGGCGGCGGCCAGGTCGGGCGCGAGGAAACGATCCGGCCCGGGACCCTCCACGCCCGCCTCCCGCACCGCCGCGATGGCGGCCCGGCTCGCCGGCGAGGGGGTGAGCCCGTGGCGCAGTTCGATGGCGCGGGTGGCCGCGTACAGCTCGATCGCGACGATCCGGGTCAGGTTGTCGATCGCGGTACGGAGCTTGCGCGCGGCCGACCAGCCCATGGAGACGTGGTCCTCCTGCATGGCGGAGGAGGGGATCGAGTCGGCGGAGGCGGGGACCGCGAGCCGCTTCATTTCGCTGACCAGCGCGGCCTGCGTGTACTGGGCGATCATCAGACCGGAGTCCACGCCGGCGTCGTCCGCCAGGAACGGCGGCAGGCCGTGCGAGCGGTTCTTGTCGAGCAGCCGGTCGGTGCGGCGCTCGGCGATGGAGCCCAGGTCGGCGGCGGCGATGGCCAGGAAGTCCAGTACGTACGCGACGGGCGCGCCGTGGAAGTTGCCGTTGGACTCGACCCGCCCGTCCGGGAGCACCACGGGGTTGTCGACGGCCGAGGCCAGCTCGCGCGAGGCCACCAGGGCGGCGTGCGCCATGGTGTCGCGGCCCGCGCCGGCGACCTGCGGGGCGCAGCGCACCGAGTAGGCGTCCTGGACGCGCGGGGCGGTCTCCTCCTGGAAGTGGCGGACGAGGCCGGAGCCCTCCAGGACGGCGGCCATGTTGGCGGCGGAGGCGCCCTGGCCGGGGTGCGGGCGGATGGCGTGCAACTCGGGCGCGAGGACCTTCTCGGTGCCGAGCAGGGCCTCCAGGGTCAGCGCGGCCGTGATGTCGGCGGAGGTGTACAGCTTGCCGAGGTCGGCGAGGGCCATGATCAGCATGCCGAGCATGCCGTCGGTGCCGTTGAGGAGGGCCAGGCCCTCCTTCTCGCGCAGCTCGACGGGCTCGATCCCGGCTTCGGCGAGCAGCTCGCCCGCGGGGCGCACGACCCCGTCGGGCCCCTCCGCGTCGCCTTCGCCCATCAGGGCGAGGGCGCAGTGCGAGAGGGGGGCGAGGTCTCCGGAGCAGCCGAGGGAGCCGTACTCGTGCACGACCGGCGTGATGCCGGCGTTCAGCACGTCGGCCATCGTCTGGGCGACGGAGGGCCGGACGCCGGTGAAGCCGGAGGCCACGGTCTTGAGCCGCAGGAACATCAGGGCGCGCACGACCTCGCGCTCGACGCGCGGTCCCATGCCCGCGGCGTGCGAGCGGACGATGTTGCGCTGGAGCTGGGCGCGCAGCTCGGGGCTGATGTGCCGGGAGGCGAGGGCGCCGAACCCGGTGGACACCCCGTAGACCGGCTCGGGCTTGGCGGCGAGCGCGTCGACGATCTCGCGGGCGCGGGCCAGGGCGTCCAGCGCCTCGCCGGACAGCTCGACCCGCGCGTTGCCGCGGGCGACGGCGATGACGTCCTCGGCGGTGGTCCCGGACGTTCCCACCACGACAGTGTGCATATCCATATTCAGCAGCCTACGGACTGAATCTCTTCATGTCACTAGCGACTTGGTGGAGCAGTCGTTACAGCCTGCGACGCACTGCCCCGACATGCCGGCTACGCTCTGCCGCGGAACCGGCGCCGCTCCCCCCTTCCGGCCTGCGCCGCGTCCGCGAGCCGCACCACGGCGCTGTCCCGCCCGGCCACCACGGGCCCCCGCGAGCGGGCGGCCTTCGCCTTGTACTGGGCCGCGTCGGCCAGCCGGAACAGCCGCCGGGAGGACTTCACGGCGCCGATCGGGTCCCCGGTGGACGCGACCCCGCAGGCCACGCCCTCGCCCAGCTCCAGCTCGGCGGCGCGCAGGCACACCTCCTCGGTCACCCGCACCACCTCGTCCGCCGACGGGCCCACACAGACCAGGCAGAACTCGTCGCCGCCGAGCCTGGCCACCAGCGCGCCGGGCAGTATGGCCCCGCACAGGCTCAGCACGGACCCGAACCGCTCCAGCAGCCGGTCGCCCATCGCGTGCCCGAGGGTGTCGTTGACCCGCTTGAGCCCGTTCAGGTCGCACACCACCAGGCTCACCACGGCCCCGCTGCGCCGGTGCTCCTCCAGGGCCTCGTCGAGCCGCATGTCGACGGCCCGCCGGTTGGCCAGGCCGGTCAGCGGGTCGGTGAAAGCAAGGCGCCGGGCTTCTTCGAGGCGCTCGTTCTGCGCCAGTCCGGCGGCCACGACGGCCGCCAGGACCGTCGCGAACTCCGCGTCGTCGTCGTCGAAGTCGGGCAGCCCCTCGTCCCGGGCGACGTACAGCTCGCCCCAGGCCCGGCCGCTGAGCACGATCGGCGCGACCACGCAGGTGCCCCGCCCGCGCCGGCGCAGCGCCTCGCCGCGCCGGCCCGGACGGCCGCCACTCGCGCCCTCGACCCAGGCGTGCGGCCCGCCGCCGCCCACCCAGCGCTCGTGCAGGAACTCGGTGATCTCGGGGAATTCGTGGACGGGGTACGACTCGTCCTCGGGGAACTGCTCCTCCCCCGCCCGCCGCTCGCCCTCGTTCACGAGGACCCGCAGCCGGCCGCGCTCCCGCTCCCAGGCGGAGATGGCAGCGAACGACCCGTCCAGCGCCAGCCGGGCCCCGCGCGCGGCCGCCCGCACGCTGTCCCGGGGCGCGCACGCCGCCGCCATGGCCTGCGCGAGGCCCACGACGGCCCGAAGCCGCCCGTCAACTCCCATCACAACAGGTTAGGGACTTTTACCCCGATTTGGTGACAATCGCCGCGCTTTTCGCCACCGATCAAGATCCGGAAGGAACCCCCTACACCCCCGGCCACCGCGGCTTGCGCTTCTCGTTGAACGCCGCCACGCCCTCGGCGCGGTCCCCGGAGAACGCCACCGTCCGCCACGCCGCGTCCTCGATCTCCAGCCCTGCCGCCAGGTCCATCCCGTGGCCCAGCCGCAGCGCCCGCTTCGCCGCGCGCAGCCCGACCGGCGAGTTCGCCGCCATCCGGGCCGCCAGCGCCAGCGCCTCCGCCCGGTCCGACCCCGCCGCGACCACCGAGTCCACCAGACCCAGTTCCAGCGCCTCCGGCGCCTCCACCCGGCGGCCCGTGAAGATCAGCTCCGCCGCGCGGGCCGCGCCGACCCGCCGGGGCAGCAGCTGCGTACCGCCGCCGCCCGGGATCACCCCGACCGACACCTCCGGCAGGCCGACCACCGCCGTCTCGTCGGCCACGATCACGTCGCACGCCAGGGCCAGCTCGAAGCCGCCGCCGAGCGCGAAGCCGTGCACCGCCGCGATCGTCGGCATCGGGAGCTCCAGCACGCCCCCGTAGGCACCCCGCGTCGTCGGGCGCTGCCGTACCAGCTCGGCGTCCGACATCGCGTTGCGCTCCTTGAGGTCGGCGCCCACGCAGAACGCCCGCTCCACCGCCGAGGAGAGCACGACCACCCGTACCGAGGCGTCCGCCGCCAGCCGCGCACACGCGTCCCCCAGGGCCCGGGCCATCCCCGTCGACACCGCGTTCATCGCCTTGGGCCGGTCCATGACCAGCTCGACGACCCCGTCCTCGTGCCGCCGCACGGCCAGGAACTCCGACTCCACGGCCTCCGGCACGACGGCCTGCGCCCCGCCCTCCGGCACCACGCTCTTCGACGTCACTGGACAGCCCTCCCGGTTAACGAACGTTACCCGGGGATCCTAGGGGTCCGCCGCGTCAGCGACCAGGGCTCCACTACCCCGAGCCCGCGCACCGGCCGCTGCCACATCGGCTGGAGCGCGAACCGGTACGCACCGCCGCCCTCCTCCGACTGCGACTCCTTCTCGGAGACCGGCGCGGCCCCCGTCCGACCGAGCTCCTCGGCCATCGCCCCGTCCACCAGCACCGCGTCCTTGGGCGCTATGGAGGTCAGCCGGCTCGCCAGGTTCACCGTGGTCCCGAAGACATCGCCCATCCGGGTCGTCACTGTCCCGAACGCGATCCCGACCCGCAGCTCCGGCATCTGCGGGTCCGCCTCCATCGTCTCGATCAGCCGCAGCGCGATCTCCGCCGCCGTCGCCGCGTCGTCCGCCGCGTACAGCACCTCGTCGCCCAGCGTCTTGATCAGCCGCCCGCCGTGTGCGGCGATCAGGTCCGCCGAGGTCGTCTCGAACGCCTCGACCAGCTCGCCGAGCTCCTCCTCCTCCAGCCGCCGGGTCAGCCGGGTGAAGCCCACCAGGTCCGCGAAGCCCACCGCGAGCCGCCGGTCGACCATCTCCTCGTCGTCGGCGACCTGCACCACGCGCCCGGTCGCCGCCGCCAGCTGGCGCCGCCACACGTAGACGAGGAACTCCTCCAGCTCCGGCAGCAGCAGCTCGACCAGCGGGTACGTCACCTCGGTACGGGTCATGCCCGGCTCCGGCGGCTCAGTGAGCCCCTCCAGGAACGAGTCGATCTGCCACTCCGCCAGCCGGGCGGTCGTCTGCCCCGTGGACCGCGCGACCTGCACCGCCATCGGCTCACTCAGCAGCCCCGCCTCGACCAGACCGGCGAGCCGGCGCAGCGCCAGTACGTCCGCCTCCGTCAGGGCCTTGGCCTGGCCGATGTCCGCGAAGCCCATCGCCCGCCAGAAACGGGAGGCGAGTTCCATCGAGACGCCGGCGCTACGGGCCGCCTGGAAGGGGGTGTACCGGCGCTCGGCGCCCAGGATCAGCTGCTCCAGGCGGATGGCGAGCGGGTCGGCCGTCGGTTGGACGGTGTGGTCCACCTCGTGGTGTGGAGTGTGCTGGTCCCGCCCGATCGGGGTGCTGTGCGAGCCGGACTGGGCCCCACCCGCGCCGGAGCCGGAGCCGGACGCGCCGGACGTAGGGTCGTCGACGGTCAAGGGCCGCCTCCTGTCCATTCCGTACGCAATTCCGACTTCCGAACCGGTCGATCACCGCAAGGGCCCGGATCTCCGCCGGCTACCGCTGCGAGGTGCCAGCAAAACCATACGGCAGGTGTGCCGTAGCTCACTCCCCACTCCGTCGGCCGGACGGGTCCGCCCGGCCGCTAGCGGACGGACCTCAGGTGGACCACGTCCCCGGCCCCCACGGCCAGCCGCTCGTCGTCCGCGGTCCGGATCACGAGCCGCCCGTCCGCGTCGACCGCTTCGGCCGTCCCGGTGACCGTGCGGCCTCCGGGCAGCTCCGCCCGGACGTGCCGGCCCAACGTCGCGCAGCCCGCCGCGTACGTCTCCTGGAGGCCGCTGGCCGCCGGGTCGCCGCCGGCCGCGCGCCACGCCTCGTACCACTGCTCCAGGGAGCGCAGCACGGCCTTCAGCAGCGGCTCCCGGTCGGTGACGGTGGCCTTGGCCAGGGAGAGCGAGCCCGCGGTGTCCACCGGCAGCTCGTCCTCGGTGAGCGTGACGTTCAGCCCGATCCCGACCACGACCCCTCCCCCAGAGCCTCCGGCCCGGGAGGGGCCCCCAGGCACCCGCTCCGCGAGGATGCCGCCCGTCTTGCGCTCCTCGCCGTCCACGGTGACCAGCAGGTCGTTGGGCCACTTGAGGGCGGTCTCCACACCCGCGGCCCGGGACAACCCGGTCGCGGTGGCCACCCCGGCGAGCAGCGTCAGCCACCCCCACCGCTCCTCGGGCACGCCCGGCCCGGGCTTGAGCAGCACTGAGAAGAACAGCCCGGACCGGGCGGGCGCGACCCAGCTCCGGTCCAACCGGCCCCGGCCGGCGCTCTGCTCCTCGGCGACGAGCACCGCCCCCTCGGGCAGCTCGCCGGCCCGCGCGGCGAGATCGGTGTTGGTGGACCCGGTGGACGCGACCACCTCCAGCGAACTCCACAACCCCTCCCCGACGAGGTGCCGCCGCAACGCCGCGACATTGAGGGGCGGCCGGTCCAGGCTGGACCACCGGCCCGCGGAAGCTCCCGAGGGAGTTGCTCCTGATGCATCTGATGGCGTCATGCAACCCACAGTAGGTGTGTCAAACGCCGCACTGCCGAGCGCCATGCCCGCCGATACGCTACGCACGAGTAGCCAGCAGCAGTCCACCATTTGACCAGGCCGTTGACACCACGCAGGGAGCCGCGCCCCGATGTCACAACCCTCAGAGCCGATCGACATGCACACCACCGCGGGCAAGATCGCGGATCTGCAGCGCCGGATCGACGAAGCCACCCACGCCGGGTCCGCGCGGGCGGTGGAGAAGCAGCACGCCAAAGGGAAGCTGACGGCGCGTGAGCGGATCGGCCTGCTCCTGGACGAGGGGTCGTTCGTCGAGTTCGACGAGTTCGCCCGGCACCGCTCGACCAGCTTCGGGCTGGAGCGGACCCGCCCGTACGGCGACGGCGTCGTGACCGGCTACGGCACGGTCGACGGCCGTCCGGTGGCCGTGTTCTCGCAGGACTTCACCGTCTTCGGCGGGGCCCTCGGCGAGGTCTACGGCCAGAAGATCATCAAGGTGATGGACTTCGCGCTGAAGACCGGCTGCCCGGTCGTCGGCATCAACGACTCCGGCGGCGCCCGCATCCAGGAGGGCGTCAGCGCCCTCGGCATGTACGGCGAGATCTTCCGCCGCAACGTGCACGCCTCCGGGGTGATCCCGCAGATCAGCCTGGTCGTGGGCCCGTGCGCCGGCGGCGCCGTGTACTCCCCCGCCATCACCGACTTCACCGTGATGGTCGACCAGACCTCGCACATGTTCATCACCGGCCCGGACGTCATCAAGACGGTCACCGGCGAGGACGTCGGTTTCGAGGAGCTCGGCGGCGCGCGCACCCACAACTCCACCTCGGGTGTCGCCCACCACATGGCCGGGGACGAGAAGGACGCCATCGAGTACGTCAAGTCCCTCCTGGCGTACCTGCCGTCCAACAACCTCTCCGAGCCGCCCGCGTTCCCCGAGGAGGCGGAGACGGAGGTCTCCGACCTCGACCGCGAGCTGGACGTTCTGATCCCGGACAGCGCGAACCAGCCGTACGACATGCACACCGTCATCGAGCACGTGCTCGACGACGGCGAGTTCCTGGAGACGCAGTCGCTGTTCGCGCCGAACATCCTCACCGGCTTCGGCCGCGTCGAGGGGCACCCGGTGGGCATCGTCGCGAACCAGCCGATGCAGTTCGCCGGCTGCCTGGACATCAACGCCTCCGAGAAGGCCGCCCGCTTCGTGCGGACCTGCGACGCCTTCAACGTCCCGGTGCTGACGTTCGTCGACGTACCGGGCTTCCTGCCGGGTACCGACCAGGAGTACAACGGAATCATCCGGCGCGGCGCGAAGCTGATCTACGCCTATGCCGAGGCCACCGTTCCCCTGATCACCGTCATCACCCGCAAGGCCTTCGGCGGCGCGTACGACGTCATGGGCTCCAAGCACCTCGGCGCGGACCTGAACCTGGCGTGGCCGACCGCGCAGATCGCCGTCATGGGCGCGCAGGGCGCGGTGAACATCCTGCACCGCCGGACGATCGCCGAGGCCGAGGCCGCCGGCGAGGGGGAGGAGACGCGGGCCCGGCTGATCGCCGAGTACGAGGACACCCTGCTGAACCCCTACACCGCCGCCGAGCGCGGGTACGTCGACGCCGTGACCATGCCGTCGGAGACCCGGGCACACGTGGTGAAGGGGCTGCGTCAACTGCGGACCAAGCGGGAATCCCTGCCCCCGAAGAAGCACGGCAACATCCCCCTCTAGACCCCGGAGGTCTGTCCTGTGGTGATCAAGGTCGTCAAGGGGAACCCGACCCCGGAGGAGTTGGCCGCCGCACTGGCGGTGGTCCGAGCGCGCGCGGCGGCGTTGGCGTCCATGCCGTCGGGCGCGCCCCGGGTCCCGGACGAGTGGGCGGCGCCCGCCCGGGTGGCGCGGCGGACGCTGCCGCGACCGGGTCCGCGCGCGTGGGGCCGTACGTACTGGCCCGCGTAGGCCGACCGCCGGCCCCTGTTGTCGCGAAGATGGCGTGAACGGACGGTGGCGCCTGAGTACCCGTACTCAGGCGCCACCGGCGTCCGCGCGGCAAGGATCGGGGCATGCTCTGGTCAGACCCCAAGGACGAGCCGCCGAAGGACATGCGCGACGCGCAAGCGATGCTGCGGCGGCTGATCGTGGTGCTCGCCGTCGCCATGGTCGTCGTGGTGTACGTCCTGGGCGTCGCCCCCTTCTGAGCCGCCTGTGTGCCCGCCCGCCGGCCCCCTACGATGGCCGCTATGACTGCTGCCGCACCCCGCTCCGTCGTCCTCGCCTCCGCTTCGCCCGCCCGGCTGAACCTGCTGCGTCAGGCCGGGCTCGCCCCGCACGTGATCGTCAGCGGTTTCGACGAGGACGCGCTGAGCGCCGACACCCCGTCCGAACTGGCTTTGGCGCTGGCCGAGGCGAAGGCCGGGGTGGTCGCGGCCTTGGACGAGGCCGCGGGGGCGCTGGTGATCGGCTGTGACTCCGTACTCGAGCTCGACGGTGAGGCACTGGGCAAGCCGGCCGACGCCGAGGAGGCCACGGCCCGCTGGAAGGCCATGCGGGGCCGGGCCGGGGTGCTGCGCACCGGGCACTGCGTGATCGACACGGCGAGCGGCCGTCAGGTGTCGGCCACGGCGTCCACGACGGTCCGCTTCGGCGAGCCGACGGACGCGGAGGTGGCCGCGTACGTGGCCAGCGGCGAGCCGCTGCACGTGGCGGGTGCCTTCACCCTGGACGGGCTGTCGGCGCCCTTCGTCGACGGGATCGACGGTGACCACGGCAACGTGATCGGCATCTCCCTGCCCCTGCTGCGCTCCCTGCTGGGCGAACTGGGCGTGTCGATCACGGATTTGTGGGCGTGAACTCCTTGAAGCCCGGCGGCGGCGCGTCCCGGACCTCCTGCGGCCCGGGGTAGAGCACCAGGGTCAGCACGAGCAGGCACAGGATCACCATCAGGACGGCGAAAGCGCCCCAACCCACCAGCCCTAGGGCGAGCGCGCCGAGCACCCCGTGGGTGACGGCGCAGACCACCAGGACGACGCGGGCCAAGCGGCCGGGCGCGCGGTCCCGTACGCCGATGACGGCGAGCAGGACGGCGCAGAACAGCAGGAAGGCGCCCATCGCCGCGCCGAGGCCGTAGGTCGCCTTGGCCATCAGCTCCGGATCGCTGCCGGCGATGGACATGGACTGGCTCTGCGTCGTCTTGCCCAGCACGACGTGCACGAGCACGAGCACCGCCGCTTCCACGACGAGCACGATCGCGGCCAGACCGGCCACGAGTCTGCGCAGCACCGACGCCCTCCATCCCCCAGAAGCCACAAGCGTGTTCGACGCCTGGAGGCTACTCACCGGTAAACGCCCGGACAAGGGGTGGGGCAGCTTCGTTACGGAGGGGTCGGCGTGACGGCTCTCACGCAAAGAATGCATAGGCCGTTCGTAGGGACTCCACAAAGATTCAGCAGGGGCCGCTGACCCGGCGAACAGAGACCTGTGCCGTGCCACGGGGTTACTGTGCAGTCGGGGATCTCCCTGACCTGGGGCGACACAAGGGTTTCTGGGCTCGGGCAAGCCTCGCTATCACGCTCCGTGTGGGGAAGCTCACCTGCGGATAGGGGTCGAAAGGCCGTGTCAGCTGTCCCTAAACTCAGCTTGTTTCTAGGAGGAAGCCATCGTGCGCAAGGTGCTCATCGCCAACCGTGGCGAAATCGCTGTCCGCGTTGCCCGTGCCTGCCGGGATGCCGGGATCGCGAGCGTAGCCGTCTACG